>NZ_JBICLB010000033.1:0-590692 GCF_043104845.1 Delftia sp. WSY_7 | reverse complement strand
TCGCATTGCCGGTGCGCAAGGATGCGGCCAGTACCACGGCTGAGAGCGGCAACACCTCGCAGGGCGGCAGGTGATGGGTGCTGGGTCGGCATCACCGTGGCAACGCAGCGCAGGCCAACCGTTAGAATGCAAATGAGAATTGATCTCATATTTCGGGCCAGCCGCCCACGCATTCCTCCTCCGCGCCATGCCTGCCGCCGAAACCTCCCTTCACCGCGAAGTCGCCACGCTCTACACCGACCACCACGGCTGGCTGCAGGGCTGGCTGCGCAAGAAGCTGGGCGATGTGCACCAGGCGGCCGATCTGGCGCACGACACCTTTGTGCGCCTGCTGGCGCGCGACGAGCCTGTGCAGGCGCGTGAGCCGCGCGCCTTCCTGACCACGGTGGCGCAGCGCGTGCTGGCCAACCACTACCGGCGCCAGCAACTGGAGCGCGCGTATCTGGAGGCGCTGGCCCAGGCGCCGCAGTCCTTTGCCATCTCGCCCGAGGAGCGCGCGCTGCTGCTGGAGGCGCTGGACGAGATCGACCGCATGCTCGACGGCCTGCCTGCTCCCGTGCGGCGGGCCTTTCTGATGGCCCAGCTGGACGGCATGAAGCAGGCCGACATTGCGCGCGAGCTGGGCCTGTCGCTGACCACCATCAAGCGCTACCTGGTGCAGGCCGGCATGCACTGCTATTTCGCGGTGGATGCATGACGGCGCCGGGAGCCGGCCTGCCGCCCGAGGTAGCGCGCAGCGCCATCGAGTGGTGGCTGAAGCACCAGGAGGGCGGCCTGTCCGATGAGTTGGCCCGCGAATGGCAAGCCTGGCAGGCCTGGCGCGCGGCCGATCCGCTGCACGAGCAGGCCTGGCAGCGCATCGCTGCCGTCAACCAGCGGCTGGCTGGGCTGGTGGCGCCGCCGCAATCACCGATAGCCCGGGCTGCGCTGGCTCCGCGTGGTTCCGCTCGCCGGCGCGTGATCCGGTCCCTGGCCGTTGCGGCCTTTGGTGCCGGCATTGCCTGGCAGCTGGAGCAGCGCCTGCCCTGGCAGGGCTGGGTGGCCGATGCACGCACGGCGCGGGGCGAGCGTCGGCAGATGGCGTTGCCGGACGGCACGCAGATCGTGCTCAACGGCGCCAGCGCGCTGGACATCGAATACGGTCCCCGGCACCGCCGTCTGCGCCTGCTGCAGGGCGAGGTGCTGGTCACCACGGCCAAGGACACCGAGCAGCCCGCCCGGCCCTTTGCCGTGCAGACCACTGCGGGCGAGGCGCTGGCCCTGGGGACGCGGTTTTCCGTGCGTGCGCTCACGGATGGTGATTTCCAGGTGGGTGTGTTCGAGGGTGCCGTGCGCCTGACCCCCCGGCTGGCCGGCCAGGGTGTGCTGGTGGTCAGTGCGGGCGAGCAGGCCACGCTGCGGGCCTATGGCGTCTCGCCAGCCACCGCCGTGCATGAGGACAGCACCGCCTGGACCGAGGGCATGCTGGTGGCGCGCGGCATGCCGCTGGCCCGGATGCTGGAGGCGCTGCAGCCGTACAGCGATGCGGCCCTGGCCTGCGAGCCCGAAGTGGCCGACCTGCGCATCTCAGGCACCTATCCGCTGGCCGAGGTGCCGCGCGTGCTGGCCGTGATCGGTGCGCTGCCGGGACTGGAGCTGCGCTCCATGACGCGCTGGTGGGGCCGGCGCGAGGTGGTGGTGGGCAAGAAGGCGGCAGGGGCTTGAAGGGGTCTGCGCAGTTTTTTGAAGAAATCTGCGCCCGGGGTGGTCTGTTTCGAGAACTCGCGGGACATGGAGGAAGAGGGGGGCTTGCCATGCCGGGCCCGCCCATCGATTCGTCCATTCATCCGTTTGTCTTTTCCTTCCAGGCCCAGTCCTTCGCACACCATGGCATATCCCGCAGCGCCCCGGCGCTTTCCCTGCGCCTTGCGCCCCTCTGTCGTCCCGTCCCGTGGCCTGTTGCTGGCTTTGGCCTGCGCGGGGCTGGGCAGCAACCTGTGGGCGCAGGCGCCTTCGCCGTCCGTCAACACCACGGCCGCCACAGCACCTACACGCAGCTACCAGATTCCGGCGGGCACGCTGGAGGACGCGCTCAACCGCTTCGGGCGCGACTCGGGTTTGCTGCTGTCCTTCACCCAGGACCAGGTCCAGGGCCTGCGCAGCCCGGGGCTGCAGGGCAGCCACACCGCGCAGGCCGGCCTGGCCGCGCTGCTGCAGGGCACGGGGCTGGAGGCGGCGGTGCAGCCGCAAGGCGGCTATGTGCTGCGCCAGCGCGCCGTGCCCGATGCCCGGGCGCCAGACGTTGCCCCGCGCGCGGTGTCGCTGGCCGAGGTGCGCGTGGCCGCGCGCCGCGCCGGTGACGGCACGACCGAAGGCACGGGCTCCTACACCAGCCGCGTGACCAGCATTGCCTCCAAGACGGACCAGTCGTTCCGCGAGATTGCGCAGTCGGTATCGGTGGTCACGCGCGAACAGCTCGACGACCAGCGCGTGACCGATGTGACCGAGGCCCTCAAGCTCACGCCCGGCGTGGTCGTGGCCAATACCGTGGGCGACTTCTATTCGCGGGGCTTTCAGATCACCAGCATGCAGATCGACGGCGGCGCGCCGCTGGCTTTGGGCGCCTACACCTATTCGCCGCAGCAGGACATGGCCTTCTACGACCGCGTCGAAGTCATGCGCGGCGCCTCGGGCCTGCTGGGCGGCGTGGGCGATCCGGGCGGCATCATCAACCTGGTGCGCAAGAAGCCGCTGGCCCAGCGGCAGTTCAAGGCCGCGCTGTCGGCCGGCTCCTGGAGCCGGCGCGGCGTGGAGCTCGATGCCAGCGCGCCGCTGGCCGACGACGGCCGCGTGCGCGGCCGCGCCGTGCTGTCCTACCACAAGGGCGACTCCTACATGGACCTGCGCAGCAGCGAAAAGCCCTCGCTCTATGGCGTGCTGGAGGCCGACCTCACGCCAGACACCCTGCTGACCGTGGGCGGCAGCTACGGAAAGACCCATGAGAACGGCGACTATGCCGGCCTGCCGCGCTTTGCCGATGGCAGCAGCCTGGGCCTGCCGCGCCACACCAACTTCACCCAGCCCTGGGCCTATTACGACTACGAGACCAAGGAGCTGTTCGCCCAGCTCGAGCACAAGTTCGACAACCGCTGGAAGGCCAAGCTCAACGTCTCGCGCGTGGAGACCGAGCTGGACCGCTTCTGGGTCTACATGGGCGGCGCCATCAACCCGCAGACCCTGGCGGGGGCGGTCTGGCGCGGCGGCCACATCCAGTCCGGCAATACGCAGGAGGTGGTGGACCTGAGCCTGGGCGGTCCCTTCCAGCTCATGGGCCGCACGCATGAATTGCTGCTGGGCGCGGACTGGCAGCGCGTGGAAAGCTTCTGGCAAAGCGCCAATTTCACGGGCAGCGGCACCGTGGCCAGCAATCCGTTTGCTCCCAGCATCTGGACGCCTCCCACGGAAACCTACTTCAACACCCGCTACGGCCCCTGGGGCCAAAAGCAGATGGGCGGCTATGGCGTGCTGCGCCTGCATCCCACGGACAGGCTGCACCTCATCCTGGGTGCGCGCGCCAGCCGCTACGACTTCCAGCAGTCGATCTGGAACCTGGATGCGCAGGGCAACCGCACGCCCTGGTCGAACACGCCGTTCAAGGAACCCACCAAGATCACGCCCTATGGCGGGGTGATCTATGACCTGAACAGCCAGTGGTCGGCCTATGCCAGCTATTCGTCCATCTTCAAGCCGCAGGCGCTGAGCATGGCCGGCCCGGCGCCGGGCACCTCGCTGCCGCCGGTCAAGGGCGCCAGCTACGAGGCCGGCCTCAAGGGCGAGCTGATGGACGGGCGGCTGAACGCCACCTTCAGCCTCTTCAATGTGGAGCGCACGGGCACGGCCGTGGTGGACCCGCGCTACGAGACCAGCAACAGCCGCTGGAGCGGCAACTGCTGCTACCTGGCACAGGGCAAGGTCACCAGCCGGGGCTTCGACATGGAACTGGGCGGCGAGCTGCAGCCCGGCTGGCAACTGGCAGCGGGCTACACCTTCAACAACACCCGCGACCGCAGCACCGAAAAGACCTACAGCAGCATCACGCCGCGCCACCTGTTCAAGCTGTCCACGGCCTATACGCTGCCGGGCGAGCTGTCGCGCTGGAAAGTGGGCGGCAGCGCCCAGATCCAGAGCACGCACTACGTCAGCGGCACGGCACTGTCGGCGGCGGGCACGTCCGTGCCCTTTGACTTCACGCAGGGCGGCTACGCGCTGTGGAATGCCATGGTGCAGTACCGCATCGACCCGCGCTGGACGGTCACGCTGAACATCAACAACCTGCTCGACAAGACCTACTACCAGACCCTGGGCACAACGTTCAGCAACAACCTGTATGGCGCACCGCGCCACGCCATGCTCACGCTGCGCGGCAGCTTCTGAGGACGGCGGCGCAGGCGTTCGGGCCGCCGTTGTGCAGCCAGCGGCCTTGCGGGGGATCACACCACGCGCCGGGCCTCCACCTTCACATGGCCGGCCAGCAGGTCGGCGCTGTCGCGGATGGCGCGCAGCGCATGGGCCAGGGCCTGCTGGCTGTGGTGCTCCTGCGGTGCATGCACTGCCGCCAGGGCCAGTTGCGCCAGGGCCGAGATCTCGGTGCAGTTTTCCTGCACGCTGCCGTGGATCTCGGTGATGGCGCTGGTCAACTGGTGCAGGCTGGGGGGCTGTGTCCTGGTGGTGCCCTTGTCCTTCTCCTTGTCCATGGCCATGCCTCAGCCCTGCGGGCGCACCGGCTCATGGGTGCGGCAGTCGAGCAGTTGCGCCATGGCTTTGGCGGCTGCCTCGGCCGCTTCGGCGCGGCGCATCTCGGCCGCGTCTTCGAATCCGCAGCCCATGGCCTGGGCCTCGGTGCCGGCGTAGTCGGCCAGCGTCTCGGCGCTGTCGCGGATGCATTGCAGGGCGCGGGCCACCACGTCCATGTGGCGATGGCCCTTGGGCGTCTCCAGCCATGCCAGGGCGAGTTGGGCGATGGAGGAGATCTCTGCACAGCCTTGCTGCACGAGATGGTCCACCTGGGTGAGCGCATTGGACAGCTGCCGGGTGCTGTGGCTGTCCGTGGCGGGGGTGGGCTGGGTGGGGGTCATGCCTGGGCCCTCCGTGTGGAAGGGGCGGCGCCAAAAGAGGGCGCGCAGGCGAGTGCCAGAGAAACGGCAGTCATGTTTCCGTGCTCCTTACTGAGACTGAAACCACCGACTCCGCGTTTTGAAGCACGAAACAGGTGGACGGGATGTTCAAAACACACAGCAAGATGTGCGGACGCCCTTACGGGTAGCCCCATCCCGCCCGAAACCGCAGGGGCGTGGACGAGCGTCCACAGCCCGGAATCCAGACGTGACAAGGCCTCGCTTTCGGGGAGGCAGCACCGCTTACTAAATGGGTGTTTTGAAGCACCGGCCCCGGAACAGGGGGCCGGTGCGGATGATAGCGCGTGCGGCGTGCGCAAAGTCGCTTCGCGGCCCGTTGCACCTTGCATCGCGCCCTTTCAGGGATGGCCCAGGGACCGCTGAAAGAGCCCGGCATGCATTGCGTTTATTGAGAATGATTCTTCTTTGCGCGGTTATGATCCAGCCCCATGGATTTGTCCGCCTCCTTCACCCGCGCTCTGCTTTCCGGCTTTGATCGGGCCTATGCCGACCTGGTGCGTGCCGCCACGCGCAGCACGGGCAGCCGCGAGGAGGCGGGCGACCTGGTGCACGACACCTGGCTGCGGCTGGCGGAACACGCGCGCAGCGCCCCGGCCGAGGCCGCAGACCTGGCCGGGGCCGCGAATCCGGCCCAGATGCCGCGCGACGCCACGGCCTATCTGGCCGTGATGGCCCAGCACATGGCGCTGGATGCGCATCGCCGCCGCCAGCGCCACGCCCGCTACCTGGGCGAGGCGGCAGTCCATGAACAACTGGCGCCCAGCCATGAGCCCGATGTGGCCGACTCCGTCATGTACCGCCAGGCGCTGGCCGTGCTGGAGTCCGCCTTGCACAGCCTGCCCGAGCGCTGCCGGGCCGCCTTCATCGCCCACCGCGTGCAGGGCGAGCGCCAGCCCGAGATTGCCGAGCGCCTGGGCGTCAGCCTCAACACCGTGGAGCGCGACCTGATCCAGGCCAGCGCCTGCATAGAGGATGCGCTGCACCGCTGGCGCGGTACGCGGCCAGGCGTCGCCGTTGCGCGACATGCAGGTCGGCGGCGCAGCCTGGCCGCGCTGCTGGGCGTGGCCGGTTTCGGCCTGGGCGGCAGCCTGGGCTGGCAGCAATGGCGGCACTACCGCGACACGCATGTGCAGTGGCAGGCCGGCTGGTCCAGCCTGCGCGGCCAGCAGGTGCGCCATGGCCTGCCGGACGGCTCCAGCCTGCTGCTGGACGCGCTCAGCAGCGCGCAGGTGGAGTATTTCGCCACGCGGCGCGTGGTGCAGCTGACGCAGGGCGCGGCCTTCTTCGAGGTGGAGCGGGACGAGGGCCGGCCCTTCACCGTGCAGGCCGGCGGCGTGCGCGTCACCGTGCTGGGCACGCGCTTCGGCGTGGAACTGGCCACGGGCGCCCAGGGGCAGGAGCGGGTCACGGTGCAGGTGGAGTCGGGGCGTGTGCGCGTGCAATCCGACGCGGATGGCGGGCGCTTCTATGAATTGTCTGCAGGCCAGGGCCTGCGCATGGAAGGCACGGTGGCCACGCAGACCCGGGGCGATGCGGGGCAGGCGGCCTCCTGGCGGCATGGCGAGCTGGTGTTTGCCGATGCCACGCTGGGCGAGGCCCTGGCGCGGCTGTCACGCTATGCGCCGTTCGACCTGCAGGCCACGCCGGAGGCCGCGCGCCTGCCGCTGAGCGGGCGCGTGCGCATCGCCAAGGCCCATGCCTGGGTGCGGGCGCTGCCCCATGCGCTGCCGGTGCAGGTGCGCAGGCAGGCCGATGGCGGCCTGCTGGTGGCCACGGCGGGCTGAGGCGCGACGGTGGCAAGAGCAACTGCATGCGCACGGCAGCGGGGCGCACATTGTTTTTCAGGAGTTTTCCTGGCCAGTCGTCCTGGCAGTGATCCCTGTGGGTCCCTTCCATCACTGCCAAGGACGATTTCCATGCATCCGCTTTTCCCTTCTTCGGGCGCCTGCCGCGCCGCCCTCCATCCGCTGGCCCATGCCGTGCTCTGCCTGGGCCTGGCCATGCCGCTGCAGGCGGCGCTGGCCCAGCCGGCCGCACAGACGCTGCGCTTCGACATAGCGGCGCAGCCGCTGGCCAGCGCGCTGGACCAGTTCGCGCGGCAGGCCGGACTGCAGCTGGTGTTCACGCCCTCGCTGGCCGCCCAGCGGCAGGCGCCGGCCGTACGGGGCGAGTTGCCGCTGCGTCAGGCGCTGGATGATTTGCTGGCCGGCAGCGGCCTGCAGGGCCATGTGCAAGAGGGCACGCTGACCGTGCAGCCCGTCGCCGCCATCGAAAAGACGCTGGCCGAAGTGCGGGTGAGCGCGCGCCGGGCCATCGACGGCACGACCGAGGGCACGGGCTCGTACACCAGCCGCGTGACCAGCATCGCCTCCAAGACGGACCAGTCGTTCCGCGAGATCCCGCAATCGGTGTCGGTGATCACGCGCCAGCAGCTCGACGACCGCCGCATGACCGACATCCGCGACGCGCTGGCCGCCACGCCCGGCATCACCACCAGCCAGATCAATTTCGACTCCACCTATTTCTATTCGCGCGGCTTCCAGATCGACAGCATGCAGATCGACGGCGGCGCGCCGCTGAACATCGCCCAGTACACCTACAGCGTCAACCAGAGCATGGACTTCTACGACCGCGTGGAGGTGATGCGCGGCGCCTCGGGCCTGCTGGGCGGCGTGGGCGACCCGGGCGGCATCATCAACATCGTGCGCAAGAAGCCGCTGGCCGAGCCGCGCTTCGTGGTGCAGCAGTCCATCGGCAGCTGGAACAACTACCAGACCATGGTGGATGCCACGGGGCCGCTGGCCCTCGATGGCCGGGTGCGCGGCCGGGCCGTGCTGTCCTACCAGGACACGGACCAGTTCGTGGACATCAAGCACACGCGCGCTCCCCAGTTCTACGGCGTGGTCGAGGCGGACCTGACGCCCGACACCCTGCTGACCGTGGGCATGAGCCGCAGCAAGATCCGCACGCGCGGCGATGGCGGCGGCGACGTGCCGCGCTACAGCGACGGCAGCGATATCGGCCTGCCGCGCCACACCAGCTTCACCCAGCCCTGGGCCACGGGCCGCAAGGACAACAGCGAGCTGTTCGGCGCGCTGGAGCACCGCTTTTCCGCGCGCTGGAAGGGCAAGCTCAACCTGACCCGCAGCAAGTCCAGCTATGACGGCTCCACGGTGTTCGGCTACGGCGCGCTGGACCCCGCAACCGGCCTGGGCGTGAACTGGAACGGCGGCGGCCACTACCTGTACGAGAACCGGCAGACCGTGCTGGACGCCAGCCTGGCCGGCAGCTTCGACCTGGGCGGGCGCACGCACGAGATCCTGCTGGGCATGGACCGGCAGAAGGTGGAGAGCTTTTGGAACGTGGGCTATTCCACCGATGCCACGGGCGTGGAGCCCATCGATGTCTACAACCCCGGCGCCTGGCGCCCCGCGCCGGCCGGCGAGATCTCGCGCCGCTACAACCCCTGGGGCCAGGACCAGTCGGGCGGCTATGGCGTGCTGCGCCTGCATCCGACGGACCGCCTGCATGTGATCGTGGGCGCGCGCTATGCCAAGTACCGCTTCAACCAGGTCTATGAGTCGCTGAATGCGGCGGGCCAGTGGGAATTGGCATCGGGCAGCCGCTTTTCCGAGCCGGCCAAGTTCACGCCGTATGGCGGGGTGATCTATGACCTGAACAACCAATGGTCGGCGTATCTGAGCTATTCCTCGATTCTCAAGCCGCAGGCGCTGTCCAAGTCGGGGCCTCCTCCGGGCAATTCGCTGGACCCGGTCAAGGGCAAGAGCTATGAGGCCGGTTTCAAGGGCGAATTGGCCGATGGCCGGCTCAATGCCACATTCAGCCTTTTCAACGTGGTGCGCACGGGCACGGCGGTGACGGATGCGCGCTATCCGAGCAATCACGAGGAATGGTCGGGCAATTGCTGCTTTCTGCCGCAGGGCAAGGTGACCAGCCGCGGCTTTGACGCCGAGATCGGCGGCGAGCTGCGCCCCGGCTGGCAGATCGCGGCCGGCTACACCTACACCACCACGCGCGACAAGACCGAGGATGCGCCCTACAGCAGCATCACGCCGCGCCATCTGCTCAAGCTGTCCACGGCCTATGTGCTGCCGGGCGAGCTGTCGCGCTGGAAGATTGGCGGCAGCGCCCATATCCAGAGCAAGCACCATGTGCGCGATACGCTGTATGACGCCGACTGGAATGAAGTCGGCCGCTACAACTTCACCCAGGGCGGCTATTCGGTCATCAATGCGATGGTGCAGTACCGGATCGATCCGCGCTGGACGGTTTCCCTGAATCTCAACAATATCTTTGACAAGACGTACTACCAGACCGTGGGCTATGCGAGCGGCGGCAATTTCTATGGAAAGCCGCGCAATGCGGTGCTGACGCTGCGCGGCACCTTCTGAGGGCCGGGGCGGGGTCCAGGAGGGCCCGCCCCAGTCCGACCCAGGCCACTGGCCGCAATGGCGAAAACCATTGCGGCTGGCCTTTTTTTCGATCTCGTTTGTCATGTATGAGGAGGGCCTTGAAGGCCGCCGCATCACGGCATCCGTTTTGGCCCCTTGTTTGCACGCATTCGTGCGTTCCTGTGCTTATCCGAATACCCATTACATGCCCCAATCCCAACCCGCTGATCGTGCAGATATCACCCAGGCCGACAGGCCCGTCCATCCGGGCCTGCTTGTCCTGTCCCGCCTGCTGGCCGCCGTCTTCGGCGGCTATGCGCTGGCCAGTGCGCTGGCGGCCTTCCTGGCCGCTGCGCTGCCCGGCGCGCGTGTCGATGCCGTGATCGCCGGCATGCAGTGGAGCTTTGCGCTGCACGCGCTGGCGGTGATCTGGGCGTTCTCGCCGGTTTCGGCGGGCCGGGTCTGGCTGGGGTTGCTGGTGCCTGCGGCCCTGATGGGCGGCGCCGCGCTGCTGCTGGCGCGCAATGGCGGGGGCGTTTGAGATGGCCAAGGCGCAGATCAGCAAGGTCCCCGGCAGCGGCGCTGCCACGGGCGGTTTCCGCCAGGCCCAGGCCTGGCTGCATACCTGGTGCGGGCTGTGGTTTTCGTGGCTGCTGTTCGCGGTGTTCCTCACGGGTTCGCTGGCCGTGTTCCAGGAAGCCATCACGCACTGGATGACGCCCGAGCACCATGCCGAGGAGGCGGCCGAGGTGGCCGAGGCGGCAGCGCGCGCCGCCGCGCCGGCCGGGCAGGGTGCGGACCTGGGCCAGCGCCTGGCCTGGGGCGCGGCCTACATGCAAAAGCACCACCAGGGCGCGCAGATGTGGGAGATCTGGCCGTCCGACGACAAGGGCGGCGGCGACCTGCGTGTCTACTGGTTCGACGCCAACCGCCAGTACGCCGATGCCGAGCTGGACACCGCCACGGGCGAGGAAATGACGGCAGGCCACGGCCACGGCGCCGCGCGCGCCACCATGGGCGGCAACCATTTCGTGGACTTCCACTATGAACTGCATGCAGGGCAGGTGGGGCTGTGGGTGATAGGCATTGCCGCCATGGCCATGCTGGTGGCCCTGGTCAGCGGCGTGATCACGCACAAGCGCATCTTCAAGGACTTCTTCACCTTTCGCGCACGCAAGGGCCAGCGCAGCTGGCTGGACGCGCACAACGCCGTGGCGGTGCTGACGCTGCCCTTCCAGTTCATGATTGCCTATACCGGCATCGCCATCTCCAGCCTGAGCTTCATGCCCGTTGGCGTCTGGACGGTCTATGGCACGGACCAGGCCGCCCGCACGGCCTTCATCGCCGACATGAACGAGGCCGGGCCGCCCGCGCTGTCCGGCAAGCCCCTGGCGGTGCCCGATCTGGAGCCGTTTGCACGGCGCGGCCAGGAGCTGATGGGCCAGGCGGTGCGCGCGGTGGTCATCGACCATCCCGGCGATGCCTCGGCACGCATCGGCGTCTACGGCTGGAACAGCGATGACCGTGCGCATCAGCGCCTGAGCCCCAATTCGGGCATGGCCATGTTCTCGGCCGCCACGGGCGAGGTGCTGCAGGTACGCCTGCCCGGCGGCGCCGACGGCGGCACCCCCTCGCTGGCCCAGGCGGTCATGGGCGGGCTGCACATGGTCAAGTTCGGCGGGCTGGCCATGAAGTGGCTGTACTTCCTGTGCGGCCTGGCGGGCGCGGCCATGATGGCCACGGGCGCCATCCTCTTCATGGTCAAGCGCCGCAGCCGCCACCAGGGCGAGTTCGGCAGCGCCACGGCGCGCGTGTACCGGCTGATCGAGGGCCTGAACGTGGCGGCCATCGCCGGGCTGGGCCTGGGCTGCATCGGCTACCTGTGGGCCAACCGCCTGGTGCCCGTGGGCCTGGCGCACCGCGATGACTGGGAGCTGGCCGTGTTCTTCGGGCTGTGGGGCCTGGCGCTGGTGCATGCGCTGGTGCATGCGCTGGCCTGTGCGCCAGCCACGGCCTGGCGCCAGCAGATGGGCCTGCTGGCCATGCTGTGCCTGCTGCTGCCGCTGCTCAACTGGATCACCGTGGGCGAGCCGCTGTCGGCCCACATGCTGGAGGGCGACTGGGAAAGCGCCGGGGTGGAGCTGTTCTGCCTGGCCACGGGGCTGGCGGCCGCCTGGGCCTGGCGCTGGCTGGCGCGGCGCGGCGCGGGTGCCGCCGCCAAGGCAAGGACGGCCAAGGGGCAGGCCGCCGTGGCCGGCCCGTCGGAGGTGCAGGCATGAGCACGTTGCACGCATCCCTGGCCGCACTGGCCCTGGCCTTTGCAGGCATGGCGGCCCTGGCCTTTGCCATGGACCGCCACTACGAACAATTGACCGGCGCGCGCGAGCTGCCGGCCCGCCGTGGCCCGCAGTTGCGCGGCGTGGGCACGGCGCTGCTGGCGCTGGCCCTTGTGCCCGTTGTCTCGGGCTGGGGCGGCACGGTGGGCTCGGTGGCCTGGCTGGGCTTTGTGTCCGCCGGCGCGCTGATGGCCGTGGCCCTGATCAGCGCCCATGCGCGCTGGGCGGCGCGGCTGGCCTGGTTGGCTGGCGTGCTTGCCGTGGCGGATTTGGCGTGGATTGTTTTCAGTTTCGGTACTACGGGGTTTTTCAGATGAGTTTCCTGCTTTCGTTCCAGTTCGGGGTGTGTGTGGTCGGGAGGCAAGCATGACGCGCACGCAGCAACGCTGGAAAGCCATCGCCGTGGCGGTGGTCCTGTTGGCGGCGGCCGGGGGCGCGGCCGCCTGGTGGTCCAGCCGGCCTGCCGTGGCCTACCAGACCGAGACCGTGGCGCGCACCGATATCGAGTCCACCGTCACGGCCATCGGCACGCTGCAGCCGCGCCGCTATGTGGACGTGGGCGCCCAGGTGTCGGGCCAGGTCACCCGGCTGCGCGTGGAGCCCGGCGCCCAGGTGGAGAAGGGCGCACTGCTGGTGGAGATCGACCCCAGCGTGCAGCGCGCCACGGTGGATGCGGGGCGTGCCTCGCTGGCGGGCCTGCGCGCACAGCTGGCCGAGCAGCAGGCGCTGCGCAAGCTGGCCGAGCAGCAGCTCACGCGCCAGCGCCAGCTGGCCCGCGACGGGGCCACGCGCGAGGAAGACCTGCAGACCGCAGAAGCCAACCTGGCCGCCGCCGGTGCCCGCATGGAGCATCTGAAGGCCCAGATCGACCAGACCCAGGCCACGCTCAAGGCCGACGAGGCGCGCCTGGGCTATACGCGCATCTACGCGCCCATGGCGGGCACCGTGGTGTCGGTGGAGGCGCGCGAGGGCCAGACGCTGAACGCCACCTACCAGACGCCCAACATCCTGCGCATTGCCGACCTGTCGGCCATGACGGTGTGGACCGAAGTGTCCGAGGCCGACGTGCGCCGCGTGCGCGACGACATGCCGGTGTACTTCACCACGCTGGGCGGCGCCGACCAGGCCAGGCCCCGGCGCTGGTCCAGCAAGGTGCGCCAGGTGCTGCCCTCGCCCTCTACCAGCCAGACGCCGGCCGGCGGCAATGCGGGCCAGGCGCCTGCGCCCGCCACCAAGGCCGTGGCCTATACCGTGCTGTTCGATGTGGACAACGAGGACGCCGAGCTGATGCCCCAGATGACGGCCCAGGTGGTCTTCGTCACCGGCCAGGCCGCGCAGGCACTCACCGTGCCGCTGATGGCCGTGGCCGACAAGGCGGGAACGACTGACAAGGCGGAAAAGGCAGAGAACGCCGAGAAGGCCGAGAAGGCCGGCAGCACGCAGACCGTGCGCGTGCTGGACGCCAAGGGCCAGCCCGAGCAGCGCACCGTGCGCCTGGGCGTGCGCAGCCGCCACCAGGCCGAGGTGCTGGAGGGCCTGCAGGAAGGCGAGCGCGTCATCGTCGGCGAGACGCCTCTGGACCGTGGCCCGCGGTGGCTGCAATGGTGATGGGGCAGGGCATGCAGGCCGGCGCGACGCTGACCGCACCGCTGATAGAGCTGCGCGGCATCACCAAGCACTACGGCGGCGGCGACAGCGGCCAGCCCGCCGTCACCGTGCTGCACGGCATCGACCTGGAGATACGCGCGGGCGAGTTCGTGGCCGTGGTGGGCAGCTCGGGTTCGGGCAAGTCCACGCTGATGAACATCCTGGGCTGCCTGGACCGGCCCAGCGAGGGCAGCTACCACTTCCAGGGCCAGGACGTGGCCACGCTGGACTCGGACGCACTGGCCTGGCTGCGGCGCGAGGCCTTCGGCTTCGTCTTCCAGGGCTACCACCTGATCGCCAGCGAAAGCGCCAGCGAGAACGTGGAAATGCCCGCCATCTACGCCGGCCTGCCCAAGGAAGAGCGCGTGCGGCGCGCCCGTGCGCTGCTGGAGCGCCTGGGCCTGGGCTCGCGCCTGGGCAACCGGCCCAACCAGCTGTCGGGCGGGCAGCAGCAGCGCGTGTCGATTGCGCGTGCGCTGATGAACGGCGGCCAGATCATCCTGGCCGACGAGCCCACGGGCGCGCTGGACTCGCACAGCGGCGCCGAAGTCATGGCCCTGCTGCGAGAGCTGGCCGATGCGGGCCACACCATCATCCTCATCACCCACGACCGCGCGGTGGCCTCCCAGGCGCGCCGCGTGATCGAGATCAGCGACGGCCGCATCACCAGCGACAGCCGGCGCGACGATGCAGCCAACGCGGTGAATGCGGCAAATGCGGCGAATGCGGGCGCCGCTGCCCTGCCGCTCACGCCGCAGCGCGGCAGCGCCGGTGCGCCCTGGCTGGCCGAACTGTTCGAGGCCGCGCGCAGCGCCTGGCGCGGCATGCGCATGAACCGCGTGCGCACCAGCCTGACCTTGCTGGGCATCGTCATCGGCGTGGCCTCGGTCATCGTGATGCTGGCCATTGGCGAGGGCGCGCGGCGCAAGGTGGTCGAGCAGATGGGGACCATGGGAACGGCCATCCTCTACATGGGCAGCAAGCCGCCGGCCACGGGCGGGCCGGCCGGGCAGATGACCGAGGAAGACCTGGCCGCCGTGCGTGAACTGCCCGAGATACGGCGCGTCATGCCCGTGATCGGCGACCCCATCACCGTGCGCTACGGCAAGGCCGACAAGCAGATCTACGTGTTCGCGGCCAGCGAGGAGATGCCCCTGGTGCACCACTGGAAGGTGGCCCAGGGCCGCTACTACACCGAGGCCGAGGACCGCGACCTGGCGCCCCTGGTGGTCCTGGGCCACAAGGCGCACCAGCATTTCTTCCCCGACACGCCCAACCCGCTGGGGCGCCAGCTGATCATCGGCACATCGGCCTTCGAGGTCATCGGCGTGATGAGCGAGCGCGGCGCGGACTCGGGCGCGCAGAACTATGACGACATGGTCTTCATTCCCTACCGCTCGGGCCGGGCGCGCGTCTACCAGTCGCAGACCCAGCCCGACTATGTGGTGATCGAGGCCATGTCCTCCGACGTGGTGCACGAGGCGGAGGAGGCCATGCGCAAGCTGCTGCTGGCGCGCCACGGCGGGCGCGAGGACTTCGGCATCGGCAACGCGGCCGCGCGCATCCAGGCCGAGGCGGCCACGCGCCAGAGCATGGCGGTGATGCTGGGCCTGATTGCCGCCGTTTCCCTGGTGGTGGGCGGCATCGGCGTGATGAACGTGATGCTGATGACGGTGCGCGAGCGCACGCGCGAGATCGGCATCCGCATGGCCACGGGCGCGCGCCAGCGCGACATCCTGCGCCAGTTCCTGACCGAGGCCAGCCTGGTCACCTTCGTGGGCGGCACGGTGGGCCTGCTGGCCGGGCTGGCCGTGGGCGTGGTGCTCATCGTGGCGGGCGTGCCCGTGGTGTTTTCGGTGCGCGCCATGCTGGGCGCCTTTGCCTGCGCCGTGGTGACGGGCCTGGTGTTCGGCTACATGCCGGCCAAGACGGCGGCGCGGCTGGACCCGGTGCGCGCGCTGGCGGGAGAGTGAGATGAAAGACATGAACGACAAGACGCTGGGAAATGCACGCCTGGGCTGCATCGCTCTCGCGCTGCTTGCCCTGGGCGGCTGCGCCGCGCAGCAGACAGTGCCGGACAGGACAGCGCCTGCGCTGGCCGCTTCGTGGAAGCAGCAGGGCGAAGCCGTCCCTGCCTCCGTCTCACCCCAGTGGTGGCAGGCCTTTGGCAGTGCGGAGCTGGGCGGCATGGTGCAGGCGGCCCAGGACCAGAGCCTGGACATGGCTGCCGCCATGGCCCGCGTGCGCCAGGCCGAGGCGGCCACGCGCCAGGCGGGCGCTGCGCTGCTGCCCTCGCTCAATGGCGAGCTGCGCGCCCAGCGCATGAACCATGCACAGGTGGCGGGCGGGCAAGCCAGCGTCTACGGCGCTGCGCTGACGGCCTCGTATGAGGTGGACTTCTGGGGCCGCAGCCGCGCCACGCGCGATGCGGCGGCGGCGGCCTGGCAGGCCAGCCGGTTCGACCAGGACACGGTGCGCCTCACGGTCACCGCCCAGGTGGCCCATGGCTGGCTGCAGGCCGTGGCGCTGCGCGAACGCCAGACCATTGCGGCGCGCAACGTGGCCAATGCCGAGCGGCTGCTGGGCCTGGTGGAGTCCCGTGCGCGCGCAGGCGCCGCCACCCAGCTGGAGCTGGCCCAGCAGCGCGGCCTGGTGGCCAGTCAGCGCCAGGCCCTGGCCACGCTGCGCCGCCAGGGCGAGGATGCCGATGCCACGCTGGCCGTGCTGCTGGGCCAGGCCCGCCGCCCCGCGCTGGCCACGGACTCGCTGCAGGCCCTGCAGCTGCCCGAGATCGGCCCAGGCCTGCCCACGCAGCTGCTGCAGCGCCGGCCCGACATTGCCAGTGCTGAGGCGCAACTGACCGCCGCCAGCGCCAACCTGCAGGCCGCCCGCGCAGCGCTGTGGCCCCGGCTGACCCTTACGGGCAGTGCAGGCACCAGCGCTGGGCGCGCCAGCGACTGGCTGCGCGAGCCCGTGTATTCGCTGCTGGCCGGACTGGCCGGCCCCATCTTCGACGGCGGCCGTCTGGCGGCCGAGCGCGATGGCGCCCAGGCCCGGCGCGAGGAGCTGCTGGCCGGCTATTACAAGTCCATCGTCGCGGCCTATGGCGATGTGGACCTGGCGCTCAACGCCGTCCACGGCCTGAAGGCCCAGGCCGAGGCCCAGGCCGAGGTTCTGGCCCAGGCCCGCCAGGCCGTGTCGCTGGCCGAGCTGCGCTACAAGGCCGGGGCGGAAAGCCTGCTGTCCCTGCTGCAGGCCCAGACCACGCTGTACGCGGCGCAGGACGATGCCGTGCTGCAGCGCCTGCTGCAGCTGCAGGCGCGCGTGGCGCTGTACCGGGCGCTGGGCGGGGGATGGGAGGCGCCTGCCATGGGCGCTGAAATGCCGGAAAGGCAGGCACAAAAAAGCCAGGAGGCATTGCCACCTGGCTGAGAGGGAAGGGCCAGGGCCGCCACCCGATCCTGTCGGGTGCGCGGCCTCAGGCCTCAGGCTTGAAGCCTGCTCAGCTGCCGCGCGTGATGGGCACGCCGGCATCCTTGCCGTAGGCGCCGTACTTGCCCAGCTCCCACTTGGCGATGGCGTTGCGGTGCACCTCGTCCGGGCCGTCGGCAAAGCGCAGCGTGCGCGCGTGGGCGTAGGCGCTGGCCAGCGGGAAGTCGTCGCTCATGCCGCCGCCGCCGTGCACCTGCATGGCCCAGTCGATGACCTGGCAGGCCATGCTGGGGGCCACCACCTTGATCATGGCGATCTCGCTGCGTGCCACCTTGTTGCCGGCAATGTCCATCAGCCAGGCGGCCTTGAGCGTGAGCAGGCGCGCCATGTCGATGCGGCAGCGTGCCTCGGCGATGCGCTCCTGCGTCACGGTCTGCTGGGCCACGCTCTTGCCGAAGGCGATGCGCGAGCTGGCGCGCTTGCACATCAGCTCCAGCGCGCGCTCGGCCAGGCCGATCAGGCGCATGCAGTGGTGGATGCGGCCGGGGCCAAGGCGGCCCTGGGCGATCTCGAAGCCACGGCCCTCGCCCAGCAGGATGTTGCCCACGGGCACGCGCACGTTCTCGAAGTACATCTCCATGTGGCCGTGCGGCGCATCGTCATAGCCCATGACGTTGAGCGGACGCACGATGCGGATGCCGGGCGCGTCGCCGGGCACGATGATCATGCTCTGCTGCGAGTGCTTGGGCGCGTCGGGGTCGGTCTTGCCCATGGTGATGAAGACCTGGCAGCGCGGATCGCCGGCACCCGAGATCCACCACTTGTGGCCGTTGATCACGTACTCGTCGCCCTGGCGCTCGATGCGCGTGCAGATGTTGGTGGCGTCGGAGGAGGCCACCTCGGGCTCGGTCATGGCGAAGGCCGAGCGGATCTTGCCGTCCAGCAGCGGCTTGAGCCAGCGCTCCTTGAGTTCGGTGCTGCCGTAGCGCGCAATGGTTTCCATGTTGCCGGTGTCGGGCGCCGAGCAGTTGAACACCTCGCTGGACCATGGCACGCGGCCCATGATCTCGGCCAGCGGCGCGTATTCCTGGTTGGTCAGGCCGCCGCCCTTGTAGCCTGCGGCCTCGGCGCTGTCCACGGGCAGGAACAGGTTCCACAGGCCTTGCTCCCGGGCCTTGACCTTGAGCTTCTCGATGGTCTGCAGCGGCGTCCAGCGCTTGCCTGCGGCGGTGTTGGCTTCCATCTCGGCGGCATAGTCCTTTTCGCCGGGATAGATGTGCTCGTCCATGAACTTCAGCAGGCGTTCCTGCAGGTCCTTGGTCTTGGGCGAATATTCAAAGTCCATGGATGCGCTCCTTCTCTTGGCTTGTCGCTTGTGGTGGAAACGGGGTGATCGGTGAGTGTTGGGGGCTGGTCTGGATGGCTCAGCTGCGCTGGGCGAAGGACCAGGCCAGCTCGGCCATGGGCCGGGCGGTGTCGCCCGAGGCCTTGGCCTGGGCGCTGGAGGCCGTGCCGGCCTCCACGCGCTTGGCAATGCCCTGCAGGATGGCCGCGATGCGGAACATGTTGTAGGCCATGTAGAAGTTCCAGTCGGCGCGCAGCGTGTCCACGTCCTTGAGGCCCGTGCGCTCGCAGTAGCGGCGGATGTATTCCTCTTCGCCGGGAATGCCCAGGGCCGCCAGGTCCTTGCCTGCGATGCCCCGGCCCAGCGTGGCCGGGATGTGCCAGCTCATGCAGTGGTAGCTGAAGTCGGCCAGCGGGTGGCCCAGGGTGGACAGCTCCCAGTCCAGCACGGCGATGACGCGCGGCTCGGTGGGGTGGAACATCAGGTTGTCCAGGCGGAAATCGCCGTGCACGATGGACACGCGCGAGGCATCCAGCGCGCTGGCCGGCATGTGGGCGGGCAGCCACTGCATGAGCTGGTCCATCTCGGGGATGGGCTGGGTGACCGAGGCCACGTACTGCTTGCTCCAGCGGCCGATCTGGCGCTCGAAGTAGTTGCCGCTCTTGCCGTAGTCGGCCAGGCCCTGGGCCGCGAAGTCCACGGTGTGCAGGGCCGAGATCACGCGGTTCATCTCGTCGTAGATGGCGGCGCGCTGGGCCGGCTCCATGCCGGGCAGGGACTGGTCCCAGAGCACGCGGCCTTCCATGCACTCCATGATGTAGAAGGCGCGGCCGATGATGGATTCGTCCTCGCAAAGCGCATACATGTGGGGCACGGGCACGTCGGTGCCGGCCAGGCCCTTCATCACGCGGAACTCGCGCTCGATGGCATGGGCCGAGGGCAGCAGCTTGGCCACGGGGCCGGGCTTGGAGCGCATCACGTAGCTGCGTCCCGGGGTGATCAGCTTGTAGGTGGGGTTGGACTGGCCGCCCTTGAACATCTCCACCTGCAGCGGGCCGGCAAAGCCCTGCACATGGCCCTGCATCCAGGCGGTGAGCGCGGGCACGTCGAATGCGTGCTGGTCGGAGACGGCGCGTGTGCCTACGAAATGGTCGAAAGTGCTCATGGGGCAGTCAGTCCTGTGATCGGTTCGAGAATCGGTTCAACAAACGGGAACAGCCGCGCAGCACGGGCGCGGCAAGGCACCGGCCGGCGCGAACGTCCGGTCGGTGCAAGAAAAGGGGAGGGGGCGCGGCGCGGGCCGCGCAGGTTCAGGCGTCGGGCGCGGCGATGCGCAGCAGCGTGTCGCGGTCGCAGACCACCAGGCCGCCCGGCTCGATGCGGATGGCGTTCTCGCGCTCCATGGCCTTGAGTTCCTGGTTCACGCGCTGGCGCGAGGCGCCCAGCAACTGCGCCAGTTCCTCCTGCGCCAGGTGCAGGCCGATGCGGATCTCGCTGCCATCCGACAGGCTGGTCACGCCATAGCTGCGCACCAGGTGCAGCAGCTGCTTGGCCAGGCGCGCGCGCAGCGGCAGGGTGTTGAGGTCCTCGACCAGGCCGTAGAGCTGGCGGATGCGCCGTGCATGCAGGCGCAGCATGGCTTCCGAGAACTCCACATGCATGGACAGGATTTTCTTGAAGTCGGTCTTGGACACGCACAGCAGCGTGGTCTCGCCGTGCGCATAGGCATCGTGCGTGCGCTTGTCCCCGTCCAGGATGGCCACGTCGCCGAACCAGATGCCCGGCTCCACGTAGTCCAGCGTGATCTGCTTGCCCGTGATCGAGGTCGAGCTCACGCGCACCGCACCCCGGGCGCAGGCGATCCATTCCTCGGGCGGTTCTCCGCGTGCGCAGATGAGCGTGCCATCTTTGAACCGTTTGACGTAAGCGCATCGAAGAATGTCGTGCCGAAGCGATGGAGAAAGTGATGAAAACCAGCGACCGGAATTGATCGCTTCACGTTCTTCGATGGTAAGAATCGGGTCGTCCATGGCCTGTCTTTTGCGTGACTGATGACGGTCACATTGTCGCGTGTGGGACCGCCGCGGCGCAGCATGCCGCCGGCGGGCCTGTCACTTCGGTGTCTGGGCCTGCCGAAAACGGGGCAGGGCGGCGAAAAAAGGCGACCCGTCTTGCATCGGGTCGCCGGCTTTGCAGGGCTTATGGCTCCTCGTGCGTGAGGCTCAGCCCCAGCGCGCCACGGCGGCGCAGCCAGGGGCTGGGGCGGTAGCGCGGGTCGCCGTAGACGGTCTGCAGGTTGAACAGGACCTCCAGCATGTTGGTGGGGCCCCAGCGGTCGCCCATGGCCAGCGGGCCCATGGGATAGCCCAGGCCCAGGGTCACGGCCTTTTCCAGGTCGGCCGGGCTGCCGATGCCCTGCTGGCAGATGTCGCTGGCGATGTTGACGATGGAGCCCACCACGCGCTGCGTGACGAAGCCGCCGCTGTCGCGGATCACGCTCACGGCCTTGCCGTCGCTGGCAAAAAGCGCATGGGCGGCGTCGCGCATGTCGGTGCGCGTGGCCGGCGTGGTGGCCAGCACGCGGCGGCGCGTGTCGGCGTCGGCCAGCAGCATGTCGATGCCCATGGTGCGCGTGCAGTCCAGCCGCTCCACGGCAGCCACCGTGGTCACGTCCAGGCCCAGCGGCGCCACCAGGATCAAGGCCTGCTCGGTCGGTGCCTGCGCGGTTTCAATGCGCGCGCCCAGGCTCTTGAGCAACTGGTAGATCTCGTTGCGCCGGGCCGCGCGTGCCGACACCCAGACCGGTGGCAGCGTCTGCACCTGCGGCACGGCAGGCTCGGCAGGCTGCTCGGCGCGGCCTTCGGCATAGCGGTAAAAGCCCTGGGCGGTCTTGCGCCCCAGCAGGCCGGCCGCCACGCGCTGCGCGGCAATGGGGCTGGGGCGGTAGCGCGGCTCCTGGTAGTACTGGTGGTAGATGTGCTCCATCACGGCATGGGTGACATCCAGGCCGGTGAGATCCATCAGCTCGAACGGGCCGAGCTTGAAGCCCACCTGCTCGCGCAGGATGCGGTCGATGGTGGCGAAGTCGGCAATGCCTTCCTGCACGATGCGCAGCGCCTCGGTCACATAGCCGCGGCCCAGGTGGTTGACCAGGAAACCCGGCGTGTCCTGCGCGCGCACGGGCGTGTGGCCGAAGCTGCGCGCGAACTGCGCCAGCGTGGCGCAGGTGGCCTCGTCCGTGGCCAGGCCGCGCACGATCTCCACCACCTTCATCAGCGGCGCCGGGTTGAAGAAGTGAAAGCCGGCAAAGCGCTGCGGGTGCTCGAGCGCCGTGGCCAGCGTGGTGATGGACAGGGCCGAGGTATTGCTGGCGATGAGGGTCCCGGGCGCAACGATGGCCTCCAGCTCGCGCAGCAGCGCCTGCTTGGCATCCATGCGCTCGACGATGGCCTCGATCACCAGGTCGCAGTTCCTGAACGCATCGAGACCGTCCGCCACCGTCACCCGGGCCTTGCAATCTGCGGCCTGCTCACTTGTTATTTTTTGTTTCTTCTCAAGCAGGTCCCACAGCGCAAACAGCTGTTGCTGCGCTTGCGCGGCAGCGCCCGGGCGAGCGTCCTGCAGCAGCACGCCGGCGCCTGCCTGGGCGGCCAGCTGGGCAATGCCTTGCCCCATGATGCCTGCGCCTATCAATCCGACGTTCCTGATAGGAGAAATGTTGTTTTGGATCATATACATAGAGGAGGTGTCCTACAGGTGTCTATGCAAAAATGCAAGCGTTCAAAGAAAGGCTGATGTGAGAATTTGTAGCACCATTCTCGGCGTCGCCCTGTCCTCCATGGCCTGGAACGCGTCCGCATTGTCGTTGGGCAGTCCCCGGGGCAACGTGGTGCTGGGCGCTCCGTTCGACCTGGTGGTGGGCTTGCAGCCCGATAGCGGAAATGACGCCGGCAGCTCCTGCGTGCGCGCCGAGCTGCTGGCCGGTGACAGGCCCATCGAATCCTCTCGTGTGCGCGTCAGCCCGACCACATCGGGCAAGGCCGTTCGTGTGCAGGCCAGCTACACGGTGGACGAGCCCGTGGTGACGCTCAAGCTCTGGGCCGGCTGCGAAGGCGGCGGCATCAGCCGCAGCTACACGCTGCTGGCGCAGCTGCCCGAGTCGGTGGATGCCACGGGCAATCAGCCCATCAATGTGCGAGAGCTGGCGGCAGCCCAGCCGGCGCTGGCGGCCGCGGGCTCCGGTGCTGCAGGTGCAGCGGGGGCAGCGGGTGCTGCTTCCGACCCATCTTCGACTTCCTCCCGCCCGGCCGCTGGCCGCAGCGCCCGGGCCGATTCCAGGCCCGCAGCGGTGCCCGTTGCCAAGGAACCGAAACCCCAGTCCAAGCCAAAGACACAGCCAAGGCTCCAGGCCAAACCCAAGGCGGCGGCCGAGAAATCCAGGCCGCCCGTGGGCGTGACCGCCCAGGCCCAGGCCGGGCAGTTGCAGGCGGGCCTGCGCATAGAACCGCGCCTGCGCATGGAGCCGGTGGAGGAATGGCTGGGCACGGGCGGCACCCCGGGCGCCGCTGGCGCAGCCGGAACACCCGGGACACCCGAGGGCGCCGCCGCATCTGCGGCTCCCATGTTCGATGCGGGCAGCGAGCAGCTGGCCGAGGCCAACAAGCGCGTGCAGGCGCTGGAGGCCGAAATGGCGGCCTTCAAGAAGCGCGACACCGCCGACCGTGGGCAACTGGCCCAGCTACGGGCCGAACTGGAGGCCATGCGCCAGGAGTCGGGCGGCTCATCGTGGCTGTTCAATGCGCTGCTGCTGGCGCTGATCGCCGCCGTGGCCGTGATCGCATGGATGGCCTGGAAAATGCGCTCGGGCGCCTCGCTGTTCTCGCGCGAGCCGGATGCCTGGCGGGAATCGGTGGAGCGTTCGTCGCAGGACCCCGTGCCGTCGAGCCCGCCGCATTCGCACGATGACGGGATCAACACCCTGCCGCATTCCCTGGACCCCCATCGGCCCACGCGGCCCATGGCACCCAGCCTGCGTGAACACCGGCCTGCGCCGTCGCCGGATGATCGCCGTGGCCCGGATACCCTGGCCTCGCCCTATGTGCAGCGCGGCGCGCAGATGCGCCCTGGCGTGACGTACGAGCTGCATGAGGACGTGGACCCCGGCGATTTCGGCCCGGCCACCATTCCCGTGCCTGTGTCCGTGCAGGCCGAGCTGCCCGAGCCGGAGGGCGAGAAGACCGCAGCGCGCTCGCCTGCGCCCGAGGCCATCAAGGCCCGGCGCATGGTGCAGCCCGGCGAAATGTTCGACGTGCAGCAGCAGGCGGAATTCTTCATCTCGGTGGGCGAGCACCAGCAGGCCATCGAGCTGCTGCGCTCGCACATCGCCACGCATGAGGATTCCTCGCCGCTGGCCTATCTGGAGCTGCTGCACCTGTACTACACGCTGAGCCGCCGAGACGACTTCGACCAGCTGCGCGCCCGCTTTGCCAAGCATTTCAACGCCCGCGTGCCGGCCATGCCGGGCTTCACCGACAAGGGCAGCAGCCTGCTGCAGGGCTATCCCGAGCAGCTGGCACGCATCGAGGCGCTGTGGCCTGTGGACGAGGTCGAGGACTGCCTGGCGCACTACCTGTTCAAGCAGGACGGTGCACCCGACCCCGATGCGCCAGCCCCCTTCGACCTGGCCGCTTTCGATGACCTGCTGCTGCTGCTGTCCATCGCGCGCACCTCGCCTGCCGGAACGCGCGGCGAGCCCGGCCCGCGCGAGCGCACCACGCCGCGCATGGTGGCGGGCACGGCCGCAGCCGGCGCAGCCACGGCCGGCGCAGCCGTCCTCGCATCGGCCGCGGAACCCGCTCCCGCACCGGCCGCCGCTGCCGCCTTCATGGATGTGGATTGGATGGCCGAGCTGCAACCGCCTCCGGTAGAGGCCGCGCCGCAGCAGGCTGCCTCTTCCCTGTCGCCGCAGGATCCGGGCCTGGAGTTCACGCCCATGGACACGCAGGCGCTGTCCGTGGTCTCCGGTACAGCCGGTGAGAAGGCTGCAGACAGCCGCGCGCCGGACTCCCTGTCTGCGCCGCTGCAGTTTGAAATGCAGCCGCTGGACTTCGACCTGGATCAGGCAGGCCAGCTGCCTGCCGGCCAGGTGCGTGCCGTTCCGCTGAGCGAGACGCCGTCCTTCATCCACGATGCGGCGGCACCGCTGCTGGACATAGACCTCACCGCGCTGGGCGAGGATGAACTGCCCACGGTGGACGTGCCTTCGCGCTTTCCGCCCGTGGTGCTGTCGGCGCCCGGCTCAGGCCCCGTGGGCTTCAGCGAGCACAATCTCAAGGCGCCGCTGAGCATGGATCTGGCGCTGGAGAACTGGGAACTGCAACCGCCCGAAACCCTTCGCGATCACCGCGGCCTGGACGAGCCCTTGAGCCGCTCGGTGGACATGCTGCTGTCGCGCGAGACCGACCCGGCCTTTCGGACCACGCCACAGGCTCCGTCGCCGCAGGGTGACGGCAAGGAGCCGTCCAAGGACTGAGCCAGGTGCACATCAAAAAAGGGAGCAGATGCTCCCTTTTTTGATGTGGGGTCCCGCAAAGGCTCAGTCCGCAGCCTGCATGCTGGCAAGCAACTGCTGCGCCGCCGCTTCAGGATCCTCTGCATTGACCAGTGCCCGCACCACGGCCACCGAGCCCACGCCCGTGGCGCGCACGGCCGGGAACTGGTCGGCCGAGATGCCGCCGATGGCCACCAGCGGATAGCGCTGCATCAGGCGCACATAGGCGCCCAGGCGCGCCAGGCCCTGCGGAGCCGTGGCCATTTTCTTGAGCGTGGTGGGAAAGACGGCGCCCAGCGCGATGTAGCTGGGCTGCACGGCATGGGCGCGCACCATTTCGGCATAGCCATGCGTGCTCACGCCCAGGCGCAGGCCCGAGGCGTGGATGGCCTGCAGGTCGGCGCCGGCCAGCGCGTCCAGGTCCTCCTGGCCCACATGCACGCCATAGGCGCCGGCATCGATGGCCTCGCGCCAGTGGTCGTTGATGAAGAGCAGGGCGCCCGTGCCTTCCACCGCGGCCACGGCGGCGCGCACTTCGCGCGCGATGGCGTCGCGGTCCTCGGACTTGAAGCGCAGCTGCACGGTGGGCACACCGGCGCGGGCCATGCGGCCCACCCATTGCGCATCGGGCAGCACGCCGTACAGGCCCATGGACCTTGGGCACTCCGGGAAGGCCAGTGCGGGATCGGCGCCCTCCAGGCCGAAGTCGCGCGGATCGTCGGGCCATAGCGTGGCCTCGAAGCGGCCCCTGCGCAGCGTCTGCGCCTGCCAGGCGCAGGCCAGCGTCTCGGCGTCGATGGCGATGAAACCCAGGGCGCTGCAGGCCTGCAGCGCCGCAAGATAGGCCGGCTCCTGGCGCTGTGCCTGCGGCACGGGCTGCGAGGGCAGGGCGGAGCCTTCAGGGGCAAAGGTGGCGCCGTGCAGGCGCACGATGGCATCTGCCCAGGATTGGATGGAGTCGTTGCTCATGGCCGGTCTCCTCAGCCGTGGTGCCAGAACGGCGTGCCCAGCACGGGCGTGCTGGGCTGGGCGGCCGATTGCTCGGCCATGGCGCCGGCGCGGTGGGCGGCGTGGCCGGCGTTCACGGCGTCGGCAAAGGCGCCGGCCATGGCGACGGGATCTTCGGACAAGGCCACGGCCGTGTTCAGCAGCACGGCGTCATAGCCCCATTCCATGACCTGGCAGGCGTGCGAGGGGCGGCCCAGGCCCGCATCCACGATCAGCGGCACCTTCAGGCGCTCGCGCAGCGTTTGCATGGCATAGGGGTTGACGGGGCCGCGGCCCGTGCCGATGGGCGCTGCCCAGGGCATGACGGCCTGGCAGCCCACATCCACCAGGCGCTGGCACAGCACCAGGTCCTCGGTGGTGTAGGGCAGGACCTGGAAGCCGTCCTTGATGAGGATGGAGGCGGCCTCGACCAGGTTCAGCGTGTCGGGCTGCAGGGTGTAGTCGTCGCCGATCAGCTCCAGCTTGATCCAGGGGGTCTCGAAGACTTCGCGTGCCATCTGGGCCGTGGTCACGGCTTCCTGCACGGTCATGCAGCCGGCCGTGTTGGGCAGCACGGGCACGGCCAGCTTCTTGAGCAATTCCCAGAAGCTGGCACCGGTCTCGGCGGCATTGCTGCCCTGGCGGCGCAGCGAGGCCGTGACCATGGCGGGGCGGGCACGCTGCACGGCAGCTTCCAGCACGGCGGGCGAGGGGTAGCGGGAGGTGCCCAGCAGCAGGCGGCTGTCAAAGCGCTGGCCGTACAGGACCAGGCTGTCGTCGGAGGAAGGGGCGGAAGTCGTCATGGCGTGAGGCAATGGGAGAGTCGGATGGGGCATCAGCCGCCGGTCACCGGCGAGATCACTTCGAGGCGGTCGCCGTCGTTCAGCGCCTGCTCGGCATAGCGGGCCTTGGGTACGAAGACGGTGTTGATGGCCACGGCAAAGGGCGGGCGCGGCGCAAGCTGGGCCAGCGCGTCGGCCACGGTGGCTCCGTCGCTCAGTTCGGTCGCTTGCTGGTTGATGGTGATGTTCATGGCGGCTGAGGGGAAACGAAAGGCGGGTACGGGGGCTTGTTCGATCTTAGGCAGGGCCGGTCTTGTCGGCCCTGCATGCATGTCCGGTCTGTTGTGCGTGAAAGTGCCGTGCGTGCCGTTCAGGCGGCTGCCTTGTGCTGCGATGGCGCATGCTCGACGGCAACATCGAAGCGGCGGGCCAGTTCGGAATCACCGCTGTCGAGCAGCTCCAGCACCACGTCCAGCATGGCCGGCGCGATCATGAAGCCATGGCGGTACAGGCCGTTGACCTCCATCACGCGCGGCGCGCTCCAGCGCACGGCCGGCAGATTGTCGGGCAGGGTGGGGCGGCACTGGGTGGCGATCTCGACGATGCGGCCCTCGGCAAAACCCGGATGCACGGTGTAGGCGGCACTCAGCAGCTCCAGCGTGGAGCGCACGCTGGCCGGCGACATGTCGTCGGACTCGATCTCGGTGGCGCCGATGACGAAGAGGTGGTCCTCCTTGGGCGCAATGTAGATCGGGTAGCGCGGATGGATCAGGCGCGTGGGCCGCTGCAGCGTGACCTCGGGCGCATGGATGCGCACCACCTCGCCGCGCACGCCGCGCAGCGCAGGCCACTGGCCGCGTGCGCCCAGGCCCCGGCAGTCCAGCACCCAGTCGGGCTGGCCCGGCGTGCCGGGACGGAAGTCGGCCAGCTCGCGCGGCTGGTTCCAGTGCTGCTCCACGCCCAGGCGGGTCAGCGTGGCGTGGAGCGCGGCCAGCAGCTGGCGGTTGTCCAGCTGGCCTTCGCCCTGCAGGTACATGGCCTGGGCGAAGCGCCGCTCAAGCGCGGGCTCGCAGTCGTGCAGGGCCTGGTCGGCCAGCGGCTGCAGCGCGGGAAGGCTGGGGTTGATGCGGCGGTTTTTCTCCAGCAGGCCGAAAAAGCGCTGGGCATCGCCCGCGTCCTGGCGGTGCCAGAGGATGAGGGTGCCGTTTTGCTGGAAGAACACGGGCGCATCGAGCTGGGCCAGCAGTTCGGGCCAGCGCGTCAGGCCGTGCTGGCCCATGCGCACCACGCCGGGCTCGGTGATGGCCGATTCGGCCAGGGGCGCGAGCATGGCGGCGGCCACGCGGGCCGCTGCGCCATCGCCTTCGGGGCCGTGGGCGTCGTATACGGCGATGCCGTGGCCGCGACGGGCCAGCGCCAATGCCAGCAGCCGGCCCATGAGGCCGCCGCCCAGAATGGCGATGCGGGAAGAAGCTTGTAGAACGGACATGTGCATCTGGTGGTCAAGTGCGCCCATGCCCGTGGGACTGCCGGCCGGCTGTCCGCGCACAGGGCATGTGCTGGACAAAACGCGGCGTACCACCCCGATTGATTGAAACTCCCCACGCCAGCATGACCTGGATCGGGTGCAGGGGCGCTGCGCGGCAAGGTGCCTGTGGTGCAGGCTTGTGCGGCAGGGGGCTGGTCGCCCCGGGGCCCCAGGGTGTTTCTCAGTCACGCATCGGCGAGGCGGGCCAGGCCCTGTTTCACCGACGGGACACCCCTGTTTCGTCCGTCAGCAGGCATTACAGCACATCCCGCAGCTGCCGGTATTGACCATGCGCATGGGTGATAATTTTCGCCCATGACTGCCGACCACTCCCCTTCGACCGCCGCATCCACCGAACCGGCTCCCGCCGCGCGCAAGCGCTATGCACGCGTGCTCATCATCGCGGGCTCCGACAGCGGCGGCGGCGCCGGCATACAGGCCGACCTCAAGACCTGCAGCGCCCTGGGCTGCTACGGCATGACGGCCATCACGGCCATCACCGTGCAGAACACGCTGGGCGTCAGCGGCATCCATGGCATTCCCGTGGACATACTGCGCGGCCAGATCGATGCGGTGGTCGAGGACATCGGCGCCGACGCCGTCAAGATCGGCATGCTGGCCACGCCCGAGGTGGTGCAGGTGGTGGCCGATGCCATCCGCCGCCACCAGCTGCGCAACGTGGTGCTGGACCCCGTGATGGTGGCCACCAGCGGCGACCGGCTGATCGCGCCGGAAACCGCCTCCGTGCTGGTGCGCGAACTGTTCCCCCTGGCCACCGTGGTCACGCCCAATCTGGACGAGGCGGCGCTGCTGCTGGGCCACTCCATTGATGGCATAGACGCACTGGACGGCGCCGTGCAGGAACTCCTGGCGCTGGGCGCGCCGGCCGCATTGCTCAAGGGCGGGCATCTGTCCGGCGATCTGGTGGTAGACCTGCTGGGCCATGGCAACGGCCAGCGGCTGCGCCTGCAGTCGCAGCGCATTGCCACGCACAACGGCCATGGCACGGGCTGCACGCTGTCTTCGGCGATTGCCTCGCACCTGGCGCTGGGCCTGCCGCTGGAGGCGGCCGTGGCCCAGGCGCGCGAGTACATCCTGGGCGCGATTGCGGCCGGTGCCGATGTGTTCACGGGCGCCGGCCACGGTCCGCTGAACCACGGCTATGCGCCGCGCACGCAGGTCGTGGTCAACGGCTGAACGTCCAGCCAGACGTCCAGGTAATCAGCCCAGGTCACCAGCCCCAGGTCAGGCTGCGCGCCACCCAGCCCTTTTGGCCGTTGTCGCGCTGGACATGGGCCCAGGAGCCCTGCTTCTTGAGCGTGCGCACCACCTCCAGCTCAGCCAGCTTGCCCACCACGCGGTGTTTCTGGCCCGGGCCTGCGCGCAGATTGGCGGTGCGCCCGGTCACCACCATGTGCGGGGTCTTGCCGGTCAGCGGCGCATGCACCCAGCCCAGCGTGCTCTCGTTGTCCCTGACGCGCAGCCACTGGCCCTTGCGCTGCACCACCTGCAGCGGATAGCCCTTGCCCAGTTCCCACAGCGTGGCCGAGCGCGTGGTGGGCTGCTGCCGCACATTGACGCTGGCGCCCTTGACGCTGACGAACTCGCGCGCATGGGCGGCGGCCGGGGCCAGGGTGGTGGTGAGGACGGCGAGGGCGGTGGCGGCTGCGGCCATCCAGCGGGCGGCACGGCTTTTGTTGCAAGACACGGGAACAGGTCTCCTTTCGTTTGAGAAAGGCTGGCGCGCGAAGACTTTCCGGCGCGAGCCCGGGGAAAGCGCGTGGGATCAGGCGATGTAGCTATAGTTCCTGAATGAAACTGACGTGCGACGCCCCGGCTTCATGCGCAACCGGGCAAGCTTGCCTTACGCTTGCCGCACAACCGTGTTTTCCAGGAGGGCTTGTATGCACCATGCTGTTTCCCGATCCGGCGCCCATGTCCGGCACGCTGCAATCCTGACGGCCTGTCTTGCCGCGGGACTGGCGGATGCGCAGGGACAAGAGACGCAGGCGCAGGAGGCGCAGGCTGTGGCCACAGCCGCCGAGGGCCGCGATGCGGCCAGGGCGCAGGAGGGTGCGGTGAATCGCCCGGAATTCGGCCCCGCGCTGCTGGCGGCCGCCCAGGCCGGCGAGGCGCTGCAGGTACGCGACTGGCTCAAGCGCGGCGCACCTGTCGATGTGCGTGACCGGCAGGGCAATACGCCGCTGCTGCTGGCCGTGCGCGGCAACCATGTGGAAGTCGCGCGCTCGCTGCTGGTCCATGGGGCCAACCCCAATCTCAAGAATGACCTGCAGGACAGTGCCTATCTGCTGGCCGGTGCCCTGGGCCGCCTGGAGATACTGCGCATGACGCTGTCGTACGGCGCCGATCTGCAAAGCACCAACCGCTACGGCGGCACGGCGCTGATCCCGGCCTGCGAGCGCGGCCACGTCGATACCGTGCAGGCCTTGCTGGCTGCCGGTGTACGGGCCGACCATGTGAACCGGCTGGGCTGGACCTGCCTGCTCGAAGCCGTTTTGCTGGGCGACGGAGGCCCGCGCTACCAGGACATCGTCCGCCAGCTGATCGCGGCCAGGGCCGATCTCAATCTGCCCGACAAGGATGGCGTGACCGCCGTCGTCCACGCCCGCCAGCGCAGCCAGCATGAGGTGGAGCGCCTGCTGCAGGAGGCGGGAGCGCGCTGATCGGCGCAAGTGAAAACAAGTGAAAACGCCTGAAACCAGGGGTGATGCGCCAGATTCAGACGGGTCTGATTGCTTTGGAAAGGTTGCGTTGCAAATGATTCCCATTTTCAACGTGGATCTTTGCCATGCGCACAGCACATTTGCTATCTCGACCCTTCGTCTCCGGCCCCCAGTCGTGCCTTTTTTCGGTGTTCGCTGCGGCGCTGGTCACGCCCGCTTATGCGCAGGACGCCACTGCCGATGAGCGTCAGGTGCAGTTGGCGCCCTTGACCGTCTCCGGGCAGCGCTCCACCGGCTCGCGCACCGAGGCATCCGAATCGGCCAAATACGCCAAGCCGCTGCTGGATGTGCCGCAGACCATCACCGTGGTGCCCGGGCAGGTGCTGCAGGAGCAAAACGCCCTGAGCCTGCAGCAGGCGCTGTCCAATGTATCCGGCATCACCTTCAATGCGGGCGAGGGCGGTGCAGGCTCGGGCGACAGCATCAACATCCGCGGCTTCAGCGCCAATGCCAACCTGCAGATCGACGGGCTGCGCGACAGCGGGCAGAAGAGCCGAAGCGATCTCTTCAACACGCAATCCGTCGAGGTCATCAAGGGACCCAACTCGGTCTTCGGCGGCGCGGGCACCTCGGGCGGCAGCATCAACATGATCAGCAAGCAGCCCAAGGCCCATGACTTCACCGAGGCCGACGCAGGCCTGGGCACGGCCAGCTACCGGCGCGTCACGCTCGACGCCAACAGGGTGCTGGCTGGCGGCAAGGCTGCCATGCGCCTGAACCTCATGGGCCATGACAGCAACGTGGCGGGGCGCAATGCCATCTTCAAGCGGCGCTGGGGCGTGGCGCCCTCGCTGGCCCTGGGGCTGAATTCGCCCACGCGCCTGACCCTCGGCTTCTTCCATCAGAGCGATGACAATCTTCCCGACTATGGCGTGCCGGCCTTTCGCGGCAAGATGCTCGATGGCGTCTCGCGCAATGCCTATTTCGGCTGGCGCAACCTTGACCGGGACAAGATCGGCCAGGATGCCCTGACCGCGAAGATCGAGCATGACTTCGCCTCGGGCGCCAAGCTGCAGAACCTCTCGCGCTACTCGCGGCTGAGCCGCGATACCGTGATCTCGGCCTCGCATGTCGATCTCCGGGGTATGCATCCTGGCTACTACCGGCCCGCAGGTCCGCAGGCCTACGGCCGCGATGCGGCCACCACCCTGTGGATCAACCAGACCAACCTGACCCAGCGCTTCGACACAGGCGTGCTGGGGCATACGCTGGTCACGGGCTTCGAGATCGCACGCGAGACCTATGACCGCACCACCTCTTCCTACAACATCAACCGGCAGTTCCCGGCCGGCGGATATCCGCTGGCCCGTCCGCCCGGATACTGGACGGGCACCACGGACTTGCAAAACAGCGGAAGGAACGAGACCCGCCTGGACACCCGCGCGCTGTATGCCACCGACTCCATTGCGCTGGGGCCGCGCTGGGATCTGAACCTGGGCCTGCGCTATGACTGGATCGACGGGCGCTCCAACGCCGCAACGGCCGCTGGCGTGCGCACCTCGGTGGACAGTTCCGACGGCCGGCTCAGCGGCCGCACGGCCCTGAGCTTCAAGCCCGCCGACAACGGCCGCATCTACCTGGCCTATGGCACGGCCTTCAACCCCTCCGCGGAATTCCTGGTCTCCAATGGTTCCGGCCTGGATGCGGCCACGGCCTCGCTGGCGCCCGAGAAGAACACCAGCCTGGAACTGGGAACCAAGTGGGATGTGCGGGACCGCCAGCTGGCGCTGACAGCCGCGCTGTTCCAGGTGGACAAGACCAATGCCCGCGAGCAGATGGCCGATGGCAGCTATCTACTGGCCGGTGAGCAGCGCGTGCGCGGGCTGGAGCTCGGTGCCGCAGGCAAGGTGACGCCGCAATGGGATGTCTTCGCCAACTACACCTTCATGGCCAGCAAGACCCTCAAGTCATTGAACGAGCCTGCGCGTGTGGGCCAGGCGCTGGGCAATACGCCGCGCCATTCGCTGAACCTGTGGACCACCTATGCATTGCCCCAAGGCTGGACGGTGGGCTATGGGGTGCGCTTCGTGGGCACGCGCAATGTCACCTCGGCAGGCGATGGGAAGCTCTCTGCCTATTGGGTGCACAGCGCCATGGTCGGCTATGAACTCAACCGGCAATGGAAGCTCAGGCTCAATCTCGAAAACATCGGCAACAAGGCCTATGTGGCCGGCGTGCGCCAGCGCCTGGGCGAGCAGTCGCGTTCTTCGGCCGTGGAGTACGGAGAGGGTCGCACGGTCAGATTGACCGCGCTATACCAGTTCTGAGAAGCACGATGGCCTGGTCTCCGGTGCCGTGGGCGCCGGGACAGGATGAATCAGGCTTGAATCGGGCTGCCCCCAGGGGCAGCTCTTTTCTTTGGCGGCCACCTTGCCTGGGGCAAAAAAAGAGCCCGCACAAGGCGGGCTGGTGATGGTCAGGCCGACGGCAAAAACCGCCGACACGCAAGCATCTTACTGGATCTTGGCCTTTTCGCGCAGCGATTCCTGGAATTGCGCCAGCTTTTGCTGTTGCAGCTGCTGCACGATCTGGGGCTTGACTTCCTCGAACTTGGGCAGTTCGGCCTGGCGCACGTCGTCCTGGCGGATGATGTGGTAGCCGAACTGGCTCTTGACCGGCTCCTGGGTCATGCCGCCCTTTTCGAGCTTGATCAGGGCTTCGGAGAACTCGGGCACGTAGTTGCCGGGGTTGGCCCAGTCGAGGTCACCGCCACGGGCGCCGGATCCGGGGTCCTTGGACTCCTTCTTGGCGATGTCTTCGAACTTCTTGCCGGCCTTGATCTCGGCAATGATGGCCTTGGCGCGGTCTTCCGACTCGACCAGGATGTGGCTGGCCTTGTATTCCTTGCCGCTGTTGGCAGCGACGGCCTTGTCGTACTCGGCCTTGGCTTCGGCGTCGGTCACGGGGTTCTTCTTCTGGAAGTCTTCGAACAGCGAGCGGATCAGGATGGTCTGGCGGGCCAGTTCCATCTGCTGCTTGTAGGCTTCGCTGTTGGCCAGGCCGCGCTTGTTGGCTTCCTGCATGAAGATCTCGCGGGCGATGACTTCTTCCTTGATCTGCCCTTCCATCTCGGGCGTGACGGGGCGGCCGCTTTGCTCGATCTGCTGCTTGAGCACTTCGGCGCGTGCCTTGGGCACAGCCTTGCCGTTGACGACGGCGATGTTCTGGGCCGAGGCGGACAGGGCTGCGGTGCTCAGCACGGCGGCAGTCACCAGGCTGGTCAGAAGCTGTTTTTTCATGCGAATTCCAGAGATGAAGGAAAAATTGATTCTATAGCGTGGATACGCAACAGGCTCCGAATCTTCGGAGCCTGTAAAAGTTCAAAGAACCTCGATGGCGATGGCGTGAGCGCCCTGGTCAATGAATTCTTGCAGCGCATCATACACAAGGCGGTGGCGTGCCACGCGCGGCTTGCCTTGAAACAAAGGTGACGCAATGCGCACGCGGAAATGCGTGCCGAAGCCGGTGCCGTTGGCTCCCACATGGCCGGCGTGCTGGTGGCTTTCGTCGATCACTTCCAGGTGATCGGGGGCGAGGCGCTCGCGCAGCACGGCCTGCATGGCTTCGGCGGTGATGGGCAGCGGATGGGCGGGTGCGCTCATGGCTGCTTGTCCTGTTGCACGCCGGACGGGGGCAGGGCGTCGGGCGTGGCGGCGGCTGCCTCGCCCTTGTCTTCCTGCATGAAGCGGCTCATGTAGATGGCCTGTCCGATCACGAAGACCAGCATCAGCCCCATGCCGCCGAACAGCTTGAAGTTGACCCAGGTGTCGGTGTCGAAGCGGTAGGCGATGACCAGGTTGAGCGCGCCCATCACCGCGAAGAAGGCTGCCCAGCTCCAGTTCATGGTGCGCCAGGCGTTGTCCGGCAGTTGCAGTTGCGCGCCCATGACGGAGCGCAGCAGGTTCTTGCGAAATACCAGCTGGCCAATCACCAGGGCGCCGCCCATGAGCCAGTACAGCACCGTGGGCTTCCACTTGATGAAGGTGTCGTTGTGGGCGAGCAAGGTGGCGCCGCCGAACAGCACGATCACGCCCAGGCTGACCCATTGCATGGGCTCGACCTTGCCATGGCGCACGCGCAGGTAGGCGATCTGCGCGATGGTGGCGACGATGGCCACGGCCGTGGCCGTGTAGATGCCCCAGACCTTGAAGGCGACGAAGAACAGGATGATGGGGAAAAAGTCGATCAGTAACTTCATTGGAAGATTTCGATGGGCTTGGAGTCAGGCATGGTGCCTGAGCGCTTGGCAGGCGCATTGTGGCGCAGCCGGCGCGGCCCGGCATCGGTGCAGGGCCGCGCCGGCTGGGGTTTTTGCGGGCCTGGGGCCTAGGCCTTGGGCGGCTCGAATTCCAGCGACGCGGAATTCATGCAGTAGCGCAGCCCTGTGTCGGAGGGACCATCGGGGAACACATGGCCGAGGTGGGCGCCGCACTGGCTGCAGACAGTCTCGGTGCGCACCATGCCATGGCTGCGGTCCACGATTTCGGTGATGGCGCCTGGGATGGCGCGGTCGAAGCTGGGCCAGCCACAGCCGGCGTCGAACTTGGTATCGGAGTCGAACAGCTTGGCGCCGCAGCAGATGCAGTGGTAGCTGCCATCGGCCCAGAACTGCTCATAGCGGCCTGTGAAGGGGCGCTCGGTGGCCGCGTGGCGCGTCACCTGGAAGGCGGCGGGCTCGGCGCCCTTGGCCTGCAGCTCGGCCTGCCATTCCTGCTCGGTCTTGTGGATGGGAAAGCTCATGATGAACAGCTGATCTCGATGGAGGAAGCCCAGTCGGGCGGGAAGCCTGCCCATTCGGCATGCTCGGCGTGGGGTGCGAACGGGGTCTGCAGCACGGCCAGCAGCTGGCGCACCGCGGTGAAGTCGCCCGCCTTGGCTGCGCGGATGGTGATTTCTCCCAGGTGGTTGCGCAGCACGAAGCGCGGATTCGATTCTTGCATCAGCGCGGCCGCTGCCGTGCCATCCACGGTCGCAAGCTGCCGTACGTAGCCTGCCGCCCAGGCGTCGAAGGCGGGCCGGTCCAGCACCAGGTCGCGCACGGGCGCCAGGTCGGGCTCGGTGCCGCCGGCTGTGGCCACGGCATCGGTCAGGCGGCTGAAGAAGATGGTGTAGTCCACGGCGTTGTCGGCCATGAGCTGCAGCAGCGGGTTCACCAGGGCGGCAAAGCGCGCCTCGGCAGGCGGCGTGCCGGGAGCATCTTCGGGCAGGCCCAGCTTGCGCAGCATGAGAGAGCCATAGGCCTGCGGAAACACCTGCTTGTACGACTCCAGCGCCGCAATGGTCAGCTCCTCTTCGCCGATCAGCGGCAGCAGGGCCTGGCCCAGGCAGTACAGGTTCCAGTACGCGACCTGGGGCTGGCGGTTGAAGGCGTAGCGGCCCTGGGTGTCGCTGTGGTTGCAGATATGGCCGGGGTCGAAGGCGTCGAGGAACTGGAAGGGACCGTAGTCGATGGTCAGGCCCAGGATGCTCATGTTGTCCGTGTTCATCACGCCATGGCAAAAGCCCACGGCCTGCCAGTGCGCCAGCAGCCGCGCCGTGCGCTCGCTCACGGCCTGCAGGAAGTTGGCGTAGGCGTTGCCGGCCAGTGCCTCGGCCGTGCGGCATTCGGGGTAGTAGCGGTCGATCACGTAGTCGGCCAGCTGGCGCAGCGGCGCCATCTGGTCGCGCGCCGCAAAGTGCTCGAAGTGGCCAAAGCGTATGAAGCTGGGCGCCACGCGCGCCACCACGGCGGCGGTCTCGATCTCTTCGCGGCGAATGGGGGCGGGCGATCCGGTCACGCTCAGCGCGCGCGTGGTGGGAATGCCCAGGGCGTGCATGGCTTCGCTGCACAGGAATTCACGGATGGACGAACGCAGCACGGCGCGTCCGTCGCCCATGCGCGAGTAGGGCGTGCGGCCCGCGCCCTTGAGCTGGATTTCCTGGCCCGAGGCGGTCTCGCCCAGCAAGATGGCACGGCCGTCGCCGAGCTGGCCGGCCCAGACACCGAACTGGTGGCCGCTGTAGACGCTGGCCAGCGGATGGCTGCCGGGCAGCACGGCATTGCCGGTGAGCGCCTGCAGGGCCTCATCGCAGGCCAGCCATTGCGGGTCCAGGCCCAGCAGCTCGGCAGTGCCGGTGCTGGTGGCGATCCAGTGCGGCTCGGGCAGCGGCGTGGGGCGCAGATGGGTGAAGAAGTCGGGGCCCAGGGCGGCAAAGCCATCCTGCCAGGAGATGGGAAGGCGCGGGGAGGTCGCCGGAGCCCGGCCTTCGGCGGCAGCGTGCAGGTTCATGCGGGAATTGTCCCCCAGCGCCTATGCCCCGTGGGACGCAAGGTTCATGCGCGCATTCACCGCATGCATTCACGCACGCAGTTGCTGCCGGTACTGGCCCGGCGGCATGCCGAACCATCGGCGGCAGGCGCGAAAGAGGTTGCTCTGGTCCACGAAGCCCAGCAGGTCGGCCACCTCGGCCAGGCTGTGGCGCGGCTCGCCCAGGTACTGCCGGGCCAGCTCGCGGCGGGTGTCATCCAGCAATTGCTGGTAGCTGGTGCTCTCGGCCTGCAGGCGGCGCTGCAAGGTACGGTCGGTCAGGCCCAGCACTGCGGCCACTTCCTCGCGGCGCGGCTCGCCCTGGGGCAGCAGGCGCGCAATCTCATGGCGCACGCGGGCGCCCACGCCGGCCTGGCCCAGCTGATCCAGCTCGGACTCGACCAGTTTTTCGTGCAGGGCCAGCAGTTCGGGGTTGTGCGTCGGGATGGGCGCGAGCAGGTCGTCTTGCGACAGCAGGAAGCGGTTGGCGCGCTCGCCAAAGCGCGGCAGCAGGCCGAAGGCCTGTCGGTAGCGGGCCTCGTGCAGGGGCAAGGGCGCCTGGGCCATGAATTCCACGGCCAGCGGCTGGACTTCGCGCCGCGTCAGCCAGCTGCACAGCACCAGCAGCGTGAGCACGGCGAACTCCACGCGCTGGCGCGGCACGGCGCGCGTGGCGCCGATGTGGTGTATGGACAGCCAGTGGCCGCGCGCATCGCGCTCCAGCGTGAAGGCGGTGGCGTCCGAGATCACGGCCATGTGGCGCTCCAGGTCACGAAAGCCCGCCAGCAGGTGCGGGCTCGAAGCCAGCGAGTAGCCCACCAGGTCGATGTTGCCGTGGCGCGCGGCCAGCTGCCGGTCCAGGCCCAGCGTGGGATTGGCCGACTGCGCCACTGCCAGCTCCCACAGCCGGCTCACGCGGTCCACATCGATGCGGGTCTGCGAATGCTGCAGTGCGGCAAGGTCGATGTTGGCCTCCTCACTCAGCCTTTCCACGGCCAGCCCCTCGGCGGCCATCATGTCCAGGATGCCCCGCACCCATGCGGCGGAGCTGCTGCGCTGCGTTGTCATGGCCGGGTTTTCCTGGGCCGTCCGGGGCGCCTTTTGCGTTCTGAAGTCACTTTTTTGGCTTGGTTGCGATAGCGGCGTGCGGGCGCGCTGTTCCTAGAATTTTTGCAGCGCGGCGAACGACTGCGCAGTGTGGCCCAAGGGCCGGGCACGGCCCATACGGGAAACCCCAAAATCATAGGAGACAAGCATGCGCACAGGACAGCGGTGGATGGCTGGCGGCATACGCCTGGCCGTGGCTTCAATGGCCTTGTGGCTCGCGGCCTGCGGCGGCTCGGGCGGCGGCGGCCCCGAGCTGCGCGAGACGGCCTACGGCCCCTTGCGTGGCGTGGACGACGGCGCCGCCACGGGCACCTATTACTGGAAGGGCGTGCCCTTTGCCCAGGCGCCCGTGGGCGCGCTGCGCTGGCAGCCGCCGGCCGAGCCCAAGGCCTGGGAGGGCGTGCGCGAGGCGCGCCAGTTCGGCAATGCCTGCCTGCAGATCGGGCGCATGTACGGCCCGGGCGCCAACAACCGCTTCGACGACACCATTGCCTCCACCCTGGGCCAGCCCGTGGGCAGCGAGGACTGCCTGACGCTCAACATCTGGCGCCCGGCCAGCGGCGCCGAGAAGCTGCCGGTGCTGGTGTTCATCCACGGCGGCAGCGCCATCTCGGGCTATACGGCCGATCCGCTGTATGACGGCGCGGCCCTGGCACGCGCCGCCAATGCCGTGGTGGTGACGGCCAACTACCGGCTGGACATCCTGGGCTACATGCACATGCCGCAGATGCAGGCCGGCGCGCCGGCCACGGGCAACTTCGCGCTGCTGGACAATCTGCAGGCGTTGCGTTTTGTGCAGCGCAATATCGCGGGCTTTGGCGGTGATCCGGGCAATGTCACGCTCATGGGCCAGTCGGCGGGTGCCACCAATGTGCTGGCGCTGCTGGCGGCCGAGTCGGCGCGCGGCCTGTTCCACAGGCTGGTGCCCATCAGCGGCGGGCTGTCGCTGCCGTCCAACCTGCCGGCCGGCGTGCTGGCCACGCTCAAGCCGGCTTCGGCCTACGCCACCCAGTCCGCGCTGCTGCTGGCCCATCTGATGGTGGCCGATGGGCTGGCTGCCGATGTGGCGGCTGCGGCCACGGTGGCTGCCGGCTGGACACCGGCGCAGATTGCGGCCTACCTGCGCGGCAAGGATGCGCGCGTGCTGCTGCAGACCCTGGTGGCCAAGGGCCTGACGGGCGCGGGGCCGATTCCCGACGGCCTGCTGCTGCCCCCCGACCCCATGGCCGCGCTGGCTGCGGGCCAGTACAACCGCATGCCCGTGATGGCCGGCTACACGGCCGAGGAGGGCAAGCTGTTCGCGCCCCTGCTGGCTGCGCTGGGCGGCAAGCCGGGCTTCAGGATCGATGATGCGGCGCGCTTTCGCATGATGCAGTCCTTCGACGCGCAGTCGCCCAACGCGCCGGGCCTGGCCGACATCATCGATGCCGCCTACCTGCCCGTCGATACGCCGGTCACCGGCTACAACGCCCGCATGGCGCAGCTGACCCATCTGTTCGCCGATCCCAGCCGCGACCAGTTGCTCAATACGCTGCGCACCCGGCAGGCCGAGGTCTGGAGCTACCGCTTCGACTGGGCGCGCCAGCCCGCGCCCTGGAACACGGTCTACGGTGCGGCCCATGCGTTCGATCTGCCGTTTCTCTTCGGCAACTTCGGGCCATCCGTGTTCTCCCGCGTGACCAACAGCACGGCCAATGCACCGGGGCGGCTGGCGCTGTCGAACGCCATGATGGCCAGCCTCAAGGCCTTCATGCAGACGGGCGACCCGCAGAACGCGGCCCTGGGCCAGACATGGAAGCCCTGGCCGTCCAGCCTGATCTTTGATGCCGAGCCGGGCGCGACCAGCATCCGGGTGCAGTGAGCGAGTAGATGAGCGAGCAGGGGCTTGCCGCGGCAAGCCCCACGAGATAGCCAACAACAACGAAGGAGACAGGTACCCATGACAGCCAAGACCGTTTTCACACAGGCCTGGCGCTGGCCGCTGGCGGGGGCCATTGCCGCCGCCGCCGTGGGCCTGGCCGCCTGCGGAGGGGGATCGTCGGGCATGCCCGCGCCCATGGGGCCGGGCCAGCAATCGGGCTACATCACCCTGCCGGACGGCAGCAGGATGCGCTACTCGCTGCTGCTGCCCGAGGGACAGGGTCCGTTCCCGCTGCTGGTCGAGTACGACGGCTATATCTCGGGCTCGTACCCCAACATCAGCAGTCCCTGGACCAAGGAAGGCTATGCGGTCATGGGGCTGAACGTGCCGGGCACGGGCTGCTCCACGGGGGACGACAAGGTGTTTGACGCCAGCGTAGGTGCGGCCGGAGCCTTCGCCATCGAGTGGGCCGGGCGGCAGGCCTGGTCCAACGGCCGCATCGGCATGATCGGCTACTCGTACTCGGGCTACAACCAGCTGTGGGTGGCGGCGCACCGACCCAAGGGGCTGATGGCCATCACGCCCAGCAAGAATGTGGGCGATCCCTACCGCGACGTGGGCTATCCGGGCGGCATTGCCAACATCGGCTTTCCGGCGCAGTGGTGGAACGGCTTCCCGCGCATCTGGCGCACGGCCGCCGACCTGGCGGCGAAGAACGGCGGCGACACGGAATGCGCCAAGACCGTGGCCGACAACATCGAGAAGATCAAGCGGCCCGAGCTGGATCTGATCAAGTGGCTGGACAACCCCTATGCCGATGGCCTGTACCTGGAGCGCAGCGCCATGCTGCAAAGCGGCAAGATCAATATCCCCACGCTGGGCACGCAGTCCTGGCAGGACGAGCAGATCGGCCCGCGCTCGGGCTACTACGAGGACACCATTGCGCCCGACAGGATGTGGCTGGTCAGCTCCAACGGCGACCACCACACGAACATCACCTCGGACCATATCGACCAGACGCTGAAGCGCTTCCTGGCGCGCTTCGTCAAGGGCGAGGACAACGGCTTCGACAAGGAGCCGCGCGTGCGCCTGCTGCAGGAGATGCAGACCACGGACGCCAAGGCCCCCAATGGCGGCGCCAAGCTCATGCCCACGGGCGAGGCACGGTTTGACCGGCTGCCTGTCCAGGTCAAGCCCCTGCGCCTGTTGATGCAGCCCGGCCAGGCGCTGGGCGACAGTGCACCCACCTCAGGCACGGCTTCGTCCAGCTACCGCTATCCGGCCCTGAGTCCGCAGGTGAACAACCCGGCGGCCGAAGGCTGGCCCGCCGTGCCCGCGTCGGAAAAGGATGGCCAGCTGGTCTTCACCACGGCAGCCCTGCCGCAGGACCTGAGCTTCTATGGCGAAGGCTCGGCCGACCTGTGGCTCAGCGCCACGGCCGCCAACACCGACATCCAGGTCACCGTGTCCGAGGTGCGGCCGGACGGGCAGGAGATGTTCGTGCAGCGTGGCTGGCTGCGTGCGTCCAAGCGTGCCCTGGACACGGCGCGCTCCACGACGCTGAGGCCGTGGGGCGCGTTCACGCGGGACAAGGACGTGCCCATGGTGTCGGGCAAGCCCGAACTGTTGCGCGTAGAGATCCAGAAATTCGCGCATGTGTTCCGCGCCGGCTCAAGCATTCGCGTGACAGTGGATTCGCCATCGCAGACCGGATACTGGATCTTCGGCAACGACAAGACGCCGTCCACGAACACGCTGTGGCATGACGCGGCGCATGCCTCCAGCATCGTCCTAGGGTATATCCCATACGAGCATGCGAAGACGCTGCCGAGTTGCGACAAGACAATGCGTCAACCATGCCGGAAAAACGATGCGCCTGTCCCTGCGGGGATCGGACCCAGGGCGCCGGCCTGAGCCACCCTCCATGCGGGCAGCGGCATCGCGCACCAGGGCCTTGGCCTTGCGCGAATCCGCGGTCCGCAGTTCACGACGTTCACGAAGTTCAATCACCTTAGGAGCCTATAGATGCTGGGTCTGATGCAAAGCCAACCACTGTTGATCTCGTCGCTGATCGATTTCGCCGACCGCCACCATGGCGATGCGCAGATCGTCTCGCGCAGGGTGGAGGGCGATATCCATCGCTATACGTACCGCGACCTGGCACGGCGCTCGCGCCAGCTGGCGAACACGCTGGACGGCCTGGGCCTGCAGCCTGGCGACCGCGTGGCGTCGCTGGCCTGGAACGGCTACCGCCACATGGAGATGTACTTCGGCGTCAGCGGCTCGGGCCGCGTGCTGCACACGGTCAATCCTCGCCTGCACCCCGACCAGGTGGCGTGGATCATCAACCACGCGGAAGACCGCGTCATGTGCTTTGACCTGACCTTCCTGCCCATCATCCAGGCCGTGCATGCCAAGTGCCCCACGGTGCGCCAGTGGGTGGCGCTGTGCGATGCGGACCGCCTGCCTGCCGACAGCGGCGTTCCGGGCCTGGTCAGCTACGAGGCCTGGATTGCCGGCCAGTCCGACCAGTACCAGTGGCCCGAATTCGACGAGAACACGGCCTCCAGCATGTGCTACACCAGCGGCACCACGGGCAACCCGAAGGCGGTGCTCTACAGCCACCGCTCCACCACGCTGCACGCCTACGCGGCCGCGCTGCCCGATGTGATGTGCATATCGGCGCGTGACTCGGTGCTGCCCGTCGTGCCCATGTTCCACGTCAACGCCTGGGGCATTCCCTACTCGGCCGCGCTCACGGGCTGCAAGCTGGTGTTCCCCGGCCCGGCGCTGGACGGCAAGTCGCTGTACGAGCTGATCGAGGCCGAGGGCGTCACCTACGCGGCCGGCGTGCCCACGGTCTGGCAGATGCTGCTGGGCCACATCAGGCCGGGCGGCCTGCGGTTTTCCACGCTCAAGCGCACGGTCATCGGCGGCTCGGCCTGCCCGCCGGCCATGATCACGGCCTTCCAGGACGAGTTCGGCGTGGAGGTGCTGCATGCCTGGGGCATGACCGAGATGAGCCCGCTGGGCACGCTGTGCACGCTCAAGAACAAGCAGCTGCAGCTGCCCAAGGACGAGCAGATGAAGATCCTGCAAAAGCAGGGCCGCGCCATCTACGGCGTGGACATGCGCATCGTGGGCAGCGATGGAACGGACCAGCCCTGGGACGGCAAGAGCTACGGCGACCTGCTGGTGCGCGGCCCCTGGATCGTGGACAGCTACTTCAAGGGCGAAAGCCCGCTCATCAAGGATGCGCAGGGCCGCGGCTGGTTCCCCACGGGTGACGTGGCCACCATCGACCCGGACGGCTTCATGCAGATCACCGACCGCAGCAAGGACGTGATCAAGTCCGGCGGCGAATGGATCAGCTCCATCGACATCGAGAACATCGCCATGGCCCATCCGGCCGTGGCCATGGCCGCCTGCATCGGCATGCCGCATCCCAAGTGGGACGAGCGCCCCATCGTCGCCGTGGCGAAGAGGCCCGGTGCCGAGGTCACGCGCGAGGAACTGCTCAAGTTCTACGAGGGCAAGACCGCCAAGTGGCAGATCCCCGACGACGTGGTCTTCGTCGATGCCATTCCGCTGGGCGCCACCGGAAAAATGCTCAAGACCCGGTTGCGCGAGCAACTGGCCGGCTACCGGCTGCCGGGGCTGTGAGCCGCTGCGGGCCAGCCGCCGTGCCAGGGCATGCGGGGGCATGTGCTGATAGGGGCGGCCGGTCCGAGTCTCGTCGGCGATAGCCGCTAGGGGCAATCACCGATCGGTGCGGGGCAAGGGGACCATTACCCTGAGCCTCGCCCAGAAACCACCACAAGAGGAGACGCTTCATGAAGTTTGCGATCAAGGCATTGACGGCATCCCTGGCCCTGGCTTGCGCCACGGGCGCCATGGCCCAGAAGGGCGAGACGGTGAAGGTTGCGTGGATCGACCCGCTGTCCGGCCTCATGGCCGCGCTGGGTTCCAACCAGCTCAAGAGCCTGCAGTACATCGCCGAGGAGCTCAACAAGGGCACGGCCTCGGGTGTGAAGTTCGAGATCATCGGCATCGACAACAAGCTCAGCCCGCAGGAAACCACGGCGGCCCTGCGCTCGGCCATGGACCAGGGCGTGCGCTACGTCTTCCAGGGCAATGGCTCGGGCCCGGCCCTGGCCATCATGGACGCACTGGAAAAGCACAACGCGCGCAACAAGGGCAAGGAAGTCGTCTACCTGAACTATGCGGCGGTGGACCCGGACCTGACCAACAGCAAGTGCAGCTACTGGCACTTCCGCCTGGATGCCGACACCTCCATGAAGATGGAGGCCCTGACCACGTACATGAAGGACGTGCCCGAGGTCAAGAAGGTCTACCTGATCAACCAGAACTACTCGCATGGCCAGCAGGTCTCCAAATACGCCAAGGAGATGCTCAAGCGCAAGCGCCCCGATGTGGAGATCGTGGGCGACGACTTCTCGCCGCTGGCCCAGGTGCGCGACTTCGCCCCCTACATCGCCAAGATCAAGCAATCGGGCGCCGACTCGGTGATCACGGGCAACTGGGGCTCGGACCTGGCGCTGCTGATCAAGGCCGCCAGCGACGCGGGCCTGAACAACGTCAAGTTCTATACCTACTACGCCATTGCCACGGGCGCGCCCACGGCCATGGGCGCGGCCGCCGCCGACAAGGTCTACATGGTGGGCTACGGCCACCTGAACCTGCCCGGCCCGCTGGACCGCATCACCAAGGGCTACAAGGCCAAGTTCAACGACGACATGTACACGGGCTCGCTGTACTCGGGCCTGACCATGCTGGACCAGGCCTTCCTGCGCGCCAAGACCACGGACCCGGCCAAGGTGGCGGCCACCATGGAGGGCATGAAGTTCAACAGCCTCAACGGCGAAGTGGAGATGCGCAAGACCGACCACCAGCTGCAGCAGGGCCTGTTCATCTCGCGCTGGGAAAAGGCCGGCGGCAAGTACCCGATGGACTCGGAGAACACCGGCTACACCTTTGTGCCCGTGAAATATTACGAGCCCTATGTGGCCAGTACCCCCACCTCATGCCAGATGAAGCGTCCTTCATGACGCCCAGGCAGGCAGGCTGACTTCGCAAGGGGCGCGAGGCGCCCCTTTCTTTTGCCTGAAATCGGTCAAAACACGGGTTCATGGGCTGATCGATGCCGATCTGTCGCCAATGTGTCCCGGACTGCGGCGAAGTCGCATGCGCGATAGTTTCTAAGGCATTCCCCGAAGGGAAATTGTCATTCAGGCGTTAGTCTGGCGCCAATACAGATATCCGAATCAACCGGAAAAAGGAGACAGAAAAATGAAGTGGATCGTGCATTCGGTGGCCGCCTCGGCCATGCTGGCCTGTGCCTCGGGCGCCTGGGCGCAAAAGGGCGAGACGGTGAAGATCGGCTGGATCGACCCGCTGTCGGGCCTGATGGCCGCCGTGGGCACGAACCAGCTCAAGACCTTCCAGCTGATGGCCGAGGAGTTCAACAAGAAAAATGCCTCGGGCGTGAAGTTCGAGATCATCCCGCTGGACAACAAGCTCAGCCCGCAGGAGACCACGGCCGTGCTGCGCTCGGCCATGGACCAGGGCGCACGCTACGTGGTGCAGGGCAACGGCTCGGGCCCGGCCCTGGCCATCATGGATGCGCTGGAAAAGCACAACGCGCGCAACAAGGGCAAGGAAGTCGTCTACCTCAACTACGCGGCCGTGGACCCGGACCTGACCAACAGCAAGTGCAGCTACTGGCACTTCCGCCTGGATGCGGACACCTCCATGAAGATGGAAGCGCTGACGACCTATATGAAGGACGTGCCCGAGGTCAAGAAGGTCTACCTGATCAACCAGAACTACTCGCACGGCCAGCAGGTCTCCAAGTACGCCAAGGAAATGCTCAAGGCCAAGCGGCCCGACGTGCAGGTGGTGGGCGATGACTTCGCGCCGCTGGCCCAGGTGCGCGACTTCGCACCCTACATCGCCAAGATCAAGCAATCGGGCGCCGATACGGTGATCACGGGCAACTGGGGCTCGGACCTGTCGCTGCTGCTCAAGGCGGCCAATGACGCGGGCCTGAACAACGTCAAGTTCTACACCTACTACGCCTTCGGCTCGGGCTCGCCCACGGCCATGGGCGCGGCGTCCGACGGCAAGGTCTACACCGTGGGCTACGGCCACTACAACATGGGGGGGGCCATCCAGCCGCTGATGGCCGAGTTCAAGAAGAAGATGAACGACGACCTCACGCAAAGCTCGATCTACCACGTTTTCGCGCTGCTGGATGCGGCCTTTGCCAAGACCGGCGGCACCGACCCCGTCAAGGTGGCAGCCGCGCTGGAGGGCATGAAGCTCAAGAGCTTCAACGGCGAAGTGGAGATGCGCAAGACCGACCACCAGCTGCAGCAGGGCCTGTACATCACGCGCTGGGAAAAGGCCGGCGGCAAGAACCCCTATGACGCCGAGAACACGGGCTACACCTTCGCCCCGGTGAAGTACTACGAGCCCTACGTGGCCAGCACGCCCACGTCCTGCCAGATGAAGCGCCCGTCCTGAGACCGGCACGCACCGCTTCCTGTCCCCAACGCACCGAAACCAAGGCCTTTCGATGACGCTTGAGTTCTTCACCATATCGCTGCTCAACGGCGTGAGCTATGGACTGCTGCTGTTCATGCTCAGCTCGGGGCTGACGCTGATCTTCAGCATGATGGGCGTGCTCAACTTCGCCCACACCAGCTTCTACATGCTGGGCGCGTACTTCGGATACACGCTCAGCGGCATCATCGGCTTCTGGGGCGCGCTGTTCGTCGCGCCCCTGCTGGTGGGCGCGCTGGGCGCCATGTTCGAGCGCTACAGCCTGCGCCGCGTGCACAAGTACGGCCATGTGCCAGAACTGCTCGTGACCTTCGGCCTGTCCTACCTCATCCTCGAGGTGGTGCAGCTGGTCTGGGGCCGGGGCACCGTGCCCTACGGCCTGCCGCCCGCGCTGCAGGGCCCGCTGTTCACGCTGTACGGCACGCAGTTCCCGCGCTCGCGCTCCTTCGTGATGCTGGTGGCAATGCTGATGCTGGTGGCCGTCTGGCTGCTGCTGACGCGCACGCGCATCGGCCTGGTCATCCAGGCCGCGCTCAAGAACCCCGAGATGGTGGAGGCGCTGGGCCACAACGTGCCGCGCGTGTTCATGATGGTGTTCGGCGGCGGCTGCGCGCTGGCGGGGCTGGCCGGCGTGATCGGCGGCAACACGTATGTGACCGAGCCGGCCATGGCCATGTCGGTCGGCTCCATCATCTTCGTGGTGGTGGTGGTCGGCGGCATGGGCTCGCTGGCGGGGGCCTTCGTGGCCTCGCTGCTGATCGGCGTCGTGCAGACCTTTGCCGTGGCCATCGACTGGTCGCTGGCCAGCCTGCTGACCTCGCTGGGCAGCCCGGTCGGCGAGCAGACCTTCGGCTGGCCGCTGCTCAAGCTCACCATTTCCCAGGTCGCGCCCATCCTGCCCTACCTGTTCCTGGTGCTGATCCTCATCTTCCGGCCCAAGGGCCTCCTGGGCACGCGGGGAGATTGACACCATGTCCTCGATCACCAAAACGACCATGACATCCACTGCCGCAAAAGGCGCTTCGGGCGCTTCAGGGGCTGCGGGCGCGGGGCGCCACTACAGCTTCCAGCCGCTCAACATCGGCCGCATCCTGATCTGGGGCGCCTTCGCCCTGGCGCTGATCGTCGCGCCGCTGGTGTTCACCAGCAGCCTGGCGCTGACCATGCTCAGCCAGATCGGCTATCTCATCATCATCTGCCTGTCCTACAACATCCTGCTGGGGCAGGGCGGCATGCTGAGCTTCGGCCATGCGGTCTACACGGGGCTGGGCTCGTTCATCGCCATCCATGCGATGAACCGGGCCAGCTCCGGCGACTGGGGCATTCCGCTGGTGCTGATTCCCGTCATCGGCGGCCTGGGCGGCATGTTCTTCGCGGCCCTGCTGGGCTATGTGACCACCAAGAAGTCGGGCACCACCTTCGCCATGATCACCATGGGCATCGGCGAGCTGGTGGCGTCCATGGCGCTGATGTTCCCCGAGTTCTTCGGGGGCGAGGGCGGCATCACCACCGACCGCGTCTACGGCAAGCCCTTCTTCGGGCTGACCTTCGGCTCGGGCATGGAGGTGTACTACCTGATCGCCGCCTACTGCTTCGTCTGCACGGCCGCCATGTTCGCCTTCACGGGCACGCCGCTGGGGCGCATGCTCAACGCCGTGCGCGACAACCCCGAGCGCGTGGAGTTCGTGGGCTACAACACGCAGCGCGTGCGCTACTTCGCCTTCATCATCGCGGGCTTCTTCGCGGGCGTGGGCGGGGGGCTTGCGGCCATCAACTTCGAGATCATCACGGCCATGGACAGCGTGAGCGTCATGCGCTCGGGCTCGTACCTGCTGTTCACCTTCCTGGGCGGCGCCACCTTCTTCTTCGGGCCCATCATCGGCGCCGTGCTGCTGGTGCTGGCCTCGGTGCTGCTGTCGGAGCTGACCAAGGCCTGGCTGCTGTACCTGGGTCTGGTGTTCCTGCTGATGGTGATGTATGCGCCCGGTGGCGTTGCCAGCCTGATCATGATGAACCTGCGCGTGGCGCGGTTCGGCAAATGGCGCCGGCTGGCCCAGCCCTACCTGGCCATCGCCGCCAGCGCCCTGGTCATGATCGTGGGCGGCGCCGCCATCGTCGAGATGATCTACCACCTGCAGCTCAATGCGGCCCTGGGTTCCCAGGTCTCGTTCATGGGCGTGCAGCTCGATACCAGCTCGGCCTCCACCTGGACCGTGGCCGTTGCCGTCTTCGTCGTGGGCCTGGGCCTGCTGGAAGTGGCCCGGCGCTGGTGCCTGCGCCGCTGGGAGCGCATCCAGGAAGAAATCGAAGAAGCCATCAAGCGCGGGGAGGGCTGAACCATGTCCAGCATTGCAATCGAACGTCCGGGCACCGCGGCCGCCGCCGCGGCTGGCGAGGCCACCTATGCGCTGGAGCTGCGCGACCTGTACAAGCGCTTCGGCAAGGCCGAGATCATCCGTGGCGCCCAGCTGGCCGTGAAGCCGGGCGAGCGCGTGGCCATCATCGGCCCCAACGGCGCGGGCAAGAGCACGCTGTTCAACCTGATCAGTGGCCGCTTCGAGCCCACCAGCGGCCAGGTGCTGCTCAACGGCCAGCGCATCGACGGCAAGAAGCCCTATGAAATCAACCGCATGGGGCTGTCGCGCAGCTTTCAGATCACCAACATCTTTCCCAAGCTCAGCGTTTTCGAGAACCTGCGCTGCAGCGTGCTGTGGAGCCTGGGCTACCGCTACAGCTGCTGGCGCTTCCTGTCGAAGCTGCGCGACGCCAATGCCCGCGCCGATGAGCTGATGGAGATGATCGGCCTGCACAGAAAGCGCGACACGCTGGCGGTGAACCTGACCTATGCCGAGCAGCGCGCGCTGGAGATCGGCATCACCATCGGCGGCGGCGCCGGCGTCATCCTGCTGGACGAACCCACGGCCGGCATGAGCAACAGCGAAACGGCCCACTTCATCCAGCTGATCAAGAAGGTCACCGAAGGCAAGACGCTGCTGACCGTGGAGCACGACATGGGCGTGGTCTTCGGCCTGGCCGACAAGATCGCCGTCGTGGTCTACGGCGAAGTCATCGCCTACGACACGCCCGAGGCCGTGCGTGCCAATCCGCGCGTGCAGGAGGCCTACCTGGGCTCGTCCGTGGCGGATCAACAAGCTGGTGCACATTGAGGAAGCGCGGATGCTGAACATCAACAACCTGCATGCCTACTACGGCAAAAGCCATGTGCTGCATGGCGTGGATTTCTCGGTGCAGCCCGGCGAGATCGTCGCGCTGCTGGGGCGCAACGGCTCGGGCCGCTCCACCACGGCCAAGGCCATCATGGGCCTGGTGCACTGGGAGGGCTCGCTGGACTGGAAGGGCCAGAGCCTGACTGGCAGAAAGGCCTACGAGATCGCTCACCTGGGCCTGGGCTACGTGCCCGAGAGCCGCGACGTGTTCCCCAATCTCACCGTGCACCAGAACCTGCTGCTGGGACAGAAGGGAAAGGGCCGGGACAGCCGCTGGGGCTTCGACGACATGTACGCCATGTTCCCGCGCCTGAAGGAGCGCCAGCACACCGAGGCCGGCGTGATGTCGGGCGGCGAGCAGCAGATGCTGACCCTGTGTCGCACGCTGATGGGCGACCCGGACCTGATCATCATCGACGAGCCCACCGAGGGCCTGGCTCCCAAGATCGTCGAGCTGGTGGGCGAGTACCTGCAAAAGATCAAGCAGCGCGGCGTGTCCGTGCTGCTGATCGAGCAAAAGCTCACCATTGCCATGAGCATCTCGGACCGAGCCCTGGTCATGGGTCATGGGCGCATCGTCTTCGACGGCACGCCCGACGGGCTGCGCGCCGATCAGAAGGTGCGCAAGGAGTGGCTGGAGGTTTAAGAAAATCGCCTTGCGCCGGGTCTTCAATTGACGGCTTATGATGGATTTTCTGAAATGACATCCCCATGTCTATCAGGTTAAATTTAAAGAATCGACATCATGCTTTCAATTGAAGACTTGAAAAAGCTGCACGATGAAGCCAAGGCGGTTGCAGTGGATAGATCAACGGCGGAACCGGCTGAATGCATATTCATACACCGGACAGCGGTAATCATGGCCGATGGAGAGGTCGTGACTTGTGCGAACATGTACGCTGAAAATGTGGGCTATCTGAAGAAGGATGTCAATTTTTCTTCGCTATGGAACAACGGGCGCATGCAGTCGGTGCGCGGCACGCTCAATACGGAAGAAGAATGGGAGCAATGCAAGAAATGCTGGTTTCGTGAAATCAGATATGCCGAACAGAGAAATATCTGGGCGAACTTTGGAGGGGAAAGAGCACAAGCTTCGCTGGCCAAGAAAGTTGAATATCAACCGATTGCCTGGGATTTCATAAAGGAGCAGGGGGAGAGAAATAAAAGTGAATAAAATCCGACCCCAGCTGAAGAATCTAGGATTGTTCCGTGTCAAAAAAGAGGATTTATACATAGAATTGGCGTTGCGCATCAAAAAGGCTCCCGTCAATCGATATGATTTCAGCAAACTGTATTTTTCAACCGGCATCCTGGGACGTTACAGCGAAGAGCGTGCCATTTGCTTTCGATTGCAAAACGTCCACCAGGTGGAGCGAATACGCGTATTGATTCCCGATGAAGCGCGTGAGGCGGGTTGGGTAAAGTTGCGGCTGGAAGCCTTTGTTCAGGGGCACGGAGAATTCGATGTGGTTTCCGCTGCACTTGTTCCTGAGGATGGAGACGAACTGTCAAGGCAGGCCTATCTGCTGGGGTTGAAGGAATGGGTTCGCGCCCAGGTGGTGCACAGTGAGTCTCGCCAGCTGGCACAGGTGCCGCATCTGCCAGAGTCCCTGAGTCTTGAACTGACTGCCGCATGCAATCTTCACTGCTCGCATTGCAGCAGCCATGGAGATGAGAATGAGCACCGCATGAACAATCGGCGCCCGGCTTTTTCGCAAGATGTGCTGGAGTCTCTGGCACATGAAGTTTTCCCCTATCTGACGTTGATCAACCTGGTGGGCAGGGGCGAGCCGAGCATGGTGTCCATGCCCCTGTGGAATCGTTTGTTCGAGTTGTGCGAGGCATACAACGTGCTGGTCACCTGCGTAACCAATGGGACATTTGTGAAGCAGCGGTTTGACGAACGAAAGATTCGCTGGGTGGATACGCTCACCTTTTCCATAGACGGGATCACGGACGAGGTTTTTGCCGCCAATCGCACAGGCGCCGATTTGCCTACATTCAAGAAAAATCTGGACTATTACCAAACGCTGCGTCGTGGATCTGATCTGCTTCGCCGGCCACGGCTTGGATTGTCCTGGACACTGAAGCGCAACAATATCCACGAGTTTCCGGATTTCATCCGTTTCGCCATCGAGTCCGAGGCCGACCTGCTGTATGTGCGCCATCTGTTGCTGTTTCGGCCAGAAGATGCGGAGCAGTCTCTGGTTGGCGAACCAGAGTTGTGCAACCACTATCTGTCAATAGGGTATGCCTTGTTGGAGGGGCAGCAAATCAAGCTTGACGTACCTCCGCTGGCCGTTGCGGCCTAGGCCTGCATAGGGAATTTCCGGGTGAGTTAGACCATGGTGAACAGGCTCCTATACGGCGTCTCGACACAATTTGTCCCGCCCGAGACAAGGGTGGATGGCAAAGGCGGAAGAACTCCCTACAATCAAAATCGCACGATCGTTCTTTTTCTATCGCATAGGGGACAACAGCATGACTGCTGAATACAAAGTGGACGGTGCCATCGCCGTCATCACCTTGAACAATCCGCCGGTCAACGGCCTGGGACTATCCACGCGGCGGGGCATCGTCGAGGGGCTGGACAAAGCGTACGCCGACCCGGCCGTCAAGGCCATCGTCATCACGGGCGCCGGCAAGGCCTTCTCGGGCGGTGCCGATATCAACGAGTTCGGCAAGGAAGAGGCGTATCGCGAGCCGCACCTGGTCTCGCTGATCAACTCCCTGGACCAGGGCAGCAAGCCCGTGGTGGCCGCCATCCATACCGTCTGCATGGGCGGCGGGCTGGAGCTGGCGCTGGGCTGCAACTACCGCGTGGCCGCTCCCGGCACCCTGGTGGCCCTGCCTGAAGTCAAGCTGGGCCTGCTGCCCGGTGCAGGCGGCACGCAGCGCCTGCCGCGCGTGCTGGGCGTGGAGACCGCGCTGAACATGATCGTCAGCGGCGAACCCGTCAAGAGCGAGCTGCTGGCCTCCATCCCCGGCCAGAAGCTGTTCGACAAGATGGCCGCCTCGCCCGAGTCCCTGCTGGACGAGGCCAAGGCCTTTGCGTTGGAAGTGGCCGACAAGCACGCGGCGGGTGGTCCGCTGCCGCGCGTGCGCGACCTGCCTTGCAAGCATCCTCAGGGCGACGCCTACTTCCAGTTCGCACGCAACATGGTCAAGGGCATGGCCAAGAACTACCCGGCCCCGGCCCGCTGCGTGGACACGGTGGAGAACGCCGCGCGCAAGAAGTTCGACGAAGGCATGGCCCTGGAGCGCGAAGCCTTCATGCAACTGATGTGGTCGCCCGAGTCGCGCGCGCTGCGCCACCTGTTCATGGCCGAGCGCGCGGCTTCCAAGATCGCCGACGTGCCCTCGGACACGCCAGTGCGCGAGATCAAGACCGTGGGCGTCATCGGTGCCGGCACCATGGGCGGCGGCATCTCCATGAACTTCCTGAACGCGGGCATCCCCGTGACCATCCTGGAGACCAAGCAGGAAGCGCTGGACCGTGGCGTGGCCACCATCCGCAAGAACTACGAAGCCCAGGTCAAGAAGGGCAAGCTCACCCAGGAAAAGTACGACCAGCGCATGGCCCTGCTGAGCACCACGCTGTCGTATGACGCGCTCAAGAACGCCGACCTCATCATCGAGGCCGTGTTCGAGGAGTTGGGCGTCAAGGAAACCGTGTTCAAGCAGCTGGACGAAGTGGCCAAGCCTGGTGCCATCCTGGCCTCCAACACCTCCACGCTGGACGTGGACAAGATCGCCGCCTTCACCAAGCGCCCGCAGGACGTGGTGGGCATGCACTTCTTCAGCCCCGCCAACGTGATGAAGCTGCTGGAAGTGGTGCGCGGCAAACATACCGCCAAGGACGTGCTGGCCACCGTGATGAAGCTGGCCAAGAAGATCAAGAAGACCGCCGTGGTCTCTGGCGTGTGCGACGGCTTCATCGGCAACCGCATGATCGAGCAGTACTCGCGCCAGGCCGGATTCCTGCTGGACGAAGGCGCCACGCCCGCCCAGGTGGACAAGGCCATCGAGAAGTTCGGCTTCGCCATGGGCCCGTTCCGCATGGGCGACCTGGCCGGCAACGACATCGGCTGGGCCATCCGCAAGCGCCGCGCTGTCGAGCGCGCCGACATGAAGTACAGCCGCACGGCCGACAAGCTGTGCGAGCTGGGCCGCTTCGGCCAGAAGACCGGTGCGGGCTGGTACGACTACCAGGCGGGCAAGCGCGACGCCATCCCGTCCGAGCTGGTCAACCAGATGATCGAGTCGCACCGCAAGGAGCTGGGCATCACCCCGCGCAAGATCTCCGATGAGGAAATCGTCCAGCGCCTGGTCTTCGCCCTGGTCAATGAAGGCGCCCACATCCTGGAAGACGGCATCGCCGGCAAGTCGGGCGATATCGACATGGTCTACCTGACCGGCTATGGCTTCCCCATCTGGCGCGGCGGCCCCATGCACTACGCGGGTGAGGTCGGGCTGTTCAACGTGGTCCAGGCCATGAACCGCTTCGCCAAGAACCCCAACGACGACGCCGATTTCTGGCAGCCAGCCCCGCTGCTGGCGAAGCTGGCGGCCGAAGGCAAGCAATTCAGCTGAGACGTGCGGCGCACGAACTTTTTGCGAACCACCGCAAACCCGCCATACAAGGAATATCCATGACATCCGCCGTGATCGTTTCCACCGCCCGCACGCCCCTGGCCAAGAGCTGGAAGGGTGCCTTCAACATGACCCATGGCGCCACGCTGGGCGGCCATGCCGTGCAGCACGCCGTGCAGCGCGCAGGCGTCGACCCTGCCGCCGTCGATGACGTGATCATGGGCTGCGCCAACCCCGAAGGCGCCACCGGCATGAACATTGCGCGCCAGATCGCGCTCAAGGCCGGCCTGCCCATCACCGCATCGGGCATGACCATCAACCGCTTCTGCTCCTCGGGCCTGCAGACCATTGCCACCGCATCGCAGCGCATCATCGCGGGCGAGGGCGATGTTTACGTGGCCGGCGGCGTGGAATCCATCTCCTGCGTGCAGCAGGAAATGAACCTGCACATGATCCAGGACCTGGCCCTGGCCAAGCAAAAGCCCGAGATCTACTGGAGCATGCTGCAGACCGCCGAACAGGTCGCCAAGCGCTACGGCATCGGCCGTGACGCCATGGACGAATACGGCGCCGCCAGCCAGCAAAAGGCCTGCGCGGCCCAGGCGGCCGGCCTGCTGGATGCCGAGATCGCCCCCATCACCGTGACCATGGGCGTGGCCGACAAGGTGCGCGGCCTGATCACCAAGGAAGTGACCTGCAGCAAGGACGAGGGCGTGCGCGAGGGCACGACCAAGGAAGGCATCTCGGGCATCCGCCCCGCGCTGCCCGGCGGTGTGATCTCGGCCGGCAATGCCAGCCAGTTCTCCGACGGCGCAGGCGCCTGCGTGGTGGTGAGCGAGGACTATGCATCGCGCAACAACCTCAAGCCCATCGGCCGCTTCCTGGGCTTTGCCGTGGCCGGCTGCGAGCCCGACGAAATGGGCATCGGCCCCGTCTTCGCGGTGCCCAAGGTGCTCAAGAAGCTGGGCCTGACGGTGCAGGACATCGACCTGTGGGAGCTCAATGAAGCCTTTGCCGTGCAGGTGCTGTACTGCCGGGACAAGCTGGGCATCCCCAACGATCGCCTCAATGTCAACGGCGGCGCCATTGCCCTGGGCCATCCCTATGGCGTGTCGGGCCAGCGCCTGACGGGCCATGCCCTGATCGAAGGCAAGCGCCGCGGTGCCAAGCGTGTCTGCGTGACCATGTGCATCGGCGGCGGCATGGGTGCCGCCGGCGTGTTCGAAGTGCTGTAAGTACAGGTGGCGGCTGCGGCCGCCACCGCCTGTTCCCGTTACTCCTGTTGGCCGCACGCGCTCCCTCTGGCGGCGCCTGCGGCTTCTTTTTTGATTCCGGACCCCACCATGCGCCTGCGTTCCACCATCGATTTCCTGCTCTATGAATGGCTGCGCGCCGATGCGCTGGGCGAGCGCGAGCGCTTTGCCGACCATTCGCGCGACACCTTCGATGCCGTGCTCGACACCTGCGAGCGCATCGCCCGCGAGAAATACGCCCCCTTCAACCGCACCGTGGACACGCAGGAGCCGCAGTTCGACGGCGAGAAAGTCATCCTGCCCCGGTGCACCCACGATGCGCGCCAGGCCTATGCCGACTCGGGCATGCTCAGCGCCGCCCAGGACTACGACATCGGCGGCATGCAGCTGCCCTACACCGTGGAGGCGGCGGCCAACAGCTTCTTCGCGGCGGCCTCCATCAGCATCGGCTCCAACATGCTGACCTCGGGCAATGCCAACGCCATCATGGCCCACGGCACGGACATGCAAAAACAGGTCTTCGCCGCCAACGAATTCAACGGCCGCTGGGCCGGCACCATGTGCCTGTCCGAGCCCCAGGCCGGCTCCTCGCTGAGCGATATCGCCACCCGCGCCGAGCCCGATGGCGCCGACTTCGAGAGCGATGCGCTGGGCCCGCGCTACCGCCTCAAGGGCAACAAGATGTGGATCAGCGCGGGCGATCATGAGCTGACCGAGAACATCGTCCACCTCGTGCTGGCCAAGATCCCGGGGCCGGACGGCAAGCCCGTGCCCGGCGTCAAGGGCATCTCGCTGTTCATCGTGCCCAAGAAGCTCGTGGACACCGAAGGCCAGCTGACCGGCGAGCGCAACGACGTGGCCCTGGCCGGCCTCAACCACAAGCTGGGCTGGCGCGGCACCACCAACACGCTGCTGAACTTCGGGGAAGGGCGCTTTCCCGTGCGCGGCGGCGCCGGGGCCGTGGGCTACCTGGTCGGCAAGCCCGGCGAGGGCCTCAAATGCATGTTCCACATGATGAACGAGGCCCGCATCTCCATCGGCATGGCCGCCACCATGCTGGGCATGGCGGGCTACCACGCCAGCCTGGACTACGCGCAGAACCGCCCGCAGGGCCGGCCGATCAAGGGGGCGCCGGGTGCAGCCGGCAAGGATGCCACGCGGCCCCAGTCGCGCATCATCGAGCACGCCGACGTCAAGCGCATGCTGCTGGCGCAAAAGTCCTATTGCGAAGGCGCGCTGGCGCTGAACCTGTTCTGCGCGCGCCTGGTCGATGAGCAGCACACCGGCACGCCCGAATCCGTGGCCGAGGCCCGGCTGCTGCTGGAAGTGCTGACCCCCATCTCCAAGAGCTGGCCCAGCGAGTTCTGCCTGGAGGCCAACTCCCTGGCCATCCAGATCCACGGCGGCTACGGCTACACGCGCGACTTCCCCGTGGAGCAATACTGGCGCGACAACCGCCTGAACATGATCCACGAAGGCACGCACGGCATCCAGGCCATGGACCTGCTGGGCCGCAAGGTGCTCATGGAAGGCGGCAAGGGCCTGCAGCTGCTGGCCACGCGCATCAACGACACCATCCAGCGCGCCATGGCCCGGCCCGAACTGGCCGGCCATTCCAATGAACTGGCCAAGGCGCTGCAGGAAGTCGGCGCCACCACCAAGGCCGCATGGGCGACCGATGACCCGCAGCAGGCCCTGGCCAATGCCGTGCCGTATATGCAGGCTTTTGGCCACACGGTGCTGGCCTGGACCTGGCTGGACGTGTCCCTGGCCGTGCTGGACAAAGACCCGGGCCTGACCGTCCCCGCCAACGCTGGCCGCATGGCCGCCATGCGCTACTTCTTCGGCTACGAACTGCCGAAGATCGGCGCCTGGCTCAAAGTCGTGCGTGAGCGCGACATGACTTGCGCGCAGATGAGTGAAGAGGCGTTCTGAGGGAGTTGGCAGCACGGCTGCCGTAGGATGCAAAAAAGCGCGGACCATGTGGTCTGCGCTTTTTTTATTTCAGGGATTTTCAAGGTTGCCGGAGAGCCTGGCCTGCTCCTTGACCCATTCCCTGGTTTTTCCGCGAACGCACCATTCGGGGGTTTTTACCCAGTCTGTGAAATACATGTTTGGATGGCCTTGTAGGAGGTTGCAATGGGTGTAGCCTAGTTTTGGCATTGCCTTGTATTGAAGCGGGGCTAGAAATAAAAGACAGAATAATGCCGAGATAAAGCATAAAATAAGTGATTTGATTAATATGCCTTCTGTCTTTGTTTGCATGCGTTGCTTGCAAGGAATGGCTTTTACGATATATAGCAAAGTCAATGATAAGAGAAATGGTAAGCAAAGAGCCGAAAAAGGCGCCATTGGCCATATTCGAACGACTGGTGCCAGCGTTTTGATTTCATGGGTTGTTGTTATAATTGTTTCATTAATGAGGAAGACGCAAGATAATAATGCCAGGGTGGTCAGTAAGATACCGATATAGGCGTTTTTTCTGATGCTTTGAATATCATGCATTTTTATCTTCTTTGGCTTAATTTACACAATAGGCCTTCACTGTTTTTTCCGGAAATATAGAGTGTTTCGTTATTTTTGTTTGAAGGATTCCTTGACTGAATGTTGCTCCAATCTGGATGGCTTGTGTTAATCCGGTAAAATCCCTGCGCTTTATCATTTGGCGTGGATTTTATAGCCTTGATAACGTTTTGCTTTATCTGCCAGCGCTCGTCAGCGGAATTCAGTGCGAGACTGGTAATAAGAATCATTGCAGCCATGATGGCTAAGGGCAGTACGGCAACAGATATCATGCTTGCAGTCGTCATTCCCGCGGTCAAACCCACCATCGTCGCCAATCCCGCCTTGACCGCCTCCACCCCAATCCCTCCCACAAGATCATGCATGGTCTTCTCGTCATTGAAGATGAAGTCCAGTGTCTCTATCCCGGTGCCCACCACCAGGCTCAGAAGGAACCCGCCCTTGGCCACATTCTGCAGACCGCGAATACCCAGGCCCATCTGGACCATGCGTGGATTGGCGGCAAGGAATCGCGTGCCTTGCAGCAACTGGCGGCGAAGTCCCGCGTAGCCTGTGATGATGATATAGGTGCCTGTGGCGGTTGTCTTGATATAGGAGCGGGCACCGGCCAGGCCCAATGCAATCAGCGTTTTGGTGATCAGGTACGCGTCGCTGACCATCAGGGAGGCGGGAGCGACCCAGGGTTTGCCTGCATTCGGGCTGGCGGTGTCTGTCCAGTATCGCCCAAGCGCACTGTGGGCCAGCATGGCATGCAGCGTGGCCGCCAGGCGAGGATTGTTGCGCGCCTTGTCGCTCAGTATGTCTGCGTATTGCTGTGGCGTCAGCACAATGGCATCGATCTGTTTTCGCTCCATTTGGCGAGCAAGCATGTCGGCATAGCCGATCTGATAGAAGGTGGCGGCAATGGAGGCTGGCATGGTGTATGGAGACGCTGGATCGGAAGCGGAATCGATGAGTCCAGCCAATGCGCCTTGATCAATAAAGGTAATTTGACGGAAATGAGTGGTTGCAAGCAGGCAAATAATCCGCTGTCAGTGTCCAAGCGGGTTTCTGATGTTTGCTGTGCAAGAGTCCTCATTTGATTTCATGGCCTGCACGAGGTCAATCAAAGAAGTCGCCCACAGATCATTTTCAGAATTATCCTTAGGACAATTCCTAGAATCAGGTTTGAAATGCCAGGTGAATAGAGATGCTGCCAATGAGTGTTTGGTCCCAGGCAGCGCCATTCGCCATGGGCGGTATTCGCAGTGCACAAGCGCAGGCTGCCCGGCTCGGCCACGGGCATTTGCGGATGAAGGATGCGGGGAGAGGGGGTCCGTACCGCCGCTGCGCTTGCGGGCAGGCTGTTGGACCGGGGTATGGGCTACGGTCTTATCGTGCCGAATGCTTGCAGACGAGGACTCAGGGACCGGGTGTCAGCGCATCGGAAGCCTTGCAGGCGCTGAAGGCCGCCTGCCGGAGGGCGCATGCCTCAAAGATCCAGTCCGAGATAACGCGTGCCCGGCACGGGATTGAAGCTCACCGGTTCCGCATCCACAAAACCCAGGTTTTCATACAGCCGCTGCGCGGCCTGGAACTCGGGCAGCACGTCCAGGCAGATGCGGGTGTAGCCTGCGTGGCGCGCAGCGTCCAGGATGCCTTCCACCAGTCGCCGCCCCAGGTTCTCGCCGCGTACCGTGGGGCGCACGTAGACACGCTTCATTTCGCCTGTCTGCGCATCCACCTGGCGCAGGGCGGCGCAGCCCACGGGCTGGCCGTCTTTCCAGGCCAGCAGCACGCAGCCTTCGGGTGCGGCGTACTTGCCGGGCAGGGCGGCGAACTCGGTCTCGAAGTCCTGGAAGTCCAGGCTCACGGTGGGACTGGCCACGTACTCCCGGAAGATGCGGACCACGGCGTCGAGGTCTTCGGGGAAGCGGGCGGGGCGGATATCGGTCATGTAAAGGCGTGTGCATGGCCCTGATGAAGGGCCCTGTCGTGCAAACAAAAAAGGGGCCAAGAGTAGGCCAGTATTTCAGGGATTTGGTTCGATCAGGCTTTGAGCGGCAGCTCCTTCTCTCTATCGTTGCTCGCACTTGCGCTTTTCCTGGGAAGCCTGCATGCCCGCATCCAAGCACTTGCTTCTCTCCACATGGTTCAGGACCAGCGGACCCAGCCAAACCGCCAATGCTGTCAGCGCCAAGGGCAGCACCACCAGCACCCACAGCATCCACTTCGCCTCACGCCGGGAATGCCCGGAGACTCCTGCGTTGGGCGATGCGGGATCTTTCATGGCGATGGCTCCGCTCAACTGCACAAGCGCAGATTGGTGCGCGCAGCCTTGAGCATGGGCAGCACCACATCGGCATCGGTGGGCGGATAGACCTCGCGCAGTTCCTGATCCGTCTTGCCGGCTTCCTCGGCCAGCGGGGCCAGGGTCTGGCGGCAGGCGGCTGCGTCGCCCGAGCGAAGCTGCGCCAGCGCCAGGTCGTTGCGCAGCCAGCCCTTGGTAACGCCGGTCAGCACCTCATCGCAGTCCTGCAGCACCGGCGCCAGCGTGGTCAGCGCCAGGCGGTAGTCCTTGGCGTCGTACGCGCGCTTGAAGTTTCTGCGCGATGCGGCAATGGCCTTGTCCGTGCAGCCGGGTGTGGGCCGAAGGTAATCGCCGCCAAACCAGGCCCGCATGCCGCAGAAGTCCCGGCATGCCTCGGCGGTGGCCGTGTCGACGCCGACGCGCTGGCCTGCAGGCGTGAAGTCCACGGCGCAGGCCGAATTCGCCATCCTGGCCCGGCCGTTGGTGATGGTGCCTTCCAGCTCACAGGTATGGCCGTTGGCACCGACGGTCTGGATGTGGAACTTGCCGCCAGCCTGCACCACCAGATCGCCGCCCCCGCCTTTGCGGACATAGATGCCCGGTGATGGTGTGGTTTGCTGTGCACTGGCTACGCCGATGTAGCAGGCAAGAACCAAGGACGGCAGGCGTAGCAGGTGGACTGCGAGTTTCATGGGCAGGGGCTTGGGAGTTGCGGTGTAGATGGCCAGCGCCGGAATTGCAGCGAGTGTATCGATGAAGACCATTGGTCTTGGCAACGCCGTTTGTCTGGTGACCGTGTGGTGCGGCGCACAGTTACATTGCTCCTCCATAAAGCCTTGGTCATTCATGGAAACCACAAAGCACATCAATCCAGACCACTATCTGGAAACCGAACAAGGTCGCCTGTTCACCCCGGAACGCAGTGCTGTCGCATGGGAGTTGGCGTACCGGGACTTGGACAAAGCACTGTCTGCCAGCTCGCCCGCGACCAAGCTCTATGTGGTGGTGGGGGTGCAAGCTGCAGGCAAGAGCAGCTGGATTCAACAGAACGCCGCAGCTTTGGGTGGTGATGCGGTGTTCTTTGATGCCGCCCTTCCGAAGACGGTGCATCGTGAGCGTGCCATTCAGATCGCCAGATCACATGGCGTGCCCGTAGTCTGTATTTGGCTCAAAGCCGATTTGCAGACCGCCTTGCGGAGGAACACGCAGCGGCGAGCCGATCACCAAGTGCCGGAGCAGGCCATTCGCAGCGTGTTTGCCATGTTCGAGCCGCCGAGTGAGCAGGAAGGGTTCGAGGTAGTCCATATCGACGACACCGAGCCGGCCCCCGGGAGCTCCATCCAGCCCATGGGGCCGCGCCAGTTCCCGTCCCTTCAGGATCTCGACCAGCAGGTGATTGTGGGCTGGCGAGCTTGCGAGATGGCGTTGGCCGTAGGCGGCCGCTGGGATATGGATGAATCAGGTCGGCAGCACTGGGTACCTGGCGAAGCAGTCTGGAGTCATCCGCAGGTGCCCTATCTCCAGTTCATCGAGATTTGGCTCCAACTGATGGACGGACGTGTCTGGTCAATGCTTTCCCGTATCGAGGATGGCAGCGGGTTTCACGGCCTGTACCTTGTGACTCCAGAGGCGTCTGAGTCGGGTCCCGGCGTGCCTGCATCCATTGGTTACCGTGACCGACTGCTGGCTGAGTTGCCCTTGGGTCTTGTGCGGATAAAAGACATGCGCCGGGATGCAGATGGCTTTGTCGTGGAGATGTGCATGCACATCGGCCAGAAAGTGGTTCGGTTCCTGTCAGGGGAGGTCTATGAGCGGGGTCAGGGCCTGTTTGAAGTCATAGAGCTTGATGAATCGATACTCGTCCAGATAGAAAGCTAGGTGCAGCCAAGCATTGGGCAGCAATCGCTGATGTGCCTTTTGCCATCGGCATGTCCTGATGTGGAAAGCGCGCAGAGACAGGCTCCTCACAACCCCAGATGCAAAGCCTCCCCCGGCCCCTGCGCAGGCACGGCGCAGCAGATCAGGGCCTCGCCCGCTGGCACGGCGAAGGAGGGTGGCGAGGCATAGGTCACCCAGCCCTGCAGCACACGCGTGCGGCAGTCGCCGCAGCTGCCCCCTCGGCAACCGAAGGCGGGCTCCAGGCCTCGCGCCTCGGCCACTTCGAGCAGGCTGCCGTCGCCGGGCTTCCAGCGAGCTTCCTTGGCCGAGTCGGCAAAGATGATGCGGACAGGCTGTGTGGCGGGTGCCGGCAGTTCGGCGGCGGGGGCTGCACCGGCCATGGATCGCTTCAGGGCCGAGGGACCGAAGGCTTCTGCGTGGATGCGCTCGTCGGGCACATTGCGTTCGCGCAGGCCGTCATAGGTGGCCTGCATGAAGGCGTCCGGGCCGCAGAGGTAGAAGTCGTAGTCGTCCCAGGGCAGGGTGGCTTTCAGCAGGGCCATGTCGATGTGGCCCTCATGGTCGTAGTCGCGGCCGGCCTTTGCCGTGCCAGGCTGGCTGAGCGTTCGCACCCAGTGCACCTCGGCATTGCCGGCCTTCACCAGTTCGGCAATCTCCGTGTCAAAGGCCCGTTCGCTGCGCGTGCGAGCCGCCTGGAACAGCCAGGTGGGCCGCAGGCTGCGGGTGCGCCGGCCTTCGTGGACGATGTGGCGCAGCATGGCCAGCAAGGGCGTGATGCCTATGCCCGCGGCCAGCAGCACGGCGGGGCGGCGCAGGGCCGCATCGGCGGTGAAGCTGCCAGCGGGCGGGCGGGCCTCGACCAGATCGCCTGGCTTCAGGCCATGCAGATGGCTGGATGCGCGGCCTTGCCTCTTGACGCTGATGCGCAAGCGCCCGTCCGAAGGCGCCAGCGACAGTGTATAGGTGCGCTGCAGATGCCTGCCGTCGGCCAGCGTGAGGCGCAGCGGCAGGTGCTGGCCGGCCAGGGGAGCCACCGTGGCCATGCCATCGGTCGGCTCCAGGTAGAGCGAGCGGATGGTGGAACTCTCATCCACGGCCTGCGCCACCCGGAACGGTCGCCACTGCCGCCCCAGCCGGGCGGCGGCCAGGCGCTGGCTGGCATCGGCCCAGCTTCCGGTCATCTGCAGGTGGGGCGACCAGCCGTCGGCCGCCATGCTCCAGCGCAGCGGCAGGGCGTCGGGCCGGCGCACGATGCGGCGGGGCTTGAAGGTCCACAGGCGCTCGGCGCCCTCGAAGGCGGCGATTTCCGGGGAGTCAAGGATGACGCTGGCCTCGCCCGTCATCTGCAGCATTTCCCCGGTTTCGGAGTCGATGAACAGCAGGCCCGCCTTGGGATTGACCAGGAAGTTGCCCAGGGTCATGAAGAACAGGTTGCCCGAGAAGTCGGGGATGGTCAGCGTTCCATCGGCGTTGATCCGCACAAAGCCCGGCTTGCCGCCACGGTGGGAGACATCGACCTGGCGCAGGCCATCATCCCCATCAACGTAGGACGCCACGTAGAACGTATCCGCCTGCGCAATCAGTGCCTGCGCGCGCGGGTCCAGCGATGCCAGTTCGATCGCCGGCACCTGCGTGGGCTCGTCCGCAGGCCGGACGAACCGGACGCTGCGGTTCTGGATATAGCGCGGGCAGTTGCCGAAGCTCTGGACCACGCCGATGTCGAAGGCGCCCGCCCCATCAACGCCTGTCTTGCGCCGCACGGTGCCGTTGAGCCGGTTGCGCCGGCGCGTCATGGGGTCCATGCCCAGCAGGCCCACGGCATGGCCGTCGCCCAGGCCCGGCTCGGCCGGGTCGGCCGCATCGCGGCCCGCCGCCACATGCAGGGTCGATGGATCGGGAGAGTGCAGGAAGCCCGGCTCGCCGGCCCGTACCGTGGCCCAGGCGTCGCCTTGCGCATCCACGCTGCCCAGCACCACGAAATGCAGCAGCGGGTAGAACTCGCGGTGCTGGTCCAGCAGGAAGGGGCGCAGGAACTTGCGGCCCGGCATGTCCATGCGGCCCACGACGCCAACGCTGTGCTGGATCGCCAGTTCGCCCGCATGCCAGGGCGAGGCGGGGTTTTGCAGGGGTTGCGGGTGCATGGTGCGCTCCTTTGCCGGGGTTTCAGGTGAGGTGTGGCTCAGGCACTCAGGCCCGCAGGCCGGCCGGTGTCTGGGCGAATGCCACGAAGCCCGGCAGCGCCTCGATGCGGCCCAGCCAGGCGCGCACCTCGCGGTAGGGTTGCAGGTCCACATTGCCCTCGGGCGCGCTGGCGATGTAGCTGTACAGGGCCACGTCGGCAATCGTGGGCGTGGCGCCGGTGAGGAAGGGGCGGGTGGTCAATTGCGCCTCGATCTTGCCGAGGATGGCGTGGGCGCGGGCTATCACTTCCTCGGCCTGGAAGGGAGCCTTGAACACCGTGACCAGCCGGGCCGCCGCCGGGCCGAAGGCAATGGGGCCGGCGGCGATGCTCAGCCATTTCTGGATCTCGGCCTCGGCCTGTGCGCCCAGGGGCATCCAGTCCTGGCGGTCCAGCTTGCGCGCCAGGTAGACCAGGATGGCGTTGGAGTCGGCAATCACCGTGCCGTTGTCGTCCAGCACCGGCACCTGGCCCAGAGGGTTCAGCGCCAGGAATTCGGGCTTCTTCTGCGCGCCGTTGGCCAGGTCCACGTGGACCAGCTCATGCTCCACGCCCAGCAGGCCGAGGAAGAGGCGGGCGCGGTGGGCGTGGCCGGACAGGGGAAAGTGGTAGAGCTTCATTGCGGTTCCTTGGGGTTGGTGAAGGCGCCGGTTGTCGGCGCCACGGGACGTATCCTCCTTCTCCGCCCGCATCTTTAGAATCCCTGGCGGCGGCAAGTCACTCTTGCGGGAACGCGAACAAAGCGCCGGCACAAACCTGGGCAAACCTGGGCAGTCCTGCGCGGGCCGCTCGCAGCCGGGCAGACATACGACACAGACAAGGCAGGCACAGATGGATCGCTTCCAGTCCATGACGGCATTTCTCGCAGTGGTGGACACGGGCGGCTTCGCCTCGGCCGCACGTCGGCTCAAGGTCTCGCCCTCCGTGGTGACGCGGGCCGTCTCCGACCTGAAGGAGCGCCTGGGCGTGCGCCTGCTCACGCGCACCACACGCTTCGTGCGCGTGACCGAGGCCGGCACCGCCTACGCCGACAGCTGCCGCCGCATCCTGGCCGAGCTGGAAGAGGCCGACGAGCATGCCGCCAGCGCCCATGCCGCACCGCGCGGCCGGCTCACGCTCACGGCGCCGGTCAACTTCGGGCGCATGCACGTGCTGCCCGTGGTGCACGACTACCTGGGCCGGTTTCCCGAGGTGGACGTCAACTGCTGGTTTGTGGACCGCGTGGTCAGCCTGGTGGACGAGGGCGTGGACGTGGCCGTGCGCATCGGCGATCTGCCCGACTCCTCGCTGCAGGCCATCCGCGTGGGCAGCGTGCGGCAGGTGCTGTGCGGCTCGCCCGCATACCTGGCAAGCCACGGCGTGCCCCAGCGGCCCGAGGAGCTTGCGCAGCACACCACCATCACCGCATCCGGCCTCACCTTCACGCCCGAATGGCGGTTTCTCGAAGGCGACAAGGCCCTGGCCGTGCGCCTGCAGCCGCGCCTCATGTCCATGACCAACGAGGCTGCGGCAGACTGCGCCCTGGCCGGGCAGGGCATCACGCGCCTGCCGCTCTACCAGATCGCCAAGCCCGTGCAGGACGGCGCACTGCGCCTGGTGCTGGAGCCCTTCGAGCGGCGGCCGCTGCCGATTCATGTGGTGCACAGGGAAGGGCGGCACGCCGCACACCGCGTGCGGGCGTTCATCGATATGGCGGTGGATGCGCTGCGGGTGGCGGCGTTGAAGTGGTAGCGGGGCCGAGACTTCGCTACCGCACGGCCGTGGCCTCGACACAGATCGTCTGCCCCGGATGGTGCTCCTCAATGGTGGACACGGCATCGTCGATCAAAACGCGGTCCTCCAGCGAGTAGGCAAAGCGGCTGAGGTTGGGCCATTGTCGGGCGGCGTAGTCGGCCTCGGAAATCGCATCGCTGCCGCACCAGATGGCGTCGTTTTCGGTGGCGGCGAGAAGTGCCTGTGCCAAGCCGGTAGATGTGATCGCCAGGAAGATCATGGGCATGTGGTCCGGATGTTGATGGGTGGACAGTTTGCCTTCGATGGCCAGTCCGCCGGGCCTGCCTAGATCAAACAAAACTAGAATGATAGTCATTCTCGTTATCGATTCATCACCTCCCCCCGGCCATGCCCACCCCTTCCGCTTCTTGGACCGCTGCGCGCTGGCACCAGCTTTTCTGTGCCTGCCAGCAGCAACTGGTGTCCTATCTGGCCGGCAAGACCGGCAGCCGTGATGAGGCGCAGGAGCTGGCCCAGGAAACCTGGCTGCGCCTGGCCGATGCGCCGCCGCAGCTGCCCGATGGCAGCTCGCCCACGCTCGAAGCCGCGCGGGCCTACCTGTTTGCCACGGCCAAGCATCTGGCGATAGACAGGCTGCGCCAGCGCGGTGCGCAGCAACGCTGCATGGACGACTGGGCGCAATTGCAGCCCGAGGCCGAAGGCGATGTGGCCGACCGCGCCATGTACCGGCAGGCACTGGCCGTGGTGGAGCGCACGATTGCAGACCTGCCCGAGCGCATGCAGGCCGCCTTGCTGGCCCACCGCCTGCATGGCGAGCGGCAGGCCGACATCGCCCAGCGCCTGCAGGTCTCCCTGAATACCGTGGAGCGCGACCTGATGCAGGCCGACGCCTGCCTGGAAGCCGCCTTGCTGCGCTGGCGCGGCGGGGTGGAGGCGGGCTTGCAGGCCTCTTCCAGAAAGCGGCGGCGGCGTGCCCTGGGCGCACTGCTGGGCGTGGCCGGCATGGCCTGCGCGGCCTGGCCCGCCTGGCAGATGTGGAGCCGCCGCGTGCTGTGGCAAGGTGAACTGGCCAGCGCCACGGGCGTACAGCGCAGCCTGGAGCTGCCCGATGGCAGCGTGCTGCGCGTGGACGCCGCCAGCCGCGTGGCGCTGACCTACCGTGCCGACCTGCGACAGGCACGGCTGCTGGAAGGCGCCGCCTTCTTTGCCGTGGCGCGCGATGCGGCACGGCCCTTTGTGGTGGAGGCCGGCCCCTTGCGCGTGTCCGTGCTGGGCACGCGCTTTGGCGTGGAACTGGAGCCCGATGCGGTGCGCGTGCAGGTGGAGTCGGGCCAGGTGCGGGTGGAGCATGCGGCCACCGGACGCAGCCAGTTGCTGCAGGACAGCCAGTCGCTGCGCATTCCCCTGGACGGCGGTGCGGGAGATGCCGATGGCGCTGCCTGGCAGCCGCAGCTCCAGCAACGGCCCGCGGCCTGGCGCGAGGGCGAACTGGTCTTCGAGCAGGAGCCGCTGGGCCGCGTCGTGCACCGTCTGGGCCGCTACACGCGGCGCCGCCTGGTGGTGGAGGAGGGCGCGGCGCAACTGGCCATCAGCGGCCATGTGCGCATTGCCCAGGCCGAGCGCTGGCTGCGCGGGCTGCCGCAGTTCGCCCCGGTGCAGGTCAGCGTGCTGGACGACGGCGGGCTGCGGATTGCGCGGCGCGGCGGGCGCGCGGAGCCGTGAAGTTTTTTTCAGGGTTTTTGGGAGTGACTCGTATTTGCATATGAAAGGCCGGGCGCCCTGCCTGTGCCGGCGATTCGCAATGAGCCTGTCTTCCAGAAAGTCCTTATGTCCGCTCCCAAGTCCTCCAGATTCCGCCTCCACCGCACAGCGGTTTTTCATGCATGTGCAGGCCTGGTGCTGGGCCTGCAACTGCAGTTGGCCGCCGCGCAATCGGTGTCCTTCGACGTGCCGGCCCAGCCGCTGGCCCAGGCGCTGAGCCAGTTTGCGCGCCAGGCGGGGCTGCAGCTCACCTACTCCTCCGAACTGGTGCAGGGCCGGCAGGCCCCGGCGCTCAACGGCAGCCACGATGTGCGCCAGGGCCTGGCGGCATTGCTGCAGGGCAGCGGCCTGCAGGGGCGCATCGAGGGCGGCACGCTGACGCTGCTTCCCGCTGCGGCCAACGCGCCTGAGAATGCACACCGCCTGTCCGAGATCACCGTGACGGCCGGCGACCAGTATGTGAGCCTGCTGCCCGCACCCTACGCCGGCGGGCAGGTGGCCAAGGGCGTGCGCCTGGGCGTGCTGGGCAATACCGGCAACATGCAGGCGCCGTTCAGCACCACCAGCTACACGTCCGAGGCCGTGCGCAACCAGCAGGCCGGCACCATTGCCGAGGCGGTGAACCGCGACCCTTCCGTGCGCTACACCGTGCTGCCGGGCGGCAACGTGGACAACCTCTATATCCGGGGCTTTCCGATCTGGGAAGGCAACTCGGGCGAGATCGCCTTTGACGGCATCTACGGCATTGCCCCCAACTACCGTGTGCGCACCGAGTACGTGGACCGCATCGAGGTGGTCAAGGGGCCCGGCGCGCTGCTGTTCGGCATGTCGCCCAACGGCTCCGTGGGCGGGGTGATCAACATCGCTCCCAAGCGCGCCAACGAAGATGTGGCGCGGCTGACCACGGGCTGGACTTCGGACAGCCTCTGGCGAGCCCATGCCGACGTGGGCCGGCGCTTTGGCGACGAGGCCCAGTACGGCATCCGTGTGAACGCCAGCAAGTACGGCGGCGATACGTCCATGGACCATCAAAGCACCGACGGCCATGTGCTGGCCGTGGCGCTGGACTACGAGGTGGAGCGCTTCCGGGCCACGCTGGACCTGCTCTCGCAGGACGAGCGCATCGACGGCGTGGGCCGGCCCATCATGCCCACGGGGCTCACTTCCATGCCTGCTGCGCCGGATGGCCGGCGCAACGTGACCCAGCCCTGGGAATGGTCCAGGAATCGCGAGCGCGCCGTGCTGCTGCGCACCGAGCTGGACCTCACGCAGCAGCTCACGCTGTTCGCCAACATCGGCCAGTCGCGCGCCAATGTGGACCGCATCTATGACTCGGCCCCGCGCCTGACCAGTGCTGCGGGTGCCACCAGCATCGCGCCCACCTATGCGGTGTTCGACGTGGACCGCAGCACCATCGACGCGGGCCTGCGCTCGCGCTTTGCGCTGGCCGGTGTCAAGCATTCGGTCACGCTGCAGCTGGCCAGCTACCGCGAGGATTTCCATCGTGCGCTGCAGGCGGGCTCGGCGGTGGCGTCCAACATCTATGCGCCTGTTGCCCATGCGCCGCAAAGCATTGCGCGGCCTTCGGCCATTCCGCGCATTCATGACAACCGCAACACCAGCCTGGCCCTGGTGGACACGCTCTCGCTGCTGCAGGACAGGCTGCAACTGTCGCTGGGCCTGCGCCACCAGGCCATCAAGTCCACCAACTACAACGTGCTCACAGGCGGCACCGCCAATGTCTACGACGAGAGCGTGACCACGTCCGCCGTGGGCGTGGTCTGGCGCCAGGCGCCCAACTGGAGCCTCTACGCCAACTACATCGAAGGCCTGAGCAAGGGCGACATCGCCCCGCCCGCCGCCAGCAACTACGGCGAGGTGCTGCGCCCCTACAAGAGCCGCCAGTACGAAGTGGGCAGCAAGTACGACTTCGGCAGCTTCATGGCCACGGCCGCCCTGTTCAGCATTGAAAAACCCAGTGGCGGCCTGGACCAGGGCGTCTACAAGACCAACGGCGAGCAGCGCAACCTGGGCATGGAGCTGTATGCCTACGGCGAGGCCGCACGCGGCCTGCGCCTGCTGGGAGGCGTGACCTGGCTCAAGCCCGAGATCACGCGCTCGGCCACGCCTGCGCTGGTGGGCAACCGGCCCATCGGCACCTCGCGCCTGCTGGCCAACCTGGGCGTGGAATGGGATGTGCCCGCCCTTGAGGGCCTGACCCTGGTCGGCGACTTGGCCTACACCGGCGCCCAGTTCGTGGACCAGGCCAACCGCCTGCGCATCCCGGGCTGGACACGCACCGACCTGGGCCTGCGCTATGCCACCCGCATCGCAGGCCGCAAGACCACGCTGCGCGCCACGGTGCAGAACGTGGCCGACCGCAAGGCCTGGGCCGGCGTCACGTCCTGGGGCGCTGTCTCGCCGATGATTCCGCGCACCTTCGTGGTGTCGGCTTCGGTGGATTTCTGAGGTCGGCGCGGTGGCTGGGCGGGCCGCGCTCTATGCTTGAGGCATGAACGCAAGCAAGACCCTGCTGATCGTCTACCACTCCATGACCGGTGGCACCCGCCAGATGGCCGAGGCCGCGCGCGACGGCGCAGCGGCCGAAGGCCAGGGCGTGCAGGTGCGCCTGCTGCACGCCTGCGAGGCCGGCCCGGACGATGTGCTGTCCGCCGACGGCTACCTCTTCGCCACCCCGGAAAACCTGGCCGCCATCAGCGGCCAGCTCAAGGACTTCTTCGACCGCAGCTACTACGCGGCGCTGGACCGCATCAACGGCCGGCCCTATGCCAGCCTCATCTGCGCCGGCAGCGACGGCCAGAATGCCGCCCGCCAGATCGCCCGCATCGCCACCGGCTGGCGCCTCAAGCCCGTGGCCGAGCCCCTGATCATCTGCACCCACGCCCAGACCACCGAAGCCATCCTGGCGCCCAAGCAGATTGCCGCAACTGAGCTGGAACAGTGCCGGGCGCTGGGGGAGGCAATGGGGGCCGGGCTGGCGCTGGGGGTCTTTTGAGGGTTGCCAGCATCTTGGGTGCCCTACATTTCTTGGTGGCCCGGTCGCCCGGTGTGGCTCAGCCGAACAGGCGCGACCAGAATCCGCCTTTTTCACCCACCTGCTGCCGGGCTCCCTGCATGTGGGCGCGTATGCCGAGCAATTGGGCATCGTCCGGATCGTGGCGCAGGGCGATCTCGACCAGTTCAGGCTGAAGGTGCGAGGCCTTGAGCTGGCCCAGGGCCCTGAGGGCGGTGACCTTGTGCGCATGAACGAAGCTCATGCTGCGAACTTCCCATTGCGCTTGCTGTTGCTGAGACGAAAGCTGCGCATAGCGGCGCTCGGCTTCGGCCACGATGTCGAGGACGTCCTGGTGGTGGCTGGTCTCGTTGAGATAGGCGCATGCGGTCTGCGCGCAGTCCAGATACAGGCCGGTGTCAAGCGCGTAGTCCTCCATCAGCAGCAGGGACAGGTCGGTGGCTTGCTTGCGGTTCCCCAGTTGCCGATAGGCATGGCGCAGGTTTTCCAGCAGGGCCTGGAAACAGGTCTGCTGCAGCCCGGCTTCGAGGACGGCGGCCGCCTGCTCGTACTGTTCCTGCGCGTTGTACAGCACGCCCAGGTTGTTGCAGCACATGGCATAGGTGTGGATGTCCAGCGCGGCGGGCGCGGCCTCCTGGCCGTTTGCCGGCGTGCCGGCGCTGGCGAAGCGCTCCAGACAGCGTTCGTAGAGTGTGGTCTGCAGGCGCTCGATTTCCTGCAGGGCTGCTGCATCCGTGTCGGGGCGCTTCCACTTGCCCACGGTCACGCCGGCCGTGTAGTAGTCGGGTGCCGCCGGGCTATCAGCCAACTCGGGATAGGAAAAGATGCTGCGCCAGGGCACGGCATGCTCCATCTCGAAAATGCGGGCTTGCAAGTCCGCCTGGGGCTGCAAGGCATGAGACTTGCGGTAGGCGGCCAGCGCGGGCTCGGGTGCGTCCAGCCAATAGTGGGCACTGCCCAAATAGCGGTGTCCATAGGCATTGCCTGGTGACATTGCCAGTGCGCGCTGCGCCCATTCGCCGACCTGGCGCAATGCCATACCGCGGTCCTCGGTGAATTGGTCACTGGAATCGAGATACACCAGGCACAGCATCAGCCATGACCATTCGCTACCCTGGCCTGATTCGGCAGTGGCCTGAATGCTGGCCAAGAGGCTGGCAATCGTTTCATTGTCCAGATGGCTGAAAACCGTGGTGCCGGACCATAGCGCATGCATGCGCGCGTGGTCGCCCTGGCTGAAGGCATGCATTCCTTGGGAAATTAATCGGTCCATGGTCTGTTGGGAATATTGTGGGAGGCGCCATCGTATCCGCTGTGTTTGACAGGAGGATGGGGCACCACTCAATCGGAGTGATAAGACGCCCGTGCAGACAATGTCTGAACAACAGGTCAAAGCCCCGTCAACTGCGGCAATGCCTTCTCGCAGGCCTTGCGGCACAGGTAGCGCAGGTCGTGATCGCCATCTTCACTGCGCAGGTAGCCGGCGCCGGCGGCGTTGATGTTCCATTCATAGACCTTGCCCGAGCGCAGCAGCCGTCCGCTGAAACTGCAGGGCAGGATGATGGATTCCTCGTGGAAGCTGCCAGCCGAGACTTGCTTTGCCGTCGCGAAATAGCGGGCCACGTCGGCGGCGTCCAGGCTGACTTTCTCGCATCCCATGGTCTCGCCCGTGCCTACGGAACGGGTGACCGGGCCGATGACGGAAATGGGTGCCGCCTTGGCCGCGTGTTTGGGCGTGGATGCGGAAGTAGATGAGGCTTGCAACGGCGCATGCAGGCACAGCATCACGGCAGCCCAGGCGGCAATGCGCAGGCTGCGAGAGGGATTGTTGAAAAGCTGGCTGGATGGCATGGCTCAGGCTCCCGTGAAGATGTAGCGCAGCAATTGGGCGCCTTCGGTCGCTTCCTTGCGGGCAATGGCGCCGTGGGAGTAGACATCGGACAGCAGCTTGAGCTTGTAGTGGTCCACCAATTGCTGGGTCAGCCATTTGGTCTGGAACAGCTGCGATTGGGTGGGCGCCTCGTAATCCTTGGTCGATGGCAGGAAGCGGCCCACCACCTCGATGCCCACGGAGTCGCTGTTGGCCGGATAACGCAACGGATAGGCCTTTGTGTTCTCGTGCGATGACACATTCTTGGCCCGCTTGCTGAAGCTCAGGCCCTTTTGGTGCAGCAGGGCATTGATGTTCTTGAGTTCCGTGGGGTCGCAGGTGCTCTCGTTGACGCAGCGCGGCTGAAGAATTCCCACATGCCAGCAGATCTTTTCCAGACTGGCGGTTTGGTAGATCTTCCCGTCCTTCTCGATCAGGAAGTGCGCCCCTGTCTTCTGGCCGCTCTTGTAGGCATTGAGCACGCTGGCTGCCGTGGACGAGTCTGTGCGGTGCAGCACGATGGAGGTGACGGACAGCAAGGCGCCGTGCTCTATGGATGGATAGGTCTTGACTTCGACGCTTTTGTCTACCATCAATCCTTTTTCGATAGTGGCCAATTATTTCTCCCTCTGTATTCCGGCTGAGTGAATGCGAATGGCGGAAAGCCGGGAGAGCATACGGGCTGAAGGGATAAAAATAATTCGAAATGTACTGTGCACCTCTTTATTGGAAATAAATTGAAACAATTGGGTGGATTTCATGAAGGATGGATGAATTCCGGAAATCCCCGGAATTCACAGGGGCTCAATGGCGACGCAATGCAATGCCTGCGCGATGGCCCACGACTGCGACTAGGATGCAGCCCATCCCGACCCACTGCGCCGCCGACGGCACGGCGCCAAACCAGACCAGATCCACCAGCAAGGCCATGGCGGGGTAGACGAAGGACAGTGCCGCAATGGCCGGCGCCGGCAGCCGCTGGAATGCGGCATACATCACCGTGTACATGAAGGCCGTATGGACCAGTCCCAGGGTCAGCACCATGGAGGCGGCCCGCGCTGACAGCAATTGAGGGCTGGTTGCGGCGATATGGGTGAGCAGGGGCAGGGCCCACAGGCTCAGCACCAGTCCGCCCGCAAGCATCTGCAGCATGGCGATCTGGGCCGAGGGCATGTGGCCCAGGCGGCGCGTGGCGACCGTGGTGCCTGCGTAGAGAGCGGCGGCCAGCAGGGCCAGGGCCACGCCTATCCAGGCGCCTGTTCCAGCATGCGATGCATCCACGCCATCCAGCCCGACCAGGCCGCTGCTCAGCGTCACCCCCAACAGGGCCAGCAGCAGCCAGGGCAGCTTGCGGCGTTCGACGGGCTCGCCCTGCAGCGCCGAAAGAGCCAGCAACATGAAGGGCTGCACGTGGTAGACCACGGTGGCCACGGCGATGGAGCTGTAGTGGTAGGCGCTGAAGAGGGCGACCCAGTTGAGCACCAGGGCGATGCCGCCGCCAGCCAGCCACAGCCATTCACGGCCTTGAGGGGCGACCCATTCGCGCCGCCAGGCCAGCCACAGGCCCAGGCCCAGTGCGCCCAGCACGCAGCGGGCGAATACGACCAGCAGCGGCGGCAGTGCGCTTTCCACGACGAGCAGGCCGATGGTGCCCGACAGCGCCATGGCCAGCAGCATGCGCCAGGTGCCGCCCTGGCTGGCTCGGGGCCGTGTGGTTGAGGTTGCAGAGGTGAGGCTGGGGCTGTGGGACATGGTGTCGATTCCTGGGCGCGCTTCAGTATGGAGCGCATGGCCGTATCTTGCGGACCTTGCAATCAATCAACAATCCGCCAGTCATTCAAATTAATATTGCGTGTCATGCAACAAAGACCGGAGTAGCGCCTTGCCCGATACCGCCATGCCCCTGGATGAAATGCTGGTCTTCGCCCGTGTGGTGGAGCACCAGAGCTTTGCGGGCGCGGCCCGGCAGTTGGGGCTGACGACCTCGGCCGTGAGCCGCAGCGTGGGGCGGCTGGAGGCGCATTTCGGGCTGCGGCTGCTGCAGCGCACCACGCGCTCGCTGTCGCTGACCGAGGCGGGGGCCGAGATCCATCAGGCCTGCCTGCGGCTGGTGGAGGATGCCCAGGCCGTGCAGGCGCTGGCCGGCCAGTTGCGCCAGCAGCCGCGCGGGCTGCTGAAGATCAGCGCGCCGGCCGTGCTGGGCGATCTCTGGCTGTCGCCACTGCTGCCGGGCTTTTGCGCGCGCTGGCCCGAGGTGCAGGTGCAGGTGGACATGACGGACCGCATGGTGGACCTGGTGGCCGAGGGGCTGGACCTGGGCCTGCGCATCAGCGTGCCGGGCCAGATCGCGCCGGGGCTGGTGGCGCGGCCGCTCAAGACCATCCGCTATGTGCTGGTGGCCACGCCCGGCTATCTGGCGCGGCATGCGCAGATCACGGAGCCCGGGCAACTGCTGGCGCATCCCTTCATCAGCCTGGGCTACGGGCAGTTCCAGAACGAGGTCGAATTGCGTCCGCAGCGCGCTGGGCATCAGCCGGCTGCGCCCGCTACGCGTCTGCTGGTGAATACGCCCATCACCATTGCCAGCAGCCTGGGCATCATCCAGGCGCTGCAGCAGGGGCAGGGCATCGGCGTGGTAGCGGACTTTGCGGCGCAGGCGGCGCTGCAGGCCGGGCAGCTGGCGCCCGTGCTGCCGGGCTGGGCGCTGTGCGGCAAGTACGCGCCGCGCGTGGTGCATGCGGTCTATGCGCCCACGCGCCATGTGCCGCTGAAGCTGCGGGCGCTGATCGACTACCTGGTCGAGGTGGAGGGTGAGGGCGCCGCGGCCCCCACCACCTAACCCATGCGCCTTCGCAGCGCCGCGCTGGCCCAGTCCACGGCCACGGACAGTGCCAGCATGGCGATGATGACGGTGCTGGCCTGGGCGTAGTGGAACAGCGACAGCTCGAAGTACAGCAGCTGCCCCAGTCCGCCCGCGCCCACGAAGCCCAGGATGGCGGCCATGCGGATGTTCATCTCCCAGCGGTACAGCGTGTAGGCCAGCAACTGCGGCGCGGCGCCGGGCAGCGTCGCGTAGAGGAATGCCATGGTGCGGCCGCTGCCGGACAGGCGCAGCGCTTGGGTGGGGGCGGCGGGCTGGTTCTGCAGGGCCTCGGCATACAGGCGCCCCAGCACGCCGGCCGTGTGCAGCGCCAGCGCCAGCGCGCCTGCGAACGGGCCCAGGCCCACGGCCAGGGCGGTGATGGTGGCCCAGACCAGCTCGGGCACGGAGCGCAGCACGTTGAGCACCAGGCTCCAGGGGGCGCGCCAGCGCGGCAGCGCCAGCAGCAGGCCCAGCACGGCCGCCAGCAAGGTGCCGACCACGGAGATGGCCAGCGTCTCCCACACGCCCACGGCCACCTTGCGCAGCCATTCGGCGCTGGTGTCGGGCGGGAAGAAGCTGATGACGAATTCCAGCATGGAGCGGCCCGCCGCGCCGGTGAACAGCGAGGGCAGGTCCATCTCCAGCATGGCAAAGCTGGCGGCCACGCCCAGCACCAGGGCGGCGCAGGCGAGGGCGCTGCGCCAGCCCCAGGCGCTGGCACGCGCGGCGGGTGGCGTGTCCAGCGCGCGGCGCAGGCCGCGCGAGAGCAGGTCGGCGCCCCAGACCAGCAGCATGAAGGTCAGCAAGATGGTGGAGGCCTCGCCGCCGTTGAGCATCTTCATGGCCTGGTCCATGAGCTGGCCCAGGCCGCCCGCGCCCACAAAGCCCATGACCACCGAGGCGCGTATGGCGCACTCCCAGCGGTAGACGGTGTACGAGGTCAGCTCGCGCGCGGCCTGGGGCAGCAGGCCGTACAGCATGGCCAGCGGCCGGCGCGCGCCGGCCTGCGCCAGGGCACGCGCGGGTGCGGGGTCGGCCGATTCCAGGATTTCCGCATAGACCTTGGCCAGCATGCCGCCATAGGTCAGGCCCAGGGCCAGCACGCCAGCGGCCGGCCCCAGGCCGAAGACGCGCACGAAGACCAGGGCCCAGACCAGCTCGGGCACGCCGCGCAGGATGGTGAGCAGGCCGCGCGTGACGGGGTTGAGCGCCCGCCGCTCGCGCGCGGCGCCCGTGACCAGGTAGGCCAGCGGCACGGCCAGCACAAACGCCAGGGCCATGCCGGCCGTGGCAATGGCCAGGGTCTCCAGCGTGGCGCGGCCCAGGTAGCCCAGGAAGTCGCGCCCGGTCTCGGGCGGCAGAAACGTGGCCAGAAAGCGGCCGATGACCTGCAGGTTGCCGGGATCGAACAGCGCGCCCAGGCTGAAGCCCGCGCCCTGGAACAGCGGCCACAGCACGACGGCGGCCAGCACCAGGGCGCCGAGGCGGCGGGGCGCGGCGGGATCACGCAGCGCGTGCAGATCGGAACTCAACGGCATGCGGATGCGGACAGCGGTGCGGCAAAGGCGGCGGGCGCGGGTGTCCACGCAGGGCGGGAGGGATCATCGCCAGCATGCTCGGACCCATACAGCGCACGCAGGTGCTCCTGCGTGACTTCAGCCGCCGGCAGGTCGAAGGCGATGGCGCCATCGCGGATGCCCACGATGCGCGCAAAGCAGGCCAGCGCCAGGTCCACGGCATGCAGGCTGGCGACCAAGGTGGCGCCGCGCGCGGCGGCTTCGTGCACCAGCAGTTGCACGGTGGACAGGGCCAGGGCCGGGTCCAGCGCGGCCACGGGCTCGTCGGCCAGGATCAGCTCGGCCTGCTGGTAGAGCACGCGGGCAATGCCCACGCGCTGCAGTTGCCCGCCCGAGAGCTGGTCGCAGCGCGCGAACAGCTTGTCTGCGAGCTGCACGCGGGCCAGGGCCTCGCGCGCGCCGGCGGTGTCCTGTGGGTAAAGCAGCGAAGCCAACGCCTTCCAGGCCGGCCAGCGGCCCAGCCGCCCGGCCAGCACGGCCGTGACCACGCGCTGGCGCGGCGGTATGGGCGGCGCCTGGTGCACCGTGCCGATGCGCGCGCGCAGCAGCCGGGGTGCGCCCGCGCTGGACGCAGGCACCTCGTTGCCCAGCACGCTGCGCCGGCCCTGGCTGGGCGCCAGCGCCGTGCCGATGACGGACAGCAGCGTGGTCTTGCCCGCGCCCGAGGGGCCGATCAGCGCAATGGCTTCGCCCTGGCGTGCGGCCAGCGTCACGCCGCGCAGCGCAATGCCGCCGCCGGCGTGGGTCAGGCCCACGCCTTGCAGTTCAAAGCTCATGGATTACGCCTGCCGCGGCTTACTTGAGCAGGCCGGCCGACTTGGCGGCGGCCTCGATGCCTTCGTAGTTCGAGGCCTGGGTGGGAATGAAGCGCGCGGCACGCTGCAGCTCCAGGATGGCCTTGTGCTCTGGCTTGGCCGGGTCCAGCGCCAGGAAGGCGTCGGTCAGCTTCTTGACCAGGGCCGGGTCCAGGTCGCCGCGCACGGTCCAGTTGTAGTCGAAGTAGGGCGGCGTGGTGGCGAACACGCGCACCTTGCTGGTATCGACCTTCTTGGTCTCCACCAGCTTGTCCCAGACCGATGCGTTGAGCACGCCGGCCTCGGCCTTGCCTGCAGCCACGAAGGCCACGGTGGCGTCATGCGCGCCGGAGAAGGCCACGGTCTTGAAGTCCTTTTCGGGGTTGATGCCGTCCTGCTGCAGGAAAAAGCGCGGCATCAGGCTGCCCGAGGTGGACGAGGGCGCGCCAAAGGCAAAGCTCTTGCCCTTGAGGTCGGCCAGGGTCTTGATGGCGGGGTTGGCCGTGATGAACTTGGAGGTGAACCTGGCGTCTTCCTCGCGCTGCACGATGGGAATGGCCGTGCCGTTGGTGCGGATCTTGGCCTGCACGAAGGTGAAGCCGCCCAGCCAGGCCAGGTCCAGCTTGCGCGTGGCCAGCGACTCGACCACGGCGGCGTAGTCGGTCACCGGCGTGAACACCACCTTCATGCCGGTCTGTGCCGAGAGGTACTTGCCCAGCGGCTCGAACTTGCGCTGCAGCTCGGTGGGAGCTTCATCCGGGATGGCCGAGACGCGCAGCACGGCGGGTTCGGCGGCCAGCGCAGGCAGGCTGGACAGGGTGGAGGCGGCCAGCACGCAGGCAGCCGCCTGGCGCAGCGCCGAGCGGCGCGCAGGAATGTGGTTCATGGATGGGCTCCGTTCAATCAGCCACAGCCGTCCGGATACACGGCGGTTTAATAAGGCGCCCGGGGTTGACACGGGCGCCGAAGGTACAAGGGCGGTACACCGACCGCTGAGGCTGCATTGTAGGGAGCGGGCTTTTCCGTTGGGGAGCGTCAGGCTTGAGCGCCGGACCTGCCGGCACAGCGCGGCCGCCGATCTTTTTCCCGCGTGCGCTGCGTTTGTGCACCGCCTGGGACCTTGCTTGGTCGGGGACTTGAACATGCGTTGCACCAAAATATCCATTATTGGTATGACCAATAAATATCCTGGTGCGTTATCTGCACTCTTTTAGGTGTTTACCCTGTTCATCTGCCCACTTGAAAGCTCTGAGAATCGCACCACTTCGCGCAATGGTCTAAATTTTGGCTTAATTGGTTGGACCAATTTGCCAATGGCCCACAAGGCGCCAGCGCGGGGAACACTCCCAGACACCGTTGCAGCCAGCCAGCAGACATCCTGTGCGGATCGCACCGCGTGCCAACGCTGCAACGAGAGGGAGTGGCCGACAAGGGGCGCTTACCGCGCCCTCCCCATCATCTAGAGACACGGTCATGCAAACCATCTGGCAGCAGAACTACGATCCCGCCGGGAACATCTGGATCTCGGCGCTGATCGCGCTGATTCCCATCATCTTTTTCTTCCTGGCGCTGACCAGGTTCCGTCTCAAGGGCTACCAGGCTGGCACCGTCACCGTGGCGCTGGCGCTGGGCGTGGCGCTGCTGTTCTACAAGATGCCCGTGAGCGCGGCACTGGCCTCGGCCGTGTACGGCTTTTTCTACGGCCTGTGGCCCATCGCCTGGATCATCGTGGCGGCCGTGTTCCTCTACAAGATCTCGGTCAAGACGGGGCAGTTCGACGTGATCCGCTCGTCCATCCTGTCGGTCACTCCCGACCAGCGGCTGCAGCTCATCCTGGTGGGCTTTTGCTTCGGCGCTTTCCTGGAGGGCGCGGCCGGCTTCGGCGCGCCCGTGGCCATCACGGCCGCGCTGCTGGTGGGCCTGGGCTTCAAGCCGCTGTATGCGGCGGGCCTGTGCCTGATCGCCAACACGGCGCCCGTGGCCTTCGGCGCCATGGGCATTCCCATCATCGTGGCAGGGCAGGTCTCGGGCGTGGATGCCTTCGCCATCGGCCAGATGGCCGGACGCCAACTGCCCTTCATGACGGTGCTGGTGCTGTTCTGGCTGATGGCCATCATGGACGGCTGGCGCGGCGTCAAGGAAACCTGGCCGGCCGTGCTGGTGGGCGGCGGCTCCTTCGCCGTGGTGCAGTTCCTTACGGCCAACTACATCGGCCCCGAGCTGCCGGACATCACCTCGGCCATCGTCTCGCTGGTGGCGCTGACGCTGTTCCTCAAGGTCTGGCAGCCCAAGCGCATCTTCCGTTTCGACACGGAAGGCGAGGGCGGCAAGGCTGCGGCAGTTGCAGCACCGGCCATCACCTCCGGTGCGCCGCTGACAGCAGGCGCCGTCATCAAGGCCTGGTCGCCCTTCATCATCCTCACGGCCATGGTGACGATCTGGAGCATCAAGCCCTTCAAGGCGCTGTTCGCTGCAGGCGGCCCGCTGGCCTCCACCGTCATCAACATCCCCGTGCCCTTCCTGCACAACCTGGTGGAGAAGACGCCCCCCGTCGTGGCCGCCGCTGCGCCCTACGGCGCGGTCTACACCTTCAACTGGCTGCTGGCCACCGGCACGGCCATCCTGATCGCGGCGCTGATCACCATCACCTTCACGCGCCTGTCGCCGGCCAAGGCCGTGGCCACGCTGGGCGAGACTTTCAGGGAACTGGCCGTGCCGATCTACTCCATCGGCATGGTGCTGGCCTTCGCCTTCGTGGCCAACTACTCGGGCCTGTCGGCCACGCTGGCCCTGGCGCTGGCACACACGGGCCAGGCGTTCACGTTCTTCTCGCCCTTCCTGGGCTGGATCGGCGTGTTCCTCACGGGCTCGGACACCTCGGCCAACGCGCTGTTCGCCGCGCTGCAGGCCACCACGGCGCAGCAGCTGGGCCTGCCCCAGGTGCTCACGGTGGCGGCCAACACCACGGGCGGCGTGACGGGCAAGATGATCTCGCCCCAGTCCATCGCCATTGCCTGCGCGGCCGTGGGCCTGGCAGGGCGCGAGTCGGACCTGTTCCGCTTCACGGTCAAGCACAGCCTGATGTTCGCCGTGATCATCGGGGTGATCACGACGCTGCAAGCCTATGTGTTTACGTGGATGATTCCGGGGTATTGACATGAAACACCCCCTGAGTCGCTGCGCGCCTTCCCCCTCTCTACCCGCTTCGCGGGGGAGGGGGACGACACCCTCGCGGCGGGGCGGCCCTTGCTCGGTGTCCCTGGCTTGGGCAGTGCGGGTTTCATGCGATGAGGCTGGCGCATAGCGCCGTGAATCACTGAAAACCAATTCTGAGAATCCCCATGCGCGTTGCCGATCAAGTTGTCGAGAAATTGCTTGCCCTGGTGCAGGCCAGCGGAGTGCAGCCCGGACAGCGGCTGCCCGCGGAGCGGCAACTGGCGGCCGAGCTGGGCGTCTCGCGCACCTCGGTGCGCGAGGCGATACAGAAACTCACCAGCCAGGGCGTGCTGGTGGCGCGGCGCGGCGATGGCACCTACCTGCAGGAGCCGGCGCCGGCTGCCGAGCCTGCGGACTGGCTCAAGGACGCCATGCGGCCGCTGGCCGGCCTGATGGAGTCCGACTCCCACTACCGCTACGACGTGCTGGAAACCCGCCACGCGCTGGAGACCAGCACGGCCTGGCTGGCCGCCCAGCGCGCCACTGAGCGCGACAAGGACCATATCCAGCGCTGCTTCGAGGTGATGATCCAGCACCAGCAAAGCGGTCACGCCGAGCTGGCGGCGCGCGCCGATGCGCAGTTCCACCTGGCCATTGCCGAGGCCTCGCACAACCTGGTGCTGGTGCAGGTCATGCACAGCCTGTTCACCGTGGTGCTGTCCACGGTGGAGCGCAACCGCCACGACATGTTCCGCCTGAGCGCGCCCCAGACCCTGCAGGAGCTGACCGTGCAGCACCAGAGCCTCATGCAGGCCATCCTGGACGGCGACCCGCAGCGCGCCCGCGAATGCATCGGCGAGCACCTGGAGCATGTGCGCACCACCATCCAGCGCCTGGACGAGGACCGCGCGCGGCGCGAGCGCTCCATGCGGCTGCCTCTGGACGCCGCGCCCGCGCTGCTGCCCACTTCAGACCTGATACGAAAGACATGAGACACCCATCATGATCATCTCCTCCACCTCCGACTACCGTGCGGCGGCGCAAAAGCGCCTGCCGCCTTTCCTGTTCCACTACATCGACGGCGGCGCCTATGCCGAGCAGACGCTGCGCCGCAATGTCGAGGACATGGCCGCCGTGGCGCTGCGCCAGCGCGTGCTCAAGGACATGAGCCGGCTGGACACCAGCATCGAGCTGTTCGGCGAGAAACTGTCCATCCCCGTGGCGCTGTCGCCCGTGGGCCTGACGGGCATGTACCGCCGCCGCGGCGAAGTGCAGGCCGCGCGCGCGGCCGACGCCCATGGCATTCCGTTCACCATGTCCACGGTCTCGGTCTGCCCCATCGAAGAGGTGGCGCCCAAGATCAAGCGCCCCATGTGGTTCCAGCTCTATGTGCTCAAGGACCGGGGCTTCATGCAGAACGCGCTGGAGCGTGCCCAGGCGGCCGGCTGCTCCACCCTGGTCTTCACCGTGGACATGCCCGTGCCCGGCGCGCGCTACCGCGATGCGCATTCGGGCATGAGCGGCCCGAATGCCGCCATGCGCCGCTACTGGCAGTCGGTCACGCATCCGGCCTGGTCCATGGACGTGGGCCTGCTGGGCCGCCCGCATGACCTGGGCAACATCTCGGCCTACCGGGGCAGCCCCACGGGCCTGGCCGACTACATCGGCTGGCTGGGCGCCAACTTCGATCCCTCCATTTCCTGGAAGGACCTCGAATGGATACGCGCCTTCTGGAAGGGGCCCATGGTCATCAAGGGCATCCTGGACCCCGAGGACGCCAAGGACGCGGTGCGCTTTGGCGCCGACGGCATCATCGTCTCCAACCATGGCGGCCGCCAGCTCGACGGCGTGCTGTCCTCGGCCCGCGCGCTGCCGGCCATTGCCGATGCGGTCAAGGGCCAGATCAAGATCCTGGCCGACTCGGGCATCCGCAACGGCCTGGACGTGGTGCGCGCCATCGCCCTGGGCGCCGACTGCGCCATGATCGGCCGCGCTTTCATCTACGCGCTGGCCGCTGCCGGCGAGGCCGGCGTCAAGCACCTGCTGGAGCTGCTGGAAAAGGAGATGCGCGTGGCCATGACGCTGACCAGCGTCAGCAAGGTGGCAGACATCACCGGTGACCTGCTGGTGCGCGAAGCATGAGCGCGCCGGCCATCTCCGCCATGCCCCAGGTGTCCCGCGAAACCCTGCTGCAGCAGCTGCGCCAGGCCGTGGGCGCGGCCCATGTGCTCACCGACGACCAGGCCACGCGCCGCTTCCGCAAGGGCCACCGCACGGGCGAGGGCCCGGTGCTGGCCGTGGTGCGGCCCGCGACGCTGCTGGAGCAGTGGAAGGTGGTGCAGGCCGCCGTGGCGGCCGGGCGCATCGTCATCATGCAGGCCGCCAACACGGGCCTGACGGGCGGCTCCACGCCCGACGGCGCGGACTACGACCGCGAGATCGTGCTCATCAACACCTTGCGCATCACCGGCGTGCAGATCATTGGCGGCGGCGCCCAGGTGGTGTGCCTGCCCGGCGCCACGCTGGACCGGCTGGAGCAGGCGCTGGCGCCGCTGGGGCGCGAGCCGCATTCGGTGATCGGCTCGTCGTGCATCGGCGCCTCGGTGCTGGGCGGCATCTGCAACAACTCGGGCGGCGCCCTGGTGCGGCGCGGCCCGGCCTACACCGAGCTGGCGCTGTACGCGCGCGTGTGCGGCGACGGCTCGCTGGAACTCGTCAACCACCTGGGCATCGCCCTGGGCCGCACGCCCGAGGAAATCCTCACGCGGCTGCAAAACGGCGACTACACCGAGTCCGACATCGCCCACGATGCGCAGCGCGCCGCCTCCGACCCGCGCTATGCCGATGCCGTGCGCGCCGTGGACGAGGACACGCCCGCGCGCTTCAACGCCGACCCCTCGCGCCTGTTCGAGGCCTCGGGCTCGGCCGGCAAGCTGTGCCTGTTCGCCGTGCGGCTGGACACCTTCCCCAAGGAGCCGAGCACCGTCTTCTATATAGGCAGCAATGCGCCCGACGACCTCACGGCCGTGCGCCGCGAGCTGCTGACCGCGCTGCCGCGCCTGCCGATCGCCGGCGAGTACATCCACCGCACGGCCTACGACATCGGCGAGAAATACGGCAAGGACACCTTCCTGCTGATCGACCGCTTCGGCACGGCCAGGGTGCCGGCCGCCTTCGCCCTCAAGAGCCGCGTGGACGGCTTCTTCGAGCGCTTCGGCCTGCGCGGCGTCACCGACCGCGTGATCCAGGCGCTGACCAACCTGCTGCCCAGCCACCTGCCCGCGCGCATGCGCCAGTGGCGCGACCGCTATGAGCACCACCTGCTGGTGCGCGTGTCCAACGACACGGCCGAGGCCACGCGTGAATTCCTCACGCGGCACTTCAGCGGCAGCACCACGGGCGGCTGGTTCGAGTGCGATGCCGACGAGGGGCGCAAGGCCTTCCTGCACCGCTTCGCCATCGCGGGCGCGGCCATCCGCTACCGCGAGGTGCACCGCGCCCAGGTCGAGGACATCGTGGCCCTGGACGTGGCCCTGCGCCGCAACGACCGCGAATGGGTGGAGCAGCTGCCCGCCGAGGTCGAGCGCGACATGGTCCACAAGCTCTACTACGGCCACTTCTTCTGCCATGTCTTCCACCAGGACTACATCGTCAAGAAGGGCGTGGACCCGCTGGCCATGGAGCACCGCATGTGGGAACTGCTGGACGCGCGCCGCGCCGAGTACCCGGCCGAGCACAACGTGGGCCACTTGTACGTGGCCAAGCCCGCGCTGGCAGGCTTCTACCGCGAACTGGACCCCACCAACACCTTCAACCCCGGCATAGGCCACACCTCGCGCAAGCTGGGCTGGGAGGAGTGTTGTGACCGGCCGGGGGGATGGCCCAAGGGGTATTCGGAGTAGGGGCAAGCTGTGTGGGCAGGTACGCCAGGGCCAGCTGGCGCATCACGATCCCCAGCTCTGCCGGGTCGCCATTGGCCAGGATGGCGTTGATGTTCTCGATGGCCATGGGCCATGACCGGATCGCTGCGGTACAGCTCGGCCACGGCGTCGTCATGGGACCTGCTTCGCATCATCCGATTTCCTCAAAGCCTGCCTCTGTTCAATCCAGCTGGATGTTTCCTGCCGTGGGCAGGATGCTGTCCAGCACCCAGGCCTGCACGGCGGCGGTGTCGGCGAGGTCGCCGTCGAAGACGAACTGCGGCAGGTAGGGCTTGCCCTCCTTGTCCTGGCGCCCGTGGTTCTTCCAGACCTTGAGGGGGACGCGGAACGTCACTGTGGGCGAAAGTGCCTTGTCGGCCACGTCGGTGTACTGCGTGTCCGTGCCGGTCATGCTGCCCACGTGCACGATGCCCGGAATCTGCAGCGCCGCACTCACGAAATCCAGGCAGGCGCTCTGGCATTGGGCATCCGTGACCAGCACCAGCTTGCCCTTGAAGGGGTTTGCGCGCGCGGCGGCGGTGTCTTGCTGCAGCTCCTTGTGCGTTTCATCGACCTGCGGCTGCTCGACAAAATCTTCCCCGCGAGATGCGGCATCGCCCATCAGCGAGGCCATCTGCTGTGTGAACTGGTAGACCAGGCTGCCGGCGCCTTCCGTGCGCAGGAGCTGTGTCCTGCGCTCTTCGAACGCCTCCAGGGCCATGGCGGAGACACGCCAGTAAGCCCTGGCTTGGGAGTGCTGCGTGGCGCCTGCCGTGATGGCATCTGTCAGCAGGGCCATCAGGATGCGGTAGCCGAGCAGGGAGTTGCCCCCGCCATTGCCGCGCACATCGAGCACCACGGCCTGCGCATCTCCTGCCTGCCGGATGCCCTCCAGCATTTTCTCGAAGGCGGCCATGGCCTTCTCGGACGATGGCATGAAGTTGGACGCTTGGATCCACTGCACTCCCGGTCGCACTTCCTTGATGCCCTGGCGCGGTGCCCGGGGCCGCGCCAGGGCACGGGCGTCCTTGTCGTCCAGCGGCTGCCATGCCAGGTTGAAACTCCGGATTTCGCCTGCAGCGGAGCGGGTCGTGCATTGACGCACCCTGAGCGGCTCCCACAGCGGGGCGCTGGGCGATTCGCGGGTCAGGTGCCATGCCAGATCGGACTTCGTTCCCTCCAGGTGCACGAGCCGGTCCACGAAGGGCGCCACTTTGTCGGTGAGCAGATCGTCGATAGGGATGCCGTCGCACGACAGTACCTGCTCCCCCACCTGCGGCGTATCGATCGGCCATTGCGCAGCGCGGCCCGAGACGCGGTAGCGGCCTGCCTGGCGCTGCACGGCCCAGCCCGCCCACGTCGTGCGTACAGGCGTGGCGGCATGGTGGTTGCGCCATACGGCCAGATGGCCGTCCCGGTATCCGGTGGTGTAGAAGCGCAGCGCGGCAAAGGCCTGCTGTTCCGTGGCTGCGCGCCCAGACAGCGCCATGGCCTGGTCGTATCCCTCGCTGAACCACTGGTGGAAAGCACTTGCGCCAGGGTCGAGGACGGCGGGATGTGCCTCCCGGATCATCTGGTGCACTCGCTGGATGTGGGCCACGGCGGTGTGGCTCCAGCGCGCTGCCTCCTGGCGGGCCTGTTCGGGCGTGGGCCTGTCGGCCTTGCCCCCATCCTGCGCCTGGCAGGACCAGGCGATGAAGAGCCATGACAGCCCTGCGATCCATCGACGATCCATGGTCTCCCTCTCCTTCTTTGCCGCACTGCAGGCGGCATGGCTTGGAAAGCGGGAAATTGTGCAGGGCTGCGCAGTGAAAAGATATCGGAATGATCTGAATCCGTGCTTTCCGACAAGCACCGGCTGCCGGCCGGCAGACAACCTGCAAGCCGGCAGCGGCCCTCACAGATTGATGAACACCGACTTGGTCTCCAGGTAGGCATCCAGCGCGGTGCGGCCCATGTCGCGGCCCATGCCGGACTGCTTGTAGCCGCCGAAGGGCATGCCCGGGTCCAGGGTGCTGTGGCAGTTGACCCAGACCGTGCCGGACTGGATCTTGGGGATCAGCCGGTGGACCTTGGACAGGTTGTTGGACCAGATGCTGGCGCCCAGGCCGTAGGGCGTGTCGTTGGCCCAGGCGGCGACTTCGTCGAGGTCGTCATAGGGCATGGCCACGAGCACGGGGCCGAAGATTTCCTCGCGTGCCACGCGGTGGTCGTGCTGCACGCCGGTCATCACCGTGGGCTGCACGAAGTAGCCGCGCTGGCCTGAGCGGGCGCCGCCCGTCACCACCTCGGCGCCCTGGCTGCGGCCTATGTCGATGTAGCTGCAGACGCGCTCCATCTGCTCCTGCGAGACCAGCGGGCCCATCTGCGCGCTGGGGTCCAGGCCATGGCCCAGGGTGAGTTGGGCGGCCTGGTCGGCCACGTCGGCCACCACGCGGTCGAACATGCTCTTGTGCACGTACAGGCGCGAGCCCGCGCAGCAGACCTGGCCGTGGTTGAAGAAGATGGCATTGGCCGCACCCGCCGCCGCCGTGGCGGGATCGCAGTCATCCAGCACGATGACGGGGGACTTGCCGCCCAGCTCCAGCGTGATGCGCGTCATGTTGTCCATGCAGGCATGGCCGATGAGCTTGCCCACCTCGGTCGAGCCCGTGAAGCTGACCTTGTTGACCAGCGGGTGCGAGACCAGGGGCGCGCCGGTACCGGGGCCGTCGCCCGTGACCACGTTGAACACGCCGGGCGGAAAGCCCGCTTCCTGGATCAGCTCGGCCAGCATCAGCGCGGTCAGCGGCGTCTGCTCGGCGGGCTTGAGCACCAGGGTGCAGCCGGCAGCCAGCGCGGGCGCCAGCTTCCAGGTGGCCATGAGCAGGGGGAAGTTCCAGGGCACGACGGCGGCGACCACGCCCACGGGCTCGCGCCGGGTGTAGGTGAACATCTGCGCCTCGGGCGCGAAGGGCACGGAGTGCTCGTGCGTCATGCCTTCGATCTTGGTGGCCCAGCCGGCCATGTAGCGGATGGAGTCGATGGCCACGGCGATGTCCACGGCGCGCGCAATGGCGGCGGACTTGCCGTTGTCCAGCGATTCGACCTCGGCCAGGGCCTGGGCATGGGTCTCCATGAGGTCGGCCAGGCGCAGCATCAGGCGCTCGCGCTCCACGGGGCGCATGCGGCCCCAGGGGCCCAGGTGCAGCGCGCGGTGCGCGGCGCGCACGGCCAGGTCCACGTCCGCCGGGCCGGCGCTGGCGACTTCGGCGATCACGGCTTCGGTGGCCGGGTTGACGGTGGACAGGCGCTGGCCGGTCTGGGCCGCCACCCATTGGCCGTCGATGAAGAGGTCATGCGTGCCCCGGTTGAGGAAGGCGCTGGCGCGCTCGGTGATCTGGTGCTGGATGTCGCTGAGGTTCATGGTGTGCTCCTTGGTGATGGACAGGGGACAGGGGGTGTGGATTCAGAAAACCTGCAGCAGGCGCAGGTTGATGCGGGCGTTCTCCTTGAAGCCCTGGCGCACATGCAGGTCGCGGCCCACGGTGGCCAGCAGCTGCGTCTTCGGCGCGACAAAGACCGCGCCGCCGAAAGAGACCTTGGTGGTGGACTGGCGGTCGCCTTGCGACACGCCGTTGACCTGGGTCTCGCCGCCCGTCAGGTGCGACAGGCCCAGGCGCAGGTCCGATGTGTCCGACAGGTGGTAGCGCAGCAGGCCCTGGAACTGGAACTGCGCCTTTTGCTTGAGCGTGGCACTGTGGGCGCCGAAGTCGTCGTTCTTGCCGAAGACGGTGACATCGGCCGCCAGGTCCATGGTCACGCGCTTGCCCAGCGGCTTGATCCAGCCGGCCTGCAGGGCGGCCTTCCAGCGGTTCTCGCCCAGGCTCAGCGGGTCGTTGCGGCTGTACTGGCCCGTGGGCAGCCAGACAAAGGGGGTGATGCCGAAGTGCTCCTTGTCGCCGGGCTTGGTCAGCCACAGGGTGGCGGCCAGCATCAGGTCGCCCACGCCGGTGTTGCTGCCCATGGCCGCGATATCGCGCGATGCCGACAGGCGCCCGAAGGGCAGCAGGAACTGCGGGTCGATCACGTAGTCGCCCAGCTTCATGAAGTGCACGCCGCGCGCTATGCCGATGTCCGAGGTCAGCCTCGGCCGTATGGGCGCCTGGTCGCCATTGGCATAGAGGCTGTCCCGCGTGGCGTGCTGGTAATAGACCATGCCCAGCGTGGTGCCGGGCGGCAGGGCGGTGTAGTCGCCTGCGTCGATATCGACGGCGTGGGCATTGAAGGTGGCGCATGCGGCCATGGCTGCCAGGGCCAGGGATGCGCGGGTGAAGGGCTTGGATGGCATGGCGAAGAGTCCGGTCCGGTGTTTTCAGGCAAAGCCCTGCCCAGGCCTGCTGCAGGACAGCAGGGCCGGGGAGGGGAATGGGAGGTTGGGGGAGGGGGAGGGCGGCTCGCGCTGGCTACTTGGGCCGCACTGCGTCGGCCGTGCCCTGGATGAAGGCCTTGATCTTTTCCACGTCGTCCATGCTCAGCTTGCCCGTGAAGTCGGGCATGCCGCGCGACATGGCCGGGCCCTTGAAGATGAACTTGTCCAGGTGCTCGATATAGGCCGGGTCCAGGTAGCCCAGGTTGGGCAGGTTGCCGCCCCGGTCCACGCCGGGCACGCCGTGGCAGAAGGCGCAGTTGCTGACATACAGGGCCGTGCCTTCGGCCACCAGGCTCTTGTCGTAGGGCACGCCCTGCAGCAGCTTGCCCTGCTGGTAGGCGACGAAGGCAGGCGCCTCGGCCTTGCCGTCCAGCGCGAAGGTGTAGACCGTGCCCGGGCCCTTGCGCTCGGTGTGGCGCGCGGCCAGGCCGTAGACGCCGCCCCAGCCCACGGCGATGGAGACGTACTGCCGGCCATCGACCTCATAGGTGATGGGTGCGGCCACCACGCCCGTGCCCGTGGGCTTTTCCCAGAGCTTCTTGCCGTTGCGCGCGTCATAGGCCACGAAGCGGCCGTCGGCCGTGCCCTGGAACACCAGGTTGCCCGCCGTGGCCAGCGTGCCGCCGTTCCAGGGCGAGGCATGCTCCACGCGCCAGCGCTCCTTCTGTGCCACCGGGTCCCAGGCGATCAGGCGGCCGAAGGGCGTGCTCTTGGGCGGCTCCATGTTGACCAGCGTGGCCGTGTTCCAGCCGATATTGCTGTGCGGCTCGGGCAGGGAGCCGCCGTTGAACTTCCAGTTCTTGTTGTCCTGCAGGGTCAGCGGCACATGCTGGGCCGGCAGGTAGGCCAGGCCCGTGTCGGGGCTGTAGGACATGGAATGCCAGTTGTGCGCGCCGAAGGGGCTGGGAATCACGTCGCGCGCGCGGTCGCCGCTGCGCGCAATCGGTGTCTCGATGGGGCGGCCCTTGGCGTCGTAGCCGCTGGCCCAGTTCACGTCGACGAAGTTCTTGGCCGAGATGAACTGGCCGTTGGTGCGGTCGATCACGAAGAAGAAGCCGTTCTTGGGCGCATGCAGGATGACCTTGCGCGGCTTGCCGCCGATCTTGATGTCGGCCAGCACCATGGGCTGGGTGGAGGTGAAGTCCCAGCTGTCGCCCGGCGTTTCCTGGTAGTGCCAGACGTACTCGCCCGTATCGGGGTTCAGCGCCACGATGCTGGCCAGGTACAGGTTGTCGCCACCGGCCGGGCTGCGCTTGGCTTGCGCCCAGGGCGAGCCGTTGCCCGTGCCGATGTACATGAGGTTGAGCTCGGGGTCATAGGCCATGGTGTCCCAGGCCGTGCCGCCGCCACCGGCCTCCCACCACTTGCCGGCCGGGTCCCAGGTCTTGGCGGCGCGGGCCATGGCCTCGTTCTCGAAGGGCTTGGACGGATCGCCTGGCACGGTGAACCAGCGCCACTGCTGGGCACCGGTCTCGGCGTCATAGGCCGTGACATAGCCGCGCACCCCGTACTCGGCGCCGCCGTTGCCGATCAGCACCTTGCCCTTGATGACGCGCGGTGCGCCCGTGATGGTGTACGAGTAGGCGCGGTCGATGATGGTGTCCTGCTCCCAGACCTTCTGGCCCGTGGCCGCGTCCAGCGCCACCAGGCGGCCATCGAAGGCGCCCACATACACCTTGCCCTTGTAGACCGCCACGCCGCGGTTGACCACGTCGCAGCAGCCCTTGAAGCCGTTGGCACGGTCCACGCCGGGGTCGTAGCTCCACAGGCGCTTGCCGGTGCGCACGTCCACCGCATGCACCACGCTCCAGCTGGCCGTGACGTACATGATTCCATCGACCACCACGGGCGTGGACTCCACGCCGCGCGTGGATTCCAGGTCATACGACCAGACCAGGCCCAGCCGCTTCACATTGGCCGTGTCCAGCTGCCTGAGTTTGGAAAAGCGCGTCTCGCTGTAGTCCATGCCGTAGCTGGGCCAGTCCTTGGAACTGCGCGCGTTGTCGCGGATGCTCTGCGAGTCGATGCGCGAGGTGACGGCGCGTATGTGCTCGGGCGAGCCTTTGCTTGGCAGGCCGGCCTGTGCCAGCGCGGCGCCCGGCAGGGCCAGCACCAGGCCGGCGGCCAGCAGCGTGGAGGAAAGCACGTGGGTCTTCATGTTGTCTCGTCTCCTGTGTGGTTTGTTTTTGCGTGCATGGCGCTGGGGGCAAGGGCACCATGTGGGAGACGATAAAAAAAGCGGCCTTCGGTCACAACATTCGGACTTTCCCGGGGGCGGATGTGTACCGCCGTGGAACAGCTCAGAACGTCCGGCTGACCGTCACCCCGGCCGATAGCCCGCGTCCGGCACCCGGCTCGAAGTACCGCTGGTTGCCCTCGTTGACGATGACCGACCCTGCAAAGCGCCGGTCGAACAGGTTGTCCAGCCGCACAAAGGTCTGGGCGCTCCACTGCTGCCATTGCCGTGACCAGCGCAGGCTGGAGCCCCAGACGGTGTAGCCGGCCGCGCGGTCGGTGTTGCGGTCGTTCACGGCCACGGGGCCGCTGTGCAGCATGTCCACGGTCCAGCTCCATTGCGGCGACAGCTGCCAGGCCAGCTCGCTCCACAGGCGGCGCGGCGCGGTGCCGGCCAGGCGTGCGCCGGCATCCACCGGGGCGGTGGGCGTGGTGCAGGGCGTGGCCTCGCAGGTCAGGAAGCTGTCGCGGTAGCGGGCTTGCAGCAGGGTCAGGGCGGTGCTGGCCGTGAGCGGCCCCCATTGGGCATTGCCCGAGAATTCCAGCCCTCGGCGCAGCGTGCGGCCTGCGTTCTGGTAGGTGGCGCGCCCGCCCGTGTTGGACAGCACGGTGAGTTCGCGCTGGGTATGGGTCTCGAACAGCGTGAGGTTCCAGCCCGCGTTGCCGTGGCGCCCGCGCAGGCCGACCTCGACGGTGTTGTGGGCGCTGGCGGCCAGGCCGGTGTTCAGGCCGCTGTTCATGCCATTTTGGCCACCGGGCCGGTAGGCCACTTCGTTGAGCGTGGGCGTTTCCATGCCCCGGCCCACCGATGCGTGGGCCACCAGCTCCGGCAGCAGGTTCACGCGCAGGCCCAGCGAGGGCAGCCAGCCGCGCCAGGCCATGCTGCCGCTGTCGTCGCCATTGCCGGCTGTGATGTAGTGGTCCTCGGAGCGGTAGCGCACGCGCGCCTGGCGCAGGCCGGCGCTCAGGGCCAGGCTCTGCGTGCTCCACTCGGCCTGCAGATAGGGGTCGGCGGAGCGCGCCTGGTTGCGTTCGTCGCGGCGCAGCCGGCCCTGCACGCCGAGCTGGCTGCCGATGAAGTTCTCGTAGCCGCGCCGGGTTTCGCCCTGCCAGTCGTAGGCCAGGCCTGCCGACCAGTCCAGCCGGCCGCCGGCCACGTCCTCATGGGTGCTGCGCCAGCGCAGGTTCATGCCCGCGTAGTCGCGGTCCAGGTCGATCACGCCGCCTGAATGCGAGGGCGGTGCCTGCGTGGCCACGGGAATGGACTGGTACTGCAGCACGGAGCGCGTACCCGCATAGGCCATGAGTTCCAGGCGCTGGCCCGCGCCGAACTGGTGCTGCCAGGCGGCGCCCAGCTGGCGCTGGCGCACGCTTTTGCGCGTGTTGAAGCGCAGCGCGCTGGCCGTGGTCTGGCCGGGGTCGGCCTCGAACTCGGCGCGCGTCAGGCCCAGCGGGTCCTGGGCGCTGGCGCGATGCTCCTGGTATTGCAGCAGCCATTGGTCATCTCCTTGCTGGCGCGACAGTTTCATGTGGGCCGTGCTGCGGTCTGCGGCCGATTGGGGGCGCATGCCGTCAGTGGCGAAGCGCTCGATGTGGATGGCATAGCGCCATGGGGCGGAGCTGCCATCCGCCTGGTCCGGCTTTCCGCCCCCGATCGTTCCGCGCAGCTGGGTGGACAGGCGCCACAGCCCGTCCGGCCCCATGGCCATGCCGCTGCGCCACAGGCCCGGTTCCTCGCCGTCTTCGGTGTACAGCAGCAGTGCGCCGCCTGCGCTGTTGCCGTAGAGCACGGCGGCCGGGCCGCGCACCACGTCCAGGCGCGCGGCGTTGCCCAGCGTGAAGTTGGCGGCCTGGCCCTGGCCATCGGGCGCGCCTGCCGGAATGCCGTCCACGTACAGGCGCAGGCCGCGCACGCCAAAGGTGGAGCGCGCACCGAAGCCGCGCACCGAGATCTGCAGGTCCTGGGCGAAGTTCTGGCGGTTCAGCACCACCAGGCCCGGCACGCGCGCCAGGCTTTCGGACAGGTTGACCTGCATCTGCCCCTCGCGCAGCACCGTGCCGTCCACGCTGTCGATGGCGGCCGTGGCGCGCCACAGGTCGGGGCCGGTGCCGGGCTGGCTGGCCGTGATGACCACGGGGGCGAGCAGGGCCTCGCTGGAGTCCTGCGCTGCGTTTGCCGCCTGGGCGGGCAGGGCGTGCAGCGTGCAGGCCAGTGCGGCGCCCAGGGTGGGCAGGGCGGGCAGGGCGGGCCGGGGGTGTCTTGTGCTGTGTGGGGAGCGTGTCATTGCGGGCGGGCCTGTGGCGATGCCCGAGGTTACCGAGCCCGGCAAGCCGTTCCAACACGGGTGATTTCCCTAGTGCTGTCCTGTGCCGTGGCGGAACAACAATCGCGGCAGTTTTGATGTCCGTCATGCAACAGCCGCCTCCCGCCCCACTGCCCTCCAATCCCTTCTATGCCTCGCGCCAGGACCGGGTGGCCCTGGCGCGCGAGCGCTATTTCGAGCGTGGCGAGCGCCCATCGGGCCTGGTGTCCGAGCCCGTGCTGCAGTCCTGGACACGCTGCCTGGGCGCCAGCCGCAGCCCCGACGAGAAGATCAGCTTCGACCCGGTCAGCAAGATCCGCACGGCCACCTTGCTGACCCACAACCGCGCGCTGATCGAGGCGGCGCGCGACCCCATCGCCGAACTCGAGACTGTGATCGCGGGCAGCCAGGCGCGCGCCATGCTCACCTGCAGCGAGGGCGTGGTGCTGATCGCCTCGCGACCCACGCCGGGCGACGGCCCGCTGCTGCTCACTGCGGCTCGCGTGGGCGTGAACATCGCCGAGGATGCCGTGGGCACGGGCGCACCTGGCGTGGCCGTACGCACGGGCGAGGTCTGCCATGTGCGTGGCGGCGAGCATTTCTTTCGCTGCCTGGCCTCGCTGCACTGCGCGGCCGCGCCCGTGCGCGACGCCAGCGGGCGCACCGTGGCCATGCTGGACCTGAGCAGCGAGGCGGGCCCCTTTCGCTTCGACGCAGGCGCCATGGCCCACATGTACGCCACCTGCATCGAGAACCGGCTGCTGGTGGGCGCCGCCCGCATGCACCTGCTGCTGCGCCTCCAGTCCAGCCGCAGCATGTTCGGCACGCCGCTGGAAGGGCTGGCCGCCGTGGATGGCGAAGGCATGGTGCGGTGGTTCAACGGCGTGGGTGCCCAGTTGTTCGACTGCCCGCGCCGGCCCGCCGAGGGGCTGGCGGCAGAGGAAGTCTTCGGCCTGGGCCTGAACCAGTTGCTGGAGCTGGCCCACCACGGCCAGGCGCGCCCGCAGATGCTGCCCACGGGGCTGACGCTGTGGATGCAGGTGCAGCTGGATGAGGCATCTTCCCAGGTCGAAGAGGGGCTGCCGGCCATCGAGGCCCTGCCGCCGCCCGCCGAGGCGCCGTCCGAGGCACCGTCCTCCCTGGGCGAGGCCAGCCGCGAGCTGATCGAGCAGGCCCTGGCCCGCTGCCAGGGCAATATCTCGCAGGCCGCCCGCATGCTGGGCGTCTCCCGCGGGCTGCTGTACCGGCGGCTGCGGGAGTGGGGGCGGCTCTAGCTGGCCAGCGCGCTGCGCATCCATTCGATGAAGACCCCTGCCTGGGCCGGCAGCGCACGCCCTGCGGCGGGCACGGCGCGCAGGCCGCCCTCGAAGGGCACGAAGCCATGGGGCGCCACCAGCAGCCCCTCCTGGAGCTCGCGTGCGATCAGCCGCTGCTCCACCAGGGCAACGCCCAGGCCCGACAGTGCCGCCTCTATGCACAGGTGGGTGTGGGGGAACGCCAGCGTCTCGCCCAGGGCCACGGGCTGGCCCGTGAGGGCTTCCCACTGGTTCCAGGCGCTGGCCGTGTACTCATGTGCAATGCGCGCGCGGTTGGCGGGCCGGCGCCGGGCATAGGCCGGCGTGCAGACTGCGCCGAAGTGCACGGGCGCCAGTTCGATGGCGCGGCGGCGGTCTGCCTCGCCGTAGGTGGACAGGTCCCAGGCAATGATCAGGTCGGCGCCCTCGTGGCGCATCTCGCGCGCCGAGGTCATTGACAGGCGGATGCGGATATGCGGGTGGCTGCGGTAGAACACCGCCAGCTGCGGCACCAGCCAGCGCATGGCAAAGGTGGCGCTGCAGGCCACATGCAGCCCCGGCGCCTGGGCGTCGCGCGCCAGCTGGGCATAGGCGGCCTCCAGCTGGTCGAAGGCCGTGCGCACCGAGGCATGGAAGGCGGCGCCGGCCTCGGTCAGGCGCAGGCCCGTGCCTTCTTTCTCGAACAGCGCCGCGCCCGCGTGCTCCTGCAGCAGGCGCAGGTGGCGGCTGATGGCACCGTGGCTGCGGCACAGTTCCTCGGCCGCGCGGGTCACCGAGCCGGTACGGGCAATGGCCTCGAAGGCGCGCAGGGCGGCCAGCGGTGGCAGTTGTCTCATGGCAATCAATTCGTCAGAAAAGCTGACGCATGGGCAGAAAAACTGCATTGTCCCGCATCGCCGTGATTTCTAGCATGGAGGCCTGTTCATTGGAGTTGTGCAGGCTTGCCAACTCCTTTGCACAGTTCAATTTATTGACGAAAAGGAGTTTCCATGCAGATCACCGATATCGCGGCCCATGAGGCGCTGGACAGCCGGGGCCACCCCACCGTGGAGGTCGAGGTCGAACTGGAGGACGGCGCGCGCGGCCTGGCCCTGGTGCCCTCGGGCGCCTCCACGGGGCGGCACGAGGCGCTGGAGCGACGCGACGGCGATGCCTCGCGCCATCTGGGCAAGGGCGTGCTGGGGGCGGTGCAGGCCGTCAACACCGAGCTGCGCGATCTGCTGCGCGGCATGCAGGCCGACGCCCAGGGCCGCATCGACACGGCCATGATGGCGCTGGACGGCACGCCCGGCAAAAGCCGGCTGGGCGCCAACGCGCTGCTGGGCGTGTCGCTGGCCGTGGCCCGCGCGGCGGCGGCCAGCCAGCGCATGCCGCTGTGGCGGCACATGGGCGGTGCCCAGGCGCGCGTGCTGCCCGTGCCCATGATCAATGTCATCAACGGTGGCGCCCATGCCGACAATCCGCTGGACTTCCAGGAGTTCATGCTGCTGCCGGTGGGGGCGGACAGCTTCGGTGAGGCGCTGCGCATGGGCGCCGAGGTCTTCCACACGCTGCGCCATGCGCTCAAGGCCGCAGGCCACAGCGTCAACGTGGGCGACGAGGGCGGCTTTGCGCCCGCCCTGCGCAGCGCGCCCGAGGCGCTGGACCACCTGATGGCCGCCATCGAGCGCGCCGGCCTGCGCCCCGGCAGGGACATCGCCCTGGCCCTGGACCCTGCGGCCAGTGAATTCCATGGCGAGGACGGCTACCGCTACGCGGGCGAGGGCCTGGTGCGCAGCCGCCAGCATCAGGTGGACTACCTGGCGCAACTGGTGGAGCACTACCCCATCGTCTCCATCGAGGACGGCATGGCCGAGGACGATATCGAGGGCTGGCAGGCCCTGGGCCGGCGCCTGGGCGGACGCTGCCAGCTGGTGGGCGACGATGTGTTCTGCACGAACCCCGGCCTGTTCGAGAGCGGCATTGCCCGGGGCGTGGGCAATGCCATCCTCGTCAAGATCAACCAGATCGGCACGCTGACCGAAACCTGGGACGTGCTGCGCCTGGCGCATGGCGCGGGCTATGGCGTGGTGATGTCGCACCGCTCGGGCGAGACCGAGGACACCAGCATTGCCGACCTGGCCGTGGCGGCCCAGTGCGCCATGATCAAGACCGGCTCGCTGTCGCGCGCCGACCGCACGGCCAAGTACAACCGGCTGCTGCGCATCGAGCGTGAACTGGGCCCGGCCGCCGTCTATGCGGGGCGCCGTGCGCTCAAGGGCCGGGCGGGTCAGGAAGCCGTGTCGGCCGCTGCGGGTGTTGCGGGGGTTGCGGGGGTTGCGGGCGCCCTGTAGACCAGCACCTTGAGGCTGCGCTCGGCGTCGATGTCGGCGAAGGTGGCCGGATTGGCCAGGCGCTCGACGAATTCCAGCTCGGGCGCCACTTCCTGCATCTGCGATGTCAGGAACCGCGTGCCCATCTCGGGCGCGTTCAGGCACAGCAGCACATGGCCGCCGGGGCGCAGCAGGTCGGGCAGGCGGCGCATCAGGCGGGCATAGTCCTTGGTGGCGACGAAGCTGCCCTTCTGGTAGCTGGGCGGGTCCACCACGATCAGGTGGTAGGGCCCGCCGCGCGTGATCTTGCCCCAGCTGCTGAAGATGTCGTGGGCCAGGAAGCTGGCGCCCGACAGATCGTTGAGCCGGTGGTTCTGCTGGCCCGTGGCCAGCGCGCCCTGGGCCATGTCCATGTTCATCACATGGCGCGCCCCGGCCTGCAGGGCCACCACCGAAAAGGCGCAGGTATAGGCGAACAGGTTGAGCACCTTGATGCCGTGGCGGTGCTCGGGATGGTTGGCGACATGCTCGTGCACCCAGCGCCGGCCTTCGGCCATGTCCAGGAACAGGCCGTGGTTCTGGCCGCGCAGCACCTGCACGCGGTAGCGCGTGCCGGCCTCGGTGACGATGTGCGGGTCTGGCACTTCGCCGGCCATGAGCCGGGTTTCGGCGGGCGCGGCGGGCTGGCGCAGCTGGTAGACCCAGTTCAGGGGCTGGCCCGGTGCCAGTTCGCTCCAGCGCAGTGACAGCGCCGTGCCGATGGCGGCCAGGGCGTCTTCGTCCAGCGGCTGGAAGCTGGTGAGCACCAGCACGGGCGGAAAGGCATCGAGCACCAGATGCTCGCAGCCCGGGTACAGGCCGCCACGGCCGTGGAAGATGTGTTGGGCGTCGGAGGGCAGGGCCATCCGGGCGATGGCGTCGAGCAGGGCTTGCATGGGAAAGGCTGGGTCTGGCAGGGGCGCCGGGCATGCCCGGTGGAGCCGCTTGGAACCAGGCAGGGGCCGACGAAAAGGTCTGCCAGTGTATGCAGTTTGGGGCCCAGCCCAGGCAAACCCGGGCTCAGGCCCCATTCAGCGGTGCTGCGGGCAGGCTCAATGCCGCCAGCCGCGGCGCACCTCGAAGAAGCTGCACTCGCCATCGCCCAGGCCCTGCATGCCGGCCTCGGTGGCGGCGCGGGCGGCTTTCATCCAGCGGGTGAAGGCGAGCTTGGCGTCTTCGCTGATTTCCTCTGGAGGCATGTCCTCCAGCCCCTGTACGAGCGACAGGGTTTCGCTGACCTGCTCGGCACTGCCGAGCTGGCGTTCCAGCACGCGGGCATAGCGTGCCTCGGCCTTGTTGCGTTCCTGCTCGGGCAGGTTGGGGTAGTCACACAAGGTGACGGTGAAGGCGGCTTCTTGCATGTCCATGGTTCATGAGATGAGGATGATGACTGGCGAAATATACAGTAATAACTGGCTGCACATCCAGTACTTATCCAGTGTTTTTTTACAGTGTCGTGCCGGTGGGGTCGCTGCGGGCAGCGGCGGCAGCCATGCGGCCACAATCGCCTGCAAGGAGAAAACCACCGCCATGACGAACGAATCGACCACGGGCAGCCCGGCCTGGGACCCCGAAGCCACGGGCCATGCGCTGTTTGCCACGCGCTTGGGGCCCTGCGGCGTGGCCTGGGGCGAATGCGGCCTTGCGGCCTTTCAGTTGCCCGAGGTGGACGGCCCGGCTGCCACGCGCACGCGCATGCTGCGCGGCGTGCAATCGCGCAGGCCCGGCAGCTATGCGGCAGCGGTGCGCGCCGAGGACCTGCCGGCCAGCGTGGCACAGGCCATCGCCGGCGTGCAGGTGCTCATGGCGGGCCATGGCGAATGGACCGTGGAGCCTTCCGCGCCCAGCGCGCAGCAGTTGCGTGACGGCCCGGTGCTGCCCGATCTGCGGGCACGGCGCATGCTGCCCGCAGGCCAGGCATTGCCGGATCTGGCCGAGCTGGCGCTGGACTGGCACGGCGTGTCGGAATTTCACCGCCGCGTCTACGAGCTGACGCGTGCCATCGCTCCCGGCCATACGCGCACCTATGGCGAGATCGCGCGCGAGTTGGGCGAGGTGGGCCTGTCGCGCGCCGTGGGACAGGCGCTGGGCCTCAACCCCTTCGCGCCCGTGATTCCCTGCCACCGCGTGCTGGCCGCCGGCGCCCAGCCGGGCGGTTTTTCGGGCGGCGCAGGTGCGCTGACCAAGCTGCGCATGCTGGAGATCGAGGGTGCGGCCTGGGGCGGCACGCGCTCGCTGTTCGGGGATTGACGGGCCGGACACGCATGTGACATGCGGCATGGCGGGGCGGCTTGCACAATCGCCGCTGCAGGCCGTCCCGGCAGGGGAGGGCCGCCCTCCATTCCACCCATGACCGGCACACAAGACCCGGACCAGGAGACAGACGAATGACTCGCAATGTGCAGCAACTTTTCGACCTCACCGGCAAGACCGCCCTGGTGACCGGCGGCTCGCGCGGCCTGGGCCTGCAGATGGCCCATGCGTTGGGCGAGGCGGGCGCCAGGATCATGCTGAGTTCGCGCAAGGCTGCCGACCTGGAGGAAGCCGCCGCCGAGCTGCAGGCCGCAGGCATCGACGCCCGCTGGATCGCCGCCGACTGCGCCAACGAGGCCGACATCGAGCGCCTGGCCGCCGAGACGCTGGAGCGCCTGGGCCAGGTGGACATCCTCATCAACAATGCGGGCGCCAGCTGGGGCGCGCCGGCCGAGGAGCACCCGGTGGCCGCCTGGGACAAGGTGATGAACCTCAACGTGCGCGGCTACTTCCTGCTGAGCCAGCAGATCGCGCGGCGCAGCATGATCCCGCGCAAGACCGGGCGCATCATCAACCTGGCCTCCATCGCAGGCCTGGGCGGCAACCCGCTGGGCATGAAGACCATTGCCTACAACACCTCCAAGGGAGCCGTCATCAACTTCACGCGCGCGCTGGCCGGCGAGTGGGGCGTGCATGGCATCACCGTCAACGCCATCTGCCCGGGCTTTTTCAAGACCAAGATGGCCAGCGTGCTGATCGAGACCCTGGGCGAGGACGAGATGAAATCCCATGCCCCGCTGCGCCGCCTGGGCGACGACGAGGACCTCAAGGGCCTGACCCTGCTGTACGCCAGTGACGCGGGCAAGCACATCACGGGCCAGTGGATGGCCGTGGACGGCGGCGTCAGCGCCCTGGTGGGCGGCTGAACGCGGTGGCGCTGCTGCCGAGGTGACAGTTTTTCCCGCAGATCGTGCCGCCGCGCGCCATGGTGCCTTCGGGCGCCCTTATGCTCGCCTGCATTGCGATCTGAACTGGAGAATTTCGTGCTGGATTTTGGCCACCCCATCCCCTTCGTCGACCACCTGGGTTTCACCCTGCACCGCATGGAGGACGGGGAGTCCGAACTGCGCTTCGAGGCGCGTCCCGAGCACCTGAACACCTTTGACGTGACCCACGGCGGCGCCACCATGACCCTGCTGGACGTGACCATGGCCGTGGCCGCACGCAGCCTGCAGCGCGACATGGGCTGCGTGACCATAGAGATGAAGACCAGCTTCATGCAGCCGGCGCGCGGCCCCCTGGTGGCCAAGGGCGTGGTGCTGCACCGCACGCGTTCCATGGCCTATACCGAGGCGCGCGTGTTCGATGCCTCGGGCCGGCTGTGCAGCCATGCGACCGGAACGTTCAAGTACATGCCGCGCGTGGCCAAGCCGGCCGCCGCCGAGACAACCCTCGCCACGGACTGATCCGCACGGCGAATTTGCCAGATACCCAATGCCACACGCCAGCCCCGGCAGCACCGGGAACTGGTTTCATTGTTTGTGATGCCACCGGAGGTTTTCCCATGCCCGTGAACCAGCAGATCCTGCTCGACAACCGCCCCGAGGGCGAAGCCGTGGAAAGCAATTTCCGCCTTGTCAGTACCGAGACCCCGGCGCTGGCCGAAGGCCAGGTGCTGGTGCGCCACCACTACCTGAGCCTGGACCCCTACATGCGCGGCCGCATGAATGACAGCAAGAGCTACGCCCAGCCGCAGCCGCTGGGTGAGGTCATGATCGGCGGCACCGTGGGCGAGGTGGTGGAAAGCCGCCATCCCAAATTTGCCGTTGGCGACAAGGTCGTGGGCATGGGCGGGTGGCAGGAATACAGCGTGGTCGATGGCGATGCGCCCGGCATGCTGCGCAAGGTGGACACCACCCATGTGCCGCTGTCGCACTACCTGGGCGCCGTGGGCATGCCCGGCGTGACGGCCTGGTACGGCCTGGTCAAGATCATCGCCCCCAAGGCCGGCGAGACCGTGGTGGTCAGCGCCGCCACGGGCGCCGTGGGCAGCGCGTTCGCGGCCCTGGCCAAGGCGCGCGGCTGCCGCGTGGTAGGCATTGCGGGCGGCCCCGAGAAGTGCCGCTACGCCACCGAGGAGCTGGGCTTCGACGCCTGCATCGACTACCGCGAGCACCCCGACACCAAGACCATGGCCAAGGCGCTCAAGGACGCCTGCCCGCAGGGCATCGACGGCTACTTCGAGAACGTGGGCGGCTACATCCTCGACGCCGTGCTGCTGCGCACCAACGCCTTTGCGCGGATCGCGCTGTGCGGAATGATCGCGGGCTACGACGGCAAGCCGCTGCCCATGACCAATCCCGCGCTCATCCTGATCAACCGCATCCGCATCGAAGGCTTCATCGTCAGCGAGCACATGGAAGTCTGGCCCGAGGCGCTGCAGGAACTGGGCCGCCTGGTGGGCACCGGCAAGCTGCGCCCGCGCGAGAGCATTGCCGAAGGCATTGCTTCCGCACCCTCGGCCTTCCTGGGCTTGCTCAAGGGCAAGAACTTCGGAAAGCAACTCGTCAAATTGATCTGAACCACCACAAAAAACCAGGAGACAAGGGAATGATCAAGAACTTCAAGGGCAAGACGGCCGTGCTGACGGGCGCGGGCTCGGGCTTCGGCCTGGAGTGCGCGCGCATTGGCGCGAAGCTGGGCATGAACCTGGTGCTGGTCGATGTGCAGCAGGAGGCTCTGGACAAGGCTGCCGCCGAGTTCGAAGGGCAGGGCGTGTGCGTGCTGGCGCGGCGCGTGGATGTGTCCGACGCAGCCCAGATGCAGGCCCTGGCCGACGAGGTGCGCCAGCAGTTCGGCGCGCCGCACTTCGTGTTCAACAACGCAGGCGTGGGCGCGGGCGGGCTGGTCTGGGAGAACACGCTGGAAGATTGGCAGTGGGTGCTGGGCGTCAACCTCTGGGGCGTGATCCACGGCGTGCGGCTGTTCACGCCCATGATGCTGGAGGCCGCCAAGGCCGACCCGTCCTTCGAGGGCCACATCGTCAACACGGCCAGCATGGCCGGGCTGCTGGCGCCTCCCAACATGGGCATCTACAACGTCAGCAAGCATGCCGTGGTCAGCCTGACCGAGACGCTGTACCAGGACCTGGCCCTGGTCTCCGACCAGATCAGCGCCAGCGTGCTGTGCCCCTTCTTCGTTCCCACGGGCATCAGCCACAGCGAGCGCAACCGCCCCAGCCATCTGGCCGCGCAGCCGCTGACGGCCAGCCAGAAGATCGGCCAGGCCATGAGCGAGAAGGCCGTGGGCTCGGGCAAGGTCACGGCCCCCGATGTGGCGCAGAAGGTCTTCGACGCCATTGCGGCCAACCAGTTCTACATCTACAGCCATCCGCAGGCCCTGGGTTCGGTCCAGACCCGCATGGAGGATGTGGTGCAGGGCCGCAACCCCACCGACCCGTTCGCGCACAAGCCCGAACTGGGCGCCAGCCTCAAGGCCTCGCTGCGCGCGGCCTGAGCGTCAGTCCTCTTCGTCCGGGTCCGGCCTGTGGGGGGCTGGCCTGGCGGGAGCCTCGGCCTTTTCCTCTGGCGGCGCGGAGGGCAGGGGCCGCACCAGCCGCACCATGAGCTGGTTGCCGCGCCCCATGTCGGGCCGCGTCTCCAGGCTGTCGAGGTCAATCGCCCAGGCCTGCTGGGCCGACAGCTGCGTACCGGCGCTGCCCGAGATGTTGCTGTAGTTGTAGGGATTGACGGGCCGTGCGTTCACCGCTGCCGTGCCCGTCCAGTGCCAGCCGCGCGGCGCGCCCGGGAACAGCTCGGGCGACAGGCCTTGCGGCCGTATATCGCGCGAGATCAGCCGGCGCATCTCGTTGACGCGCGGCAGGCGCCAGCGCACGCCGTCCTGCTTGGCCCGCTCGGCGGCCAGGGCCTGCGCCTGCTTGTGCGTGAACAGCTCCGGCAGGCCCGCGCAGGTCTTGCCATTCCAGTGCATGCCTTCCACGCAGCGCGGCCACAGCAGGCGGGCGCGGCGGTCGATCACGTCGCGGCCGTCTTCGGACACTTCCAGCATGGCAGTGGCGCCGGTCTTGGCGTCACCGCGGGCCTGCGGCGGCGCCGCATGGGCCGGGCCCTGCATGCACGTGCCCAGCAGCAGGGCGGCGAGCAGGGGCCTTGGCAATGCGTTGAGGGTCGGCAGGAAGAGGGGCGTGGATGAGTGCATGGGGTGTCTATGCTGCTGTGGTGGCAATCTCGTATCCGAGCGTAACAGGGTTGCAGCCCCGCAAACTTGTGCCACGGCAAGCCGCCAGCGCCGCACGCGCCGGCCTGCCTGCCCAGGAAATGTGAGCACCGCCCTGCAGCCCGCAGCGCTTGCCGCCACAATGGCGCGTCTATGTCTGCGTCTATGCCTTCTCCCTCTTCTTCTCCCGCTTCCCCTGATTCCCACACGCTGCGCCTGGTGCTGATCCTGGGCCTGCTCTCGGCCATCGGCCCGTTTGCCATCGACATGTACCTGCCCGCGCTGCCCCAGATCGGCAGCAGCCTGGGCGCCCAGGTGGGCGCGGTGCAGGCCAGCCTGACGGCCTTCTTCCTCTCGCTGGGCGTGGGCCAGCTGCTGTACGGGCCGGTCTCGGACATGGTGGGGCGCAAGCCGCCGCTGTACTTCGGCCTGGCCGTGTTCGCGCTGGCCAGCGTGGGCTGCGCCATGGCCACCAGCATCGAGACGCTGGTGGTGCTGCGCTTCATCCAGGGCCTGGGCGCGGCGGCCGGCATGGCCGTGCCGCGCGCCGTGGTGCGCGACCTGCACACCGGCCATGCGGCGGCCCGCATGATGTCGCTGCTGATGCTGGTGTTCAGCGTCTCTCCCATCCTGGCGCCGCTGGCCGGCAGCGGTGTGATCGCCGTCAGCAGCTGGCGCGGCGTGTTCTGGGCCGTGGCCGTGGCGGCCGTGATCGGCCTGGCGGCCGTGTTCATGGGCCTGAAGGAAACGCGCGGGGCCGCCGCGCGGCTGGACAGCAGCGTGGCCGGCGCACTGCGCGCCTACGGCGTGCTGCTGCGCGACTGGCATTACCTGGGCCTGGTCTTCATCGGCGGCTGCGCCATGGCGGGCTTTTTCGTCTACCTGGCTGGCTCGCCCTTTGTGCTGATCAACTACTACGGGCTCAGCTCCACCCAGTACAGCCTGGCCTTCGGGCTCAACGCCATCGCCTTCATCGGCGCGGCGCAGTTCACGGGCTGGCTGGGCCAGCGTTTCGGCCTGGTGCGCGTGGTCAAGGTGGCGGCCACCGGCTCGGGCCTGGTGATGCTGTCGCTGCTGTCGTACTACCTGCTGGGCGGTGAGCGGCTGGCCGTGCTGATCGGCCTGTACTTCGTGGCCAGCGCGCTGATGGGGCTGGTGATTCCGACGACCTCGGTGCTGGCGCTGGAGGAGCACGGCGCCATCGCCGGCACGGCCTCGGCGCTGCTGGGCACGCTGCAGATGCTGTCGGGTGCGGCGGCCATGCAGATCGTGGGCCTGTTCTCCACGGGCAAGCCCCTGCCCATGGTGGTGGGCATGGCCACGGGCGCGCTGATCGGCGTGGCGCTGGCCTGGATCACGCTGGGCGGCGCACGTGCCCACCGCGTGGGTGCAAAGGGCCATTCATGAGCCTGGCACCCGCGGCAGAGGCTGCGCCTGTCCACGATGGACTTCCGTCAGGCCCTCGCGGCCAGGCGATGCTGGTCATCATCCTGGGGCTGACGCTGTCGGTGCTGGACAGCACCCTGGTCAATCTGGCACTGCCTGCCATGGCGCGCGAGCTGCAGGCCAGCTCGGCCCATACGCTGTGGGTGGTCAATTCCTACCAGCTTGCCAGCCTGGTGCTGCTGCTGCCGCTGGCGGCCCTGGGCGAACGCCTGGGCTACCGCCGCGTGTATCTGGTGGGCATGCTGGTGTTCTCCCTGGCCTCGCTGGCAGCCATGCTGGCCACATCGCTGCCCACGCTGGTGGCGGCGCGGGCGCTGCAGGGCCTGGGCGCTGCGGGCGTGATGAGCGTCAATGCCGCCCTGGTGCGGCTGATCTATCCGCGTGCCTTGCTGGGCCGGGGCATGGCCGTCAATTCGCTGGTGGTGGCCACGGCATCCATGGCCGGGCCTTCGGTGGCGGCGGCCATTTTGTCGGTGGCCAGCTGGCCCTGGCTGTTTGCGGCCAACCTGCCGCTGGGCCTGTTCACGCTGTGGCTGGGACGCCGGGCGCTGCCGGCCAATGCGGTGCCGGCACACGCGGGCGCGCGGCTGTCGCCGCTGGATGTGCTGCTCAACATCCTCATGTTCAGCCTGATCTTCCTGGGCGGCGAGCAGCTGGGCATGCGCGCCGGCGGTGCCCAGTCGTCCCTGCCTTCGGGCTGGTGGCTGCTGGGCGCGGGCCTGCTGGTGGGGCTGTGGTATGTGCGCCGCCAGTGGCGCCTGCCTGCGCCGCTGCTGCCGGTGGACCTGCTGCGCATTCCGGTGTTCGCGCTGTCCATGTGCGGATCGGTCAGCGCCTTCTGCGCGCAGATGCTGGCCTACCTGGCCCTGCCTTTCCTGCTGCTGGAGTCGCACGGCATGTCGCCCATCGAGGCCGGGCTGCTGATCACGGCCTGGCCGCTGGCCACGGTGATGACGGCGCCCATTGCGGGCCGGCTCATCGGCCGCTATGCGGACGGGCTGCTGGGCGGCATCGGCATGGCCATGTTCGCCTGCGGCCTGTGGGCGCTGGCGGCCATGCCCGATGCGCCCTCGACCCTGGACATGGTCTGGCGCATGCTGCTGGCGGGCAGCGGCTTTGCGCTGTACCAGTCGCCCAACAACCACACCATCGTGACCTCGGCGCCGCTGGCACGCAGCGGCGCGGCCGGCGGCATGCTGAGCTCGGCGCGGCTCACGGGGCAGACGCTGGGGGCCGTGGTGCTGGCCACCATCTTCACCGTCTCGGGCGGGCATGGCGGCCATGCCGAAATCGTGGCCCTGGCCGTGGCGGGCTGCTTTGCGGCCATGGCGGGCGTGTTCAGCATGCTGCGCGTGCGCACGGCGCCCGCCGCAAGGCACTGAACAGACCGGCAAATGGCATTGAACTTGCATGTGTCGGCGCGCTCCGACACCTGCATCATCCTGGATGGTCTTGCCACGAGACTGCGGTGGCATGCCATCCACTTTACAAACAAGAAATATGGGCACTGCACAATCGTGCGATGCCCCCAACGACTTCGCTGTTCCTATGAATTTTGACGTGCCTCTTTCGCCGAGTACGCGCCTTGCGGCGCCTTCCGATTCCCAGCCCGGCGCAGGGCACGCACAACCTTCTGCCTCGCTTGCACGCAGCAAGCGCCCCGGTGCTGCCGTGCTGTGCGCGCTGGCACTGGCCGCCAGCCTGGCCGCCTGCTCCAGGCAGGATGCAGCGCCCGCCGCCGCAGCCAAGGCTGCGCCCGAGGTGGGCGTGGTCACGCTGCAAAAGCAGAGCCAGCAGCTGGAGGCCACGCTGCCGGGCCGCACACGCGCCTCGCTGACCGCCGAGGTGAGGCCCCAGGTCTCGGGCATCGTGCAAAAGCGCCTGTTCACCGAAGGCGCCCTGGTGCGCCAGGGCCAGCAGCTCTACCAGATCGACGCGGCCTCGCTGCGCGCCACCGAGGCCAGCGCCCAGGCGGCCCTGGCCAAGGCCGAGGCCAGCGCCCGCACGCTGGAGGCCACGTCGCGGCGCAATGCCGAGCTGGTCAAGATCGATGCCATCAGCCAGCAGGCGTTTGAAGAAAGCCAGGCCGCCGCAGCCCAGTCGCGCTCGGACGTGGCCGTGGCCAAGGCCAATCTGGAGACCGCGCGCATCAACCTCAAGTACAGCCGCATCGAGGCGCCCATCAGCGGGCGCATCAGCCTGTCCACGGTGACGCCGGGCGCGCTGGTGACGGCCAACCAGACGGAGGCGCTGACCTCCATCGTGCAGCTGGACCCCATGTATGTGGACTTCACCCAGTCCACCAGCGAGCTGCTGCAGCTCAAGCGCGACTGGGATGCCGGGCGCTTCCAGAAGGTGGAGGGCGACAAGGTCGCCGTGCGTATCCGCCTGGACGATGGCACGGAATACGGCCACCAGGGCAAGCTGCAGTTTGCCGGCGTGATCGTCAATGCCACCACGGGCAGCGTCACGCTGCGCGCCGTGGTGCCCAACCCGCAGGGCCTGCTCATGCCCGGCATGTATGTGCAGGCGCTGCTGCCCACGGGCCTGGCGCCCGAGGCGCTGCTGGTGCCCCAGCAGTCGGTGACGCGCGACCTGACCGGCAAGGCCAGCGTGCTGGTGGCCAAGGCCGACGACGTGATCGAGCGCAGGCCCGTGAACATCGACCGGGCCGTGGGCAATATGTGGCTGCTGCAGGACGGCCTGTCGGCCGGCGAGCGCGTGGTGGTCGATGGCTTCCAGCGCATCAAGCCCGGCGACAAGGTGCGTGCCGTGGAGGTGGACCTGCGCGCCAAGGCCCAGGCCCGCAAGGGCAAGCCGGCCGACGGGCCGGCAGCACCTGGCGCTGCGGACAAGGCGCCTGCTACAGCTCCTGCACCGGCAGCGGCTCCTGCTCCCGCCGCCGGCTAAGCCGCAGGAACCCGTCACATGGCTCAGTTCTTCATCAACCGGCCCATCTTCGCGTGGGTCATCGCCATCGTCATCATGCTGGGCGGCGCGCTGTCCATCTTCACGCTGCCGCTGGAGCAATACCCCGACATCGCGCCGCCGCGCGTGACCATCGGCGCGCAGTACACGGGCGCCTCGGCCGAGACGGTCGAGAACTCGGTGACCCAGATCATCGAGCAGCAGCTCAAGGGCATCGACAACATGCTCTACATGAGCTCCACGTCCGACGCCTCGGGCCGCGCGCGCACCACGCTGACCTTTGCGCCGGGCACCAACATCGACGTGGCCCAGGTGCAGGTGCAAAACAAGCTGCAGTCCGCCGTGAACCGCCTGCCCGACGCCGTCAAGAGCCGGGGTGTGTTCGTGAACAAGGGCGGCCAGGACTTCCTGGTCATCTACAGCTTCTTCTCCAAGGACCCGGCCATGACCGCGGTCGACATCGGCGACTACCTGACCAGCAACCTGGTCGACGTGATCGGCCGCCTCGACGGCGTGGGCGATGTCAACGTCTTCGGCACCAACTATGCGATGCGCATCTGGATGGACCCGGCCAAGATGGAGAAGTACGCGCTGATGCCGTCGGACCTGGTCAATGCGCTGAACTCGCAGAACGCCCAGGTCTCGGCCGGCCAGCTGGGCGCGCTGCCCGCCGTGGCGGACCAGCAGCTGAACGCCACCATCACGGCGCGCACCAAGCTCAGGACGGTGGAGCAGTTCGAGGACATCGTCCTGAAGTCGTCCGTGGACGGGTCGGTGGTGCTCATGAAGGACGTGGCCCGCGTGGAGCTGGGCGCCGACAACCTGGCCATCAAGGCCAAGCTCAACGGCCTGCCGGGCGCGGGCATGGGCATCGTGCTGGCCGATGGCGCCAACGCCATGAACGTGGCCGACACCATCGCCGCCAAGCTGGCCGAGCTCAAGCCCTTCTTGCCCAACGAGATCGACTACTTCGTCAGCTCGGACTCCACGCCCTTCGTGCGCGCCTCCATCAAGGAAGTGGTCAGCGCGCTGGGGGAGGCCATGATCCTCGTGGTCATCGTGATGTTCATCTTCCTGCAGAACTTCCGCGCCACGATGATCCCCGCCATCGCCGTGCCCGTGGTGCTGCTGGGCACCTTCGGCGTGCTGTCGCTGGCCGGGTACTCGATCAATACGCTGACCATGTTCGCCATGGTGCTGGCCATCGGCCTGCTGGTGGACGATGCCATCGTCGTGGTGGAGAACGTCGAGCGCGTGATGCACGAGACGGGCATGTCGCCCAAGCAGGCCACGCGCCAGTCCATGCGCGAGATCACGCCGGCCCTGGTGGGCATCGGCGTGACGCTGTCGGCCGTGTTCGTGCCCATGGCCTTCTTCGGCGGCTCCACGGGCGTGATCTACCGGCAGTTCTCCATCACCATCGTCGCGGCCATGGCGCTGTCGGTGTTCGTGGCGCTGACGCTCACGCCGGCGCTGTGCGCCACCCTGCTCAAGCCGCCCGCAGCGGGCGGGGCAGGGCATGACCGCCCGATCCGCAGCGGCATCCTGGGGGTGAACGACCGGTTCTTCCGCTGGTTCAACCACCATTTCGATGCCACGGCCGCGCGCTACCAGGGCACGGTGGCGTACTCGCTGCGCCGCGCCAAGCGCATGATGCTGATCTTCCTGGCCGTCTGCGGCGTGGTCTGGCTGCTGATGGCGCGCCTGCCCACGTCCTTCCTGCCCGACGAGGACCAGGGCTTTGTCTTCGTCAACATCAACCTGCCTTCGGGCGCGGCCGACACGCGGCTGCAGGGCGTGCTCGACGAGGTGCGCGACTACTTTGCCAGGCAGCCCGACGTGCTGAGCTTCTACCAGGTCTCTGGCCTGAACGGCGACCAGGCCTCGGCACGCGCCTTCGTGCGGCTGAAGACCTGGGAGGAGCGCCCGCTGCCGGGCCAGTCGGCCTCCGAGATCGCGCACCGGGCGACCCGGGAGCTGGCCTCCATCCGCGATGCGCGCGTGCTGGTCATGCTGCCGCCGGCCGTGCGCGGCCTGGGCTCCAGCTCGGGCTTCAACTTCATGATCAAGGACATGAACGGCCTGGGCCACCAGGCGCTGCTGCAGGCCAAGGAAAAATTCCTGACCGAGGCCCGCAAGCGCCCCGAGCTCACCAATCTGCGCATGACCAACCTGGAGGACGCCAGCGAGCTGCGCCTGGACATCGACGACCGCAAGGCCGCCGCGCTCGGCCTGTCGTACACCGACATCAACAGCGTGCTGTCCAGCGCCATGGGCGGCACCTATGTCAACGACTTCCTGAACAACGAGCGCGTCAAGCGCGTCTACATCCAGGGCGATGCGCCGCACCGCATGCTGCCCCAGGACATCGCCAAATGGACGGTGCGCAACGGCAAGGGCGAGATGGTGCCGTTCAGCGCCTTCTCCAGCAGCTATTGGGCCTACGGTTCGCCCCAGCTCATGCGCTACAACGGCAACCCGGCCTACGAAATGGAAGGCCGCGCCGCGCCGGGCGTCAGCTCGGGCACGGCCATGCAGATCGTCGAGGACATCCTGCGCACGCTGCCGGCCGGCATAGGCTACGAGTGGACGGGGGCCTCGCTGCAGGAGCGCCAGTCGGGCGCGCAGGCGCCGCTGCTGTACGCCATCTCCATCCTCTTCGTGTTCCTGTGCCTGGCGGCGCTGTACGAGAGCTGGACCGTGCCGCTGTCCGTGATGCTGGCCGTGCCGCTGGGCGTGGTGGGCGCGCTGGCCGCCACCTATACGCGCGGGCTGACCAATGACGTGTACTTCCAGGTGGGCCTGCTGACCACGGTGGGCCTGGCATCCAAGAACGCCATCCTGATCGTGGAATTTGCGGTGCAGCTGCAGGAGCAGGGCAAGAGCATCTTCGACGCCGTGGTCTCGGCCGTGCGCCTGCGCCTGCGGCCCATTTTGATGACCTCGCTGGCCTTCGGCTTCGGCGTCATTCCGCTGGCCATCGGCACGGGTGCCGGCGCGGGCGGGCGCAATGCCATCGGCACGGCCGTGCTCGGCGGCATGCTGGCCTCCACGGTGCTGGGCATCTTCCTGGTGCCGGTGTTCTTCCTGCTGATTCGCAGCTGGTTCAAGAGCCACTCGCGCACGGATGAAGAAAGCCCGCAGCAGGCAACCGACTCACCCCATACCAATACCACCAAGGAGAGCGCAGCATGAGGCGCCGAATGCACCGTTCCACCCTCGCCGCTGCGGCCGCGCTGGCGGCCCTGCTGTCCGGCTGCAATCTTGCGCCGCAGCACCGCACGCCGGACATGCCCGTGCCCGACACGGTGGGCAGCACCGCAGCCAATCCGGCACAGGCCGACGAGGCCAGCCTGCAGGCGGCCGCCGCGCTGGACTGGGTGCAGTCCCGGCAGCTGCGCGAGGTCATTGCGCTGGCCCTGGCCAACAACCGCGACCTGCGCGTGGCGGTGGAGAACATCGAGCGCGCGCGTGCCCAGTACGGCATCACGCGCGCCGACCTGCTGCCCAGCGTCAACGCCCAGGCCCAGGCCAGCCGTGCGCGCACGGCCGCCGGCATGACCAGCGCCACGCAATCGGCATCGGTCAGCACCCAGTACACGGCCCAGCTGGGCTTTGCCAGCTACGAGATCGACCTCTGGGGCCGCGTGCGCAACCTCAGCGAGGCCGCGCTGCAGCAGTTCCTGCAAAGCGAGCAGAACCGGCGCAATGTGCAGATCGGCCTGGTGGCCGACGTGGCCAACGCCTGGCTCACGCTGGCCGCCGACCAGGCCCGCCTGCAGCTGGCACGCGACACCCTGGCCAGCCGCGAGAAGGCCTACGAGCTGACGCGGCGCATGCATGAGATAGGTTCGACTTCGGGCCTGGTGCTGGCCCAGAACCAGACCACGGTGGACACGGCGCGCGGCGACGTGGCCAGCTTCACCTCCCAGGTGGAGCGTGACCGCAACGCCCTGCAGTTGCTGGTGGGCGGTCCGCTGCCCGACAGCCTGCTGCCCGGCGCCGCCACGCTGCGCGCCGGCGCCCAGCCTGCGGCGGCGCTGCAGCCCGTGCCTTCACCGCTGCCCTCCAGCGTGCTGCTGGTGCGCCCCGATATCCAGGCCGCCGAGAACAACCTGCGCGCCATGGAGGCCAACATCGGCGCCGCCCGCGCAGCCATGTTCCCCACCATCAGCCTCACGGCCAGCGTGGGATCGGGCAGCCGCGAGCTCGATGGCCTCTTTGGCGGCAGCAGCAGCAGCACCTGGAGCTTCATCCCCCTGGTGCGCCTGCCCATCTTCGACGGTGGCCGCAACCGTGCGGGCGTGCAGGTGGCCGAGGCCAACCAGCGCATCGCCATCGCCCAGTACGAGAAGGCCGTGCAGACGGCCTTCCGCGAGACCGCCGACGTGCTGGCCGACCGCGCGCAGTGGGACGAGCGCCTGGCCGCCCAGACCAGCATGGTCGCGGCCACGCAGAAGGCCTTCGACCTGTCGGAGGCACGCTTCAAGGCCGGCGTGGACAACTACCTCACCGTGCTGGATGCGCAGCGCAGCCTCTACACGGCCCAGCAGACCCTGATCGGCCTGCGCCTGTCCGAGCAGCTCAACCGCGTCACGCTGTGGAAGGTGCTGGGCGGCGAGCAGGTGCAGGCGCCGTCCGCCTCTGAGCCGGCGAATTCCTGAGCGCGGGCGGTGTATTCTGCGGGCCCGCAGAACTTGCCGCCCGACCACGATGAGCCCCTTTGCCAACACCCCCGAGCCGCCTTACTACGCCGTCATCTTCTCGTCGCGCAGAACGCCGGACGACGATGATGGCTACGGCCTCATGGCCCAGCGCATGGTGGACCTGGCCGCGCAGCAGCAGGGTTTCCTGGGTGCGGAAAGCACGCGCGGCGAGGACGGTTTCGGCATCACCGTGTCCTACTGGTCCACGGCCGAATCCATCGCGCGCTGGAAGCAGGATGCCGAGCACCTGGTCGCCCAGCAACTGGGCAAGGACGCCTGGTACGAGCACTATGAATTGCGCGTGGCCCGCGTGGAGCGCGCCTACGGCAAGCGCTGAACCCGGGCCGCCTCCGCCTGGACCACGGCCTCGGCCAGCAGCGCGATGGAGCGCGGCGCGCAGCCCTCTGCATCGTTGCTCACCGTCACGAAGGCGGGCAGCCCGCGGCTGGTGATGCCATCGATGGTCTTGGCGAGGATGGCGCGCGTGTGCGCATCGGGCGTGCGGATCTCGTCGAAGGGGTCGTGCTTCTTTTGCGCATCGGGATAGCCGTAGGCACCGAACTCGCGGTTCAGGTTCCAGCGGCAGACCAGCGGGGTGGGCCACAGCCCGCGCAGAAAAACCAGTTGCTCCTCGATGGGGGGCATCTTGCCGTGCAGTCCCAGGCAGAAGGTGGCGCCACTGGCGCGCAGGGTGTCGGCCAACTGCGGCGTCAGCAGATCCGGGTCGCGCACCTCCACCGCCACGATGATCTGCGCGCCCAGCGGATGGGCGGCCAGCGCCGCGCGCACCGCCTCCAGCATGGCCTGCAGCCGCGCCAGCAGTTCGGTGGGGCGGCTGAGCAGGCCCCAGGTCATCGGGCTGAGCTGGAACACCAGCACGCCCAGCCGCTCGCCCAGCCCTTCGAGCGTGGGCTCGACGAAGCTGGTGACGGCCAGATCGGGTTGAAGGAACACCGGGTTCAGCGACATGCCCTTGCCGTCCTCGTCACGCACCTGCGCGTCGGTAACCACGGATGGGCACTTGACCACGAAGCGGAAATCGGCCGGCACCTGGCCCGCGAAGGCCAGGTACTGGCTGGCCGTCAACGGCCTCCAGAAGCTGCGGTCCACGCAGACCGTTCGCATCAACGGATGCCGGCCATAGGCCTCCAGCCCCTTCTTGGCCAGCACGCTTTTGTCATAGGCGCCATCCCAGATCAAGCCTTCCCAGCCCGGGTAGGACCAGGTGGAGACCCCCATGCGCAGGCCCTGCGCAAGCTGGTCCGCCAGCGCCTGCCATTGCAGGGCCTGGGGCGCCAGCTGCACGGCGCCGGCGGCCTTGCGCGGTGCCGGTGTGCGGCCGGCAGGCGCGGGCGGCGGGGCAGGGGCCGATGGTGGGGGAGAACCGAACAGATCGTCTTGCATTCGAAGCTGGTGATTGTGGCAGAGGGTGCCTGCCGCAGGGCCCCGGCAAAAGCAGGCAGTGGATTGATTTTGCAAGCCCTTGAATTCATTGGCCTGCAAGAAATGCTTGCATTTGCGGGTCGGCCGCGAGCGGCCCGGCCCGAATCGCGTGTGGCACACTTGGCCGCTTTTCCGGATTCCACGCCACGGGGCGCCTCTCGAATGCAAAAAATCATTGCCCAAATCGCCGCAGAACTGAATGTCAAGCCGCAGCAGGTGGGTGCCGCGGTCGAATTGCTTGATGGCGGAGCCACGGTTCCGTTCGTCGCGCGCTACCGCAAGGAAGTCACGGGCGGACTGGACGATGCCCAGCTGCGCCAGCTCGACGAACGCCTGGGCTACCTGCGCGAGCTGGAGGACCGCCGGGGCGCGGTGCTCAAGGCCATCGACGAGCAGGGCAAGCTGACCGACGCGCTGCGCCTGGCCATTGCCAATGCGCCCACCAAGCAGGAGCTGGAGGACATCTACCTGCCCTTCAAGCAAAAGCGCCGCACCAAGGGACAGATCGCCAAGGAATTCGGCATCGAGCCGCTGGCCGACAAGCTGTTTGCCGACCCCACGCTGGACCCGCACAAGGAGGCCGAGGCCTTCTGCAAGCCGGCCACCACCCTGGACGACGGCAAGCCGGGCCCTGATTTCTCGACCACGTTGGCCGTGCTCGATGGTGTGCGCGACATCCTGTCGGAGCGCTGGGCCGAAGACCCGGCCCTGGTGCAGAAGCTGCGCGAATGGCTGTGGGAAGACGGCCTGCTGCGCTCCAAGAAGGTCGAATCCAAGAACGAGAACGACCCCGAGGTCGCCAAGTTCCGCGACTATTTCGAATACGACGAGCCCATCGGCCGCGTGCCTTCGCACCGCGCGCTGGCGGTGTTCCGCGGCCGCGCGCTGGAAATCCTCGAGGCCAAGCTGGTCCAGCCCGTGGAGCCCGAGCCCGGCCAGCCCAGCCTGGCCGAAGGCAAGATTGCCCTGCACCTGGGCTGGAGCCACGCCAAGCGCGCCAGCGACGACCTGATCCGCAAGTGCGTGGCCTGGACCTGGCGCGTCAAGCTCAGCCTGTCCACCGAGCGCGACCTGTTCTCGCGCCTGCGCGAAGACGCCGAGAAGGTGGCCATCAAGGTCTTTGGCGACAACCTGCGCGACCTGCTGCTGGCCGCCCCTGCGGGGCAGCGCGCCGTCATCGGCCTGGACCCGGGCATCCGCACGGGCGTCAAGGTGGCCGTGGTGGACAGCACGGGCAAGCTGGTGGACACCACCACCATCTACCCGCACGAGCCGCGCCGCGACTGGGACGGCTCGCTGGCCGTGCTGGCCCGCCTGGTCGAAAAGCACCAGATCAACCTGATCGCCATCGGCAACGGCACTGCCAGCCGCGAAACCGACAAGCTGGCCGCCGACCTGATCAAGATCGCCAGCAAGGCCGACCGCCAGATCGAGAAGGTCGTGGTCAGCGAGGCTGGCGCTTCTGTGTATTCCGCCAGCGAGTTCGCCTCGCAGGAAATGCCCGACGTGGACGTGAGCCTGCGCGGTGCCGCCAGCATTGCGCGCCGCCTGCAGGACCCGCTGGCCGAGCTGGTCAAGATCGACCCCAAGAGCATTGGCGTGGGCCAGTACCAGCACGACGTGAACCAGAGCGAGCTGGCGCGCCAGCTCGACGCCGTGGTCGAGGACTGCGTGAACTCCGTGGGCGTGGACCTGAACACGGCCTCGGCGCCGCTGCTGTCGCGCGTCTCGGGCCTGTCGGGCAGCGTGGCCAAGTCCGTGGTGCGCTGGCGCGATGCCAACGGCTCCTTCAGGAGCCGCAAGCAGCTGATGGACGTGGCCGGCCTGGGCGCCAAGACCTTCGAGCAGGCGGCGGGCTTTCTGCGCATCCGCGGCGGCGACAATCCGCTGGACATGACGGGCGTGCACCCGGAAACCTACCCGGTGGTCGAACGCATCATTGCCACCACGGGCAAGAGCGTGGACCAGCTCATGGGCCGCTCCGAAGTGCTCAAGGGCCTGAAGGCCGAGCAGTTCGTGAGCGAGCAGTTCGGTGCCATCACCGTCAAGGACATCCTGGGCGAGCTGGAAAAGCCCGGCCGCGATCCGCGTCCGGACTTCGTCGTGGCCCGTTTCAATGACGGGGTGGAGGACATCAAGGACCTCAAGGAAGGCATGACGCTGGAGGGCACGGTCAGCAACGTGGCCCAGTTCGGCGCCTTCGTGGACCTGGGCGTGCACCAGGACGGCCTGGTCCACGTCAGCCAGATGAGCCACAAGTTCGTCGAGGACGCGCGCGAGGTGGTCAAGACCGGCCAGATCGTCAAGGTCAAGGTGCTGGAGGTCGATGTGGCGCGCAAGCGCATCAGCCTGACCATGAAGCTGGATGCGGCACCGGCGCGGCGCGACGGCCCCCGTGACAACCGCTTCGAGAGCGCAGGCCGCGGCAGCCAGGGCGGGCAGCGCCGTGCGCCCGAGCCGGTGCAGCAATCGGCCATGGCCTCGGCCTTCGCCAAGCTGCAGACCCGCAAGTAGTCCCGCGCACGGCAAGGCAGGAAACGCGATGGCTGCGCATGCACTGGACCTGCAGACGCTGTTGGCACAGGCCCTGGCCCTGCCGGCGCAGCCGCGCATCGTGGCCTTGCTGCTGCGCGAGCTGGTGCCCGAGCAGCCCAGCCTGCGCCGGCTGAGCCAGCTCTTCGCAGCCGATCCTGCGCTGGCCGCCGGGCTGCTGGCCCAGGCCAACGGCCCGGTGTTCGGCATGGCGGGACGTGTCACCGGCATTCCCGAGGCGCTGGCCCTGCTGGCGCCCGCGCAGCTGCGCCAGATCGTGCGGGGCATACCGCTGGGCGTGGGCGCCCATGCCGTGCCGGGCATGGCCATGCCGGCCTTCTGGCGCTACAGCGTGGAAGCCGCCCGCGTGGCGCGAGCGCTGGCCGGCACCGTGCAGGCCAGCCCCACGGCGGCCTATGCCGCAGGGCTGATGCATGGCCTGGGGGAGCTGGCCATGCACATGATCGACCCCGGCCGCGCCGCCACCATCACCGAACTGGTCGGCCCGCTGGACCCGCGTCGCGCCGAGCTGGAAATGCGGCTTTGCGGCTACACATACAGCCATGTCAGTGCGGGCCTGGCCCGCCGCTGGAACCTTCCGCCGCTGCTGGCCGATGCGCTGCAGCACCTGTACGCGCCGCTGGCCCAGCCGGGCTTCGATCCGCTGGCCTGCGTGCTGCACATCGCTGCCTGGCGCGCCCGCTCGCGCGAGGCGCAGTGGGACGAGCGTGCCCTGGCCGTGAGCTTTCCCGGCGAAGTGGGCGTGGCCCTGGGCCTGGACATCGACATGGTCCTGCGCCAGGACCCGGTGGACTGGATGGCCGACACCGGCCTGGACGTGGTGCTGTAGCGCCTCGCTCCTGCCTCAGTGCCTGTGCCAGGGCGCCGGCACCATGTCGAACAGCGGCGTGGGATCGCGCCGGTAGGGCGCGGGGCTGACGGGCGCCATGGGCTGCATGGTCATGGGGTCTATGCGCGCCAGCTGCTGCATCCATCCGATGTCCACGCCGCCGCCCGGTGCGGGGCGCGAGTAGATCAGCTCCAGCATGCGACGCGATGCCACATGGCCGTGGGAAGCGGCCTGCTGGTACAGGCGCAGCGCCTCGGTGTAGTTGGCCGGCACGCCGTCGCCGCGGTGGTAGCGCTGCGCCTGCTCCCATTGCTGCTGGGCCGTGACGGGCTGGCGCACCTGGATGTCCTGCTCGCTGGGCGCTCCACTCAGCTGCGGCGTGCGCTGCATGGCCTGCGGCCCCTGCGCTGCAGGCGTGGAGCTGCCCTGCGCCGACACCAGCTGGCCTGCGGGCCGCAGGCGCTCGCCCAGCATCTGTGCATTGGTCGCGGCGCTGGATGAGCGCGCCGCTGCCGCGCGGAACTGGCGCAGCGCTGCCTCGGGCTCGTCCTGCGCGAGCAGGGCCAGGCCCCATTCCAGCTGGGCGCCAGGGCTGCCCGAACGTGCCGCGCGCTGCAGCAGTTCCTGGTCGGGCGTGCCTGCCACGGCCAAGGCCTCGCCCACGGGCTCGGCCGTGGACAGCGGCGCCAGGCGCCGGGCCAGCAGCCATTCCAGGTACTGGGCGCGGGCCGGGTCGGTCTTGGCCAGCTGGGCGATCCAGGGCCTTGCAGCCGGTGGATCGGGGGGCTGGCCGCAGCCGTCCATGGCGCACCAGGCCAGTCCCGCGCTGGCCAGCGGATGGCCGGCGCGCTGCGCGCGCTCGAACCATTGCCTGGCCTGCGGCCCGTCCTGCGCCATGGCAATGCCATGCAGTGCCAGCAGGCCCATCACCCATTGCGCCTCGCGCTGCGTGGCCAGGCTCACGCCCTTGCCTTCGGCGCGGCTGCGTAGCTGGGACAGGGCCCGTTGCTGGGCGGTGTCCGAGGTCGAGGTGATGTTGCTGGTGCCTGGCTGGGAACCGTACACGCTGGCCGTCGCCACCCGAATGGGCATGACCGGCGTGAAGCGGGCCGCCGCCTGCACATGCGGCAGTACGGCGGGAGCCAGACCTGGCAGCACCACCAGCAGTCCGGGCAGCACAAGCCTTGCGGTCAGGCGCAGCCCGATGCGCCGCCGTGGCGGGGATTCATGAGCGCTGGAGGGCATGGCAATTGCCTCTGTTTGGCTTGTGACGTGCACCGCTCATCAGCGCTTGGCCTGGGCCGGAACCACCTGCCAGAAGCGGGCCGAGCCGGTGTACTGGTCGGCGCCCAGAGAGTTGGCCATGTACTGGTTGACATCCTCCAGGGAGCGCATGCCCGGGATGGCGATGAAGGCCTTGCCCTGGAGCAGCGTGGGTAGCTTGTCGGTCATGTTCTGCTCGGTGGCGAAGCAGGCCACGCCTTCCTTGCCGGGAGGCCCGGCGTTGATGACGTAGCCGGGGTTAGGACTCATCCAGTCTGGCAGGCGAACGGATTGGGCGGCGGTGATCCAGCCCGAGCGGTTCACATCGTTGGGCACCAGCCGGGTGACCTCTCCATCGGCACCGGCCATGAAGCACGACAGGTAGGAGGCGCGCGACACGGTGGTGGACAGGAACAGCTGCTCACCCGTCTCGAAGGAGGTGCGCGTGGGCGTGATGTTCTCCACCCACAGGTCCAGCTTGCGGTCGGGCGCGGGGGCGCCGTAGCGGTAGTCACCCGTGGCCACGGCCACGTTCTCGGAGGCGGTGGTGACCGGTGCCGCACTCTTGGTGTTCCAGCCGATGCGCGTCATGTGTCCATCGGCGCTGACGGCCACGAAGTCTCGCAGTGCGCGCTCGTAGGTGCTGAAGTCCACCACGCCATTGACCACCATGCCGCTGTCGGCCTGGAAGCGCCCTATGGCCTCGCGCCACTGCGGGTTGCCTGCGGTGAAGGCCGGTGCGTCGGGCGGCAGATAGCCCTTGCTGATCAGCGACTGGCGCACCAGCTCCTGGTGGATGCCGGCTTCGCCTTCCTCATACCAGTCGCGCAGCTGACGCTGGAAGTCGGGATGGGTCTGGTCCAGCGTCAGGCACTGCCAGTAGGGCAGGCGTGACCATTTGCCCAGCAGCTCGATCATGCCCAGCTCGACCAGGGTGCGCACGGCCGGGCCCGAGCCCTGGGCATAGTCGCGGCCCACGCTGAACTGCACGCCGTAGTTGCCGATACGGCCCGACAGGTCAAGGCCCTGGCTGCCGTTGCCGATGACGACTTCGTTGGCCGAATCCAGGCCCGGAATGATGGTGCGCGTGCGGAAGTCGCCCAGGTGCAGCTCCATGCCCAGCACGGCGCCGCTGCGGTTGGCGCTGTAGCCGGTTTCCAGGCGCGAGGCGCTGGTGCCTATGTCCACGTTGTTGCGCAGCACGTTCTGGTCCATGAAGGACACGGCGCCCGACACATACAGGGCCGGGCGCTGCAGCTGGATCTGGTTGTTGTTGAGCAAGATGGTGGTGAGGTTCTGCACCGTGTCCTGGCGGGCGATGTCCACCTCATAGTCCACGTAGCGGAAGGCGCTGCTGACGCGCGACATCTGGGACAGGGCGGTGACCACCATCTCCTTGGCGGCCACGGCCACGCGGCCCGAATAGTCGGGCAACTGCTTGCTGGTGATCAGCACCGTGGGCATGTGGCTGTTGCGGAACATCCTGTCCATGCACATCAGCGAATCGGAGAAGCTCGATATGGAGCGCACCGGCCGCACCACCGGGCGGTCGGCCGCATAGACTTTTTCCAGGTATTTGGAATCCTTGCGCGCATCCAGCGGCGCGCAACCCGACAGCAGCACGATGGATGCCGATACCGCGCAGGCCACCACCCGCATACAGCCCTGTCTGCCAGCCCATCGCTGGCGGAAAGTCCCTCGGTTGTCCGCATGTCCGCCGAATGCCGGCTGCAGCGCGGCATCGGGGCGGGGAAGTCCTGGCGTTGGAAGGCGGTTGCGCATGATGGACCTCTGCTGGAAAACGGCGAGCCAGGGCACTGGCGCCCAGGGGCACCGGCACCGGAAATGGGTTTTGGAAATGAAAGGCGGCCGGGTCGCGGGCCGCCTGGCCGCACTAGCGGCAGACGTTGATCAGGTCGCCCTTGAGGACCACGATCTGGTCCTTGGTCTGTGGCCCGTAGCGGTTGAACGCGCTGGCGTTGGTGTTGCTGGCCAGGTCCTGGGTGCAGGTGCGCTGCATGCCCGTGCTGCTCGTTGTGGTCGTGGTCACCACGTTCGCCTCGGTGGAGATGCCGGGAGCATTGGTCATGGACATGGCTTCGTAGCGCGCGATCTTGGCCTTGACGTTGATGGGGATGTCAGTGACGGTGTCCAGCCCCGACGATGTCTGCTGCTTGGCCGTGGGCAGTCTCAGATAGTCGACAGGCTTGCTGAGCACCACTGGATCTTCGCCGGGGGCTGCTGCATGAAGGGGGGGCGCTCCGAGTGCGAGCCAGGCCAGTAGGGCAGCCGAACAGAGATGGGCGGCGGTGTGCATGGTGGGCTCTCCTGGTGCGGTGAGCTGGCTATTCGCCGGGAAGGTGCTGCCGGAAGGCCTGGGGCCGTCCGGCAGTGTCCTTCGTCCGGCAGTCAGGCTCAGTGGTTGTTGTAGCAGGTCACGCAGCCGTTGTTGCTGGAGATGTTCTGTACTGCCATGGAACCGTTACCGGCATAGTTGACGATGCCCGAGTTCTTGGCAGCCACCACCTGGATCGAAGTGTTCTTGACTTCCACTTCGCCATAGTTGGAGGCCAGGTTGTTGACGGCCACTGCTGCGTAGCCATCGGCCTTGTTCAAGATGCCGCTGCCGGTGGCAGCGACGACCTGCAGAGAGCTGCCACTGCGGTCGATGGTGACGTTGCCTGCATTGCTGGCCAGGTTCTGGGAGGCCTTGCCACCGCCCGTTGCTACGTTGAGCACGCCGCTCCTGTTCAGCAGGGTGACCTGAACGCTGGGGCCGTTGATTTCGATCTGGGAACTGCTGCTGCCGCCGCCGCCACCACCGCCACCGCCACCGCCCATGGGGCCAGCCATGGCTGCTGTTGCGATCAGGCTCAGGGAAAGAATTGCAAGCGATTTCATGATGGCTCCTTGATAAGGAATCGGACTACCAGGAAAAGGTGTGTAAGCACCCGTTTTTCAGACACTTTGCGGAGGTTTCCGGCCTTGTCTCCCTGGACCCCAGCTCGTTGTCTGGACTCCAATGTGCTTGGGGTGCCCCTGCCGTTCCATCTCTTGTACGGGGTAGCCGTGAGCGCTGATCCACGTGGCGGGTACTTACCCGTGCAAACCTTTGGCTGGCGGGCTGCATCGCGTTAAAGCAGCGGCATTGGGAGGTGAATGGAGTTGGGTAGTTTCAAGGTGTAACGACAGAAAATTTGCAGTTGCAGCTTCGCTTCAGGCCGTTGATCCGGCGGGCATGGGGCCATCCAGACAACCCGGTGTATCGAATTGCATACGCTCGGTGCAGGCGCAGGAGGAAGGCGTTGAACCGGGGGCTGTCATGAGGCTGGATCAAGGGGAGGATGGCGGGCATCGGCAAGGGCATGGCCTGCCAGGCCCGACAGGCCTGCCGGTCAGGTGATCAAGAAAGTACGGACCCGGCTTCTCACACAAATGTGTTAATTTGCAAGCTACGCAATCTTTCACAAACTTCGTCAAAGATTGTGGATATCGGTGGCGATTTCTCTTAATGTGAAAGGCGCGTATGTGATCGGTTGCGTCATATACATGACGTGACATTTGAGGAGAACAGCATGAATCCATCCGACGTTCCCGCCGATGCCCGTCCCCTGATCGCCGATTCCTCGCGCGCCCAGGCCATGCTGGGCACGGGCCTGAGTTCCGCCATGTGGCCAGACTATCTGGCCGGCCAGCCCGACAAGCCCGTGCGCGTGCTGCTGGTCGATGACGATGCCCACATCCGCATGGTCATTGCCCAGGAAATCATGAACGACCCGCGCACCCTGGTCGTGGCCCAGGCCGGAAGTGTCCGAGAGGGTCGAAAGGCCATTCGCCAGCACGAGTTCGACGTGATGCTGGTCGACCTGAACCTGGGCGATGGCGAGGGCTTCGAACTGCTGGACATGATGAAGACCGTGCGGCCCACGGCCGAGGCCGTCATCATCTCCGTGATGGAAAACGACGAGCAGGTGCTGCGCGCCTTCGAGCTGGGTGCCACGGGCTACCTCGTCAAGAACTCCTGGTTCGGCAACTACCCGCAGGCCGTGCTGCAGGTGGCCAATGGCGGCGCATCCGTCACTCCCAGCCTGGCGCGCAGGTTGCTGCAGCGCTTCGACAAGACCCAGGGCGCCGAGCCCAAGCGCCGCTCGCCCGACGAGGCGGACCGCCTGTCCACCCGCGAGCGCGAGGTGCTGCGCATGGTCGCCAGCGGCTACACCAGCGCCGAGATCGGCTCGCGCCTGATGATCAGCGCCATGACGGTCAACACGCACATCAAGAACATCTACCGCAAGCTGCAGGTGCGCACACGCGCCCAGGCGGTGCGCTTTGCATCGCTGCGCGGCCTGTTCTGATTGGCTGGCGCCGCAGGGGCCCGTGCGGCCCGCCCCACCGCCGCTTCCCACCGCATGGCCATGAAGGACTCCCTTCGCGCATTGGCAGTCTGCCTGGCACTGGGCCTGCTGCAGATGCTGGCGCTTTGCGCCTGGCTTTGGCAGCAGGGCGACCAGGCTCCGCTGTGGCTTCGCCTGTGCAGCCTGGCCCTGCTGGTCTTGACGGCCTTGCTGTGTGCGATGGGTGCCTCGCGCCTGCGCAGGCTGCTGCTGTGGCGGCGCAGGCGCAGCCCCCGGCCTTCGCGCGAGGTGCAGGCCGAGCGCCGGCGCATTGCCGCCGATCTGCACGACGGCGTGGGCGGCCTTCTGGTGAATGCCATGGCCTTGCTGGAGCCGAGCGAAACCCGGCAGCGCCAGGCGCAGGAGTTGCTGGAGCAGGCCTTGCTGGACCTGCGCCTGCTGGTGGACGCCATGGACGCCGTGGAGGACGCCTTGCCCGTGCGCCTGGCGCGCCTGCGCCACCGGCTGCAGCCCGTGCTGGACCGCCGTGGCATGCAGATCCGCTGGAGCGTGGCCGATCCGCAGTCCGAGCCGGGCCTGCCCGATCTGCCCGATCTTCCTCGAGGCCAGTCGTCCCAGCACCTGCTTGCCATCACCCAGGAGGCCGTGAGCAATGTGCTGCAGCACGCACAGGCCAGCACGCTGTGGCTGGTGCTGCAGCCCCTGGAGCCGGGTATTGCGCGGGCGAATGGCGCCCATCCCGGCGCGCGCCGCGAGCTGCGCTGGGAGTTGCGCGTGGAAGACGACGGCCGCGGCCTGCCGCCCCGTACACCCGATGAGGCGCAGGGCATGGGCCTGGCAGGCATGCACCGCCGTGCCCACGCCATAGGGGCTACGCTGGACCTGGCGCCGCGTGCTGGCGGCGGCACGGTGGTGCGTGTGCGCTGGTGAGCTGGCGCGCTGTGGCAGCGACGGCGGCGGAGTTCCAGCGATTGCGGTGCCCGCTGACAGGGCCGGCCCGCAGCGCGCTGTGCAATCCCACGATGGGCGCAAGTGCGGCAGCATCCACGCACGTATCCAAGCCCTGATGCCTGTCCCCCCATGAATCCACATCCCGACCTCACACCAGCGCCTTCCAGAAAACCAGGCGCTGAGAACGCCGCAGCCGATGCGGCCGGCAACGCGGCCGCTGCCGACGCGGCTTTCGCACGCAGCGTGCGTTCGGCCCTGCCGGGCCTGGCACAGCTGGCCGACATGGTGCCTGCGCTGCGCCTGCTCACCGGCCTGCTGGTGGCCAGCATCATCATCGCGGGCCTGTATTTCGGGCAGGGACTGCTGATTCCGCTGGCCCTGGCGCTGCTGTTCGGTTTTTTGCTCGATCCTGCGGTCTCCCGGCTCAGGCGCTGGGGCCTGCCGCGCATGGCGGCGACGCTGCTGGTGGTGGTCATGGCGCTGGCAACGCTGGCCGGAATGGGTACCTATCTGGGCAGCCAGGTACAGCAGCTCAGCGCCGACCTGCCCACTTACCAGAGCACCATCCGCGACAAGCTGCGCAGCCTGCGCAGGAATGCCAACATGCCCAGCGCCTGGGACGGCGCCCTGCGCACCTATGACACGGTGGAGCGTGAGATCTCCCGCGGCGCCACCACGCCCCGCGTGCAGAAGGTGGAGATCCAGTCGCCCGAGCAAAAGCCCACGGCGCGCATGCTGCAGTGGCTGGGCCGAGTGGCCGAGCCCGTGACCACGGCCGGCATCGTGCTGCTGTTCGTGATCCTCATCCTGCTGGACCGCGATGACCTGCGCGACCGGCTGCTGCGCCTGATGGGCGGCAACCTGCATGTGGCCACCGACGCGCTGGACGAGGCCTCGCAGCGCATAGGCAAGTACCTGCGCATGCAGTTCGTGGTCAACATCACCTATGGACTGCCCATGGCGGCGGGGCTGTGGTTCATCGGCGTGCCGGGCGCCATTCTCTGGGGGGTGCTGGCGGCCATCATGCGGTTCGTTCCCTATGTGGGCGCCATGATCTCTGCCGCCTTCCCGCTGGCGCTGGCCTTTGCGGTGGATCCGGGCTGGCAGATGCTGCTGATGACGCTGGGGCTGATCATGGCGCTGGAGCTGATCAGCAACAACCTCATCGAGCCCTGGCTGTATGGCAGCAGCACGGGCCTGTCCACGCTGTCCATCATTGCGGCCGCGACCTTCTGGACGGCGCTGTGGGGGCCGATAGGGCTGATCCTGTCCACGCCGCTCACGGTCTGCCTGCTGGTGCTGGGCCGCTACATACCGGCGCTGCAGTTCATGGAGGTGCTGCTGGGCAGCTCCCCCGTGCTGGGTCCGGCCCAGCGGCTGTACCAGCGCCTGCTGGCCGACGATGTGGAAGATGCGGTCACGCTGGCGCATGAACTGGTGGACGCAAGGCTGCCAGCGCGGGCCTCGGCGGACGAACGCTCGGCCGCAGTGGCCGGCTTCTATGACGAGGTGGCGATCCCCGCGCTGCGCCTGGCCACCCAGCAGCACCTGGAGTCGGCCACGGCCGAGCACCGGCTGCGCCTGTCCAGCGGCATGGATGCCTTGGTCGAGGAGCTGCGGGAAAGCCATCCCGCGCCCGCAGACCTGTCCTCGCGGGCCCTGCGCATCCATTGCGTGGGTGCGCGCTGGGAGGTCGATGCCCTGGCAGCGGCCATGGTGGCGCACAGCGAGGCGCTGCGCGGCCACGTGGTCAGCTGCTCGGACTGGGCGCTGGCGGCCGATCCGCAATGGCGCCAGCTGGGGCAGGGCGAGGGCGGCGGCCTGCCGCAGGGCCATGCAGGCGCACAGGCCCTTGCCGAGGCGCAATTGCTGGTGCTCTCGGTCTTCAGCGCCCAGCCCCAGACCGTGGCGCGCCAGATCATGCGGCGGGTGCGCCGCCACTGGCCGCATCTGCGCGTGGTGCTGGCGCTGTGGAATGCGCCGGCCGTGGTGTCCGACCCCGAGTTCGCGCGCCGCTGCGGCGCCGCCGCCTGCGTGTCCAGCCTGCGCGAGCTGCAGTTGTGGGTGGACGCCTTGCGCCTGTCCGACGCGGCAGGCCAGGGCCTGGCCGCGCCCATTCCCGATGACGATGAGCAGCGCGTGCGCCAGCTGCGCGACAGCGGCGTGCTCGGGCCCGGCCTGCCGCCGCTGTACCACGAGGCAGCCCAGCAGGCCGCCAATGCCTTCGACGTGAAATGGGCCCAGGTCTCATGGGTCGATGCCGACCGCGTGCACACGCCCGGCAGCCTGCTGGTGGCGGATCAGGGCGACCCCGCATCGGCCGGGATGCCGCGCGGGCAGTCCATCTGCTCGTATGTGGTGCACGGCGGCGAGCCCCTGGTGGTGCACGACGCAGCGCGCGACCCCCGGTTTGCCGGCAACCCCGCACTGCAGGCCATGCGGCTGCGCTTTTACGCAGGCGTGCCGCTCAGGAACCGCCACGGCGCGGTGCTGGGCAGCTTCTGCATCATGGACGACGCACCGCGCGAGGTCTCGCCGGCAGATCTGGAGCTGCTGGCCGTCATGGCCGAGCAGCTGATGCAGACCGTGGAAGTGCGCCGCATGATGGAAAGCGGCGCAGTGCCGGCGCCGGCTCCCGCTCCCGCGTCTGTACCGGCCCAGTCACCGGAGCAGTCACCGCCCGGCCACTGAGCCCGCTCACAGCGGCTACGGCGGCTCACAGCGAGGTGGCCAGCATCTGCTCGTAGTCGTCGGCGCTGGCCAGGCGCGGATTGGTGCCGTGGCAATGGTCCTTGAGCGCCCCGCCGATCACGGCCGCGAACTGGGCGCGCTCCACGCCCATGGCGGCCAGGCCCGTGGGCAGGCCCAGGCGGGCGTTCATGTCGCGTATGGCTTCGGGAATGTCGCTGCCCGAGGCCAGACCCATGGCGTGGGCCATTCGCTGCAGGCGCTGTTCGGCGCGCACGCTCTCGGCCTCGGCATTGAAGCGCACCACGGCGGGCAGGAACATGGCGTTGAGCGTGCCGTGGTGCAGGCGCGGGTTCACGCCGCCCAGGCTGTGGCTGAGGCTGTGCACGCAGCCCAGACCCTTCTGGAAGGCCATGGCGCCCTGCATGCTGGCACTCATCAGCTGGCGGCGTGCCTCGGCGTCCTGGCCATTGCGGGTGGCGCGTTCTATGTGCGCCCAGCCGCGCGTGAGGCCGTCCAGCGCAATGCCGTCGGCAGGCGGATTGAAGGCGGCTGCCATGAAGGTTTCCATGCAGTGGGCGATGGCGTCCATGCCCGTGGCGGCCGTCAGCATGGCGGGCAGGCCGTAGGTCAGTTCCGGATCGCAGATGGCGGCGCGCGGCACCAGGTGCCAGCTGTGAAAGCCCAGCTTGCGGTGGTCGTCCACGATGATGATGGCGCCGCGCGCCACCTCGCTGCCCGTGCCGCTGGTGGTGGGCACGGCAATCAGCGGTGCCACGCGCTCGGTGATGCGCGGCGAGCCGCCCTCGATGGTGGCGTAGTGCGACAGCGGCCCTTCGTGCGTGGCCGCAATCGCCACGCCCTTGGCGCAGTCGATGGCGCTGCCGCCGCCCACGGCGATCAGGCCGTCGCAGCGCTGCTCCTGGTAGATTGCAGCGGCCGCACGCACGGCGGCCTCGGTGGGGTTGGAGGGCGTCTGGTCGAACACTGCGTGCGGCATGTCGCCCAGCCCATCCAGCGCCTTTTGCAGCACGCCGGCCGCCTTGACGCCCTGGTCGGTGACGATCAGCGGCCGCGTGATGCCCACGCGCTCGCACTCCTGGCGCAACAGGCGCACGGCGCCGAAGTCAAACTGGATCTGGGTGACGTAGTTGATGAAAGCCATGGTCGGTGACTCGTTGCGGGCCGCTGCGGCCCGTGGTGGGGATCAGGGGGAGTGCGCCGAATCTAGACCGCGCGTGCTGCACTGCAAACAAAGCAAACCCTGAGAGGGCGCCTGCGCGGTCACGAGGGCGACAGCACGGGCGTGCACTGCCATCGCATGGCTGCCAGGGCCTTGTGCTCGCGGCACAATGCCTGCTGCGCGGCGCCTGCCGTGCCTTGCCAGATGGCTCCGATCGAACCTGTCCCTGAACTTGCTCCTGAACGTGCCCCAGCCCGAATCCCGCCCCCACGCCACGCCGCTGCCGGCGTCCCTGACCCACCAGATGCGCGATGTGCTGCGCCGCATGGAGCGCGCCGCACGCACGCCCATGCACCAGCTGGGCGCCGAGGGTGCGCGCGCCGCCTATGAGGCGGGCGCCGGCGTGCTCGAAATTCCCAAGCCCGTCCTGCCGCGTGTCGAGGACCTGCAGATTCCCGCGCGCGATGGCGCCTTGCTGCCCGCTCGGCTCTATGCGCCTGAGGAGCGTGCCCAGGCACCGGCCTCTGGCCTGCCCATGCTGCTGTACCTGCATGGCGGCGGCTTCACCGTGGGCAGCGTGGCCACGCACGACGTGCTGTGCCGCCAGTTGGCCCACCTCTCGGGCGCCATGGTGGTCTCGCTGGACTACCGGCGTGCGCCCGAGCACAAATTCCCCACGGCCCACAACGACGCCTGGGATGCGCTGCAATGGCTGGCTTCGCAGGGCGCCTTGCTGGGCGCCGACCCTGCACGCCTGGCCGTGGGCGGCGACAGCGCGGGCGGCACGCTGGCCGCAGCCTGCGCCATCCATGCGCGCGATGCAGGCCTGAAGCTGGCCCTGCAACTGCTGATCTACCCGGGCACGACGGCCCACCAGGACACTGACTCGCACCGCCGTTTCGCCCACGGGCTGGTCATTGACGAGCCGGCCATCACCTGGTTCTTTGCCCAGTACCTCAACAGCCCTGCCGACCGCGAGGACTGGCGCTTCGCCCCGCTGCTGGCGCCTGACGTGGACGGCGTGGCCCCGGCCTGGATAGGCCTGGCCGAATGCGACCCGCTGGTGGACGAGGGCGTGGAATACGCCGACAAGCTGCGCATGTCGGGCGTGCCCGTGGATCTGGAGATCTACCGGGGCGTGACCCATGAATTCGTCAAGATGGGCCGCGCCATTGCCGAAGCGCGCCGTGCACATGCCGACATGGCGCGCGCCTTGGCCGACGCCTTCGCGGCCTGAGAGCCAGGGCACCCAAGACACCCAAGACAACAGGAGAGAAAAACCCATGCAACGCCAAGATTTCCGCACGCTGCAACGCATCGAAGTGCGCTGGTCCGAAGTGGACGCCCAGAAGATCGTCTTCAACGCCCACTACCTGATGTACGCCGACGTGGCCGTCACCGACTACTGGCGCCAGCTGGGCATGCCCTATGAGTCATCCTTCGCGGCCCTGGGCGGCGAGCTGTTCGTCAAGAAGGCCACCACCACCTACCACGCATCGGCCACGCTGGGCGACGTGCTGCATGTGGGCATACGCTGTGCCAGGCAGGGCAATACCTCGCTGTTGTTCGAGGCCGGCATCTTCCGGGGCATGGAACTGCTCAACACCGTGGAACTGGTCTATGTGTTCGCCGATGCCACCACGCGCCAGCCGCTGCCCGTGCCGCAGCAGCTGCGCGACGTGCTCACCGCCTATGAGGCAGGCCAGAGCGTGGTGCGCGTGGCATCGGGCAGCTGGAACGACCTGGGCCGCGACGCCGAGCGCCTGCGCCTGGCCGTGTTCGTGCACGAGCAGGGCGTGCCGCGCGAGATCGAGATCGACGAGTTCGACCCCGTGGCCCGCCACGCCGTGGTCTACAACGGCCTGGGCCAGCCCATTGCCACCGGCCGCCTGGTCAGCGACAGCCCCGGCGCGGGCAGGATCGGCCGCATGGCCGTGGACCGCAGCGTGCGCGGCGGCCGCTGGGGCCGCATCGTGCTGGATAGCCTGGTGGAGGCCTCCCGCCAGCGCGGCGACCGCGAAGTCGTGCTGCACGCGCAGCGCCATGCCGAGTCGTTCTACCTGCGCGCGGGCTTCACGCCCGAGGGCGAGCCCTATGAAGAGGCCGGCATTCCCCACATCACCATGAGGAAAGTGCTCACCGCCTGAGCTGCAGGCAGCTCAGGCGGTGCAAGGCCCAAATCTCAAATGTCCTCGCGCAACGCGTAGGGCAGGGGCTTGAGTTGCAGCGCCAAGGCCTGCGCGGCATCGGCGCGCTGGCCCTCGCCCAGGGCGGCGTGGGCCAGCAGGCGCTGCTCAGCCGAGCTGATCTGCATGGAGACAATGGCGTCCCAGCCCCCGCCGGGCGCCGGGGCGGCCTGGACCACGGTGCCGGTGGCCTGCTCCAGATCCTCGGGCGTGAAGACTTCCATGCCGGCTGCCAGCGGCTGCTGGGCATGGGCGATGTAGGCGCGGCGCTTGAGCGTGCCCCGGAACTGGCTGCGGGCCACCACCTCCTGGCCCGGGTAGCAGCCCTTCTTGAAGTTCACGCCTTCCACCGATTCGTAGTTGAGCATCTGCGGCACGAAGGCATCGACCACGGGTGTCGACAGCGTGGCGATGCCGCTGGCGACTTCGCTCCAGAGCCAATCGGCCTCACTGAGTGCGGGGCCTTCGGGCAGGGGCGCACCGACAGGGGCCACGCGCAGGGCGCGCGGCTGGCCGGCGGCCGGGTACAGGGCGATCAGGCTGGCGTCGCCGTCATCGGTCTTGGTCCAGGGCACGGCTGCCGGGCCCAGGGCCTGTACGGCGGCATCGCCAGCCAGCCCGTGGAGCGTGAATTCGGCCGTGGCGTCGCTGAGCTTGCACTTGGCGCGCAGCACGAACATGGACAGGCGCTTGAGCGTGGGTGCCAGCAGGCTGCGGTCGCACAGCAGCAGGATCTCGTCCTTGCTGCGCTTGAAGCCGATGAAGCTGGCCAGCATGCGGCCCTTGGCCGTGCAGAACGCCGCCAGACGCGCATGCTGCAGATCGAGCAGCGCGAAGTCGTTGGTCAGTTGGCCATGCAGGAATGGGGCGGCGTCTTCGCCGAGGGCGCGTATCACGCCGAGATGGGAAACGGGGGCGATGCCGTTCAGTAAAGGCTGGGTCATGGCTGAATTATGATCAGCCGCTCTATTGCTTGCTTGGACCGAGGTTGTGCGCTTTATCTTTCGCGCTTTGATGATGCTGCTGGTGCTGGCAGCCGTGCTGGCCGGTGCCGGCTGGTGGTGGCTGAACCAGCCCCTGCCGCTGTCCCAGCCCACGCTGGAGCTGGAGGTCGAACCCGGCACCACGCCGCGCGGCGTCGCCCGCGAAGTGGTCAAGGCCGGGGTGCAGACCGATGCGCGGCTGCTGTACGCCTGGTTCCGCGTCTCGGGCCAGGACCGGCAGATCAAGGCCGGCAACTATGAACTGACCACGGGTCTGACCCCCTATGTGCTGCTGCAAAAGCTCGCGCGTGGCGAGGAATCGCTCAAGGCGCTGACCCTGGTCGAGGGCTGGAACTGGCGCCAGGTGCGCGCAGCCCTGGCTCGCGAGGAATTCCTGCGCCAGGAAAGCGCGGGCATGGACGATGCGGCCCTGATGCAGGCCCTGGGCCGTCCCGGGGTGGCGCCGGAGGGCCGGTTCTTCCCCGATACCTATACCTATGCCAAGGGCAGCTCCGACCTGGCCGTGCTGCGCCGGGCCCTGCATGCCATGGACCGGCGCCTGGCCGATGTCTGGGCGCTGCGCTCGGCCGACACGCCACTCAAGAGCCCCGACGAGGCCCTGGCCCTGGCCAGCATCGTCGAGAAGGAAACCGGCCGCGCGGCCGACCGTGCCCAGATCGCAGGCGTGTTCACCAACCGCCTGCGCATCGGCATGCTGCTGCAGACTGATCCCACCGTGATCTACGGCCTGGGCGAGAAATTCGACGGCAACCTGCGCCGCCGCGACCTGCAGACCGACACGCCCTGGAACACCTACACCCGCGCGGGCCTGCCGCCCACGCCCATCGCCATGCCCGGCAAGGCCGCCCTCATGGCCGCCGTGCAGCCCAGCCAGACCAAGGCGCTGTATTTCGTGGCGCGCGGAGACGGCACCAGCCATTTCAGTGCCTCGCTGGACGAGCACAACCGCGCCGTCAACCGCTACCAGCGCGGCCAGCAAAAGCCCTGAGCAAAAGCCCTGAGATATTCCCCAGGGCTGCTGCGCTCTGCGCAGCGCTTGCGTATCCTCTCTTTCCATATGACCACTGCAACTCCCGCCGGCCTGTTCATCAGCTTCGAAGGCATCGATGGCGCCGGCAAGTCCTCGCACATCGCGTCGCTGGCCCAGGCTTTCCGTGACCAGGGCCGCACGGTGACGCTCACGCGCGAGCCCGGCGGCACGCCGCTGGCCGAAAAGTTGCGCGCGCTGATGCTGCACGACGCCATGGACCCGCTGACCGAGGCGCTGATCGCCTTTGCCGCGCGACGCGACCACCTGGTGCAGGTGATCGAGCCCGCGTTGGCGCGCGGTGAGGTCGTGCTCTGCGACCGCTTCACTGATGCCACCTTTGCCTACCAGGGCGCAGGCCGTGGCTTCGACCTGCAGCCGCTGGCCACGCTGGAGCGCATGGTGCAGACGGGCACCGCCCCCCAGCCCGATCTGCTGCGCGAGCCCCACCTGACGCTCTGGTTCGACCTGCCCGCCGAGGTGGCCGCCGAGCGCCTGGCCTCGGCCCGCGTGCCGGACCGCTTCGAGTCCGAACCCGGCAGCTTCTTCGCCCGCGTGGCCCAGGGCTATGCGTCGCGCGCTGCAGCAGCGCCCCAGCGCTTTGCCCGCATCGACTCCAACGCCAGCCGGCATGCGGTCTGGCAGCAGATCACGCAGGTCATGGTGCGCCGGGGCTGGCTGGCCATCATGGTCGGCGGCCAGGGAGGTGCGGCATGAACGAAGCCCTGCCACAGCCGGCCGAGACCGACACCTCCTGGATTGCCGAACAGCGCACACGCCTGCTCGCACAGCGCGGCCATGCCTGGCTGCTGCAGGGGCCTTCGGGCCTGGGGCAGTACGCGCTGTCGCTGTCACTGGTGCGTGCCTGGCTGTGCGAGTCGCCGTCGCCGCAGGGCGCCTGCGGCCACTGCGGCAGCTGCCATGCCATCGACGTGCGCGCCCATGCCGACCTGTGCGTGCTCATGCCTGAGGTGCAGATGATGGCGCTGGGCTGGCCCCTGCCCGAGAAGGCCCAGGCCGACATCGACGACAAGAAGCGCAAGCCCAGCAAGGAAATCCGTGTCGAGGCCATGCGCGACGCCGTGGAGTTCTGCCAGCGCACCAGTGCGCGCGGGCGCGGCAAGGCCGTGCTGGTCTATCCGGCCGAGCAGATGAATGCCATCACGGCCAATGCGCTGCTCAAGACGCTGGAGGAGCCGCCAGGCGATGCGCGTTTCGTGCTCGCCAGCGAGGCATCGCACCAGCTGCTGCCCACCATTCGCAGCCGTTGCCTGATCCACACCATGGCCTGGCCGGATCAGCAAGAGGCCCTTTCCTGGCTGGACACGCAGGGCGTGCCCCCTGAAGCGGCCGCCGTGGCGCTGCGCGCAGCAGGCGGGCGGCCCGGCGATGCACTGGCATTGGCGCAAAGCGGTGGCGGCAGCGACATGGCGTCGTGGTCACAGCTGCCGCGTGCGCTGGCCAAGGGCGATGTGGCGGCCCTGGCCGCCTACGCGCCGCCCCATGCCGTGGAGGCCTTGCAAAAGATCTGCCACGACCTGATGGCGCTGGCCGCAGGCGCCGCGCCGCGCTACTTCACGCCGGCCGACCTGCCTTCGCGGCCGCTGGACATGGGCCTGCTGGCCGAATGGTCGCGAACCCTGGCCCAGGCCGCGCGCACGGCCGACCATCCCTTCAACGCAGGCCTCATGGCAGAAGCCCTGGCCGCAGAGGCGCGGCGCGTGCTCATGTCCGGCCAGCCTGCCCGCCAGCGCCGGGCATGAAGGGCGGGGCACGGGAGAACATGGCCAGGCGCTTTTCGCCACATGAAAGCCCGGCCTGTTAACCTACGGCCCTGGGCCCGGTGCCGATTGCGCCGGCCGCTCACCGAACCAATGTCTGCAAACCATCCATGAGCACCGCACCCTCCACACCCCGTCCCAGCGTGATGCAACTGGCGATCAAGGAAAAGGCCGCGCTGTACGCCGCCTACATTCCCATGTTCGCCGAAGGGGGCGTTTTCGTGCCCACGCAGCGTGAGTACCGTCTTGGCGATGATGTCTACGTGCTGCTGACCCTGCCCGACGAGCCCCAGCGCTATCCCGTGGCCGGTCGCGTGGCGTGGATCACGCCCGCACGCGCCTCGGGCAACCGCACGCAGGGCATAGGCATACAGTTTCCCAAGGACGAGAAATCCGCCGAGCTCAAGGCCAAGATCGAGAACATCCTGGGCGCGGCGCTGAGCTCGGACAAGGCCACGCAGACGGTCTGATGGCTGCACCTGTTTCAGGTGCACCTGCCTGCCATGCATGCCGACAGGGAGGACAGCTCCCGGGTCGGCATGGCTGTTTCTGAACCACGAGATTCCATGTTTACCGATTCCCACTGCCATCTGAACTTCCCCGAGCTGCAAAGCCGCCTGCCCGAGATCCGCGAGGCCATGGCGGCCGCGCGTGTCACCCGCGCGCTGTGCATCTGCACCACGATGGAGGAGTTCGGCGATGTGCACCAGCTGGCGCTGGACCACGACAATTTCTGGGCCACCGTGGGCGTGCACCCCGACACCGAACACATGACCGAGCCCAGCGTGGGCGACCTGGTGGAGCGCGCCGCGCTGGCGCGCGTGGTCGCCATCGGCGAGACGGGCCTGGACTACTACGGCATGGAAGACCGCAAGGGCGGCCGCACCATTGCCGACCTGGAGTGGCAGCGCGAGCGCTTTCGCGTGCACATCCGCGCGGCGCGCCAGACGCAAAAGCCCCTGGTCATCCACACCCGCAGTGCCTCGGACGACACGCTGGCCATCCTGCGCGAAGAAGGCGAGGACGGCTCGGCAGGCCAGGCCGGCGGTGTCTTCCACTGCTTCACCGAGACCATGGAGGTCGCGCGCGCGGCGCTGGACCTGGGCTACTACATCTCGATGTCGGGCATCGTCACCTTCAAGAACGCCCAGCACCTGCGCGACGTGGCCGCCTTCGTGCCGGCCGACCGCCTGCTGATCGAGACCGACAGCCCTTATCTGGCGCCCGTTCCCTATCGCGGCAAGACCAACAATCCGTCGTATGTGCCGTACGTGGCCCAGCAGATTGCACAGGTGCGCGGCATTCCGGTCGAGGAGGTGGCGGCCCTGACCAGTGCCAACTTCGATCAGCTTTTCAAGGGGGTTGTCGCATGAGACTGAATGCTGCGGCCGTCGGCCGCGTGGACCGTCGCCGCTGGCTGGCCCGGGCCGGCCGCGCCCTGACGGCCGTGGCTGCAGCCGGTGCCGGGCTGGCGCACGCCAGCCAGTACGACGACTACGTGCGTGCCATCGTCAGCGACAACGAGCGCGCCATGGTCAACCTGATCTTTCGCGGCTTCGATCCCAACACGCGCGACACGCGCGGCCGCCCGGGCCTGGTTGCGGCCCTGCACCAGGGCTCCCTGGGCGTCTTCGACGTGCTGCTCAAGTCCCCCGGCATCAAGGTCAACGAAGCCTCGCAGCAGGGCGAAACGCCGTTGATGATGGCCTGCATCAAGGGTCACCTGGACCTGGCCAAGGAACTCATACGCCGGGGCGCCGATGTCAACCGCCCCGGCTGGACACCGCTGCACTACGCCACCTCGGCCGACCTGCCCCAAACGCTGGACATCATCAAGCTGCTGCTGGACAAAAGCGCCTACATCGACGCCGAATCGCCCAACGGCACCACGCCGCTGATGCTGGCTGCCCAGTACAGCAGCGAAGCCGTGGTGGACCTGCTCATCGCCGAAGGCGCCGACGTCATCCTGCGCAACCAGCGCGGCTTCACCGCCGCCGACTTCGCCAGGCAGGTGGACCGCCAATACATGGTCGACAAACTCACCAAGGCCATCAAGGCCGAACGCAAGACCCAGCCCTCGCGCGGGAGCTGGTAGCCGCCAGCTGCAAGCCGCAAGCGAAAGCGGCATGGCCGCCCCCACTCCTGTCCGCTCAGGTGGCGTGGTTCCTGCTCAACCTGGCATACAGCCCGTCGCGCGCCAGCAGTTCGGCATGCGTGCCTTGCTCGGCGATGCGGCCGCGCTCCATCACCACCACACGGTCGGCATGTTCGATGGTGGACAGCCGGTGGGCGATGACCAGGGTCGTGCGGCCCTGCATCAGCCGTGTCAGCGCCTCCTGCACCAGGCGCTCGGATTCGTTGTCCAGTGCCGAGGTGGCCTCGTCCAGGATCAGGACCGGCGCATCCTTGTACAGCGCCCGCGCAATCGCCAGCCGCTGGCGCTGGCCGCCGGACAGCTGGCTGGCGTTGTGGCCCACCACCGTCTGCAGGCCCTGGGGCAGGCCGCGCACGTGCGAGCCCAGGTTGGCGGCGTCCAGCGCCGCCCACAGCAGTGCCTCGTCTTCCACGCCACCCAGCGCCACATTGGCGGCAATGGTGTCGTTGAACATCACCACGTCCTGGCTGACCATGGCGAACTGCTGGCGCAGGGCGGCCAGATCCCATTCGGGCAGGGGGGTGCCGTCCAGCAGCAACTGCCCATCCGTGGGCTGCAGAAAGCGCGGCAGCAGGTTCACCAGCGTGGTCTTGCCCGCGCCGGAGGGGCCGACCAGGGCCACTACCTCGCCCGGGCGCACGCGCAGGTCCACATGGCTCAGGGCGGGCGCCTTGTCCTCGCCAAACTGAACGGACACGTCGCGCAGCTCGATCTCGCCACGCGCCTTGCCGGGCACCTGGGTGCCGCCGGTCTCGTCGCCCGAGCCTTCGAGCAGATGCAGGCCGCGCTCCAGCGCCGCCACGCCGCGCGTGATGGGGTTGGCCACATCGGCCAGGCGGCGGATGGGGGCAATCAGCATCAGCATGGCCGTGATGAAGGCCGCGAAACTGCCCACCGTCACATCCTGCACATTGGCCGCGGTGGCTCCCGTGCCCCGGCTTTGCCACAGCGCGATGCAGATCACGGCCGACAGGGCAGCAGCGGCCAGCAGTTGGGTCAGCGGCGTCATCGCGGCAGAGGCGATGGTGGCCTTGATGGCCAGCTTGCGCAGTTGCCCGCTCAGGCCGCCAAAGCGCTTTTGCTGGCCCTGCTGCGCGCCATGCAGGCGCACCATGCGGTGGGCCAGCACGTTCTCCTCCACCACATAGGCCAGGGAGTCCGTGGCTTCCTGGCTGATCTTGGTGATGCGGTACAGGCGGCGCGACAGCGTCTTCATGATCCAGGCCACGCCCGGCACCACGGCGGCCACCACCAGCGTCAGCTGCCAGTTCAGATACAGCAGGTAGCCCAGCAGCGCCACCAGGGTGAAGCCATCGCGCGAGATGCCCAGCATGGCCTGCACCAGCAGGGTGGAGCCGGTCTGCACCTCATAGACCACGGTGTTGGACAGCGATGAGGCCGACTGGCGCGAGAACAAGGCCATGTCGGCCGCCAGCAGCCGCTCGAACAGGCGCCTGCGCAGCGCCAGCATGCCCTCGTTGGCAATGCGCGCCAGCGCGTACTGGCCCACGAACTGCGACAGGCCCCGCACCAGGAACACGCCGATGATGGCCAGCGGCACCGACCACAGGGGCAGCGTGCCGTCGGTGAAGCCGCTGTCCAGCAGCGGCTGCAGCAATGCCGGTATCAACGGCTCGGTGACCGCACCCACCAGCGTGGCGGCCACGGCCATCGTCCAGGCCAGGCGCTGACCACCAAAATAGGGGGACAGGCGCTTCAGGCGCTGCGACAGGGTCAGGGTGCTGGCGAGATCATGGGCCGCCGGTGCGGCGGACGGCGCAGGGGCCGGCGGCGGTGAGGATGGTGCGTGCATGAAGCGCGGATTTTACGGCGGGCTTGCCTGGGGCTGCCCCATGGGGAACCGATGCGGCTGGCGGGGATCGACAAAGCCTGGGCCGACAGACCCTACAGTGCACGTTCTTACATCGTGACGCATCCAGTGTGTGTAACATTCGCACCTGTGCAAGTACCGGGGTCTTCCCGTAGATATTGATGAATGCCAATGACTATTGACCGACTCCTTTCTCCTTCCTCCCTGGCGGCCGTGCCGCGCCCTTCGCGCCGAACCCTGCTGGCCGCTCTTGCCTCCACTCCTGCAATTCCCGCGCTGGCCCAGTTCCGCGTCGAAGTGACGGGCGTGGGCCTGACCCAGTTGCCCATCGCCATTGCAGCATTCAAGGGAGAAGGGCAGGCGCCCCAGAAGATCTCGGCCATCATCCAGGCCGACCTGGAGCGCAGCGGTCAGTTCCGCGCCGTGGACACGGCCGGCGTGCAACTCGATGAAACCTCGCGCCCCGATGTCGCCATGTGGCGCCAGAAAAGCGCAGATTCCCTGGCCGTGGGCAGCATCACGCGCCTGGCCGATGGCCGCTACGACGTGCGCTTTCGCCTCTGGGACGTGGTCAAGGGCCAGGACCTGGGCGGCCAGGGCTTTGCCGTCACCACCGGCGACCTGCGCCTGGTGGCCCACCGCATCTCCGACTACATCTACGAGAAACTCACGGGCGAGAAAGGCGTGTTCTCCACACGCATCGCCTACGTGACCAAGGCAGGAAGCAACTACCGCCTGTGGGTGGCCGATGCCGATGGCGAGAACGCGCAGTCCGCCCTGTCCAGCCCGGAACCCATCATCTCGCCTGCCTGGTCGCCCACCGGCACCCAGCTGGCCTACGTGTCCTTCGAGTCGCGCAAGCCCGTGGTCTATGTGCACGATGTGGCCAGCGGCCGCCGTCGCCTGGTCGCCAACTTCCGGGGCTCCAACAGCGCGCCGGCCTGGGCGCCCGATGGCAACTCGCTGGCCGTCACGCTCAGCCGTGATGGTGGTTCGCAGCTGTACCTGATCAGCGCCCAGGGCGGCGAGCCCCGCCGCCTGATGCAAAGCAGCGGCATCGACACCGAGCCGAACTTCTCCAGCGACGGCCGCTCCATCTACTTCGTCAGCGACCGTGGCGGCGCCCCGCAGATCTACAAGGTGCCGGCTTCCGGCGGCAGCGCGGAGCGCGTCACCTTCACCGGCAACTACAACATCTCGCCCAGTGTCAGCCCCGATGGAAAGTGGCTTGCGTACATCTCGCGCGTGGGCGGCGGCTTCAAGCTCCATGTCATGGACCTGGGCACCGGCACCGTGAATGCCATCACCGACACCACGGCGGACGAAAGCCCCAGCTTCGCTCCCAACAGCCGCCTGATCGTCTACGCCACGCTGCAGCAGGGCCGCGAGTCCCTGATGACCACCACGCTGGACGGCAAGATCAAGGCGCGGCTGGCAGGGCAGGGCGGAGACATCCGCGAGCCCGACTGGGGTCCGTTCCAGCGCCAGTGATAGCCCGGCTTCCTCGATTTCTTTTCAGTCAACAAGTCAACTCAGCACGAAGTCCATCCGGACATACGGAGATTTTTCATGATCACCATCAAACGACTTTCCCTGGCACTTGCAGTCACCGCACTCATGGCAGGTTGCAGCTCGGGCGTCAAGCTCGACGAAACCCCGGTCACCGACGCGGGCGCCTCCAGCACGGGCCAGGGCAGCGGTGCCGGCACCGGCAGCACCTCGCAAAGCGGCATCTCGGGCGTGGACCTGACCGGCTCGGCTGCCGACAAGGCAGGTCCCCAGGGCGTCAGCCGCATCGTCTACTTCGACTTCGACAGCTACGTCGTCAAGGCCGACGCCCAGCCCCAGATCGAAGCCCATGCACGCTTCCTGAAGGCGTCTTCTGCACGCAAGGTCCAGATCGAAGGCCATACCGACGAGCGCGGCGGCCGCGAATACAACCTGGCTCTGGGCCAAAAGCGCGCCGAAGCCGTGCGCCGCTCGCTGGGCCTGCTGGGCGTGAGCGACGCGCAGATGGAAGCCGTGAGCTACGGCAAGGAAAAGCCTGCCTCCGAAGGCCATTCCGAAGACGCCTACGCGCAAAACCGCCGCGCAGAACTGTCCTACCGTTGATGAACATGCAGCGCTCCCCGATCCTGCATCGCACCGCGCTGCGCACGCTGCTGGCTGCCGGCCTGATGGCCGGCTACGCCGCCAGCGGCCATGCCGCGCTGTTCGGCGATGACGAGGCGCGCCGCGCCATCCTGGAAATGCGCCAGCGTGTCGACAGCATGCAGCAGTCGCAGCAGCGCATGACCGAGGAAAGCGCGCAAACGCGCCGTGGCCTGCTCGAACTGCAGTCGCAGATCGAGCAGCTCAAGTCCGAGCAAGCCAAGCTGCGCGGCCAGAACGAGCAGCTGCTGCGCGATGTGGCCGAGCTGCAGCGCGGCCAGCGCGACATCGCCAAGGGCGTGGACGAGCGCCTGCGCCAGTTCGAGCCGGTCACGGTGACGGTGGACGGCCAGGAATTCGCGGCCGACCCGGCCGAGAAGCGCGACTTCGAAGCCGCGCTGGCGCAGTTCCGCGCCGGCAGCTTTGCCGAAGCCGGCACGGCATTCTCGTCCTTCCTGAACCAGTGGCCCAAGAGCGGCTACGTGCCCTCGGCACGCTTTTGGCTGGGCAACGCGCAGTACGCCAATCGCAACTACAAGGACGCGATCTCCAACTTCCGCGCGCTGCTGGCGGCAGCCCCCATGCATGGCCGGGCGCCGGAGGCGGCGCTGTCCATCGCCAACTGCCAGATCGAGATGAAGGACACCAAGGGCGCGCGCAAGACGCTGGAAGACCTGATCAAGGCCTATCCCAACGCCGAAGCCACAGCCGCGGCCAAGAACCGTCTCGCCAGCCTCAAGTGATGAGCGATACGGCCTCTTCATCCCCTGCGGGAGAAGACAAGACAGCGCCTGAAGCAGGCGCTGTTTTTTCTGATGCCGACCTGCAGCGCCGCTTCGGCGGCCTGGAGCGCCTGTATGGCGTGCCGGGCGCCGCGCGCATCCGCGCCGCGCACGTCGTCGTGGTGGGCATCGGCGGCGTAGGTTCGTGGACCGCCGAGGCGCTGGCGCGCAGCGGTGTGGGCGAGCTCACACTCATCGACATGGACCATGTCGCCGAGTCCAACATCAACCGCCAGATTCACGCGCTCTCCACCACCGTGGGCCAGGCCAAGATCGAAGCCATGCGCGAGCGCATTGCCCAGATCAACCCGGCCTGCCGCGTGCACTGCATCGACGACTTCGTGGATCCGGACAACTGGCTGCACCTGCTGCCCCAGAACGCGGACGCCGTCATCGACGCCTGTGACCAGGTCAAGGCCAAGACTGCCATGGCCGCCCATGCGCGCGCCACGCGCCAGTGCTTCATTTCGGTCGGAGCGGCCGGCGGCAAGCGCCTGGCGCACAAGGTGGACATCGAAGACCTCAGCGCCACCACGCACGACCCCCTGCTGGCCCAACTGCGCTACCGCCTGCGCCGCGAGCATGGCGCACCCAAGGAAGGCAAGCGCATCGGCATCGCCTGCGTCTTCAGCCGCGAGGCCGTCGCCCCGCCCGATGCCTCTTGCGCCATCGAAGGCGACGGCACGCTCAACTGCCACGGCTACGGCTCGGTGGTAGCCGTCACCGCCACCTTCGGCCAGTGCGCCGCAGGCTGGGTCATCGATCAACTGAGCCGCATCAAGAATTGAGGCGTAAAATTTGGTGCTAGAATCTATGTCTTCGCTGAGCAGCATCTGATGCATGCAAAGCGTGGTTCGGGTCTTTAGCTCAGTCGGTAGAGCAGCGGACTTTTAATCCGTTGGTCGCGAGTTCGAATCTCGCAGGACCCACCAACAAACACGCGGAAGCCGCGCTATCGTAAAGGTAGCGCGGCTTTTGTTTTATTCCCAATTTGGGAATAGAGGTCAGCCCAGGGACTGTCGTTTTGAGACCTTCGAGCGGTCGTAGACCCGGGCCGTGGTGGCCGAGCTGGCGTGAAGCTCGGGCAGGGCGCCATACCGTGCCTTGTGCTGGGTGGTGTAGTAGGCCCGAAGATCGTGGAAGGTGAAACGCCTGCTGATCACCTTGGTCTCCAAGGCCTCGACCATCGCCCGCTGCCAGCCCGTGGTGAAGCCCGATTCGGTGAGCGGGCTACCGTGCTGGTTGATGAAGACGTGCAGCGATGTCTCGGGACGCGGCAGCTGCAGCAGCCTTTTGGCCAGGTCCAGCATGGCCGGACCCATGGCGATGTTCTCGGCCCGCTTGGTGCCGCCGTGCTGCTTGGCGCGCATCAGCCGGATCTCGCCGGCCTGCATGTCGATCTGCGGCACCTGCAGGGCCAGGAACTCCACGCGTCGCGAGCCAGCCAGGGCGGCAAACTCCGCCATCAGGGCCAGGGTCTTGCGCGCAGGGCTGCCGGCCTCCAGCCAGTCCAGGAACGCGCGCAGCTCGGCCGGCTCCGGCGCCTCTGTCCGGGCTCGCTCGCTGTTTTTCTTGACCTGCTTGCATGGGTTGGCGTCGATCAGCCCGCGCTCGATGGCCACGTTCATCAGGTTGGAGAGCAGGGCGATCTCTCGGTTGCCCCGGACGGGTGCGTCTGCACGCTCCACGCGCAGGAACCTGGCGATGTCGGTGGGACGCACCGCGGCGGCAGGCACCTCGCCCATGACCTCGATGAGCTTCACGCTATAGGACTCGTAGTCCTTTTTCGTGCGCTCCCCCAAGACCGTCCAGCGCGCGGTCTTCTGGTACAGGCCCCAGAGCTCGCGTATCGTGCCCTGGGAGTTGGGCGCGTGGTTCATCTCCAGCACGGCCTGCATGGCCGCCGTGCGGTCGGTGCCCAGGTTGATGGGCTTGCCGCCCACCGGGTGATATCGGTAGGTGACAAGCCCATTTTTGCGAGGCCGGGCCTCCATCCTCGGCAGCAGGCCGAAGCCTGATGCTCGCTCTCTTCTGCGACCCATCACTTACTCCATTTGAATCCGCGTTCGGACGCGGACGGCTTTTTGTTGTTGAGCTTTTCGTCCGCCATGGTGCGGCCCACCAGGGGCAGTCCATCCGGACGGATGCCGGCTATCGGGAGGCCCAGCACCTGCTCGATGTACCGGCGCTGGGCGAAGCGCTGCTTCAGGGGCTTGCAGAGGCCGTCGATCTCCTCTTCGGTCAGGTAGAGGCTGGTGGTGATGGCTTCTGCTGTCACGGCTTGGGCCCTCCTATCGTGCGCTGGGGGCGTTCGGCCCGGGTGCTTGGGCGCCGGCCCATCTCTTCGCGCAGCTTGTTCGCCTTGCGCAGGGCACGACGGGCACGCGCCAGTTGGGCCTCATCTTCAGCGAGATGCTCGGGGTATACGCCCTCCAGCTTGCGGGTGGCCTCGAGGATGTCCGCCATAGCCTTGACGGCATGCCAGAGCGCTGTGGTGTCCTCCCGCGTGAGGCGGTTTTCTGCTCGGCGGCCGGTCATTGATCAGTCTCCCGAGAGGGGCAGGCGCACTGCGGCGGGGTGGCGCCATCGGCCTCGGCCTTCTTTCCACGCTCCTTTGCGGCCAAAGCGATCTGAGCCACGTCAGTGGCAAATATGACCACCATGCAGACGCAGAACGCGAAAATGCCACGCCGGATTGATTTCCAATTCTTCTCGTGATCAAAAGGGGTGCTCATGGGTGAATCTCCTGGATCTGCTTGCGCGCCACGTTGAGCACGCCGGCCGCTTGGTTCAACGTGCCGGCCGTCTGCGGGTAACGCTTCGAAGCGGCCTCCATTTCCCCCAGCCGGCGAGACAGCAGGGCCAGGATGTCGGTATGCATGGCCTGCCGGCCGGCGTTGAACTCATGGCTGGCGAGCCCGCGCACCAAGTCCTGCACGGCCTCCTGGCCCTCGCCAGGATGTGGTTCGGTGCTGGTCGTCTGGTCCAGGGCCTGCTGGATGCGGGCCGCCAGCTCAGCCGACGGCGACGTGCCCTGAGCCATGCAGGACTGCGCCAGGGCCAGCAGATCCCGGGCCTGGGCGCCCGCGATGTGTGCAGCCTGCAGCTCGGCCTGCAGCACTGCCACCTTGGCGCGAGCCTCGGACAGCTTCTCGAACGGGATTTCATGGCGGCCATCGGCGGCCAGCACCACGGGCACCGCATCGCCCACCACCTGCTTGGCGTGCGTGCGCAGGGCCGTGTATGCCTGGGCAATGGGCTGCAGCGCCCCGTCCGTGGCACGGCCGGCCGGCTTGGCCAGGGCGCGCGCCATCATGTGCAGCAGGTGGTGGGTCAGCGCTTCGTGCTGCTCCAGCCAGGCTGAGCCGTTGAGCGTGCGCGGCGCCATGGCCAGGAGGGCCTGGGCGCTTGTCTTGGGTTTGCGTGCTTCAGCCAAGGCACAGCCCTCCGGCGAAGATGTGTTGCAGTTCCTTCAACGGCGGCGTGCCCGCTTCCGCCGGGTCTTCGCCATGCAGTCGCCCTGCGGAGTAGACGATCTCGGAAAGCTGAGCAATGCGAGCCGCCAACCCATGGAAGACGGGCTGCGCATCAAGGTCCAACTGATCGGCCAGCCGCACCATGGTCTGCGCCAGGCGCTGAACTTCGTAGTTGGCACTGCAGGCGAGCTTCCGCCATTCGACCTGGTCCTGTTGCTGGGCTGCTGGTGCTGCTGCGTCTGCCATCAGCTCGGCCACGGGCATGTCCGCGATCCAGGCCAGGTCGGCCATGGCCTGGTCCAGCAGCTTCTTGGCTTCGGCAGGTTCTGCTGGTCCGGGAGCACGGCGCGCGGCCTTGATCAAGGCCACGATATCGAAGGCAAAGTCGCGTGCACTGGACAGATCGTTGATGAATCTCTCGGCATAGTGCTCGATGTCATCTTTTGCCGTGAGCAGCAGCCTCACTGGCTCGCATCGCTCAGTTTTGTCGGGCCAGCAGTTGCTGGAGACTTCCAAGGAAGAACCTATGCGGAAGAAGGTCGCCAGCATGCTGGCAGGCGTGCGTATGGGGTCGGTGGTCCCGGAAGCGGGGCGGGGCGCAGCGGCCGGCTGCTGGATGCGGGGCGTTGCCCGAGTCCGGGCCTTTGCAACGGCGGTGCTCATTGAAGATCCTCCAGCTTCGAAGTGTTCGCGCCTCGATACAGCATGTGCTTCATGTCCAGCACGCGCAGTGCGTCTTCGTCAATGAAACTCATCAGGATGCTGTTCAGGTCCCGGATGCGCGTGCCATAGCAGCGCAGCAGGGCAGTGATGCGTGTGAAGTTCACAGCCTCATCGTCCAGTTCGTCGCCCATCAACGTGACGGCATCCGCCAGACCCTGGATGTCATAGGAGCAATCGAGGGCGAAGAGGCGGATGGTTTCGAGAGGCGACTTGCCAGCGCCCTGTTGTGCGGGTCGGGCTTCAGCTTGAGCGCCCACCATGGAGGCGCCCTGGATCGTCGCAAGCGCCCGCAGCTGCGGCAAGTCCTGGCTGGTGTAGGCCTCCTCCAGTGCCTTTGTGAGTGCCATGGCGTGGCCGGCGGCCAGCATGCAGTGAACAGTCAATCCCACTGCAGCGGGATTTCGTTCTCTTGCTTCGGCAATTGCGCTATCCAGGAGGGTGTAGCCCAGGCGCAGCTGTCCCAGCATATCGGCCGGCATGTCATCGATGCCGGCTTCGAAGTCCGTGTCGTACACATGCCGGAAGAGCAGAGCGGCGTCTTGCAGCGACTTGATGCGCCAATGGTCCGACAGCCTCTCGGCTGCGCGGGCCATCTCCGCGATGTTGCAAATCACTATGGCTGCATCACGGCAGAGCGTTTCGGCTTCTGACTTGGGCGCTGTTTTCTGCGCGGCAACCGGGGCAGATGTGGTCCGGCGTGCATTGGGTTTGAGGGCTGCCGTGCTCATTCGTACCTCCAAGCGGTGCTGTTGACGGGCTTGAGGACCTCGGTAATCTCGCCCAGCACTTTGATTCGAGCGCGCAGGTCTTCATCGACTTCGCGCCAGTCCCCTCGGTTGCTGTCGTTCACCCAAAGCGCGCTGGTCCCGCACGGAGTGGGCTTGAGCTGGAACTTGCGGGCACCGTGCCATGGAGGGGAATGGGGATAGCTGACGACCACAAGGTAGAGGCCGTCGTAGCGGATCTCGCGTCGCTCGAAGTTCACCTCGATGACATCGCCGCGCCCGATCTCCGGATAGAGAAGGGTGTTGGTGATCCACAGTCGCTGCAGCCCCATGAAGCAGTCCAGCTGCGAGGGCTCGGCGATGGGCTCTACGAGCTTCGCCGGGAGGGACCAGTCGCCCGTCGTTTGGGCGCCAGAGCATTGTTCCTGGGCGCAGCGGGGTGCTGCGACAACGGCTTGGGCATGGCCCGGCCTTGCGCCCGTAGCTGGGCGCGCGATAATCGCGTTCATGATTCGGTTTCCTGGGAAGGGTTCGGATCTAGAAGCCCTGAAGCGCTCTCACCTGCTTCGGGGCTTCGCCTTTTTTGGCCTGCTTCGGCCAGGGGGGCGGGTGTGGGGTGGTCACTGGTTGGTGCCCTTCTCCTGGCGGGCTCTGCTCTCCTCAAGGCGGTGCACTACCTCGGCCGTAAGGCTGCGCCGGGCCGTCTCCGCCTGTTCTTGCAACCAGGTCTTTAGTGCAGCGGGCAGACGCACATTAGTCTGGACTTCGCTTTGTGCCATAGCTTTTCCTTTCATGTAGCACTTTGCTTGGATGTCAATGTAGCAGTCTGCTTGGTTGCGTGCAAGCACTTTGCTTGGATAATCGCGGCATGGCCTCTGATGACGTACAAACCAACCTTCGCCTGTCGGCTGATCTCAAGGATCGGCTGGTGGCCTCTGCAGCCAAGAACAATCGTTCTTTGAGCGCTGAGGTTTCCTCTCGGCTCGAGGAATCTTTTGCTCCCAACCTTGACGCGGTCAGCGTGATGGACTGGATACGCCTGACCGGGGTAATCGGTCGCTTGGCTGCGTACATTGATGAACGCAGATATGAGACCGGCGCCGATGCGAGCACGGCCGCTATGGCCTCCGCAGTGGCGCATGCCGACTTCGAGAAGATTCAGGCCTCCTTGGCGGAGGATCTGGACCGCCCTGCAGACGACGAAAGCGTGCGCGACTTCGCCACGACCATATGGCGCGCGGGTGTGGCCAGTCTGTACGCCAGCAAAGGCATGTCGCCACCCACGCACCCCAAGGCAACGACCTACGAATACCGTCGCAGAACCCATCTTCCACCCTATGAAATCGTGGAGTCTGGCAATGCGGTGGAGATGGGCAGCGCGGAGAAGCCGGCGCCTGCTGCGAAGCGGACTCGCAAGCCCAAGGCCTGACGCCAGGCGCCGACGAATTTCGTCGCCACCTCGCGTGGTGCAGCTTCCAGGCTCGAACCTGGGAACCCCAGCCCGAGGTAATACGTCGGCTTGGTTCATGGCCTGCTGCTGGGTGTTCCGACGAATTTCGTCGCAACCCGTCTGGACCTTTTCCCCAGAATTGGTGAAAAGTCCATGGAGATGGTGCAGATCTGCACCATGAACAAAATCAACAGCTTGGACCGTTGTGGAAATCACAATAGTTGCCATCACTCCACCGCCTTCGGCCAGCGGCGCAGGCGCTTCAGCGTGCGGCTGTGGGTCATGACGCGGTAGACGGCCAACACACCGCCCAGATTGCGCAGCACGATGTAGTCGAAGCCGCCGGCCGTGGCCGGGCCGCTCAGGTCGGCCGCCGGCTGCAGTGCGCCTGGCTTGCGCAGGTGGAACGCGATGGCGCGTGTGGTGAGGTCGTTCAGCTCGTTGCTCATGCCCAGCCTCCCGAGATCAGATTGCGGATGATGTCCGGGCCTTCGGCGCGGTCGGCTGCGTCGCGCTCCTCCAGGTGTTCAAACACAGCCAGGGCCTCGGCTTTGGTGCGCGGCTTGATCTGGGCGAGCTGCCGAAAGCAGAAATCGGCATGTTCCTGGAATTCCGGCCAGTGGTCGCCAGCCATGTCCACGCTGGCCTGGCGAAGTCGATAGAGGGCGCTCTCGTACTCCCGGGCGTGCAGGCAATCAGCCAGCGTTGACGGCACGAGCGCCGGATGCTTCAAGAAGCGCGCGTCTGCCTTGTCCGCGTCGTATTCCCAAGAGGAGCCCTTCTTTTTTCGCAGGCCCCTCAGCGCGGTCTTGCACGCTGCTTCAGACGGCGTGTCGGCGAAAAGGCCATCCACAGTGCCGAAGCGGGACATTGCCTCATCCTTCCGCGCTTGCCGTTGCAGCGTGTTCTCGGCCAGCGACTCTAGGTTGGCGAAACCGAAGGTCATCAGCACAGCCGCGAAGTGGCCATTGGAGACGCGGGCGACGTACTGGCGGTACCGGTCCTCAAGGTCTTTGGAAGGGGTCTTGATCTGCTTGAAGGCCAGCAGTGCCTTGTCGATCAGGGCCGGATGGGCGGTCTTGATGCAGTCGCGCAGCCAGAGGACTGCATCCAGCTCGCGATCGCCGGTCTCGTTCTTGGGTGCCGGCGTTTCGGGTATCGAGAGGGCGGTGCTTGTGCTGGTCTGCATTGGCGGCAGCGTGAAAAGCGCCCGGAATGCTTGGTTGTCTTGCATGGCAGGCCTCACTGCAGGGTGTGAACGTTGCCGGCGATCTCGAACAGGTCGCCATGCTCCGCGACGAAGCGGGGCACGTCCTCGTCAGGGATGCCGAAGACCTTGGCGATCTGGTGAGCACTGAAAACCGGGCAGCCTGCGTCATCGACCAAGCGAGCCTCTGGCAGCAGTCCGAGCTCCTGAGCTTTCGCCCAGGCGGCTTCCTGCAGCTCCGGCGGTGCGTATTCCATAGCCTGTCGCACCCATGCTCGGTAAGCGGGCATGCGCCGCGCCTCTTCGCCGTAGATGGTGCGCAGCGCTTCGAGGCCTTCGCTTGCCTCCATGAACTTCGTGTGGCCGACAGCAGCCATGAACAGCCCGGACTGGGCCAGGGCTTCGCGGAAGTCTTCGTCGGACATGGCATGGGCAAACTGCATTGCCAGGGGGCGTAATTGAGCCGGCGGCGCGCCATCTCGCGCCGCTTGCTGGAAGCGGGCAATGCTGTCCTTCGGGACGGAATCGATAGCGTGCAGCTTCTCCATCAGCGCCTCGAAGGCGTTGCGCAGCTGACGGCTGGCGGCAAGATCCTCTTCGTCCTGCTCCGAATGAAAGGCATTGGCGGCGATGGTGTACAGGATGGCCACCTTCAGCTCATCGTTGCTTGGCAGATTCATGCTGCCTCCCGCTCGAACTGCTCCAGGCGCAGCTGGAAGGTGACGGACTGCTCGGTGGCAGCGGCCACGTTGAATCGCAACCAGGAACGGACCGCGGCCAGCTCGATGGGCGACAGGTCGGCGTGCGCGACCCAGACCACCTCGCCGCCACGGATGACGGGATAGGTCTGGCCCTCGGCCTCGAAGGCGATGTCGTGGGACGCAAGGTCGCGGACCCGGGGCACCAGCGGCAGGAAGTGCTGGTCCAGCGCGTTCGCGGCGATGGTGAGGCATTCCAGCGCGGCCTTGCCGCCCAGGTATTCGGTCGAAATCGTGCCGTTCTGCCATTCCGCTTCCACGTTCAGGGCGCGTGCGGTGATGCGCTCCAGGATCTCGCGCGGCACGGTGGCCAGGTCCAGCGCCATGACGGGACCGTCGGCTGTGAAGGATGTGAGCAGGGTGGGGTGGCCGGGGCAGGTGGCCACGCTGAGCATTGCTTCGGGCATTTCAGCTCCTGTGGGTTAAAGGCGTTGACGGGCGGCGCGCTCCACTTCGGCGCGGCGGTCCAGGTGCTTTCGACGCTGGCTGCTCAGGTGGTTGCGCCACAACAGGCCGGCGGCCCAGCGCAAAGCCGCGATGGGCCCGGCGCCAGTGCTGCGGCGCATGACCATCAGGCGCCAGAGGCAGCGGATGGATTGGCGGCTCATGACGGGTCCGCCTGCTCGAGGCTGCTGCTGTCCAGCGCGGCGCCGAGTGCGGCGGCCTGGGGTGGCAGAGAGGCGGGGGCATGGGCGGCCTGCAGCACGCCGTTCATCGCGCGGCGGACGCGGGCGGCGTGCTCGCGGCCCAGGCCATGCGCCAAGGCCAGCAGGCCGGCTTCCAGGGATTCGAGAGTGGGGGCCCCGGCAGGGCCCAGCAGATCTGCCGGTGCGTGGCAGTCCAGCGCAGTGGGCACGGCGGAATGCACGCGGCCGCTCTCGCCCTCGGCTTCGCACCAGGTGGCCAGGACGCGGGCTTGAGCGGCCCATTCTTGGGCCATCGTCGCCTGGGTCCTGAGCAGGGCGGCAGCACTCGGCCAGCGACGGCCTTGGATGGCATCAGCCGCCAGTGCGCATTGCTGGCTGTGCTGTTGGGGTGCCGCCTTGAGGATGGCAGCGATCTCTGTGGTGGGCATCTTCACTCCATGCGCCGGTGAACAAGGCGCTGATAGAAGTATGCTTCATGCATAACTTTTTCGTCAAGCAGTTTGCATAACTGATATGCGACGTGCTTTCGTCAGGGCATAAAAATGGCCACCGATCAGGTGGCCGATTCCACAAAGTCCGGGCCTACTCCTTGACCCACTTCCCGATGACCACGCCGCAGATGGACGCGTTCCCGTTGATCTCCATGTACCGGGGCTTCCAGTCCGGATTGATGGCCTTCAGCATTCGTCTGCCGTCTTCCTCGATGAGCTGCTTGAAAGTCGCCTTTTGCTGGTCGTCGAGGCGGACCACCACGCGGTCGCCATGCTGGGCGTCTTTTGTGGGGTCCACAAAAATGATGTCGCCTGACCTGTAGCTGTGCCTGGCTGAAGGGTCATACATGCTTTCCCCCTCCACTTCAAGACAGAAGGTCCCCCGGCCATGCCGAACCGGGCACGGCAGCCAGTCGAGCGCATCGCCGGGCTGAAGACTGTCCACCATGTCGCACCACTCCCCGGCTTGCACAAAGGAGATGAGCGGCACAAGGCCTTGTACCGCCGGCCCGGCCACGACATTGGGCGCTTCCACGGGCTGGTCGAGCCATCCAGCGGGTTTGCCGTAGGCCTCTTCGATCCGGGCGGCCAACTTATCCCCAAGACCTCTCCCGCCGTTCTGGATGGCGCTCAGGTAGGACTTGGGCGATCCGATCGCCCTGGCGACCTCGGCCTGTCCGCCGTTTTCATCGATCAGCACGCTCAGCCAGTGCCGTCGGCGCTCCATGCGTGGATTTTCTTTTTCCATGCGCACATGGTAAGCGTATTGCATAACTCTTGGGTATGCAGTACGCTTCGGGTGTCGTTCAGCATTTTGTATAACCATGAACCTACGCTCCTTTCTCGACGCGCAGCCGCGCGGCTACCTCAAGCAGCTTGCCAAAACGCTGGGCGTGACATCTGTTTATCTCTCCCAACTGGCGGCAGGCCAGGGCGGCCGCGAGCCGAGCCCCGCGCTGTGCGTAGCCATCGAAGTGGCCACCGGACGCCAAGTGATGCGTTGGGATTTGCGCCCAAAAGATTGGCGCCAGATTTGGCCTGAACTCATCGCACAGGCTGGTGCGCCTGTCGTTGCAGAGGCCATTGCCCATGCGTGAGCGCCTTGCCATGGCCAGGGCTCAGAACGGCGAGCGCCGGCCGCGCTGCTGCTGGTGGTCTGCGTCCACAACGACCCGGCTGCCACGCGCCTTGATCACCAACTCGCCGGTAGACCAGGCCAGTTCCAAACGCGAGACGGTCATGACCTGCTCGCGTCGGCCTGTCGCCGGGTTGATGTTCTCGCTGAACGCAGTGTGCGAGGAGCGGTGGAAGGGCGTGACGGCTGCGGATTGGTTGTTCATGTCTGCGATTCGGTTGAGCTGTTTTTCAGCGGTGACCGAATCGTCTTTTTTTTGCCCCGAAAAAGCACCCCTCACGTCCCCTCAGATTGAGGAGGGTCGAGGGGTGAAAAGAAAACTGCAGAAAAATCAATAGGTTAACGCCATGAAGTCCATTTATGAAGACGAGTACGACGCGCTGGCTCAAATGATCGCCAATAGCGAAAAGTCGGCAAAGGAACTGGCCGTTTATCTGTTCCCGCACATGAAGCTGGAATCGGCACACGCGCGCTTGCGCGCCTGCATGAATGCTGAAAAGGACGAGCGCCTGACGTTCGGCCAGATCATCGCGGCCATGCGGTTCTGCGGCCGGTACGACCCGCTCATGTACGCCTGCGACGAGACGCTGCATGCCCGGCCTGACCGCAAGGCGCCAGAGGACCAGGCGGCGCGCATCGCCGAATCCATCGACAGCGCCACGGCCACGCTGAACCAGGCCCTCAAGGCGCTGGCAGCCCTGCAGGCGCACAGCGGTGGCCAGGGCGCGAGGGCCGCTGGATGACTGATGGCCCAGGAAAAGGGAACTCGAACACCATGAGCGCAGATCTACCCCCGCCCATGACGCCGCCTGACTGCAACCTGCGCGGCCTGCCATGGATGCCCCTGGAGACCGGGCGCCTGCTCGACTCCGACCTGTTTCTGCTCAGCACTGGGGACGAGTTCAAGGCCGCCGTGGCCTTGTGGTGCAAGAGCTGGAACCAGATTCCTGGCGGCAGCCTGCCCAGCGATGAGCGCCTCCTCGAAGCGCTGTCCGGATCTCGCAGCTGGAAGAAGGTGCGCGACATGGCCATGCGCGGCTGGGTGAAGTGCTCAGACGGCCGCCTCTATCACCCCGTGATCGCTGATTTGGCGGTCCAGGCCTGGGACGGCCGGCAGGTTCATATGGAAGGCGTGGATTCGAAAAAGGTCCGCCAACAACGTTGGAGAGAGCAATTGAAGGAGCTGTCAGCGCGCCTGCGAGACGCTGGCGTGACGCCTCCCGCCAATCCGACAAAGGCAGAACTGGAGCGTCTCATCGCTCTACATGTAGACGGTCATGTAGACGCTCAACCGTCTACCAAAGCGTCTCGCGCACCGTCTACCAGAGACGCGACTGAGATGGCTAATAAGGGAGAGGGACAGGGAGAGAGACAGGGAGAGTTAATACCTCCCGTACCTGACGGTACGGCCCCTCCATCCGGCGTCTCCAGCCATGGCGCGGCTCCTGGCGACGGAACCCGCAAGCGCAGCAGTGGCGAGGCAACACGGCCCGAAGACGTGCCCGAAAAGGTCTGGCAGGACTATCTGGCCTTGCGGAAGAAGCATCGCGCACCCCTGACCGACACCGCACTGGACGGCATTGCCCGAGAGGCCGCGACGGCCCGCATCACCCTGACCCGGGCGCTTGAGGTCTGCTGTGAAGCGGGATGGCGAGGCTTCAACGCGAGCTGGTACGCCAAGCGAATCGGCGATGACCGTGGGCCGTCTGGTGGCCACGGCCAGCCCCGAAGCAATGCCGGCCGCCACAGCGGCTTCACCCATGAACACAGCGATTACTACGACCAAGGTGTCCCGGATGACGGATCAATTCCAGCATGAGCGCGATGAGCGCATTGCCGCAGCGATGCGTGAGCAAAAAGAGGCAGAACGGAAGGATCGGCTGAGCAGCCGGATGGCACGCAGTGGCCTGGTGGGCCGGATGCTGGAGTGCTCGTTTGCCAACTATCGCCCGTTCCATCCCGGCCAAGCGGATGTGCTGGCCGCGTGCCGCAAGTTCGCCGAGGAGAACGACTTCCGCTCGGGTGGTGGCCTGTGGATGATCGGCCCGGTGGGTACGGGTAAAACCCACCTCGGCTGCGCCATGGTGAACCACGTCATCCACGAGCGTGACCTGGGCGCCCGGATCCTCAGCAGCCGGCAGATCGTGCGCATGCTGCGCGCTACGTGGGGCAGCAGCGGGTTCCAGGCCAGTTCCTGGGACCGGCCGGAGACCGAGAGCGAGCTGATCGCGAGCCTCGGCAGCGATGCTCTGCTGGTCATCGATGAAGTCGGGGCCAGCATGGGCACGGACGCAGAGCGCCTGCAGCTGTTCGAGGTGATCGACAGTCGCTACGCCATGCAGCGGCCCACGGTGCTGCTATCCAACCTGGCGATCAACGACATCAAGGCCTCGGTCGGCGAGCGCTCGTTCGACCGGCTGCGCGAAGGAGCGAAGGCGCTGAAGTGCAACTGGCCCAGCCACCGCGGGGGCGCTGTCGAATGCTGATAGACGAGTTTCCAGCCGACGAGAAGGACCGCGCAGAATTGCGCAGTCGTCCCACCGAGCGCCGCATGCCTGCCAGCGTGGCCTCGGAAGCCGCGCTCCTGGGCGGCCTGATGCTGGACCCGGAGGCGTGGGCAGCGCTGCCTGAGCTGGACGCCATGGCGTTCTATGCGCCCATGCACCGCGAGGTGTTCCGTGCCGTCCGGGCCCTGGCCACGGCTGGCGCGCCCACGGATCCGGTGTCGGTCTTCGAGGAGCTGCGGCGCCAAGAGGCAGAGACCACGCTGCCGCAGCTGACCGACCTCGCACAGTTCCTGCCGGGCCAGGCCAGCATGCGGCGCTACGCCGACGAGATCCTGGACCAGCACCGCCTGCGGCAGCTGATCCAGGCCGGCACGGCCATGGTGGACGCGGCCATGGAGCCCGGCGCCCTGGCTGCGGCCGAGATCGACAAGGCCCAGATGCTGCTGGCCCAACTGGCCACCAGCCGGGGCCGGCGCGGCCCCAGGCGCATCAGCGATTCCGTGACCGAGTACCTGGTGCTGCTGCAGGAGCTGAGCGACGGGCGCAACCCGGCCATGGCCACCGGTATCCGGGGCCTGGACAAGTTGCTGAACGGCGGCCTGCGCCGCGGCGAGCTCCTGGTACTGGGCGCGCGGCCCAAGCACGGCAAGACCGCGCTGGCCCTGGCCATCGCCCGGCACCTGGCCCTGCGCCAGAGCGTGCTGTTTCTGAGCCAGGAGATGCCCATCGCGCAGCTGATGCACCGGCACACGGCGGCGGCCGCTGCCTTCGACCTCAGCCGCATCCTGGCCGCCGATCCCCAGGACGCGGACATGTGGCCGGCGGTGACGGCGGCAGCCCACCACCTGGAGCGGCTGCACCTGCACCACGACGACCAGACCAGCCTCACGCTGGGCGACATCCGGCGCAAGGCCCTCAAGGTCAAGCGCGAGGCCGGCCTGGACGTGATCTTCGTGGACTTCCTCCAGCGCATGGCTGCATCCGAGAAGGACAACCGCTCGCGCGACCTGGACCTGATCGTGAACGGCATCAAGGACCTGGCCATGGACCTAGACATGGCGGCCGTGGTGCTGAGCCAGATGAACCGCAAGGCCGACGAGACCTATGGCCGGCCCAACATGTCCCACCTGCGCGAGTCGGGCGCCATCGAGGCTGCTGCCGACCAGATCGCGCTGCTGTTCACGGACTGGGCGCACCCGCAGAGCAAGCGTCTGCCCGAGCTGCAGGGCTACAGCGAGCTGGAGATCGTGGCCCACCGCAACGGCCCCCAGGGCCTGGTGCCGCTGCGCTTCATCGGCCGCCACCAGCACATCACCGATTGGGACGGGCCTCTCCCGCGCCGCATGGCCGCCGGCCCGTCCACCCCTGTTTCCAAGCACTGGCAAGACCGCGAAAAGGAGCAACCATGACCAGGACCCCTACCAATCCTGCTGACGCGCAAAAGCCTGCGCGCCCAGTCCATCCAACGCGGCAGCGAATACTGGACACGATTGAGGAGTTGGTACAGCAGAACCAGGTGGTCACACGAGAGACGCTGATGGAGCTGACAGGCCTGTCCTATCACGTCATCGACGATCACGTCAGCCGCATGGTCAGTGACGACGGCACCCTGCGCCGGGTACGGGCAGGCGTTTACGTGCCGTGTGAACCGCCGCCAGAGCCGCGCGCCGTGTCGGTGACAGACCTTCCGGATGGCACATCCCTTATCGAAATCGGGGAGCTGGTTGCGAGGGTCTACCCACGCGAGCGTCGGGCACTTGCCACTCGGCTTGCAGGGGACGCTATGCAGCTGAGCAATATCCAGAACGGAGAAAACGTAAATATGCTTCTAAACGAGGTCATGCGTGATCTGAAGAAGATGAAGCGCGATCGTCGGGGAGAATGAAAATGGGTAGAAATCATCTGTGGACGCCCGAAGAGATTGCATTGCTCGGCACGATGAGCGATGAGAAGATAGCTCATCTGGTGGGATTATCTGCAAAGACAGTTTTTATTGAGAGGAATGCGAGAAATATTCCGCCTAGTCAAATACATAATAAGCCGGTTATTGATGAATTTTGGACTTCTGAAAAGATAGCTTTGCTTGGGAAAGAACCAGATCTCAACATAGCAAAGAAGTTTGGTATAGGTAAATGCATAGTGAATATAAAGAGGCGGAAGCTTGGTATTCCGCCATATGATCGATTATCTGAAAGATGGACGCCCGAAGTAGTTGGGTTGCTTGGAACAATGTCCGACGCCAAGTTAGGGAAGTTGATTGGTGCAAATAGAAGAACTGTTAAAGCAAAACGAGAGAGCTTGGGGATACCTGCAAATCAGGGGAGGTGCCAGTGGACTGCGGAAAAGATTGATTTGCTGGGGACAGCTTCAGACTTTGAAATAAGCAAGCACCTTGGAATTAAAGAGGATACCGTTGCCTACGCGCGTCGAAGCAGGGGAATTGCGCGTTGGAAATCCGATACTTGGGCGGATGCGGTCTTGGCGCAGTTCGGGGTTATACCAGATGGCCAAATTGCTCTATTAGTTGGTAAATCCGTGAATGCGGTTATTCGCGCACGAAGAAAAAGAGGCATACCCAGCATGGGGCGGCCGAAGGCGAAGGCTGAGGAAAGCCTGGAGATCCTGGGAACAAAGCCGGACTCACAGATTGGCCGGGAGTTGGGAGTGAGCTTGCACGCAGTCTACAAGGTGAGAAAGGCTCACGGGATCACTGCGTATGCCAAGCGCAGGCCGTGGACGCCTGAGGAGGTAGCGCTGTTCGGCAAGCTGTCGGACGCGGAGATCGGGCGAAGGACCGGACGAACTAAGGCCGCCGTGAAATTAGAGCGAACTAATAGGCGCATCCCTGGGATCGATCCTGGAAAGGCGACATTTCTGAATCGGCTGGCGAAGGCCGGAAAGATCTGAGTCAGCGGGGCACAACGTGCCCCGTGTGGCACACTCGCTTGGCTCCTGGCGGAGGAGCGGCTGAAGAGGCATGCTACTGCTGTGCCACCGTGGTGCTAAAAATAGTCTTTCAAAAACTGCCACGCAGAAACCAAGAGCGAAGCAAAGGCTATCCAAAGTGATATCCGAACATTGCTCTGCGCTTTGCTTGCATCTGCTTTGGCCTCTGCTACTTGTTCTTCTGAGATTTCCACACTGCGACGCAAAAGCGCCAATTGCTCCTGTTCCCGCCGCACTCTTTCGCGCTGGGGCTTGTGGATGGTTTCTTCTACGTATTTGGCGTGATCCATCTGCTGCTGAATGAAGTCGGCTTCGCGCTTGACTTGAAATTCTTTTGAATCTAAGGCTGGCACGTCAGTGATGGCCGAAAGCATTTGATCGGCTGCTTTCTGGATCGCCTCTGGGCTGTCTGGATATTGATCCTTGAAGAAATCGGCCGCATTTTTGGATAGGGCTGCGCCAGTGACGACGTCAGCCCAATCAGAAGGCGTGATGCCTGCGGCATGGCCCGCAGCCCAGTTCAAGCTTCGAAGAATTTCGCCTGCAGTCAACGCAGCGTGGTCTTCAGGGCGAAGACCAAACATGGCCGCAGCATCCTGTGGAGTGGTTCCCGCCGCCACTCTTCCAAGATTTTCTATGCCATGCTGCGCTTCGTATAGCGCTGCCGCTTTCTTTTCGAAGGTTTCCGCAGGATCGAACCCAGGCAGTGAAGTATGAAATGCAGTTGCCGCCGCGCTTTTTAGGTTCAAGGGGTCTGACATAGATTCAAGAGCCTTACGTCTGCTTTCGTCCGCATCGAATTGCCGGGCAATGAACTCTGAAACTGCCTTTTTCTGGTCGAAAGTGGAAAAGGCACCTTTGAGCGCTTCTTCATACGCAGTCAGATGGTTTTCGGATGGGAAGGCCGCGGCGAAGAGGTCTGGAAGATGACTGGCAGCATCTTCGCGCCGCAAATATGTTGCACCTTCGGACTGATCAGTCGATGGGGATACGGCACGCTTTGGTAGTGCAGCTAGAAGCTGGACCAAGCGTGTTATCGCTTCCGATTTGTTGGCGTCGTGTTGCGGCTTTTCCGAGTCCATCATCCCTGCCTCTGGTGGTGACTGTGTTTGCGCATTGTGTCATCACCCCTCTGGGGTTTCCATTCCGTCGCCACACCAGGAACCATCCTGGCTGTGGAAACCCCAGCTATCCCCCCATCTTCAAGCGCTCCCAATGCGGAGGGCGCGACACCGGCCAGCACCGATTGGACGGAGATCGAGCGCGTCTACCGCACCACGAACCAATCCCTGCGGGAGATCGCTGAAGCCCATGGGCTGACGCACTCTGCCATTGGCAAGCGCGCCCGGGCCAGTGGCTGGACCCGGCCTGACAAGCCCGGCGCCACGCCCAAGGAGATCGCCAAGCTGGATCCACGCCAGCAGCGCTTCGTCCGCGAGTACCTCATCGACCCCAACGGCACGCAGGCGGCCATCCGGGCGGGCTACAGCGCCCACACGGCCACGGTGCAGGCGTCGGACCTCTTGAGGAGACCTCACGTCCAGGATGCGATCCAGGCGGGCCAGAAGAAGCTGCAGGACAAGCTGGACATCAAGGCTGAGAACGTGGTGCGGCAGCTGGCCCTGATTGCCACCGCTGACCCCCGAGAGCTGATCGAGGTGCGTGTCGGCTGTTGCAGGTGCTGCCATGGCCAGGGCCACCGGTTCCAGCGCACCGAGCTGGAGATGGCCGAGGACCGCAAGCGCTGGGTCGCTGCGGGCAAGCCGGCGGAAGAATTCGACGAGCAGGGCGGGGCGGGGTACAGCCCCCACCTGCTGCCCCATCCCGAGTGCCCAGGCTGCGGTGGTTGCGGCGAGCCGCGCACGGTGCTGAAGGACACGCGCCACCTGAGCCAGCGCGCGGCCGCGCTCTATGCCGGCGCCAAGCAGACCAAGTACGGCGTGGAGATCCAGATGCACTCGCAGCTGGAGGCCTGGGAGAAGCTGGCCAAGAACCTGGGCCTGTACGCCCGGGACAACTACCAGCGCTCTGATCCGCTCTCGCTGCGCGACATGTCGGACGCTGAGCGCGCGATGCGCATGCAGCGTGTCCTGGCCGCCAACCCCGAGCTGATGTCCACTCTGGGCCTGGTGCTGGGCGGAGGGCTGCCCGAATGACGGCGCCTGCCATCCCCACCTCGGCGGAGATCCTGCGCCGCCTGAAGCTGCTGCCCGAGGCACAGCGCGCGCAGCTGGACAGCTTCCTGCGAGTCGCGGACCCGGGCATCTGGGTGCCCCAGCCCGGCCCGCAGACCATGGCCTACAACTGCCAGGCCGACATCCTCTTCTACGGCGGCGCGGCCGGCGGCGGCAAGACCGAGCTGCTGCTGGGCCTGGCCCTGACCGCGCAGGAGCACGCCATCATCTTCCGGCGCCAGGGCGTGCAGCTCAAGGGCCTGGTGACCCGCATGGCCAAGATCCTGGGCACGCGCGACGGCTACAACAGCCAGGACAAGCTCTGGCGCCTGCCTGGCGACCGCCTGCTCGAGCTGGGCAGCGTGAACGAGCCCGAGGACTGGGAGAAGTACGCCGGCCGCCCGCACGACGCGAAGCTCTACGACGAGATCTGCCACTTCACGGAGACGCAGTTCAGGACGCTCAACGCCTGGATGCGCACGGACAACCCGAAGGTGCGCCAGCGCATCGTCTGCGCCGGCAACCCGCCCACGGGCCCGGAGGGCGAATGGGTGAAGCGCTTCTGGGCGCCGTGGCTGGACCCGCGCCACCCGAACCCCGCCAAGCCCGGGGAGCTGCGCTGGTACATCTCCAACGAGAAGGGCGAGGACCAGGAGGTGCCTGGCCCGGAGCCCGTGATGGTGTCCGGCGAGCTGATGCAGCCCAAGAGCCGGACGTTCATCCCCTCGCGCGTGGATGACAACCTGTTCCTGATGGCGACCGGCTACAAGGCCCAGCTGCAGGCCCTGCCCGAGCCCCTGCGCTCCCAGATGCTGCGCGGCGACTTCAGTGCCGGCGCGGCCGACCCGGTGTGGCAACTGATCCCCACGGAGTGGATCAAGCTGGCCATGGCACGCTGGAAGGAGCCCGAGAAGAAGGGACCGATGACGGCCATGGGGTTCGACCCGTCGCGCGGCGGCCTGGACAAGTCCTCCGCAGCGCGGCGCCACGACCGCTGGTTCGACCGCTTGGTGACAGCGCCGGGCGTGGTGACGCATGACGGGCCCACAGCCGCGGGCTTCGTGACGCCCCTTGTGCGCGACGGCGCGCCCATCGCGGTGGACAGCATCGGCTGCGGCTCCAGCGCCTACGACTTCCTGGTGGGACTGGGACTGCATATCCATCCAGTGGTCGCATCCAACGCCAGCGAGCACATGGACAAGGCCGGCCAGCTGCACTTCCGCAACAAGCGCGCAGAGATGTACTGGCGCCTGCGTGAGGCCCTGGATCCGCACGGGCCCGAGCCCATCGCGCTGCCTCCAGACCCCGAGCTGGAGGGCGACCTGGCCGCACCCCGGTTCAAGGTCGTGACCATGGGCAAGGGCACGGCCATCCAGATCAACAGCAAGGACGAGATCCGCGAGGTGCTGGGTCGCTCCCCCGACAAGGGCGACAGCGTGGCCATGACCTTCGTGGACGACCTGCCGGCGCCCATCCCCCTGATCCCTGGCCATGGCCCGCGCCAGAGCCTGCAAGACCGTGTGCGCGCCATGGCGCGTGGTGGCCGCCGTGGCTGGGACCAATCAGCAGCATGACCATGAACAACACCATCTCCATCACCAGCAGCCTGGACGACGCGGCGCGTGCCAACTGGAACCGCTACCAGTACGGCAAGGACCGTGGGCACCTCGACTACCTGCCGCAGGCCCAGCGCTGCGAGGACATGTACATGGGCCAGGGCAAGCAGTGGACGCCCGGGGCGCGCGCGCAGCTGGAAGAGGAGCGCCGGCCCTGCTACGAGCTCAACGAGATCAAGCCCTCCATCAACGCGGCCATCGGCTACCAGATCCAGAACCGCGTGGACATCGCCTTCAAGCCGCGCGGCGGCGACGCGGACCTGGACCGCGCCACGATCTTGTCCAAGGTCGCCATGCAGGTGGCCGACATGGTGGGCCTGCACTGGCACGAAACCCAGGTCTTCAGCGACGGCGTGATCCAGCAGCGCGGGTACTTCGACCTGCGGATGTGCTTCGACGACAACGTCCTGGGCGAGATCGCCCTCAGCACGCTGGATCCTATGGATGTGATCCCGGATCCGGACGCCAAGAGCTACGACCCGGACCAGTGGAGCGATGTCATCATCACGCGCTGGCTCACCCTTGATGAGATCGAGCAGCTGTACGGCAAGGACGCGCGCAAGAAGGCCGAGGACAGCCACGACGGGGGCGTGGACTTCGGCGAGCTGGACGACGAGGAATCGCGCAGCAAGTTCGCGAGCCGCAACCGCCTGGGCGCCTACGACGCCGGTTCCGTGGCCGAGGATGGTCTGGTGCGCTACCGCATCATCGACCGCCAGCGCTGGGTCTTCGAGCAGACGGCCTGTATGGTCTGGCCCAACACCGGGGACGTGCAGATCGAGGAGCACATGGCGCCGGACTCCATCGAGGACGCGCTGGCCCAGGGCGCGGTGCGTGCCAAGCGCATGCGTCGCCGGGTGAAGTGGACCGTCACCACGCTGACCGCGACGCTGCACGACACCTTCAGCCCCTACGAGCATTTCACGGTGGTGCCGTACTTCGCCTACTTCCGGCGCGGCCGTACCGGCGGCATGGTGGATGACGCCATCGGCCCGCAGGAGATCGTCAACAAGGCGATGTCCCAGATCATCCATATCCTGAGCAGCTCGGCCAATGGTGGTTGGATCACGGAGCAGGGCAGCATCACCAACATGAGCCCCGACGAGCTGGAGATGCGCGGCGGCGCCACTGGGCTGCACATCGAGGTGAAGAAGGGAGCCAGGAAGCCGGAGAAGATCCAGCCCAACCAGGTGCCCTCTGGGATGGACCGCATCCTGGACCGGGCCAGTGGCGTGCTCAAGGACGTGACGGTGCCCGAGGCCATGCGCGGCATCGGCGGCGCCAACGAGCCCGGCATTGCCATCCAGTCCAAACAGTTCGCGGCGCAGCAGCAACTGGCCGTGCCGCTGGACAACCTGGCGTACACGCGCCGGCTGCTGGCCAAGCGAATCCTGAAGCTGATCCAGCGCTACTACGACAGCTACCGGGTGTTCCGTATCACCGAGACCGATCCGCTGACCGGCAAGCCCACGGACCAGACCCTGGAGATCAACCGCTTCGATCCCGGTACGGGCCGCTACTTGAACGACGTGACCATCGGCACCTATGACGTGGTGATCACGGAGCAGCCGGCCCAGGTCACCTTCGAGAACTCGCAGTTCAAGCAGGCACTGGAGATGAAGCAGGCCGGCGTGGCCATCCCGGATCCGACTCTGATCAAGCACTCCAACCTGGCCGACAAGCAGGAGATCCTGGCCAGCATGCAGGGCCAGCAGCCGCCGGTCGATCCGCGCGCCGAGGCACAGGCCCGGCTGATCGACGCCCAGGCCCGCAAGACCGATGCACAGGCCGTGGACGTGGCCATCAAGGCGCAGTACAGCGGCACGCAGGCTGCCCTGGAGATCGCGCGCAACCCGGGCGCGGCGCCCATCGCCGACTCCATGCTGCGCTCTGCCGGCTACGTGGACCGCGACGCCGGACCCATCGTGCCGCAGCCCGGCCAGGTGCTGCCGGGCCTGGATGCCCCACAGCGCAACACCGACCCGCTGACACCTGCCGGCCCCGCCAGTCCGGCGGCGGGCCAGGAGGCCGGCATCGAGCGACCCGGCCCGGACCTGGGCTGACACCACCACGAACTGAAGGAGAACCCCATGGCCAAGGCCAGCACCACATCCATCCCATCGGACGCCGACTGGCGCGCGGACGAAGACATGCGCACCCTGGCACGCGCCGAGGAGATCCGCAAGGACCCGAAGCGCCTGAAGGCCGCCCTGGCCAAGGCCAAGGAAAAGATCGCCGAGCTGCAGAACCTGCAGACCCCCGGCAAGAAGTGACCCACCAATCCACCACCGAAGAGGAAGAACCATGAACCCGCTGCTGAAGAAGATCCTGTTCCGCTACATGGCGCCTGCTGGCGAAGAGGGCTCCGACACCACCGGCACCGACACCGCCGTGGCAGATTCCGACGACGACTACCTGGCCCTGCCCGAGGAGGAGCGCCGCAAGCTGCGCGGCGACCTGGACGGCGACGACCTGAGCCAGGAATCCCTGCAGGCTCTGGTGGCCAGCGAAGGCGGAGAGGGCGGTGGCCAGCCGCCCGCCGGCGGTGACGCGGCCCATGGCGCCGAAGATGATGGCACTGGAGGCCAGGGCACGCGCGGCGGCGGCATCCCTCGGGCCCGCTTCAACGAGGTCAACGACGAGCGCAAGGCCGCGCTGGAGCGTACTGCAGCGCTGGAGGCTGAGCTGGCTCAGCTGCGCGGCGGCCAACCGGTCCAGACGGCCGCTCCTGCTGCTGCACCAGCACCGGCCGCTGAGCGCCGGGAGCTCGATGTCGCCCAGGCTGAGGAGCAGTACGCCCAGCTGATGCTGGATGGCGACACCAAGGAAGCCGCCAAACTGCGCATGCAGATCAATGCGGCCATCGAGGACGCCGCTTTTGAGCGCTACCGCCAGGCCAACGCCGCCAGCGCGGCGCAGGCACGGGCCACCGAGACCGTGGAGAGCCTGATCCAGGCCTATCCGTGGCTCGAGGAGCCCGAGGGCGCGGAGGCGATGGACCTCATCGAGGCCTCCGTGGCGTTCAAGACCAGCCGCGGCATGCCCCTGCACCAGGCCATGACAGAAGCAGTCCAAACCATCGCGCCGCGTTTCGCGCCGGCAGGTCACCCCCCTGGGGGTATCCAGGGGCAGGGTGGTTCTGTTGATATACGCCCTGAGCGAGCCGCACGGCGCGGGGCCCAGCACTCGATGCTCCAGCCCCCCAGCGTGCAGGCCGGCCTTGGAAACCGCTCCACGGCGGCGGCGATTGATCCCACCAAGATCACTGACGACGAATACATGGAGCTTCCAGAGGCCGAGCGCAAGCGCCTTCGCGGCGACTGAGCGCGGCTCAACCAGCCGGCAAGGCTTCACCCACCTTGCCGGCGCGGCATCAACGGGTTGTCGCCCTGGGCGGGCGTAAAGCTGCCTGGCGCCCTTGGCCGCCCAAAGCCATGTCTCTCGCAACTGGGCGGCGTCATGTCCCGAAAAGTGAACCAACTTCCAGGAGCATGAAATGGAAACCAATTTTGCTGCATTGACCCCAGTCCAGAAGCTGGCCTGGGCCCGTGAGACCTGGGGCGCCGCGCGCGACCTGATGTTTCTCAAGAAGTTCGCGGGCAAGGGCGAGAACAACATCATCCAGGTGGTCAAGGAACTGACCAAGAACGAGAAGGGCGCCGAGGCCTGCGTGATCCAGCTGGTGGCTGACTTGGTCGGAGACGGCGTTCGCGGCGACAACGAGCGCGAAGGCAACGAGGAATCCATGCAATCGCACAGCCAGATCATCACGTATGACCTGCTGAGCCACGGCGTGAAGAACACCGGCAAGCTGTCCGACCAGCGCAGCACCATCAACTTCCGCCAGCAGGGCCGCGACAAGCTGTCCTACTGGCTGGCCAACCGCTGCGACCAGCTGGCATTCCTGACCATGTCGGGCATCAGCTACGAGTTCAACAACGACGGCTCCCGGCGCGATGCCGGCTCGGTCTTCCCCAGCCTGGACTTCGCGGCCGACGTGCGCCCGCCCAGCGCCAAGCGCTCGCTGATGTGGGACGGCTCGGGCCTCGATCTGTCGAACACGGGCGCTATCGCCTCGTCGTTCAAGCCCAACTACAACATGATCGTGCAGGCGACCACCTACGCGAAGGAGAACCGCATCAAGCCGCTGATGGCTGGTGGCAAGCCTCACTACGTGGTGTTCGTGCAGCCCGGTACGCTGGGCCTGCTGAAGCAGGATCAGGCCTATCGTGAGGCAGTGACGGCTGTGGCGGCGAAGGATGGCCAGAACTCTCCCTTCTTCACAGGCGCGACCGTCACCCTCGACGGTGCCGTGATCCACGAGTTCAACCTGGTCTACAACACCAAGGGCGCGGCCGCCGGCCAGAAGTGGGGCGCGGGCGGCAACGTCAACGGCACCCGCACGCTGGTCTGCGGCGCCCAGGCCCTGGGCATGGCGGATCTGGGCCCTGGCGACTGGGACGAGAAGACGTTCCAGTACAACAGCCAGGTGGGCCTGAACATCGACAAGCTGGTCGGCTTCCTCAAGCCCCAGTTCTACTCGATCTACAACAAGTCGGTCGAGGACTTCGGCCTCTTCACCATCGACCACTACCTGCCCTAAGCAGGCCTCTCACCGGGGCCTGCGGGTCCCGGTGCTCTCTCCCTTTGCTGTTGAAGGAGCGCACCATGCCCATCAAAAAGAACCCCTCGCGCCAGGAGCTGATCGTCGCCTATCTGGACATCGGTTTCGGCGATCCAGCTGCCTACGGCACGGCAGAAGCTGCCATCGACCTGCCGGGCAATGCCATCCTGGTCGGCGGCGATGTCACCGTGCTGACGGCCTGGAACTCGGCAACGAGCGCCACGCTGAAGCTGGGCGACACGGCCGACGACGACCGCTACACCGCCACGCCCATCGACCTGAAGACCGCAGGACGCACGGCGCTGACCATCACTGGCTGGCGTCACCCCATCGCCGAAAGCCTGAAGGCCCTGCTGGCCCAGGCCGGCGCGGCTGCCACGGCCGGCCAGGCCCGCATCTCCATCCAGTACTACGTGCCGGGCCGCTCGGCCTTCACGCAGGCCTGATTCTTTCTCGGTGGCCAGGGCTTGTAAGGGCCCTTTACCCGGTGGCCACGTGCCGCCGGGCCTTTTCTCCGAAAGGACAAGACCATGAACTCCATGAAATTCCGTGCCCCCGGCACTGATCCTCTCCCCGTCTCGCTGACATCCGGCCACACGATGGTTGTGCCGGCCACGCCCGAGGGCATTGATGTGCCCCAGCGATTCCAGCGCGAAGCCATGGCGCGCGGCGCCGTGCTGGTCGAAGGCGGCACCGCCGAGGTGAAAACCCAGATCCTGGCGCGGCAGTTGGCCATTCGCGAGGCCCTGCAGGCCATGATTGCGGGCGGCAGCAAGGATGACTTCACCGGCGACGGCAAGCCCAATCTGGTGCGCCTGAAGGCCGTTACAGGTTTCCCGGTTTCCCGCGAGGAAGCCGATCAGGTCTTCGCCGAGCTCGGCGGCGACGCCCAGGCGTAAGCAGCCATGCGGGTCGAAGAGATCATCCGGCGCTTCCGCGAAGCGGTCCGCGACACGGCCGACCCGCCGTTCTGGTCCACGGAAGACATCGTTGATTACCTGAACGAGGCTGTACAGGAGGCGTGCGAGCGGGCCAAGCTGATTGAGGACCGCGCCACGCCAGCCGTGTGCACCATCACCCTGGAGCCCGGCAAATCCTCCTACGACCTGCACCGCAGCGTGCTGCAGGTCAAGCGCCTGGTCTTTCGCGGCCGCGTGCTGGAGGAAACCAGCGTCGAGGAACTGGATTGCAGCCATGGCGCCTGGGAGACCCGCTCTGGCATGCCCCGCTACTGGGTCTTCGACGGCGCCAACAGCCGCGGCACGCCCCGCATCAGGCTGGTGCCCACGCCCGTGGAGGCCGGCGAAATCGCGCTGACCGTCTACCGTGGCGCGCTCAAGCCCATCGACCCGTGCAACACCCAGGCCCAGCCCGAGATCCATGAGCGCTTCCACATGCGTCTCATGGACTGGATGCTGCACCGGGCCTATCTCAAGCAAGACGCGGACGCCTTCGACCCGGCCAAGGCCGCCACATCGCTGGCCCTGTTCGAGCAGGCCTTCGGGGAAAGGCCGGACGCCAACGTGCAGCGCAAGCACAGGGACCGCCGGCCGCCCATCGTGCAGAGCAACTGGTGAGTGCCCCCTCTGGGGTTTCCAGTTTCCACAGGAGCCATAGAGACTGCATTGGGTAACACCCAAGAGGTCTCCCATGGCACAAGTTCAATCTCCGGCGGCGCGCCGGCTCCTGGCCCTCGGCAACGGTGGCCACATTCGCGGTCCCGGCACCGGCACCTCCGACTCCATCGACATCAAGGCATCCGACGGCGAATTCATTCTGCCCGCCGACACGGTGAAGAAGGTGGGCGTGAAAAGCCTGCGCGATCTGGTGGCCAGCACGCACACCCCCACGGGCAAAGGCCAAGCTGACCACTACGCAGACGGCGGATTGGTGGACGATCCCAGCGCTGTGACGCGCACCGGCAACAGCTACAGCGGCACCGACATTCGCGGGAACATCACCATCAACGGTCGCGCGCCTGGTGGAACCTACAGCGAGAACCCGGGCATGCGGCCTCCGCCGGCCGCCGCTCCTGCGGCACCGGGTGCTCAGCCAGCAGCATCTACTGGTGCTACACCTGCAGTTCCCGCCGCTGCCACTCCAGCACCTGCACCGGCCGCACCCATGGATTGGGCAGCACGCAACGCGCAGCGCAACCTCGAAGTCACCGCCAGCTCCATCGTGCCGAGCAGAGACCGTGATGCCGCGCAGGCAAGGCTGAATGCGATGAACCAGCCTGCAGCAGTGCCAACGCCTGGTGCACCGCAGCAGCCTGGTGTGCCGGGCCTGCCCCAGTACCAACAGCCCGCCGCCACTGGCACACAGCCTCGCCCTCTGTATGGCACGCAGCCGCGGCCAGGATTCGCCGACGGTGGCTTGGTCAAGGCCGACGACCAGGGTGGTCGGCTGCGCAGTCTTGCTGAGCGTGTGGCGCAAATCCCCACCGATGGGTACCAAGCGGGGCCCGTCGCACGCGGCTCGCAGGATAGCGTCTGGGATTCAGAGTTGGGGCGCAATGTTCTGAATACGGCGAATGCGCTTCCAGCTGCAGGGTCCATGCTTAAGGCCGGGCGCATGGTGGGCGCTGCCGCCCAGTCGTTGAGTGCGGCGCGTGAGGTGGGGGCCGCGAACGCAGCTATCGCCGCCGGTCGTGCGTTCACCGCACCAGCCCTTGGGGCCGCCTCGCTTTCCAGTGCTGGCAGCACAGAGCGGCCTGCCGTTTCCTCGGCAAACGCTGCCCCCGCTGCCGCAAACCGTGCGGCTGACCTGGGCCACTACAACGAAGGCGAGCTGATGGGACCGCCCAGCGAAGCCATGCCGTCGCGGGCCACAGCAGCCGCTCCGACACCCGCGCCTGCGCAACCGGCCGGCAACGGCGCTGGCAACGAAGCCTACAGCCGGCTTCTGGCCCTGGCCACTGGATCTGCCGCGCCCGCCCCTGGTGTGTCAGTCCCCACGATGCGCCACAGCGGCAACGATTGGCAGGCCCGCAACGACCTGCGCAACGCCTCCGTATCGGCCAGCTCGATCATGAGTACGCGGCGCTGGGGCGGTCGAGGTGCCGAGAACAATCCCGCCATGCAGGAGTACCGGGCCATGCTGGCCACGGACCAAGCGCTGCGCCAGGCTGAACCAGCAATCCAGATCGCGGGCATGCGCGAGCGCGGGTCGCTGCAGCGCGAGGGCGTCCAGCAGCAGGGGGCCAGCCAGCGTGCAGCCCTCGGCGCGCTGGGCACGGCAGATTCCAATGAGATCGCTCGTGGTCGCTTGAGCCTGGAGCAGATCGCGTCGGGCTACCAGAGCCGTTCTGCTGCCCGCCTTGAGGCGGCTCAGCAGGCAGTGGAAAACGCCCAGACGCCAGCCGAACAGCGCAGCGCCCGCCAACGCCTGCTGACGCTGCTGGGCAAGGACGGCGAGGACCGCTGGAAGTCTGTTGCTCTGCAAGGCGGTACTGACGCTCAGGGCAACAAGACCGAGAGCATCCTGGGTGCGGTCAATGAGCGCACCGGGGAAATGCGGCGCATGCCGACCCAGGCGCAGCCCGCAGCCGCGCCGCCCGACGGCAGCATGGTGCGCGGCAAGGATGGCCGGCTGTACGAAGTGAAGAATGGCCAGCCCGTGCTGGTGGGAGGCTGAGCCATGGCGGACGTGAACTGGAACGATTACACGCCCGTGGGCGGTGGCTCTGCTCCTGCAGCGGAGCCTGTGGACTGGGCGCAATTCGATGTGGTCAAGCCGGCCAGCACTGGGCGCAAGCTGGCGGACATTGCCACGGCCTTTGCCGGCGGCGCCGTGGGCGCCACGAAAGCCATCGCTGACGCCGGCGGCGCGGGTAATGCTGTATCCCAGCAGCTGGGCAGCGCCCAGGACACGGTGCAGAGCTGGCTGAGTCCCCAGCGGCAGGCCGAGAAAGCCGCGCGGGCACAGACCATCCGCGAGGCCGAGCAGTCCGGCTCCGTGCTGCGCGAAGTGGGCGCGCAGCTTGGCGGTATCGCTGAGGCGCCTGTCAGCACCGTGGCGGAAGCAGCCGGCTCTGTGGTGCCCATCGTGGCATCCATGTTCACGCCGGTGGGCCGCAGCGCGGCAGCCCGCACGGCGCTGGGCGCCGGCCTGGGTGCAGCGCAGGGCGCGGGCTCGGTGAAGGGCAGCATCCACGAAGCGGTGGAACAGCAGCAACGGGAGCAGGGCGCCACGCCGGAAGCCGCACGCCAGGCTGCAGACCGTGCGCAGGCGTACATCGGCCCCAACGCCGACAACATTGCCTTGGGCGCTGGGCTGGGCCTGGTGACGGGCACGACCGGCGTGGAGCGGCTGGTGAGCGGTGCGCTGGCCGGCCGGGCCACCAATCAGGCGCTGCTGCGGCGCGCGGCCACGGGCGCCGTGACCGAAGGCCTGCCCGAGGCGGTGCAGGGTGGCCAGGAGCGCTTCGCTTCCAACGTGGCCCAGCAGCGCGAGGGCGGCGACGTGCCGACCTGGCAGGGTGTGGCAGGGCAAGCAGTGGCCGAAGGCGTGGCCGGCGGCCTGCTGGGTGCCGGTACCGGCGCAGCGGTGCGCGGTGGTCATGGGGCGACCGGGCAGACCCAGGGTGAGCCGGGCCAGCAACCGATTGCCGAGCCCGCCCCAGACGCCGCGCCGGCGCCGGCGGCAGCACCAGCGATCGACCCCAACGCCGGCCCATTGTCCAAGGCTGCTGTCATGGCCGGCGACCTGGGCCTGGCGCCCACGCCCGTGGCACCCGCACCCGCCAGCGCGCAGGAGACCATGGCCGAAGCCATGCCGCGCATGACCGAGGAGCAGCAGCGTGCCGCGCGCATCGTGGAGGCTGACCTGGCCCGCGACATCCCCGCAGGCGTCCGAGCAGCGCGCGAGGCGGAGGCGCGCGACCTGGCCGCCGCCGCGCCGGCCGCTGAGGTGGACCTGGGCCCCGCCGACATGGAGCAGGGGCGCATCCTGCGGAACTTCGAGCCGCGCGGGCCGCTGCCCGACGTGGCCGAGTACGCGCCGCTGATCGAGCAGGCCATCAAGCCGGAGCTGCGGCCACAGTACCGGCGTCTCCTGGCTGAGGCCATGGACGAGAACAGGGCGCCCAGGAAGGGGCTGGTGCCCGGCGCGCGCGAGGCTGCCGCGCAGGCGCTGCACGCGACGTTCTCCCCTGATGCTTTCATGGCGTCGCGCGCTGCCCGGCCGGATGAACGGCTGACACTGACCCCAGCCGAGCGCCTGGCCTTCGGCAACGAGATCGACTTCGCGCCCGCTGCAGCTCCAGCCGTCGCCGATCCGGCGGCCGAGCAGATCAACCAGCTGGCCCTGGCGCAGCAGCTGCAGCCCGGCGCGCCGCTGCGTCTGGACCAGGCCCACGGCCTGCGCCGCCAGGCCGCCGCCGCCGGCATTCCCGTGTCCGTGGTGCCACACCCCAGCGGCCGGGGCTACGACGTGCAGCCCACCGTGCGCCTGCCCGAGGAACAACGCGCCGCAGTGCCGCAGGCCGGCCCTGCGGTGCTGGGGTTCGATGCCGGGCCATCTGGCCGTATGGTGGCGGGCCCCGAGGGCGTGCGTCCCGAGACGCGGGCTGAAGCAGTGGCGAACATCAATGCCATCCAGGCAAAGCGCCAAGCGCTCGATGCTGAGCGCCAACGCCGAGCCGACCTGGGGATGAGCAATATCACGCCCGTGCGCTCTCTGCCCGTGGAGCCCGTCACGCCAGCACTGACCTACGACAACTCGCCCTCTGGTCGCATGGTTGCCGGTGCCGATGGCGTGCGCCCGGAGACCCGCTCCGAGGCCGTCTCCCTGATCAACCAGCAGCGGCAGCGGCGGCAGGAGGTGGAGGCCGAGCGCGCGCGCCGCGCTGATCTGGGTCTGAGCAACCTGACGCGCATCACACCGCTGGACGAGCAGCAGGATGGTGCAGCGCCTGGCCCGCAGCCGGCGCCCACGCCCAGCCCCGAAGTCATCGAAGCGCCCGTGCGCGAGGTCGGCGCCGGCCCGGCCAGCACCATCACCATGCCCGACGGCCGCCCGTTCGCCACGCGCGAGCAGGTGCAGGCCGAGCTGCAGCGCCAGGGCCTGACCAGCACCCACGAAGCCGCGCCCGCCCAGGGTGACCCGTCACTGGGGTTCGTGGGCCAGCAGCGTACTGCCGCCCGGCCAGCGAACTGGCGCACCAACGCCATGCAGGCCGGCCGTGTGGCCCGTGGCCTGGGCCTGGAGCCGCGTGGCAAGCGTCTGGCGGAGATCGTGGCCGACATCGATGCGGCAGATACTGCGCGCCAGCTACAGCCTGCTGGAGTGGATGCTGCGGAAACAGGAGCGTTGAGCGGCAACGCTTTGAAGCGGGAAAATCCCGTTGCAAGCAGCGCGGCTGCGGCGGCCGCACAGGAGCAGCGCAATGCTTTTCGTGAGGTGGAACGTCGCCGCACAGCGCCGGGCAATAGGGCGCGGGCCCAGTCGGCTGAAGCCAACCCTATGCGCGCATTCCTAGGCAAGTATGGCGTGGCCTTGGGCCTGCGCGCGGAGTTCGCGCCCGGCCGGGCAGAGCAGCGCGCCGCAATGGTGCCGGGCTACGGCCCCATTTTCCGGAAGACCGGCATCCAGCTTGATGCGCTGGCCCAGGCCGCCGTGGAGGAAGGCTTTCTGGTCGAGCCAGACACCGCCCAGCTGCATGGCCTTATCAGCCGGGCGCTGCGCGGGGAGCGCGTGATCGCCCAGTATGCGGATGGGGTGGCCGATGCCGAGATGCAGGCGCTTGTTGCACGCCAACGTGCATTCGATGAAGATGCTCGTGCTGAAGAGTTGGCATCAGGCCTCAACGATGCTGAGGTCCTGGCCCTTACGGATGACGACATTCCCTGGGATTCCAAGGGCAACACTACTACCGAAGCGGCCATGCGCTCGCTCGGCTTTTCAGAACAGGAAATTCAAGATGCCATTGCCCAAGAGTCCCGAATCGCGCAAGAAGGTGGCGCAGGCGATGGCGGCGCTGATGAAGCTGCCGCCCGCGCGGCGCAAGGAAATCCTGCGCAACGAACTGAACAAACGCAGCCTGGACGTGCCGCAGACGCTGGCCCAGTAGCCGGTCAGCAGCCCAGCACTGCGCCTGAAGAGGCCCGCGGCCCGGCCAACAAATCCAATCAGCGCCCCAGCGATGATGGCGAGGCGGTGCTCTACAGCGCGACCAGCGACGTGCCGCCGGGCTCAGGCCTGACGCTTGAACAGGCCCAGAAGGCGGTGGACGATGCCCTTGCGGGCCTGCGGAACCCGCCACCAGTTCGCGTCGTGCTTCGGAGCGATGAGCTTGGGGTCGATGCGCCCGACGGTGTAATGGGTGCGGCGATACCAGGCGAGGGACGGATCGTCATCGTTGCTTCCGCCCACCGCAGTGCTGACGCTGTTGTCGAAACCCTGTTTCATGAGATGTTCCACCTGGGTGTGCGCAATGTCTTGCCAGGCTCCGATTATGTGCAGGCCATGCTGGATCTGGCAAAGCGCGATGCCAGGGTGCGGCAGTATGCCATCGACTGGAAGGAGCAGGCCCCCGACGCGCCGCTGCAGCTGCAGGTGCTGCGGGACATGGGCTTGCGCGGCTCCGACCTGACGGCTCGCTACGAGGCCCTGGCCATCGAGGAGGGCCTGGCCGTGGTGGCCCAGGAGCTGCGCGCCCAGCAGCAGGCCGGCACCAGGATGGGCCTGCGCATCCGCGCCCTGGCCAACTGGCTGGCCGGCGTGGCCGAGCGCATGGGCATGCAGCGCCTGGCCGGCCGGATCCGCAACATGACCTACAACGAGGCCGAGCGGTTCGTGCTGCGCGCCATCGAGAGCGCGGGCGAGGGCCGCACCCCCGCGTCGGCTGGTGGGCCAGCAGGCCTGGCGCGCTACCGCACCCTGGGAGATAACCCGGCGAGCCAGCGCGTGGGCGCCACGCTGCAGGCCATGACGGCGACCAACGCCAAGAAGATTGCCCACCACAAGGCGACGGACCTGCGACCCCTGGGCCTGGGCTTCCTGGGCCGCCGGCAGCTGGTGGACGTCTACGGCGACATGCTGCCCGAGCTGCGCACGTACAGCGACCTCATGGCCAGGATGGACGCCGACAAGAACGAGGCCGGCGCCGGCGCGGACCAGTTGGCCCAGAACTGGGCCAAGCTGGCCGACGAGCGCGCTCTGGCCGAGCTGATGCACGATTCGACCCTGGCGCAGATGGATCCGGCCGCCGACTACATGGCCAGCGACAACCGCGTGCAGTACGGCGCGCTGCGCCGCCGCTTCGAGGCCCTGACGCCCGAGGCGCGCGAGGTCTATACCAAGGCCCGGGATACCTACCGCCAGCACATGCGCGACGTTCGCGCGGCCATCAAGGAGCGTATCGAGCGCGCCGGCGGCATGAGCAGCGAGCGCAAGGCGGCCATGCTCAAGCGGATGGATGACGAGTTCTTCGGGCAAATCAAGGGCGTGTACTTCCCCCTGGCGCGCTTCGGCCAATACGTGGTGGTGGTCAAAGATGCCGAGGGAAAGACCGCCAGTGTCAGCCGGGCCGAGACCATGGCCGAGGCCGATGCCATGCGCGGCCAGATGGCCACGGCCTTCCCCAAGGACAAGGGCTTCAGCGTGGGCAAGGTGCTCAAGGCCAAGGACTTCGTGGCCGAGCGCGACACCGTGGGCCGGGGCTTCATGGAGCAGCTGTATGGCGTGCTGGACAAGCAGGGCATGGACGCCGCCCAGCGGGCCGAGCTTGAGGATGCGCTGGGCCAGCTCTACCTGTCCTCGCTGCCGGACCTGTCCTGGGCCAAGCACGGGATCCACCGCAAGGGCACGGCCGGGTTCAGCCAGGACGCGCGCCGGGCCTTTGCCCAGAACGTCTTCCACGGGGCCAGCTACCTGGCCAAGCTGCGGTATGGCGACCAGCTGCAGGACCAGCTTGGCGAGATGCAGCGCCGCGTGGACCAGGGCGCGGGCGATGCCGGCTTCGACTCGGTGAAGGGCCAGCAGGTGGTGGACGAGATGGTCAAGCGGCACGACGCGGCCATGAACCCCAAGACCAATGCGCTGTCCACGGCGCTGACCAGCGTGGGCTTCATGTTCCACCTGGGCCTGTCCCCGGCCTCGGCCATGGTCAACCTGACCCAGACCGCCCTGGTGGCCTACCCGGTCATGGGCGCACGCTGGGGTTTCCGTAAGTCGGGCGCCGCGCTGCTCAAGGCCAGCCAGGAGGCGGTGCGCGGCAAGAACGACATCACCGGATCGCTTAGCCCGGACGAGAAAGCCGCCTTCGACGAGGCCGTGCGCTCGGGCGTCATCGACGTGACCATGGCGCACGACTTGGCCGGCATTGCCCAGGGCGAGGACCGCAACGTGTCGCACAAGCTGCGGCCGGTCATGAACGCGGCCAGCTGGATGTTCCACCACGCCGAGAAGTTCAACCGCCAGGTGACCTTCGTAGCGGCCTACCGACTGGCGCGCGAGACGGGCATCAGCCAGCAGCAGGCCTATCAGGATGCCGTACAGGCCACCTACGACGGCCACTTCGACTACAGCGCGAATAACCGCCCGCGCGTCATGCAGGGCAACGTGGCCCGGGTGCTGCTGTTGTTCAAGCAGTATGGCCAGAACATGGTCTACACACTGGTGCGCAACGCCCAGCAGGCCCTGACCGCCGGCAAGCCCGAAGACCGCGCCGCCGCGCGCAAGGCGCTGGCCGGCCTGCTGACCACGCATGCCATGGCAGCCGGCGTGCTGGGCCTGCCCATGGTCACCACGCTGCTGGCCGCGGCCTCGATGCTTGGCGGCGACGATGACGAGCCCTGGGACGCGCAGGTTGCCATGCAGAACATGCTGGCCGACGCCTTCGGGCAGAAGCCGGCCGAGGCGCTGTCCCATGGCCTGTCCCGCCTGACGCCCTGGGACATCTCGGGTCGCGTGGGGCTGAACCAGCTGATCCTGCCGGACCTGCAGGAAGGCCTGGAGGGGCAGCGCCTGGGCGAGTCGGCGATGGCCGCCGCCCTGGGCCCCGTGGCCGGCATCGGCATCAACGCCCTGAAGGGCCTGCAGGAGATGAGCGAGGGCCGGTACCAGCGAGGGCTGGAGACGATGGCGCCCAGCGTGCTGCGCGGACCGCTCAAGGCCTGGCGCTACGAGACCGAGGGCGTCAAGGACAAGACCGGCATCGTGGTGCAGGACCAGGTGGACGCCGCCGCCGTGGCCGGGCAGGCCGTGGGCTTCTCGCCATCCAGCGTGCGCAACGCCTACGAAGGCAAGTCCGCCATCGTGGGCCAGGACCGCGCGCTGCAGGCACGGCGCAGCGCCTTGGTGGAGCAGTTCGCCATGGCCGCCATGGCCAAGGACGAGGAGGGAAAGACCGAGGCTCGGGAAGCCATCCAGCGCTTCAACGAGAAGAACCCGGCCCGCCGCATCCAGCCCATGCAACTGGCCCAGAGCGTGCGCATGCGCGAGAAGCGGATTCGGGAGGCTGAGGATGGGGTCTACCTGCCGAAGAAGCGGCGCGATGCCATGGAGGCAGGGCGGTTCGCGGTCGAGGAGTAGGGTCAGCGGAGGAGGGGCCTGGGCTGCCCCTCTAACCCGTTGATTTCATTAATCTCCTGCAGAAAGCAGGAAATGCCCTCCCTGTTCCTTGCCGGCATCCAGAGGACGTAAATCGTTGTTTTTGTTCAATTCCGGCACAACCCCGGAGATGCCGCTTCGCGGTGCCTACAGGACAACGGTAACTGTCAACTCTGGCAAAGCGCCAGGAATGGGCAGTCATGGAAGCATGGCAAGCCTCAAAAGAAAAACAGCCAAGTCAGCAGGGGTCCACCTATCAAGGCAGCCACCGCAGTAATCATGGCCTCGCTCTCTGGCGTGTGGCGCCCGCTGGATTGCAGCACCTCTCGAGTGGCCCAGCCCACAGCGCAAGACAGCACTACCAGCCAGACTATGTTTTCGACGCCTATAAAGCCGACGGAGCCCGGCGCTTGATCAAGTGCAGCCTGCGCACCGAATGGAAGGCTGGCGAATACAGGTAAGCTCCACCTCATGCCTATCTCCATCATTCAAGTTGATATGGCAACATTGTGCCAGATCGTCGGCTAAGCACTTGATCTGGCCTTGACTATTTTCTACGCTAATTACATCTGCCCTGGTGCATTTATGGCCTGGGATGATATAGGCATCTGTAGAAATTTATTTCGTTGAACTGTATCGAAGGAGACTGGAATATGAGCGATTGGGAAAGTAATTTCGGGTCAGGTGTTTCCGCAGAAGGTGTTATTGGTTCAATTAACGCTTGGAATAGCTATGAAGAGCGCGAAGAAATGTTAAGAATTAAAGAGGAGCGCTCTTTAAATTCTATGGCTTTTAGAAGTGATCCAGATATAAAACTAGAATTCTTAGAAAAATTTAAATCTCTTTGTGGTATTGGAGATTTAATTGCGGAAGATCGCGACTTAAATAAAATTTTTAGCCAATATGATGATGCAATTTCGGAATTGGAAGTTAATTACCGTATTCCCAAGGATCTTGTCTTATTGGCCAATATGATATTCACGGGTTTGCGGAATGAGCGTCGATCTTCTATGGCGACCGTAAAGGATGATGCGGAAGCTGCTCAGTGGTTGTGTGATTTTTTTGACTCGATTGTGCCTGGAACAGATCTTCGATTTATTGGCCAGCGGTTCAAGGTTACTTTGGCTTCTGCGGCGCTGGCTTGCTTGCAAGGTACATATGGTAATGAGAATAAAGATTGCGGGAGAATTGCTTACGATATTCTATGTGTTCAGGCGCGAGGTGTGAAAGTTCAATCTGAATTAGTGGAGGTGGTAAAAAGAGTTCTTTCCAAACAGTTTGAATTTAGTGATATTGATTTTGCGCTCCAGTGTGGTTGGGATAGATCCTCTTTGGGATTTCTGATTTTGTGGTTCCTTCTGGATGAGCAGTTGGATATGGCTGCAGAAGTTGGCGCTGTAGAGAGGGTATATAACGTTGGCGATGGGGGTCGGCGCATGATTTGGTGGAGATATGCCAGAAAGTTAATTGAACTAGTTAAAGTTGCTCCGGCACAAAGGATTAAATTGATCGATCTGAATTCGCTGGAGAGATTGGCGGGGTCTTTCGATAAATCTTAGTATGTTATATTTTCCGTATATGCTGCTTTTTCGGTTTGCTCTGAGTAAAATTGATAATTTCTAGAGGATTGAAATGATAAATATTGCTAGCTACCTGTCGGATTATTTGGCGCCGGCTGCTGCTGCACTTGCAGCTGTGGTTGCTTATTTGGCTGTTTATAAAAACTCTCAGCCGCAAGTTGTGGCATATTATCAATCAAGTGGTCGCCAACAATCGATTATTGAGTTGGTTATTGAGAATGTTGGCACTGGAAATGCATTTAATATAGCGTTCTCGCACCCTATACCTATTGGTTTTTTTGGTATTAAACACCCAGACGGCAAAGGGAAATATATACCGGCATCGGGTATTCCATCTCTTGCGCCAAGACAAAAATTGGTTTTTTGGGGAGGGCAATATGGAGGATTGTTAAATGAGATTGGGGAGAAAGGTTTAAGAATAGATATTTCGTATGAGTTTAATCCGCCTTTGTGGCGCAATAAAAAAGCTAATGACACATGTGTTTTGTCGGTGAAGCATCTTGAGGGAATGACGACAGTGAAGAGTATGGAGGAGGCAGTGGTTAACGCAATTGATGGGAAAAATGCGAGTACGATTTCTGATATTCGCAGCGCACTTCAGGGCATCGAAAGCCACTTGGCAAAACTTGCAGCGTCTACTGACGATGCAGCTGAGTGAGGCAGTGAATGAGCGATAAATTTGACATAGGAGGTTCTGGGAATAAGACTGCAGGGGCCGCATAAACGCTTCTGCAAATCTAGGTTTATATTCCCAAAAATTGATTTAACCTATTGATTTTTATGGATTGAGAGTCTGACTTTTAATCCGTTGGTCGCGAGTTCGAATCTCGCAGGACCCACCAAAGAACACAAGGCCTCGTAGCAATACGAGGCCTTTTTTCTTTGCTATCGAAGAAGTAGCAAGATGGGGCCGAAATTTCCAGGCCGCGTTCCGCAACTCTGGGCGTGTTCCGCAATTCACCGAACGGGCTTCACCTTCTTGCCCACCTTGTGGCGGATGTACTGGGCGGTCATGCGCTCCGTCGTGTGCTCCAGCCGTATCCCGCCGTCGTCATCCAACGTGTTGGCGGCCGTGGCGCGCAGGCCCCGTGGCTGGAACTGCGCCTTGGGAATGCCGGCGGCATCCCGAGCGGCGTCGAAGCGGTCCCGGAGCATGTTCTTGGTCAGAGGCTGCCGGCTTCGTTGAGCTGGCCGAGCAGGATTCGAACAAGCCGAGCATGTGTTGTGCGTGTCTGCGGGACGAGCAGGTTGTGGATCGTCTGGACACCGCGCTACGTCAATCCACTACGGAAATCTTGAGCGCGTACGCCGAAGACTTGCCTTGGCGGGCGGCTGCGCGGTTGAGGAAGACACGCACACGGTAGTCACCGCTGGCGGGCAATGCACCGGTCCATGTGGGGCCGTCTGCCACCTCGCCCCGGTACAGCGCTTCCTCGCTGCCGGGCGGCAGCACGTTGAAGTAGGTGGAGGTGGATTTCGTCTCCATGTGCACGGTCATCTTCTGCCCGGCAACCGCACGCACTATGTAGTCGCGCGCCTGCTCCTTGTTGCCTTGGAGCTTGCCTTGGACAGTCGCGCCCGACGTGCCTTTCTTGAAGGTCACCGCAGTGGACGGAACGTCCGCCTGGGCGATCGCCGGCATTTGTACAAGCGTGATGGCAGCGAAAAATGCAGCTGCGCAAATTCTGGAAAGCATGCTGATCCTTTCTAAGAGGCACTGATCGCCTCGCTTGCATGCAGGCTACCAGATGATTTTCCGCTTGGGCGCACCCGACGGGCGTGGTTTGCAGGAAGAACTCCGATCGGTGCCGAGGCCTGCATTGACAGGTCCTCCCGTCGCGCCGCCCCCGCCGATGACGGTCATGGTTGTGATGCCTGCAGGCACCGTGCAAAGTTGGGGGCCGCCAGCGGCCGTTGTTGATTTGGTGTTTCTGCTCGCTTTTTTTTTCCCTAGATGCCTAGAAATTGAAACGGTAATGATTCCTGAAACTGCCGCGTGGCATCGCCCGAGAAGGTGTGGTTCTGGTCTGGGCCCAGATCCAGCTTGAGAACCTTGCCGGTTTTCTGGCTGAAGTCGAGTGCCTTGAGGTCTATCCAGAAGGTATTTGGCGTCAACGCTGATTCGAAGAAGTAGAGCTTGCGCTGGTGGTCGAAAACGGTTCTCCAGCGGGTTGACGAGATATTGGGCTCCTCCGGCGTATTCAGGCCGTAGGGCACCGAGGCGTTGCGGATCACGCTGAAGACGCTGGCCAGCGCCTTGTTGGGGTCCTGACTTTTGGGGATGGCGTTGACGTAGAAGGATGCGCGGGCAAATCGATCGGCGGCGCGATTGGTGCCGGGCAGCATGGTGGTGCCGCCCACTTGCTGCCAATAGGTGTTGAGAGCCAACTGCTGATCAAACGTCGGTGAATTGGTCATGACCTGGTATTGCCGGCCGTGATGTATCACCTGCCGGCCATTGATGTACTCGACGATGGCGCTGTCGCCGCTGGCGTCGGACATCGAGAGATGCAGCGTCGTCAGCCGGTTCTCTCCGGGAACGTTGTCGGAGACGATGGTGAAAGGTTCTTTCTCCAGCGCCGCAACGGCTTCCTGGACGGTGGCGAAGTTGTCCAGCACGTATTGCGCCCAGGCTGCAATGGTCAGGCCAGGCTTGCTGCCCGCACCGAAGGCCGGGTATTGGGACTCCACCAGCCAGAGCAGGTTGGCGTTGAGGCCGGCTTCATTGACTCCATCGGTGGTGGAGACGTCATAGCCCGAGGTGATGACGCTTCCGTATTTGGACGTCCAGCGCAACGAGTTGGGGCCTGCCTTGCCTGAGCGCTCCATTCCACGCGGGAGCACCCAGAGATTGCTGACGATGTCGCTTTTCCAATCCATGGAGCGCGCGGTGACGACCTGGCCATTCGCACCAAGAAAGACAAGGCGGGTGCAGGCCCAGGTGCCGGGCAGGGCCGTAAGGCCGGCAATTCCCATCAGCAATGCGCCCACTACGGGGTGAATCTGCAGTCTGCGTTTCTTCATGGCAACTCCTTTGCAGGCAAATGGACTGGCGCAGTGTAGTGCGTCATTCGTACCCAGGTCAGAAATGGCCGCCTTGTGAAAAGGCGGGCCGGCAAACTGGCGGTCATTGGAGATGCCGCGCATGGACCTGCGCGCATGCGGGTGCAGAGGGCACCGCTGTCAGATGGCGTGGCTGAACATGGGGCTGGCCAGCATCGCCACCGCAAAGGAGATGGCGCAGATTGCAGACCACAGGAATACGAGGAAGAGGTGGCGCATCGTGCAGCTCTCGGGAGTGTTTGGTGGTTCTTGCCAGTTCAATTGCGGATGCGGTTCAGAATGCGCAGCCCGAGCATTGAAAGGCGTTCCAGCAGAGGCCGTGGCTCCATGCGCAGCAGCAACAGCTGCTGGCCGCCGCGCACGGGAAAGGCTTCCAGCAGGCTGCGGTGGTAGCGGGCATCCGGGTCCGGGTTGAAGCTTTCTGTGGGAACGACTCGATGCATCTTGTATCTCCGTCATGTGATTTCGGAAGCCTTTGGGGAGCGCGGCCTCTGACGGGATCTATTTCAATTGGTTTCGCGGCGTTTCCGTGCGGGTCAAGTTTGTGGCCGCATGTAGGCCGGGTCTGTACGCTGCGTATGTGTTTTGCGCACGCGCTGTGCGGCCTGTCCGCAGGTCTTCACAGGTGTGAGCAGCGCGTCGGCAACGGCTTTGCGGCGGCTGGCAGTCCCTAGAATTCGGGATCCCCATCTCATTTGCCAGGAGTTCCATGTCCTCCGTTCCCACGCTTCAGATCCGGCCCGTTGCACAGGCGGACCATCAGCAATGGCTTCCTCTTTGGCAGGGCTACAACGCCTTTTACGGGCGCGCTGGCGAGACGGCGCTGCCCGAGGACATCACGCAGGCGACCTGGGAGCGCTTTCTCAATCCGCTGGAGCCGGTGTTTGCGCTGGTGGCAGAGAGCGAGGGTGAGCTGGTGGGCCTGGCGCACTACCTGTTCCACCGCAGCACCACGCGGCTGGAGCCCGTGTGCTATTTGCAGGATCTGTTTGCCGATGCACGCCGGCGCAAGCAGGGCATAGGCAAGTCGCTCATCCGCGCGGTCTACGAGCAGGCATCCTTGGCGGGAGCGCGCCGTGTCTACTGGCAGACGCAGTCTTCCAACGAAGCGGGCCGTGCGCTGTATGACCAGGTGGCCGAGCATCGTGGCTTCATCGTCTACGGGCACGAACTCCAGGGCAGAGCCTGACGCTTTGTTGTCAGGTTGGCGATCCAGAGAAGAAACCTGTTGAAACAGCGGGTGCGCGCAGCCGATGCAGGTCCGCCGGGGGGGCTTGGCAACCCTAGAATCACGCGTTGTCCTTTCGCTGCTTGCGCTGCACCCCCATGTCCAATCTCATCGTCCACGGCGGCACGCCCTTGCGCGGCCGCGTCGTTCCTTCCGCCAACAAGAATGCCGTGTTGCCGATCCTGTGCGCCACGCTATTGACCGATCAGCCGCTGCGGCTGCATGGCGTGCCGGACATCACCGATGTGCGCAAGATCCTGGACATCTTCCGCACGCTGGGCAGCGAGGTGCAGCTGGACGAAACCACACGCACGCTGCAGTTGCATCATCGCGATACGCGCTTTGATGCATCGTCGCATCGCCTGCCGGAGGAGATGCGCTCTTCCATCATGCTGGTGCCGCCGCTGCTGGCGCGCTTTGGCGTGGCGCGGCTGGAGGACAACATCAAGGGCTGCACGCTGGGCGTGCGTGAGATCGATCCGCACGTGGACATCTTCCGCTCCTTCGGAGGTGAGGTGGAGCGCGCCAGCGGCTCGCTGCTGATCCACAGCGCACAGCCGCTCAAGGCCGTGCGCCACTGGCTGGACTACGCCTCCGTCACGGCGACAGAGAATTTCGTGCTGTGCGCCGTGGCCGCGCAGGGCGAGTCCATGCTGACCAATGCGGCCTGCGAGCCGCATGTGCAGGAGTTCTGCCGCTTCATGGTGATGATGGGCGCCGACATCGACGGCATCGGCACCTCGCGGCTGACGGTGCGTGGCGGCGCGCCGCTGAGCGGCGGCGAGTTCAGCTTCGAGGAAGACTTCCACGAGATCACCACCTTTCTCGCGCTGGGCGCGATCACGGGCGGCGATGTGGAGGTGCGCAACAGCACGCCGGACAACTTTCCGCTGATCGACCGCACCTTCGCCAAGTTTGGCGTGCAGGTGGAGCACAAGAACGGCTGGTCACGCGCGCTGCGCTCGGGGCCGCTGAAGGTGCAGACGCCGTTCACCAGCAATGTGCTCACCAAGGTGGAAGCCGCTCCCTGGCCGTACTTTCCGGTGGATCTGCTGCCCATCTTCATTGCGCTGGGCGTGCATGCGCAGGGCAATGCGCTGTTCTGGAACAAGATCTACGACGGCGCGCTGGGCTGGACGGGAGAGCTGTCCAAGTTCGGCGCCCATGTGTTTTCTTCGGACCCGCATCGTGTGGTCACCTTCGGCGGCAATCCGCTGACGCCGGCCGTGGTGGAGAGCCCCTACATCATCCGCGTGGCGATTGCGCTGTTCATGGTCGCCAGCAGCATCGAGGGCCGCTCGGAGATCCGCAACGCCACGCCGATCCGCCGGGCGCATCCGCACTTCGTGGAGAACCTGCGCAGTCTGGGCGCTCGGGTGGAGTGGACCAACGAGGAGTGATGGAAAGCGGCGATGCGCAGGCTGCTAGGCCTGCGCCGCCGCATCCGAGAATCTCTTGGCCGCCCTGAGCAGGTAGCTCACGGCATAGAGGATGGGGTCGTCCGTCTCGTCGTCGTTCACGCGGTCAATGATTTCCAGCAGGCCCTGAAGGTCGGCGGACATCTGTGGCAGCACGCTGCTGGCCAGGGCCTCCACCGGCTGCTCGGCAGCGGCGCGGTCCGCCTTGTGGTGATAGCCGCGCAGCAGGTCGCGGACACCGATCACCATGGCGCGGCTGGATCTTTCCACATGCATTTCCAGCACGCTCAGCGCTGCGCTGATGTGGCATAGCGCGTCTGTTGCCAGGGTCTCCGGGTCGGGCGGGCTGGCGACGGCCTGCGCAGGATGCACGGAGGCTGGCATGTCTGTGTCCGGCATGGTTCTGTCCTTGCGCAATGTGTCCTGGATTCAGGGCTGGTGGTTCGAGGGCGTGGATGTGGGCTTGCACAGCCCCCGGGCGGGTCGTTTCGAGTTTTATGCCAACTTGGAATCATGTCAACTAGGCATGAATCTGAATTTGCATCCGGCAGGTACCATCGCGCAATGCAACGCAAACCCTTTCCCAGCGAAACCCAGGAGCGCTTCATCGTCCGTTTTCCGGATGGCATGCGTGATCGCATCTCGGAAGCGGCAAAGGCCGGCCACCGTTCCATGAATGCAGAAATCGTTGCGCGCATACGGCGCAGCTTCGAATTGGACGAAGCCGGCGATGCCGACCAGGCCGGGGTCGAGCAGGGTGCGGCGGGATTGAGAGAGGAAATTTCGCGCCTGTGCCAGTTGCTGCAAGAGCACAAGGACGCTGCGGCAGGCTTGTTCGAGGCGCACAAGGAAGCGGTGGTGGACGAGGCACTGAAACGCCTGCGCTCCGAAACAGGCATGGCGGCAGGCCGCGCTCCGGGGAAGAGATGAGGCTGTAGGCCTGAGACCACGCTCATCGTTGCCGAGCGCTGGCGGCTGTCCTTGCGGGGCGCGCTTATCGTTGCGTCGGGTCTGCAAGGATCCATCCCTTTTTTAGAAGCTCTTGCAGCAAAGGACGCAGCTATGAACACGGATCAGATCAAGGGCACGCTCAAGGATGCCGCAGGCAAGGTGCAGCAAAAGGCTGGCGAGTTGATCGACAGCCCCGAACAGCAGGCCAAGGGCATTGCGAAGCAGGTCGAAGGCACGGCTCAGAAAAAGCTGGGCGATGTGAAGGAAGCCCTGAAGGATGCGAAAAAGTAAGGCGCCCACGCTGCCTTGATGACGAACAAGCCCGCCACTCCCTGGCGGGCTTTTCTTTTCAGCGAGTTTTGACGGGCGCAAGCCCGAGCAAGGCGTTCCTTGCTTCCTTTGTCAGGCGGTCTGGGGCAGCTTGCGGCCGGGGTCCGAGGCCACGTGCACACGGTCACGGCCTGCCTGCTTGGCGGAGTAGAGCAGGGCGTCGGCGCGCGTCAGCGCATCGGTCAGGGCGGTGTTGGCGGCCACGGGGGCGATGCCGAAGCTGATGGTGATCCGCTGGCCGGCTGCCAGCACATAGCCGTCCGCGCTGAGCTGAGCGCGTATGCGCTCGGCCACGCGCTCGGCCTCCTCGGGCGTGGTGCGCATCAGCAGCAGCACGAATTCCTCGCCGCCAAAGCGTGAGACCAGATCGTCGCTGCGCACATGCTGCTGCAAGGTCCTGGCCACGGCCTGCAGAACGCGGTCGCCACAGTCATGGCCCCAGCTGTCGTTGATGCGCTTGAAGTGGTCTATGTCGCCGATCAGCACGGAAACCGGCGCCATGTGCGAATCGGCCAGGCGCAGCTCGGCGGCCTCCTGGAAGGCGCGACGGTTGAGCAGGTTGGTCAGCGAGTCGTGGTTGCGCTCCTGGCGCAGCGCGGTGAAGACATCGCGCACCGTGCAGGCCAGCAGCATCAGGGTGAACAGCAGAGCAAACGACAGCGTGCTGACCAGAGTCACCAGCCAGTAGGTGGAGCGAGCAATCTCATTGAGGTCGGTGCTGCCCAGGGCCAGCACCAGCAGCGGCCGGGCGGCGGTGTAGCCGGCAAACACCACGTAGGACCAGTAGAGCATTCTCTCCAGCCAATCCTGCGGTGGCCGGCGCCGCAGCATGGCGGGCGCCGGCAGCAACTGCAGCAGGCCCAGGCCTGTGTTGAGCCAATGCACGCGTACCCACAGATCGACCTGGATCCGGCTGTAGTAGTACAGCGCGGCCAGAACCACCGCACCTATGAGCAAACCCAGCACGGGATGGGCCGAGACCCCGTAACGCCCCGCCATGCAGCGCGCAAAGCACCAGGTGCCAAACAGGTACATGGCGCCTGTGTACACGGCCCAATGGTGGAGTTGTTCGCGGGGGGCAATGCTCTGCCATGCAAGCGCCAGGGAAACCAGGGCATAGCCGCCGGCGATCCACAGCAGATAGCGCTGGCGACGCTGCACCAGCCAGCACACGGCCAGCGTGCAACTGAGCAGCAAAATGCTCAGCGGCGCAATCAGTACATAGAGGCGATCGGTATCGAGTGACACATCCACAGCGTGTTATGCACTTGCAGGTGCGAAAGACGGCGGCTGGCAGCTTCCAAGCCCAGGCATTCAATGGCGCGGCAGCCGCAAGCGTCATTGCATTTTGCATCCGATGTCACCGGCGCTTGCCACTGCATATGCACTGTTCCGCGTTGTGCACAGCGGGTGATATCGGGTCTGCCCGCGCGCAGCCTCAAGTTCCCGGTATTTCTGACGAAAAAGCAAGTCATCTTTTCCGGATTGATGGGCCATGTCGATATGGCGGGGCTTTTCACCGGAAGACGGCCGGCGCTAGTGCGCGTGGCCTGTTGTTTCACCTTTCCTCTGTTCAGTTTTTCCGACGAGAGTTCTACGAATGAAATTTGATCAATGGAGCGTGTCCGCCAAGCTTTGGGGCACGCTGGGCGGCTTGTTGGCGATGATGCTTGCGGTATCGCTGTGGGCACAGTTTGCGGCGGCCCGCGCCATGGACCAGGGCATGCAGACGCTGTCCGAATATGAGAACCGCATCGGTCTGGCCATTCAATGGAAGGGCGCAACGGAAACCACGGGCGAGCGGGTGCTGGCCAGCAATGCCTCCACCGATGAGGAATTGACTCGCCTGCTCGACGGCCGGGTCAAGGAGGGCTCTGGCCTGATCACCAAGCTGCAGGCCGAGATCGTCAAGGGTGCCAGCGAGGCCGACAAGGCTGCGCTGGAGCGCATCGCCAGCATCCGTGCCGAGGTGCTGGCGCTGAACAAGCGGGCCCGCGAGATCAAGTTGACGGGCGATGCCGCGGCGTTCCGCGAGTTCGTCCAGCAACAGTACCTGGGTGCCATCGGCCGCTATGTGGACTCGCTGGAAGTCTTCGTGCAGCTGCAGCGCAGCCAGCGCGATGCGGCCATGGAGCAGGCCCAGGCCGCGCGCCAACAGGCCAGTGTGCTGGCCTGGATTGTCCAGGGCGTGGTGCTCCTGGCCGGACTGGCGCTGGCTTTCGTGCTGACGCGTGCCATCACGCGTCCGCTCGAGCGAGCCGTGCAACTGACCGATGCCATTGCGCAGGGCGACCTTACCGTGTCGGCCGAGGACAGCCGCAAGGACGAATTCGGTCATCTGCTGCGCTCGGTCTCGGGCATGGCGGCACGGCTGCGTGGCCTGGTGACGGAGGTGCGTGACAGCGTGCACTCGATCTCCACTGCATCCACCGAGATTGCCGCCGGGAATCACAACCTGTCTTCGCGCACCGAGCAGACGGCGTCGAACCTGGAGGAAACGGCCGCCAGCATGGAGCAACTGACCGCGACCGTGGGCCAGGCCGCCGACACCGCGCGCCAGGCCAATCACCTGGCCGGCAGCGCCGCCCAGGCGGCCGAGCGCGGGGGCGCCGTGGTGGGCCATGTGGTGGCCAGCATGGACCGCATCAGCGACAGCGCACGCCGCATCTCCGACATCATCGGCGTGATCGACTCCATTGCTTTCCAGACCAACATCCTCGCGCTCAATGCCGCCGTGGAAGCGGCCCGCGCGGGTGAGCAGGGCCGTGGCTTCGCTGTCGTGGCTGGCGAGGTGCGGGCCCTGGCCCATCGCAGCGCAGAGGCTGCCAAGGAGATCAAGGGGCTGATCAGCACCTCGGTCGATGCCGCGCAGGAAGGCTCTGCCCAGGTCGCCCAGGCCGGCCAGGTGATGGATGACATCGTGGGCAGCGTGCGCAAGGTCTCGGACATGATTGGCGAGATCACGGCGTCTTCCACCGAGCAGCGCGACGGCATTGGCCAGGTCAACCAGGCCGTCAGCCAGCTGGACCAGATGACGCAGCAAAACGCTGCCCTGGTGGAGGAGTCCGCAGCGGCAGCGGCCGCACTGAGCGACCAGGCGCAGCGCCTGTCGGGCATGGTGGCCGTGTTCAAGGTTGGCAACGCTGTGCCAGCCCTGCGATAGCGCGTGCAGAAAAAAAAGGACCGCCGTGGGCGGTCCTGTTGCAGAGAAAAGCCGTGGCCCTTGCGGGCCTGCCAGGGTAAGTCAGTGAGAGGGGAGGGAGGAGATAGTCTCCCTGGCTCGGCTGGAAAATGGTTCGTGGTGGTGGCGGATTGCTCCAGTGGCCGTTGGGGCCTTGCCGTTGCGTGACGGGATGCCCATGGCTTGCGGGTGCTGCAATGACGTGGGCATCATGATTTTGGAGAGTGCAGGTGTAGGACAGTTCCCTGTGCGATACCTGCTGTTTCCCTTGTTGTGATTGCTTGGGTACCGAAACATGCAGGCACCTCTCGGCTCACACATCGGCACTACATTGAAGAATTTGTAACTTCTGGGCAATAGGGTTAACCCCTTGCTTCTGGCAACAAAAAGCCCGCACTTGGCGGGCTCTGTCGCAGCTTCGTGGCTGCCGGAAGGCGTGGCAGGCCGCATCTCATATGGCGAAGGGAGTGCGGTCCCTGCCTTCAATCCAGCGGGGCTGCTTGCCGCGGCCGGTCCAGGTCGCACCGGTGGCGGGATCGCGGTACTTGGGAACGCCGACCACGCGGAAACCAGCGCCAGTCTTGGCTTTGGACGAGGGAAAGACATCGGCCTCGGTCAATCCGTATTGGTCGATGATGGTGCGCACCTGGGCAATGGCTCCGGACTTTTCGGTCTTGAGCACTTCGGCGATCTGGGCTTCGAGCTGGGCTTTCTGCTGCAGCAGTGTCTTGTAGTCTGTGGTCATGTATATCAATGAATGTTGATCTGCCAATATAAAGGAATCCGGGAGAGCTTTTGGCAAAGTGAGCCTACACTGCCGCGCAACACCCGGATGACGACAGGCGTATTGTCAGAGAGCCTGTTTGAGAACAGGTTCCCATGTTGCCTGAGTCTAGGCGAGTCTGACGCTGATTTTTGTGGCGTATGGAAACCGGGTCATCGCATCTGCCACCGCTGCGCAGGTGCTGGGAAACAGGGCCGTGTAGCAGGCGCCGGCCACTTTGATGATGCATCGCTTCATGTTTCTCTCCCCTTGAATGACAGGTCTGCCTGCTTATCGGCATCTTTGCATCAAGATGAAACATTTTGTATCCTGCTCCCTGCCGATCCTGGTCAGGGGCCTTCATGGATCCATGGCAGTCCAGGAAGGGCAAGAAAAGGCCGCATGGTGCACCCCAAAAATATGAGGGAGGGAAAAACACAGGGTGCGCGGCGCAAACGGCAGGACCCTGGTGCAAGGCCCTGGCGTTTGCGACAAAAAGATCCCGCCTGCAGGGCGGGAAATGTCTGTGTTACAAATTGACACTATAGCATGCATCCGTCCAGGAAGTGACGATAACTTGCAAAAACCTGACGACTCAGGCCCCGGTGGCGTTGCGAGCAAAGCGCTGCTTGCTCGAAGGGGGCAGCGGATCACCTGCAGCCAGGAAGCGTGCAATTGCAAGGGCAAGTACGCACTCTTTGAGCTCTGGCGGCCGGTGTGTCTCGGATAGGCTCGGTGGGCATCCACAGCCCTCGTTTTTGCCTTTACTACGCATCATGTTTCAAACACTTCGTGCCCGCCTGATCCTCATCTGCGTGGCAATCACAGTGGCCGCGCTGTTCGCGCTGTCCATGGCCACCTTCTGGACGGCGCGCGGCAGCACGCTGTCCGGCATCGACGAAAACATCGGCCAGCTCACGCAGGCCCATGCAGCCGCATTGACCGACTGGGTCCAGGACAAGCAGCGCATCACCGGCTCGCTGAAAACGGCGGTGCAACAGCCTGACCCGATTCCTTTCCTGCTGGCAGGCCAGCAGGCCGGCGGCTTCGATGACGCCTACTTCGTGCATGCGGACAAGCGTGCCGTGTTCACCCATCCCATGCCGGAGAACTACGACGGCACCCAGCGCGACTGGTTCAAGCAGGCCGTGCGGGAAGGCCGTCCGGGCGTCACGCCGGCCTACGTGGACGCCAGCACGGGTGAGCTGACGATCAGCTTTGTCGATCCGGTCGGGGCCTCGGGCGCGATCACGGCCGTCGTCGGCACCGATGTGCGGCTGGCGGCCATGTCCAGGAAAGTGGCGGCCATACGCCCCCAGGAAAAGAGCTTCGCCTTTCTGATGGACGGCGAAGGCCGTCTGCTGGCCTACGCCAGGCCCGAGCTGGCGCTCAAGCCCGCTTCGGCGATTGCACCGGAGCTCGATGCGGCCCTGATCAAGCGCCTGGCCGAGCAGGGCGGACGTGCCGACCTGGTGCTCGATGGAGAGCCGCAGATGGTCTATGCCGCCAAGGTGGAGGGCACGCCCTGGACGCTGGCCGTGGTGATCGACCGCGCACAGGCCACGCATTCCGTAAGCGCGCTGCTGCAGGTGGCCGCCTTCATCACCGCGCTTTCCGTGCTGGGTACGGCCGTACTGTTGACCGTGGTGCTGCGCCGGATGCTCATGCGCCTGGCCGTGGCGCGCGATGCCTTGCAGGACATTGCTTCCGGCGAGGGCGATCTGACCCGCCGCCTCACGGCGGCAGGCCGGGACGAACTGGCGCAGATCGGCCAGTCCTTCAATCAGTTCGTGGACAAGATCGCCACGGTGCTGCTGCGCATTCGCGAATCGTCGGAATCGGTGCGCATGGCGTCGGCCGAGATCGCGGGCGGCAACCAGGACCTGTCGTCACGCACCGAGCAGCAGGCCAGCTCGCTGGAGCAGACGGCAGCCGCCATGGAGCAGATCACGGCAACCGTGCAGCAAAACGCGGCCAATGCCCGCCAGGCCAGCGAGCTGGCCACCAGCGCCTCGCAGATCGCCACGCAGGGCGGTGAGGCCGTGGGCCAGGTGGTGCAGACCATGGGTGGCATCGAGGCGTCGGCACGCAAGATCGAAAGCATCATCGGCGTGATCGACTCCATCGCCTTCCAGACCAACATCCTCGCGCTCAATGCTGCCGTCGAAGCGGCCCGTGCCGGCGAGCAGGGCCGTGGCTTTGCGGTGGTGGCCAGCGAGGTGCGCACGCTGGCCCAGCGCAGCGCCACGGCGGCGCGGGAGATCAAGGCGCTGATCGACGATTCCGTGGGCCAGATCGACACGGGCAGCCGGCTGGTGCGCAATGCGGGCACCACCATCGACCAGGCCGTGGACGGCGTGCGCAAGCTCAGCACGCTGGTGGCCGAGATCAGCAACGCCAGCCAGGAGCAAAGCCGTGGCATTGCCGAGGTGGGTAGCGCCATTGGACAGATGGACCAGGTCACGCAGCAGAACGCCGCCCTGGTGGAAGAGGTCACGGCGGCTGCGCAATCGCTGCAGCAACAGGCCGTGCAGCTGGCCCAGGCCGTGGCGGGCTTCAAGCTCGACGAAGGAAACGGCGCCCGCCGCCTGCGCTGAGCGCGGGCAAAACGCCGAGGCGGCGCCTGGTGTCAGGCCGCCTTGGCGCCCCCGGAATGCTCGCAGGCAAAGGCCGGTGTACCGGCCTCGTCCGGCCGCTCGCCCGCCACGAAATACCGGTCCCGGCCGCTGGCCTTGGCCTGGTACAGCGCCGTGTCGGCCGTGCGCAGCAAGGCGCTCAAACCCAGCGGAGGCTGGGCCATGTTCGTGCAGGCGATGCCAATGCTCAGCGTGGGGCAGATGGTTGCGCCATCGCTTGTCTCGATGCGGATTTCGCGCGTGGCTTCGCACAGCCGCTGGGCCACGGTGCTGGCCGTGGCGCAGTCGGCGCCAGGCAGCAGCACGGCGAATTCCTCGCCGCCCAGGCGGCCTATGAGTTCATGCGGGCGCAGCGCCTGCGACAGGCGGGCCGAGACTTCCTGCAGCACCCGGTCGCCAGCGGCATGGCCGTGGCGGTCGTTGGTGTGCTTGAAGTGGTCCAGGTCCAGCATCAGCATGGCGCCCGACTGGTGCTCGCGCTGCAGGCGCTCCAGCGTGCGCTGAGCGCGCTCCAGAAAGCTGGTGCGTGCCAGCAGGCCGGTCAGCGCATCGTGGTTCACTGCATGGCGCAGTTTGCTGAGCATGTCCTTGAAGGCCATGAGCGTGCAGGCCACGGCCAGCGGGCCTATGGACAGCATGGCCAGGCCCAGGCGGAACGAGAACGTGGTCTCCAGTTCGGAACTGGGCGAGTTGAGCAGTACATCTGAAAATGTGGCCAGCTTGATGGCACAGCTGGCGAGGTTGAGCAGGGCGACCACGAACAGCCGGTAGCGCATGGCACACAGCAGCATGGCCGGCATGCTCAGGGACAGCGCGCCCGGCCCGCCCAGGTAGATGGCAATGGCCTCGGAGATCACCAGGGCCAACAGCGGCAGCAGGGCCTGCACGGTCTGCCTGAACGGCTGGCCACGCCAGGACAGCGGCTCCAGGCTTGCGGGAAAGCTCAACAGAACGGGCAGCAACAGGGTCATGTGCATCAGCTCGCTGCTGAACCACATGGCCATCATGGGCTGCCAGGGCCAATGCATCAACTGGTGCATGCCCACCGAGCCCAGCACGGCGCCGACCACGCTCACAAGCAGGCTGCACATCACCAGGTGCAGCACCGATGAGGGGGAGCGCATCTGCCGCACCCGCAGCGGCAGGCGCCGCATCATCACCCAGCCGCAGGCCACGGCTGCCAGATCGGCGAAAGTCAGCCACAGGGTCTGGTCAAGCGGGCTGCCCGACAACCATTCGGCCAACGCCATGGCCACGGCGGCCGCCGTCCAGCAATGCCTATGGCTGTAGGCGGGGCTGCGCAGCATCCAGCCCAGGAGCAGGGCGTTGGACAGCCACAGAGATGACAGATGCCCCGGAGAGCGCAGGCCCAGCGCCACGGCCGAGCACAGAAACAGCACCCCGCCCAGCACAAAGCTGTCCCGCCAGGGCGTTGCAGCTTGTGAAATCCACGGATCTCCAGATACGGCGCGATATGACATATGTCTCCCCTGTGGAGACTGAATGGAGGCACCGGACACTGCGCGCGTTCGTCGGGCATGCCGGGCATGCCCTTGTCATGGGGAACGAGCGGTCCGGCGGGCAGCGGGAAATCGGAAAACCCTCCTTTGGCGTGCTGCGGCAAGCCGCGTAACTGCGGGCAGGCCCTGCGTCGGAAACCGACGGATGCGGGGTAACTTGAGTTCACAAAATTTACGCCTGCGGGGCCAATCTAGCGGAAATGCATGTATTTGCAAGTACTGATCCATCATGCGTGCTGCGCCTTCCCAAGCGGTTTGCCGTGTTCCGTCGAGCCCGGCCAGTACGGCCGCAGGCAGGCAGCCCTGCCCGCGGGGCAGCGTCGCCAAAGGAAGGATGGGATGCATGCTAAGTATTTATGCGAGGTCCCAGCCGGGTGATATGCAGCGGCGGAGCATCGGGGTGTGTCGGGGGATTTGTAATTAGTTACTTTTGTTTCTGATAGCCATTACTCTTGCCTGGTGGTGCCCATGTGCCGTCGCTGCTGGGCGATGCGGGATGGGGATGCATTCCAGATGCGGCGGTTTCGGATGAAACGAGGATCTTGTTGATGAAAGCGACGATTTGCAGCGCATAGAATTGCCGGATTGGTGGATATCTCTGCCGAAATGTTGAACACGTCCGAGCCGCCGCCATAGGCTCTTGCCGTTGACGTCCAGGGAGCTGCATGGAATACCGTCTTGATGAAACCGACCGCCAACTGCTGCGCCTGCTGCAGACCAATGCGCGGGCTTCCACCGCGCATCTGGCCCGGCAGATGAATCTGGCGCGCACGACGGTGGTGGCCCGCATTGCCCGGCTGGAGCAGGAAGGCGTGATCGCCGGATACGGCGTTCGCCTGGGTGCGCGCGTGGAGCAGTCTGCGGTGCGCGCGTACTGCGGCATTCGCGTGCAGCCCAAGACGGCCACTTCAGTAATGCAGGCACTCAACCGTTTCACCGAGGTCGAGGAGGTCTCCGCCGTCAGCGGCCAGTACGACTACATGGTGTTCGTGCGCTGCGAGAGCAACGAAAAGCTCGACGCGCTGCTGGACCGCATAGGCCTGATCGACGGCATACAGCAGACCTATACCTCGGTGGTGCTCAGCCGCAAGATCGACCGGCGCATGACGGCGGCGCTGAGCCAGCTGGCTGAATCTGCCGCCTGAGTCTTCTGCCCGTGCCGGCCGATGGAGAGCCGGGTGGCTGTCCGCATCGACTGTCGGGCATCAGACATTTCCTAGTGAAACTGCCGGGTAGGCAGTGCCTTGCCTCGCTCCTATGCTGATGCGGGCCCCGTGGCAGACCGGGGCCTTTGTGTACGCATAACACCAGGAGACAAAGCATGCACCCAGCGCTTCGCAGTGGATGGAAACCCTTGTCATTGATAGCCCTGGCCGCATTGGCGGCCTGCGGCGGTTCGGGAGACGGCTCCGGCAGCAAGTACAGCGCAGAGATCCGCCGCACGGAGATGGGCATTCCGCACATCAAGGCCAAGGACTGGACGGGCCTGGGCTACGGTGCGGGCTATGCCCAGGCGCAGGACAACCTGTGCACCATGGCCGACTCCTTCCTGACCTACCGCGGGGAGCGTTCGCGCCACTTCGGCGGCGATGCCCAGGCCGTCTATGACAGCACCATCGACCGGCCGCGCAACATCGATTCGGACTTCTTCTTCCGCCATGTCGTCTCCGATGACGCCGTGGCCGCCATGATCCAGGCCCAGCCCGACAAGCTCAAGCAACTGGTCGATGGCTTCGTGGCAGGCTACAACCGCGTGGTGCGCGAGACCCCGGCCGGTGCCAAGACCAATGCGGCCTGCGCGGGCCAGCCTTGGGTGCAGGCCATCACGGCCCAGGACATCTGGCGGCGCATGTATACGGCCAATCTTGCCGGCGGCTACAGCAATTTCGTGGCCCAGATCGCCAATGCCGTGCCGCCTGCAGCGGCTGCGGCGGCAACGGCCTCGGCCAAGCCGGCGAAGGTCCGGTCGGCCGCGACGCAGCTGGCCGCGCTCAAGCCGGGCCAGGTGGTGGCGCCATCGTTGCAGGTGGGCGGCACCACGGGCATAGGCAGCAACATGTACGGCTTCGGCCAGCAGGCCACGGGCGGCAGCAGCGTGCTGTTCGGCAATCCGCACTGGTACTGGAAGGGGCCGGACCGCTTCTACCAATCGCAGCTCACGATTCCGGGCGAGATCGACGTCAGTGGCGCCAGCTTCCTGGGTATCCCGATGGTGCTGATCGGCTTCAACAACGACGTGGCCTGGAGCCACACCGTGTCCACGGCGCGGCGCTTCGGCCTGTTCATGTACCAGCTGGCCCCCAATGATCCGACCCGCTATGTGCGCGACGGCAAGACCGAGGCCATGCAGGCCAGCAGGATCACGGTGAGCGTGCGCAATGCCTCCGGCGGGCAGGACCAGGTCACGCGCACGCTGTACAAGACCGTTCACGGCCCGGTGGTCAACCTCGGCGCCATGGACCCGGCGCTGGGCTGGACCACGCAGAGCGTGTTCGCCATCCGCGACATCAACGCCTACAACTACCGCACTTTCCGCAACTGGCTGCGCTGGAACCAGGCCAAGTCGCTGGACGAGTTCATCCGCATCCAGAAGGAGGAGTCGGCCATTCCCTGGGTCAACACCGTCGCTGCGGGACGCGGCAACGCCCAGGTCTGGTATGCCGACATAGGCGCCGTGCCCAACGTGCCGCCCGCGCAGCTGCAGGCCTGCGCCACGCCGGCCTCGGCAGCCATCAACGCGGCGCTGCCCCAGGTGCCGGTGCTGGCCGGCGGCAGCAGCCAGTGCGACTGGGGCTCGGATGCGGATTCGGTGCAGGCCGGCGCCATCGGCCCGGCACGCATGCCCAGCCTGCTGCGTGGCGACTACGTGGGCAACATGAACGACAGCTACTGGCTGTCCAATGCCTCGGCACCGCTGACCGGCTATCCGGCCATCTTCGGCTCCACCTCTTCTGCCCAGAGCCTGCGCACGCGCCTGGGCCACACCATGGCGCTGCAGCGGCTGGCGGGCACGGACGGCTATCCGGGCAAGATGGCCACCAGCGACATCGTTCGCCAGATGGTGCTGGACAGCCGTGTGTACAGCGCGCGTTTCAAGGACGAGGCATTGGCCCAGGTCTGTCCAGGCCCCGTGTCCTCGGCGGGTGAAACGGTGGACGTATCGGCTGCCTGCACGGCGCTGCAGGCCTGGGACGGCACGGGCACGGCGGCATCCAGGGGCTCCCATGTCTGGGACGAGTTCTGGAAGCGCGTGGCCAGCCAGATCAAATCGGCCGACCTGTATGCTGCGCCCTTCGATGCGGCCGACCCCGTCAACACGCCGCGCGGCATCAAGCCCACGGCCAAGGCGGCGCTGCAAAAGGCGTTCGCCGAAGCAGTGAAGGCCGTGCAGGCCAGCGGCTTTGCCATGGATGCGGCGCGTGGCACCGTGCTGTTCTCGCAGCGTGGCGGAGAGAAGACGGCGCTGTATGGCGGATGCGGCGAGGTGGGCTACTTCACCATCACCTGCTCGGAAAACAAGATAGAGCAGGGCGGCTACAGCATGGACGGGCAGCCGCACGGCAACAGCTACATGCAGGTGGTGAGCTTCCCGGCGGCCGGAGTGGAGGCCCATACCTTCCTGACCTTCTCGCTGTCCGACGATCCTGCCTCGGCCCACTATGCGGACTACACCAAGGCCTACGGTGCGCGCCAGTGGCTCAAGCTGCCGTTCACCGACAGCGCCATCCAGGCCAGCCCGGCCTACAAGACGCAGACCGTGAGCGAGTGACATCCGCTGTCCGGCGTGATGCAGTGCCCGCCTGAAGGGGCTGCATCCGGCATGCAATGCAAACGGGGGCCCAGGCCCCCGTTTCGCTTGACTGGTTGCCTGGCTCAATCCACCACGACGCGGGCCTGGCCCGCTTCCATGCGGCCCACGATGGCTGCATCGCCAAAGCCCTGTTCGGCAAACAGCGCAAGCACCTGGTCCGCCACATCGGGCGTGCACGATACGAGCAGGCCGCCCGAGGTCTGCGGATCGGTCAGCAGCGCGCGCTGGGCATCGGTGATGCCGGCGCCCAGCACCACCTGCGTGCCATATGAGGCCCAGTTGCGGCCCGAGGCGCCCGTAATGACGCCCTGCTCGGCAAAGCCCTGCACCGTGGGAAGCACGGGCAGGCTGCGGCTGTCGATGCGCGCCGTCAGGCCCGCGCCGCGTGCCAGTTCCAGGCCGTGGCCCAGCAGGCCGAAGCCCGTCACATCGGTCAGCGCGTGCACGCCGTCCATCTTGCCCAGCGCCGTGCCGGGGCGGTTGAGCAAGGTGGTTGCCTCCACCATGGCGCGGTAGCCGGCTTCGTCCAGTAGGTTCTTCTTGAGCGCGGCCGACAGAATGCCTACGCCCAGCGGCTTGCCCAGGATCAGCACATCGCCGGCCTTGGCGTCGGCGTTGCGTTTCATCTGGCGCGGGTTGACGATGCCGATGCCCACCAGGCCGTAGATGGGCTCGACCGAGTCGATGGAGTGGCCGCCGGCCAGCGGAATGCCGGCATCGCGGCAGACCGACTCGCCGCCTTCCAGGATCTTGGCAATGGTGTCGTGCGGCAGCACATTGATGGGCATGCCCACGATGGCCAGGGCCATCAGCGGCTGGCCGCCCATGGCGTAGATGTCGGACAGCGCATTCGTTGCGGCGATGCGGCCGAAGTCATACGGATCGTCCACGATGGGCATGAAGAAATCCGTGGTCGCCACGATGGCCTGCTCGTCGTTGATGCGGTAGACGGCGGCGTCGTCAGCGGTCTCCGTGCCCACCAGCAGGTCCGGGAAGAACTGCTTGGGCAGCGCGCTCTTGCCGATCAGCTCCGCCAGCAGGCCCGGCGCGATCTTGCAGCCGCAGCCGCCGCCATGGGACAGCGAGGTGAGTCGGGGAGCTTGGGAGGTGTCTGTGGTCATGGAGCAATCCGGCGAACGGGGGCGATCGCAGTAGTGGAAAAGAGTGCCTGCCGCCAGCGCGGCGGCGCGGCGGCGCGGCGGCGCGGCATATTATGGGCGGGCACGGCGTGCGGCCATGGTACAAGCGGGCATGTCCAAGTCTTTCGCTCATGACCGCGCATCCGTGGACTGCGATCCCGAGACGGTGGTCGGCGTGGAGCAGCGCGGCTTCAACGCCTGGCCAGCCCAGCGCACCGTGCTCTGCGGGGACTGGCTGCTGCGCGCCGCGCAGGGCCATACCAAGCGGGCCAACTCGGCCAATGCCCATCAGCCCGGCGCCCGCCTTGGCGCCTTGTTGGCGCAGATCGAAGCCTTCTACCAACGCCAGGGCCTGCCGCCCGTCTTCCGCCTCTCGCCCCTGGCCAGCCCCGAGGCCGATGCCCAGCTGGCGCAGGCCGGCTACCTGCTGGCCGATCCTTCGCTCGTGATGCGCGCAGCCTTGGCGGACATGGCGCAGCCGGCGGACGAAAAAGGCTGGACCCTCGCCATGGATGCCCGGCCCGGTGCGGCCTGGCTGCAAGGCTTTGCCGAGGCCGGCGCCGTGCCGCCCCGTCACAGGCAGGCGCATCACCACATGCTGCAGTCCATTGCCTGGCCCGCCGCCTTTGCCACGCTGCGCGTCGGGGGCGAGGTGGCCGGGTTCGGTCTGGCCGTGCTGGAGCGCGGCTGCGTGGGCCTGTATGACATCGTCATCGCACCTGCAATGCGCGGGCGGGGGCTGGGCCGTGCGCTGGTGTGCGGCCTGCTGCACTGGGGACGGACGCAGGGGGCGCAATGGGCCGAGCTGCAGGTGCGGGCTCCCAACCGGGTGGCGCGCGGGCTGTATGAAAGCCTGGGCTTTCATCCGCTCTACGCCTATCACTACCGCCTGCCTGCCGCGGCGCCTTGATGTGCCGCAGCGACTAAGAAAGGATGATGACCCAGCGCGACACTCCGGGTGCTCCGAGGCGGGCGATATGTGAAAAAATGCTTCGATGCGCCGTCGTGGTGCAATGCATGGATTTCCCGTTCAAGGAGCCTTGGTTGGCTGTTCGCATAAATCGCTCACAGCGCTCGCAGCGCTCACTTCTCCCATCCCGCAGGTGGTGCATGGGTGGCAGGATCAAGGGCCTGCCGCCAGCCTGGGCCTGGGTGGCCGTGTGCCTGCTGGCGCTGCAAACGGGTTGGGTAGGGCTGGTGGGGCAGGCGCATGCCGAACCATCGGCCGACGAGCATGAGCTGGGCGTGACACGCACAGTCTTAGGCATCCTGGGCTACACGCGCTGGCCCACGGAAAGCGCGGTGCTGCGGCTGTGCGTGGTCGGCTCCACCGAATACGCCGATGATCTGCTCAATGGTGCCCCGCAGACCGTGGGCAGCCAGCGGCTGGAAGTCCGGCGCGTCGTGCTTTCCGATGCGCGCATCCTGGCCGAATGCGAAGGCATCTATGCCGGCCAGCTCGATGAAGCGGCCTGGCGCAAGCTCATGGAGCAACTGGCCGGACGGCCGCTGCTGACCATCAGCGAGCGGGGCGAGCTGTGCCGCATCGGCGCCATGTTCTGCCTGCGCCGCCGTGGCGAGGGCGCGGGCTTCGAGGTCAGCCTCGACTCCGTGGCACGCAGCGGCCTGCGCGTCAATCCCAAGGTGCTGCAGCTTGCGCGCCACAGGACGTTGCCATGAAGTTGTTCCTGTCCGGCAGCGCCTCCCTGCGCAACGTGATCCGCCGCGCGCACATGCGCATGGCGGCGGTGGCCATTGCGCTGGCGGGCGCGCTGCTGCTCATCGTCGGCGTGGCCACCCTGCGTCTTTACCTGTCCAACAACCTGCATCTGGTGGCACGTTCGCTGGCCTATACGGTCGAGGCATCGCTGGTCTTCGGTGACCGTGACGAGGCTGCCCGCGTGCTGGACCAATTGCTGCGCGGCGAAGGCGTGGCCCATGCCGAGGTTTTCGATGCCGAGCAGCGCCCGTTCGTGCAGTGGTCGGGCCATGGCGGCTCGGCGCTGTCCAGCGTGGGTGAACTGCTGGCCATAGGCATAGGCCTGCCGCGCGCCGAGGCCGATGTGCGCCAGGATGGCCGCCTGGTCGGGAGCGTGCAGCTGTCCAGCGATGGCGTGGGCCTGGTCCGCTTTCTGGGCGCAGGCTTCATCGTGCTGGTGCTGTGCGTCGGCGTGAGCGGCTATGTGGGGCTGCGCCAATCGCGCCGCATGCTGCGCGACATTGCCGAACCGCTGCAGCAGTTGGCGCGCGTGGCGCACGCCGTGCGCCATGACCGGTCCATGGACCAGCGCGTGCCGCTGGCGCGCATTGCCGAACTGCGCGAGTTGGGAGACAACTTCAATGCCCTGCTGGCCGAGCTGCAGACACGCCACGAGCGGCTGCAGCAGCAAAATTCGGCCCTGGAGCGCCAGGCTTCGCGAGACAGCCTCACGGGGCTGGCCAACCGCCTGCATTTCGAGCAGCGCCTGCAGCAGGCGCTGGACAATGCGGCCGAAACCGGGCAGAAGCTGGCCGTGCTGTTTCTGGACAACGACCGCTTCAAGCAGGTCAACGACGCGTACGGCCATGCTGTGGGCGATGTGCTGCTCAAGGCCGTAGGCGCAAGACTGCGCTCGCAGGTGCGCGAGAGCGATCTGGTCGCGCGGCTGGGTGGCGATGAGTTCGCCATCCTGCTCTATCCCGTGGGCGGAGGCGGCGATGCGCAGATGGTGCGGGACAAGATAGAGGCCGCCATGCATGAGCCTTTGGTGGTCAGCGAAGGCGTGGTGCTGCAGCCTTCGGTCAGTGCGGGCGTGGCCCTTTTTCCCAAGCATGGCCAGAGCATGGAGACGCTGATGCGCCATGCCGACCAGGCCATGTACCAGGCCAAGGCCATGCGCCAGGCCGAACGAGTCACAGGAGGATGACATGTTGAAACGACGGAGCTGGACCCGGATGTGCGGTGCAGGTGCGGCCGCTGTGCTGGCCCTTGCGCTGGCGGGCTGCAAGGCGGCGCCCGAGGCGCCGCCTACGCCGCAGGGCCTGACCGAGCAGCAGCAGCAAGTGCTGCGCAGCCAGGGCTTTGCACAGGCGGAGCAGGGCTGGGAGCTGCAGATGTCGGGCAAGCTGCTGTTCGGCTTTGACTCGGCCGAAGTCGGCGCCCAGGCGCGCACCAAGGTGCTGGAACTGGGGCGGGCGCTCAAGGGCGTGGGCATAGAGCGGCTGCGCGTGGAAGGCCATACGGACGATCGCGGCAGCGATGCCTACAACATGCGCCTGTCGCTGCGCCGCGCAGAGGCCGTGGCCGATGTGCTGGCCGAAGCCGGCCTGGCGCGCCAGGATATCGAGGTCAAGGGCCTGGGCCGCGCCATGCCCGTGGTGCCCAGCGATGCGGCGGAGAACCGCCGCGTGGCCATCGTCGTGCCCTTGCAATAGCCGTAACCTGGCTGGAATCAGAGTCGGGGGATTGGCGGAAAGCAGCAGGAGTCGAACCTACCCAGGAGCGGCTGACGCCCCTGACCGGGTTTGAAGCCCGGGCGCACCACCGGGTGCGTATGCTTTCCTTCTGGATTGAAGCTCCCCCTGAGCGGCTTACGCCGCTTCCCCCCGTTGCACGGCGCCTCTCTACCCGCTTCGCGGGGGAGGGGGACGACACCCTTGCTGCGGGGCGGCCCTTGCTCGGTGTCTCTCGCCCTGGGCCGCGCCGGTTGCTGGCGCCGTGGCGAAGCAAAGCTGGCCATTGTAGCGGCCCCTTGCCTCAAATTCTTGCTGTGGCGCCAGTGGTCCACTGCACATCGGGGCGCAGCAGGTGGGCGTCGCGCAGGCGGCGGGTGTAGCCGATGCGGTCGAAGAATTCGAGGATCTGGATGGCGCGCTTGCGGCCCAGGCCTGTGGCATCGCGAAAGGCGTGGGCCTGGATTTCGCCGTTGGGGGTGGCGGCGGCCAGTTCGCGCACCAGGGCGGCGAGTTCGTCCGTGCGGGCGGCGGAGTAGAACAGGTCCTTGGTCACCTGAAACAGCAGTCCCTGGCGCGCGAGTTTGCGCAGCAGCTGGCGCACGGTTTCCTCGCCGATGGCGTTGTCGCGTGCCAGGTCGCGCACCCAGGGCGGGTCGTAGCGGCCGGCTTCGATGGCCGGCAGCAGTTTCTGGGCGATCTGTGTTTCGCTGTCCGACAGCTGCACGCTGTGGCCGGGCAGGTGCAGCCAGGCGCCGCTGGAGGCCAGGCTGCCATCCTGCAGCAGCGTTTGCAGCAGGCCTTTCCACAGCGCGTCATGTCCTGCATGGACCAGGCCGGACAGTGCCATGCGGCGCAGGCGTGCCGCGTTCACGCCGGGCTCGTCGGGGTTTTTTTCGTGAAAGCGCGCCATGCTGTCCAGCACCTGGCCGCGCAGCTGCGTCCAGCGTGCGTCACCCAGCAACAGCGTGTCGCCCTCGGCCAGTGGAAGTCGGTGCAGCCGGTGCCCGACGTTGTCCGTGGCCATGGATGCGCGGCCCGTCAGGCGCATGAGCTGCGACGTGGCAATGCCGTGCGCCGCGCCTTGCACCAGCGCGCTGGCGTCCCCGGTGGCAATCAGCGATTCCAGCGCCTGCAGATAGGCCGTGCGCTCGGGGCTGCGGCGCTTGCGTGCGGGAGCAAAGGGGTCGATGACGCTGCCGCCCGCAATCGTGCGGCTGGCCTGGGCATTGCGCACGATGAGCCGGTCGCCGGGTTGGGCATGTACGTGCATGTCCAGCACCAGTTGGACGATGGCCTGTTCGCCCGGGCCCAGCGGCTGGTCCTGCAGCAGGGCCACGTGGGCCGTGCAGCGCGCGGTGCCGATGTGCACATGCACAGGCGTCCATTGGGCCAGTGATGGCGCATCGGCCAGCAGTTGCAGGCGCACGTCGATCCGGTCGCTGGCCTGCAGCAGCCGTGCGTCGGCGATCCAGTCGCCGCGCGTGATGGCTTCCTTGGCAATGCCCGACAGGTTGAGCGCGCAGCGCTGTCCGGCCAGGCCCTGTTCGCTGGCCTGGTTCTGGGCATGCAGGCTGCGCACGCGCACCTCGGTGCCCGAGGCCGAGTGCACCAGCGTGTCGCCGACTTTCACCTGCCCGCCGAACACGGTGCCTGTGACCACGGTGCCCTGGCCCGGCAGCGTGAAGCTGCGGTCCACGGCCAGGCGGAACAGTCCGTCGCTGGCCCGCGCGGGAATGGACTGGGCACGCGCCATGAGGTGCTCGCGCAGCTGCGCCACGCCCGCGTCACCGGGCTGGGCGGCGGCGGTGGGAAAGACCGGGGCGCCGGCCAGCGCCGTGGGCGCCAGCAGGGACTCGATCTCGGCACGCACCTGCTGCAGGCGCTCGGGCGTGGCGCGGTCGGCCTTGGTCAGGGCCACGGTGGCTTCGCGCACGCCCAGCAGCTGCAGGATGTCCAGGTGCTCGCGCGTCTGCGGCATGACGCCGTCGTCGGCCGCCACCACCAGCAGGGCGTGGTCTATGCCCACGGCGCCTGCGGCCATGGTGTGCACGAATTTTTCGTGGCCGGGCACGTCGATGATGCCCAGTACCTCGCCATTGGGCAGCGGCGTGTAGGCATAGCCCAGCTCGATGGAGATGCCGCGCGCCTTCTCTTCCTTGAGGCGGTCGGTGTCCACGCCCGTGAGCGCGCGCACCAGGGTGGTCTTGCCGTGGTCGATGTGGCCGGCGGTGCCAATGATCATGCGTTCGTCCTCAGGCGATGTGCAGCAGCGGCAGCTGTTCGGTGAAGGCCGGCTCGTCAGCTGCCTCCAGGCAGCGCAGGTCCAGCCACAGCGCGTCGTCATGCAGCCGGCCGATGACGGGGCGGGGCAGGCCGCGCAGGCCCGCTTCAAGCCGGGTGAGCTGGCGGCCGGCCTGGCGACCGTCGGCCGGATGCAGTCGCAGGCCCCAGCTGGGCAGGTTCTCCACGGGCAGGGCGCCGCTGCCGATCTGACTGTTCATCTCGGCGGTTTCCACCACATAGCGGCTGCCCAGCGCCTGCTGCACCAGCGGCTGCAGCGCCTGCGCGCGGGCCTGCATGTCGGCCTGGGGGCGCGTGAACAGGCGCAGCGTGGTCAGGCGCTCGGCCAGCTTTTCTGGGTGCAGGTACAGGCGCAGCGTGGGCTCCAGCGCGGCCAGGGTGAGCTTGCTCACGCGCAGCGCGCGCTTGAGCGGGTGTTTCTTGATGCGGGCGATCAGGTCCTTGCGGCCCACGATCAGGCCGGCCTGCGGACCGCCCAGCAGCTTGTCGCCACTGAAGGTGACGATGTCGGCGCCCGACTCGATAGTCTCGCGCACCGTGACCTCGTAGGGCAGGCCCCATTCGCGCAGATCGACCAGGGTGCCGCTGCCCAGGTCCACCACCATCTGCAGGCCGTGCGCGTGGGCAATGGATGCCACCTCGGCGTCGCTCACGGCCTTGGTGAAGCCGGTGATGGCGTAGTTGCTGCAATGCACCTTCATGAGCAGGCCGGTGTGTTCGCCGACAGCGCCTTCGTAGTCGCGCGCATGGGTACGGTTGGTGGTGCCCACCTCGACCAGGGTGGCGCCCGCGCGCGTCATCACGTCGGGGATGCGGAAGGCTCCGCCGATCTCCACCAGCTCGCCGCGCGAGACGATGACCTCGCGCCCGGCCGCCAGCGTGGCCAGGGTCAGCAGCACGGCGGCGGCGTTGTTGTTGACCACGGTGCAGGCCTCGGCGCCCGTGAGTTCGCAGACCAGGGATTCGATCAGGTCGTCGCGGTCGCCACGGCCGCCGTCCTCCAGGTCGTACTCCAGGTTGGCCGGCGCCGTCATGGCGGCCACCACGGCGTCCACGGCCTCCTGCGGCAGCAGGGCGCGGCCCAGGTTGGTGTGCAGCACCGTGCCCGTGAGGTTGAAGACCGTGCGCAGACGGGGTGCAAAGCGCCGCGCCAGGCGAAGGCCGGCCGCCTGGATTACCTCAGTGATGCCGGGCGCGCCTGCATCGGGCTCGCCGGACCGCAGCCGCTCCTGCGCATCGGCCCGCATCTGTGCCAGTGTCTCGCGCACGGCCTGGGTGCAGGCATCGAGGCCGTGGCGCTCGCGCAGCGCGAGCATGTCGGCGCTCAGCAGCACCTTGTCCACGGCAGGCAGGCGCAGCGCGGACGGGGTGGAGGAAGCGGCAGAGGTGGCGGCGGTATCGGTCATGGTGTGCGAAAGGGTCAGGCAGCAGGCATGGCGGGGTCGATCAGCGCGTCGCCGGCCTCGTCCTGCTCCTCGGCAAAGGCCACGTAGAGCAGGGGATTGGCGCTGGCGCGCTGAAAGCGCGTCTCCTCGCCCATCAGCAGGTCCAGCATCAGCGAGGCCAGGTCGTCGGCCAGGGGCTCGGCCATCGGGTCCTTTTCCTGGTTGACCACCTTGCGGTAGCTGCCGCATTCCTCGCAGGTCTCGGCCAGCACGGTATCGCCGGCGCCATCGATGCCCTGGTACTCGACGCCCTTGGTCGACTCGCAGTGGGAGCACTTGACGCGCACCATGTGCCACTCCGTGCAGCAGGTGCCGCAGTGCAGGTAGCGATGGCCTGCGGCCTTGCCGCCAATGCGCAACACGCTGGCCACGGGCTCGCTGGCGCAGACGGGACAGATCGAGGCGGGATCGGTATAAGGCACGTCGCGTGCGTTCAGGCCGCTGGCGCGCGTGGCAAACACCACCTGCAGCGCAGCCATCACAAAGGGCGCCATGCCCACGTGGCGGGCCGCCACTTCCTTTTGCAGCAGCCGCTGCGCGATCTCGTCACGCCCGGCTGTGTCCAGCGCGCGCAGCTCCTGCAGCAGCGGCTGCAGCGGCGCTGGCAGGCCGTCGGCGCCCGACAGGGCATCGAGCATGCGGTCCAGCACGCCATGCCAGGCGGCATCGATATGGTCGGCGGCAGGCAGCAGCGGCATGGAATGCTCCTGCGCCCGCGCGATCAGCGCCGCATCGGGCTCGGCCAGCATCAGCTGCCCGGCCGCCTTGCCCTGCGCGTCCACGATCTGCGCCACGAACCGCAGGTAGTCGGCAATCGGATTGCCCTCGGCCAGCTGCCGCAGCCGCGCCGCCCGCTCGACGAACAGCCCCGGCAACTGCGGCAGCAGCACGCGCGGAAAACTGGTGTGGTCCAGCGACTCGATATCGCCGGGTTGAAGAATGCGTTGCATTGGAATGAATCCCAAAAAAACAGCCGCCCGGATCGCTGGGCGGCTGGGTGCTCAGGCTGATGCCTAGTATGACGCCATGTCTGTGAAAACTGGCGCGGCCCAAGGCGAGGGGCACCGAGGAAGGGCCGTCCCGCACCGAGGGTGCCGTCCCCCTCCCTCGCGCAGCGAGTAGAGAGGGGGAGGCGGCGTAAGCCGCTCAGGGGGTGTCAGTCATTATCACCGGTCATCTTGCGATACCACCCCCGGTGGTGCTGCTTGGCCCAGGCCCGTGTCACCGTGCCGTACAGCATGGCGCGGATGGTGCCCCGGGTCCAGATGGCCGCGTACACGTGCATGATGATCAGGCCGATCATCCACACGCCCGCGATGGCGTGCACCACCGAGGCGGCGCGCACCACGTTGACGGGCAGCGTCCACCAGGCGCGCCACATGAGCGCGCCGGTCACGGTGATCGCCAGCATGCCGATGACCAGGCCCCAGAACAGCAGCTTCTGGCCGCCGTTGTACTTGCCCTGCTCGGGCATGTCGTGGTCGTCGCCGTCGATCATCTTGTTGACGTTCTTGAGCCACTCGATGTCGCGCGGCTCCACCACGTTCAGGCGCCAGAAGCGCAGCGCCATGATGATGAAGAACAGCGCCATCACCACCCCGATGTAGGGGTGCAGGATGCGTGTCCACGGCCCGCCGCCGAACAGCTGCGTGAGCGGGAAGAAGGCCGGGTGGAAGAACGCCAGGCCCGACAGCGCCAGCAGGATGAAGCAGATGCCGACCACCCAGTGGTTGGCACGCTCCGATGCGTTGTAGCGCACCAGGTCACGTGGGTTGCGTTTCATCGGCGGGCCTCCTTTTCAGCGGCTTCCTGGTCCTTGCGGTCCATTTCGTCTTCCAGTTCCTTGGACACGTCGTTCGGGCCCTTGGTGATGTAGTGGAACAGGCTGCCGACGGCAGCTGCGCCCAGCGCGGCCATGGCCAGCGGCTTGGCCACGCCCTTCCACAGGGACACCATGGGGCTGATCTTCGGGTCGTCGGGCAGGCCCTTGTACAGCGAAGGCTTGTCCGCGTGATGCAGCACGTACATCACATGGGTGCCGCCCACGCCCTGCGGGTCATACAGGCCCGCCTCGGCATAGCCGCGCCGCTTGAGGTCGCCGATGCGGTGCTCGGCCTGGTCCTTCATCGCCTCCTTGGTGCCGAACATGATGGCGCCGGTGGGGCAGGTCTTGACACAGGCAGGCTCCCGGCCGACGGCCACGCGGTCCGAGCACAGCGTGCACTTGTAGGCCTTGTGGTCCTTCTTGGAGATGCGCGGAATGTTGAACGGGCAGCCCGTGACGCAGTAGCCGCAGCCCACGCACTGGTCCTGCTGGAAGTCCACGATGCCGTTGCTGTACTGCACGATGGCGCCCGGCGAGGGGCAGGCCTTCAGGCAGCCCGGGTCCTCGCAGTGCATGCAGCCGTCCTTGCGGATCAGCCACTCCAGGTTGCCGGTCGCTTCGTTCTCGTACTCGGTAAAGCGCATGACGGTCCACGACTGATCGGTCAGATCGGTCGGGTTGTCATAGACGCCGGCCGCGCAGGTGCCGATTTCGTCGCGCAGGTCGTTCCACTCCATGCAGGCGGTCTGGCAGGCCTTGCACCCGATGCACTTGGAGACATCGATGAGCTTGGCCACCTCGCCGCTGTGCGTTTCGCGCGCACTGGGAGCAGGCGTCGTCGTGGCCGAGCGACGCTTGATATCGAGAGACATGGTTGATGACATCAGCTGCTCCTTAAACCTTTTCCACCTTCACGAGGAAGGTCTTGGATTCCGGGGTAAGGCTGTTGCCATCGCCCACCGATGCCGTCAGGTTGTTGGCCATGTAGCCCTTGCGGCCCGTCGACGAGAAGCCCCAGTGAATGGGCACGCCCACGTGGTGGATGGTCTTGCCATCGATCTTCATGGGCTTGATGCGCTTGGTCACCACTGCGGCGGCCTTGACGAAGCCGCGCTTGGAGCTGACCTTCACATGCTGGCCCGTCTCGATGCCCAGTTCCTTGGCCAGCGCCTCGCCGATTTCCACGAACTGCTCGGGCTGAACGATGTTGTTCAACTGAACGTGCTTGGTCCAATAGTGGAAGTGCTCGGTCAGGCGGTACGTCGTGCCCACATGCGGGAACTCGCTGGGCGAGCCTGCCGAATCCTTGGCGGAGTCGAAGATGCGGGCGGCCGGGTTGATGACAGCCAGCTTGTTGTCGGGATACATGGGGTTGTATCCCAGCGGGTTGTCGAAGGCCTCGTAGTGGGTGGGGAACGGTCCCTCGTTCATGCCCTTGCGGGCGAAGAAGCGCGCCACGCCCTCGGGGTTCATGATGAACGGATCGGTGGTCTCCGGCGGCATGGTCGGACCCATGTCGGGCACGTCGGCGCCGCCCCAGGCCTTGCCGTTCCAGCGGATCAGCGTGCGCTGGGGATTGAACGGCTGGCCGTTGCGGTCGCACGAGGCACGGTTGTAGAGCACGCGGCGGTTGGCCGGCCAGGCCCAGGCCCAGTTCAGCGTATTGCCTATGCCCGTAGGGTCGCTGTTGTCGCGTCGGGCCATCTGGTTGCCGGACGAGGTCCAGCAGCCAGCCCAGATCCAGCAGCCGCCCATCGTCGTGCCGTCGTCGCGCATCTCGCCGAAGCCGGCGAGCTGCTCGCCTGCCTTGCGGATGAGCTTGGTCGGGTCCTTGGGGTCGAACAGGTCCACCAGCGCGCGGCCGTTGTACTCCTTGGCGATCTCTTCCGAAGTCGGATGATCGGCATGGGCATACGGCCACCACAGCTTGGTGATCGGCTCGGGGAACTTGCCGCCGTCCTTCTCGTAGGCCTGCTTCAGGCGCAGGTGCAGGGCCGACATGATGGCGATGTCGGTCTTGGCTTCGCCCGGGGGCTCGGCCGCCTTCCAGTGCCACTGCAGCACGCGCGAGGAACTGACGACGGCGCCGTCTTCCTCGGCAAAGCAGGTCGTGGGCAGGCGGAACACCTCGGTCTGGATGGATGCCGAATCCACGTCGTTGAACTCGCCGTGGTTCTTCCAGAACTCCGACGTTTCGGTGACCAGCGGGTCCATGATCACCAGGAACTTCAGCTTCTTGAGGCCTTCGCGCACATTGTTGCTGTTCGCAAGAGCCGCCAGCGGGTTGAAGCCCTGGGCGATGTAGCCGTTGATCTTGCCCTGCGCCATCATGTCGAACACCTGCAGCATGTCGTACTGCTTGTCCAGCTTGGGCAGGTAGTTGAAGGCCCAGTTGTTCTCGGCCGTGGCCGCCGGTCCCCACCAGGCCTTCATCAGGCTCACGTGGAACTTGGGCGTGTTCGACCAGTAGTTCATCTGGCCCGGGCGCATGGCCTTGGGCGTGCGCGCGTCGATGTACTTCTGGTAGTCCTGCTCGCCTTCGTTGGGCAGCGTCAGATAGCCTGGCAGCGAAGCCGACAGAATCCCCAGGTCCGTCAGGCCCTGGATGTTGGAGTGTCCGCGCAGCGCATTCATGCCGCCGCCGGCCACGCCGATGTTGCCCAGCAGAAGCTGCACCATGGCGCCCGTGCGCAGGATCTGCGCACCCGTGGTGTGCTGTGTCCAGCCCAGTGCGTACAGGATGGTTGCGGCGCGGCCCGGCACTGCCGTCGAGGCCAGCTTCTCGCACACATGCAGGAATTTTTCCTTGGGCGTGCCGCAGGCGCTCTCCACCTTCTCGGGCGTATAGCTGGCGTAGTGGCGCTTGAGCCATTGGTACACGCAGCGCGGATGCTGCAGGCTGGCGTCCACCTTCACGTAGCCGTCGGCGTCGAGTTCATAGTCCCAGCTGGACTTGTCGTACTTGCGGGTCTGCGGGTCGTAGCCCGAGAAGATGCCCTCGTCGAACGCAAACTCCTCCTTCACGATGTACGAGAAGTCGGTGTAGTTCCTCACGTACTCGTGATGGATCTTGTCGTTCGTCAGCAGATAGTTGATCACGCCACCCAGGAACACGATGTCCGAGCCCGACCGGATGGGGGCGTAGAAATCGGCCACGGAGGCGGAGCGGTTGAAGCGCGGATCGACCACCATGAAGTGCGCACCGTTGTGCTCCTTCGCTTCGGTCACCCACTTGAAACCGCAGGGATGTGCTTCAGCGGCATTGCCGCCCATGATCAGGATAACGTCCGCGTTCTTGATGTCGACCCAATGGTTCGTCATCGCTCCACGGCCAAACGTCGGGGCAAGACCTGCCACCGTCGGGCCGTGTCAGACACGTGCTTGGTTATCGAGTGCGAGCAGGCCCCAGGAACGGGCCACCTTGTGTGTGACGTAGCCGGCTTCGTTGCTGGAGGCCGAGGCGGCCAGCATGCCGGTGGTCAGCCAGCGGTTCACCGTCTGGCCCTTGTCGTTTTGCTCGACGAAGTTCGCGTCGCGGTCGTCCTTGAGCAGCTTGGTGATGCGGGTCAGCGCCTCATCCCAGGACATGCGCTTCCACTCGGTGGAGCCGGGCGCGCGGTACTCGGGATACTTCAGGCGGTGCGGGCTGTGGACGAAGTCCAGCAGCGATGCGCCCTTGGGGCACAGCGTTCCGCGGTTGACGGGGTGGTCGGGATCTCCCTCGACGTGGATCACCGACAGCTTGGCGTTCTTGACGCCATCGCTCAGCGAATACATCAGGATGCCGCAGCCTACCGAACAGTAGGTGCAGGTCTGGCGGGTGACCGTGGTGGCGGCCAGCTTGAACTGGCGCACTTCAGCCAGGGCGGCCGTGGGCGAGAAGCCCATCAACGCCAGGCTGGATCCGGCCAGAGTCGAACCAGTCACTTTCATGAACTGGCGTCTGGAGAATTGGACCATGTGGGGTACCTTCTAATAGAAATTGACGCTTGTAAGCAAATTCTACGAGTGCACCCCGAAAACAATCCGGGAAATAACCCTTAATCCCGAGTCGGCCTGTGCGGCATTCATGCGCGGCCTCCCCGCTGCGCCTTGCTGCGCGGGGCTTGCCGGCCCGGTGTCCGGCTGATTCATCAGTTGAATTGATTATCTGGTTTGAGGGCTTCGGATATTTTGTTTTATATCAATCCGGTATTCATTGGCTGGCTGAATGGCGTCGATCAATCCAGTCTATTGGGTGAATGCGAACCATTTGCGTCGATTGAATTGCCGAATGGGGTTTTTGGCCTCCCCCGGGAGCGGAGGCCGGGGTGGATCAGCGTGCCGGCGGGCCCGGATCGCGCGGGGCATGCTTGAGGCCCAGATCATCCGACGTCTGATATTCAGCATGCGCCAAACCCGTCTTGTTCACCGATGGGTTCACCGTTTGGGCCATTTGGCGGCGCCTTTCCTCATCCTGCAGCTGCATGCGCGTGAACATGTCCCAGATTGCCATGAACAGCGCCGCGATCACGGGTCCTATCACAAAACCCGTCAGTCCGAAGAGAGCCATGCCGCCCAGTGTCGAGATCAGCACGATGTAGTCGGGCATCTTGGTGTCCTTGCCCACCAGCAGCGGGCGCAGCACGTTGTCCACCAGTCCGATCACCAGCACGCCGTAGGCGATCAGGATCAGGCCCTTGCCCATGTCACCGGTGGCCAGGAAGTAGATGGCCACCGGTGCCCAGATCAGGCCGGCGCCCACGGCGGGCAGCAGCGACAGGAAGGCCATCACCACGCCCCACAGCACGGGCCCCTGGATGCCCAGAATCCAGAAGATCAGCCCGCCCAGCGCGCCCTGGGCGGCCGCCACGGCCAGGTTGCCTTTGACGGTGGCGCGGATCACGGTGGTGAACTTGCTCGATAGCTCGGCCTTGTGGTCGGACTGCAGCGGGATGGCCATGCGGATGCGCTGTGTCAGGTCGCGGCCGTCACGCAGCAGGAAGAACAGCAGGTACAGCATCACGCAGAAGCCGACCAGAAACCCGAAGGTGTTCTGGCCTATGCCCAGCGCCTTGGTGGCGGCCAGCTTGGAGGCCTGCATGGCGATGCTGGACAGCTTGTCCTGCAGCTCGGCCAGCGAACCCAGGTGCAACCGCTCCAGCCAGGGTGTGACCCAGGAGGGTAGGGCGTCCATGATCTGTTGCACATAGGTGCCTGCATCCAGGTTGCCGCTGTTGACGCGCTCATAGATCAACGAGGCCTCGCGCACCAGCGAGGCGCCTATCAGCGCCAGCGGCAGGATGGCCACCACCAGGCACAGCAGCAGGGTGGACAGGGCGGCAAGGTTGGTGCGCCGTGGCATGCGCGCCAGCAGGCGCCGGTGCAGCGGCGAAAACAGGATGGCCAGGGCGACGCCCCAGAAGATGGCCCCCATGAACTCCCAGAGCACGGCACCGAAGCCTATGGTTGCCGCAATCAGCAGCAGCATGAAAGTGCGTTTGTGTAGGGGCAGCAGGTTCATCTGGCGGTCCGTTCGGAAGATGCGCCAATGTACGCGACTGCGGGAACTCCCGGAGAGTTCAGGTAATCACTTGGTAACTGCCCTGCTGCGATGTTTGAACGGTGGCACAATGGCGGTCGCAACCAGGCCCTTCCCCAGCCACAGTCGCATCCGCCAATCGGTACAGCCGTGTCGCGGAAGGTTCCACAAACCAGCTAATGCCTCCCTCAGGGAGGCTGAGGTCAGCGCAATATGAGCGATCAGACGTCGGTCTACCAAGCCTACCAAGGCAATACCTACCTCTTCGGCGGCAATGCCCCCTACGTCGAAGAAATGTACGAAAACTACCTGGCCAATCCCGGTAGCGTGCCGGATTCCTGGCGCGAGTACTTTGATGCACTGCAACATGTGCCCGCAGTCGATGGCACCGACGCCAAGGACGTTCCGCACCAGCCCGTCATCAACGCTTTCGCCGAGCGCGCCAAGCAAGGCGGCACCAAGGTGGTCGTGGCCTCCGGCGCCGACTCCGAGCTGGGCCGCAAGCGCACCGCCGTCCAGCAACTGATCGCCGCCTACCGCAATGTCGGCGCACGCTGGGCCGATCTGGACCCCCTCAAGCGCACCGAGCGCCCCGAAATTCCCGAGCTGGAGCCGTCGTTCTACGGCTTCACCGATGCCGACCAGGAAACGGTGTTCAACACGAGCAACACCTTCTTCGGCAAGGAAAGCATGTCCCTGCGCGAGCTGATGAACGCTCTGCGCGAAACCTACTGCGGCACCATCGGCTCCGAGTACATGTATGCCACGGACCAGACGCAAAAGCGCTGGTGGCAGCAAAAGCTGGAAACCAGCCGTACCAAGCCCAGCTTTGATGCCAGCCGGAAAAAGCGCATCCTCGACCGCCTGACGGCTGCCGAAGGCCTGGAACGCTACCTGCACACCAAGTACGTCGGCCAAAAGCGCTTCTCGCTGGAAGGTGGCGAGAGCTTCATCGTCGCCATGGACGAGCTGATCAACGCTGCCGGCCAGAAGGGCGTGCAGGAAGTCGTGATCGGCATGGCCCACCGCGGCCGCCTGAACGTGCTGGTCAACACCCTGGGCAAGATGCCCAAGGACCTGTTCGCCGAGTTCGACCACACTGCCCCCGAGGACCTGCCCGCCGGTGACGTGAAGTACCACCAGGGCTTCAGCTCCGACGTGTCCACCGCAGGCGGCCCCGTCCACCTGTCGCTGGCCTTCAACCCCTCGCACCTGGAAATCGTCAACCCCGTGGTCGAAGGTTCGGTGCGCTCGCGCATGGACCGCCGCGACGACCCGCACGGCAAGCAGGTGCTGCCCGTGCTGGTGCACGGCGATGCAGCCTTCGCCGGCCAGGGCGTGAACCAGGAAACCCTGGCGCTGGCCCAGACCCGTGGCTACACCACGGGCGGCACGGTGCACATCATCATCAACAACCAGATCGGCTTCACCACCTCCGATCCGCGCGACACCCGCTCCACGCTGTACTGCACCGACATCGTCAAGATGATTGAGTCGCCCGTGCTGCACGTCAACGGCGATGATCCGGAAGCCGTGGCGCTGGCCGTGCAGCTGGCCCTGGAGTTCCGCATGGAATTCTCCAAGGACGTGGTCGTGGACATCGTCTGCTTCCGTAAGCTGGGCCACAACGAGCAGGACACCCCCGCGCTGACCCAGCCGCTGATGTACAAGAAGATCGGCGCCCACCCCGGCACCCGCAAGCTGTACGCCGACAAGCTGGCCGCACAGGGCCTGGGCGAATCGCTGGGCGACGACATGGCCAAGGCCTACCGCGCCGCCATGGACGAAGGCCGCCACACCGTGGACCCGGTGCTGACCAACTTCAAGAGCAAGTACGCCGTGGACTGGAGCCCGTTCCTGGGCAAGACCTGGACGGACGCCGGCGACACCGCCATCCCGCTGACGGAATGGAAGCGCCTGGCCGAACGCATCACCACCATCCCCGAGACCGTGACGCCGCACGCGCTGGTCAAGAAGGTCTATGACGACCGCGCAGCCATGGGCCGCGGCGAAGTCAACGTGGACTGGGGCATGGGCGAGCACATGGCCTTCGCATCGCTGGTCGCATCGGGCTACCCCGTGCGCCTGTCGGGCGAGGACTGCGGCCGCGGCACCTTCACGCACCGCCACTCGGTCATCCATGACCAAAAGCGCGAGAAGTGGAGCGAAGGCACCTACATCCCGCTGCAGAACGTGGCCGACAGCCAGGCTCCGTTCACCGTCATCGACTCCATCCTGTCCGAAGAAGCCGTGCTGGGCTTCGAGTACGGCTATGCGTCGAACGACCCCAACACCCTGGTGATCTGGGAAGCCCAGTTCGGCGACTTCGCCAACGGCGCCCAGGTCGTGATCGACCAGTTCATCGCCTCCGGTGAAGTCAAGTGGGGCCGCATCAACGGCCTGACGCTGATGCTGCCGCACGGCTACGAAGGCCAGGGCCCCGAGCACAGCTCGGCCCGCCTGGAGCGCTTCATGCAGCTGGCCGCCGACGCCAACATGCAGATCGTGCAGCCGACCACGGCCAGCCAGATCTTCCACGTGCTGCGCCGCCAGATGGTGCGCCCGCTGCGCAAGCCGCTGGTCATCATGACCCCCAAGTCGCTGCTGCGCAACAAGGACGCCACCTCGCCGCTGTCCGAGTTCACCAGCGGCGGTTTCCAGACCGTGATCCCTGAGCAGGACGAAGCCGTCGTGAAGAACGCGGCCAAGGTCAAGCGCGTGATCGCATGCTCCGGCAAGGTCTACTACGACCTGGTCAAGAAGCGCACCGAGAAGGAAAGCAAGGACGTCGCCATCATCCGCGTCGAGCAGCTGTACCCCTTCCCGCACAAGGCTTTCGCCGCTGAACTGAAGAAGTTCGGCAACGCCACCGACATCGTCTGGTGCCAGGACGAGCCGCAGAACCAGGGCGCCTGGTTCTTCGTGCAGCACTACATCCACGAGAACATGCTCGATGGCCAGAAGCTGGGCTACTCCGGCCGCGCTGCCTCGGCATCGCCCGCCGTGGGATACGCCCACCTGCACCAGGAGCAGCAAAAGGCCCTGGTGGAAGGCGCGTTCTCCAAGCTCAAGGGTTTTGTCCTGAACAAGTAAGGCAGCCCCCACCCGCTACGTATCAGTACAGAACACTTTTGGAAAGAATCACAAATGGCTATCGTTGAAGTCAAAGTTCCCCAGCTGTCCGAGTCCATCGCTGAGGCCACCATGCTGACCTGGAAGAAGAAGGCCGGCGAAGCGGTTGCAGTCGATGAGATCCTCATCGAGATCGAAACCGACAAGGTCGTGCTCGAAGTGCCCGCGCCCGCCGCTGGCGTGCTGGCCGAGATCGTGCAAGGTGACGGCGCCACCGTGGTGGCCGAGCAGCTGATCGCCAAGATCGACACCGAAGGCGTGGCCGGTGTGGCCGCTGCCGCTCCTGCAGCCGCCCCCGCCGCTGCAGCCGCTCCCGCTGCAGCGCCCGCAGCCGCGGCCGCCACCGGTGGCAGCAAGGGTGATGTCGCCATGCCCGCCGCTGCCAAGCTGCTGGCCGAAAACAACCTGTCGGCCGCCGGCGTGGCTGGCTCCGGCAAGGATGGCCGCGTGACCAAGGGTGACGCGCTGGCCGCCATCAAGGGCGGCGTGCAGTCCACCGCTGCCGTCATTCCCACCGGCGTGCCCACCAAGGCGCTGCCCCAGGTGTCGGCTCCGTCCGCCAAGGAAGACCTCAGCGGCCGTCCCGAGCAGCGCGTGCCCATGAGCCGCCTGCGTGCCCGCGTGGCCGAGCGTCTGCTGCAGTCGCAGTCCACCAACGCCATCCTGACCACGTTCAATGAAGTGAACATGGCCCCGGTGATGGATCTGCGCAAGAAGTTCCAGGACGCCTTCACCAAGGAACACGGCACCAAGCTGGGCTTCATGTCCTTCTTCGTCAAGGCGGCCGTGCACGCCCTGAAGAAGTACCCGGTGCTCAACGCATCCGTGGACGGCAACGACATCGTCTACCACGGCTACTTCGACATCGGTATCGCCGTGGGTTCGCCCCGTGGCCTGGTGGTGCCCATCCTGCGCAATGCAGACCAGATGAGCTTCGCCGACATCGAAAAGAAGATTGCCGAATTCGGCAAGAAGGCTGCCGAAGGCAAGCTGGGCATTGAAGAAATGACCGGCGGCACCTTCTCCATCTCCAATGGCGGCACCTTCGGCTCGATGATGTCCACCCCCATCATCAACCCGCCCCAGTCGGCCATCCTGGGCGTGCACGCCACCAAGGACCGTGCCATGGTCGAGAACGGCCAGGTCGTGGTGCGCCCGATGAACTATCTGGCCATGTCCTATGACCACCGCATCATCGACGGCCGCGAAGCCGTGCTGGGCCTGGTGGCCATGAAGGACGCGCTGGAAGATCCTTCGCGCCTGCTGTTCGACCTGTAATTCCACAGGGTTCGACACGACGAAAACCCACCCTTGGCCGCGCGCCCTGCGGTGGGTTTTTTCATGCATCACAGACAAGAGATTCCTGAAATGAGCAAGCAATTCGACGTCATCGTCATCGGCGCGGGCCCTGGCGGCTACATCGCCGCCATCCGTGCCGCGCAACTGGGCTTCAACGTGGCCTGTATCGACGAGTGGAAGAACGCCGCCGGCGGCGCCGCTCCGGGCGGCACCTGCACCAACGTGGGCTGCATTCCCTCCAAGGCCCTGCTGCAGTCGTCCGAGCACTTCGAGCACGCCAACCTGCACTTTGCCGACCATGGCATCTCCACCGGCAAGGTCGAGATGGACGTGGCCAAGATGATCGCCCGCAAGGATGCGGTCGTGAAGCAGAACAACGACGGCATCCTGTACCTGTTCAAGAAGAACAAGGTCACGTTCTTCCACGGCCGTGGTTCCTTCGTCAAGGCCGTCGAAGGCGGCTACGAGATCAAGGTCGCCGGCAAGGAAGAGGAAGTGCTGACGGGCAAGCAGATCGTGGTGGCCACCGGCTCCAACGCCCGCGCTCTGCCCGGCGTGCCCTTCGATGAAGAGAACATCCTGTCCAACGACGGCGCCCTGCGCCTGGGCAAGGCCCCCAAGAAGCTGGCCCTGATCGGCGCCGGCGTGATCGGCCTGGAAATGGGCTCGGTCTGGCGCCGCCTGGGCACGGAAGTCATCGTGCTCGAAGGCATGGACAAGTTCCTGCCCGCCGTGGACGAGCAGATCGCCAAGGAAGCCAAGAAGGCCTTCGACAAGCAGGGCCTGAAGATCGAGCTGGGCGTGAAGATCGGCGAAGTCAAGTCCGGCAAGAAGGGCGTGTCCATCGCCTACACCAACGCCAAGGGTGAAGCCCAGGCGCTGGAGGTTGACAAGCTCATCATCTCCATTGGCCGCACGGCCAACACCGCCGGCCTCAATGCCGAGGCGGTGGGCCTGGCCCTGGACGAGCGCGGCTGCATCGTGGTCGATGACGACTGCAAGACCAGCCTGCCCGGCGTCTGGGCCGTGGGCGACGTGGTGCGCGGCCCGATGCTGGCGCACAAGGCCGAGGAAGAGGCCGTGGCCGTGGCCGAGCGCATCGCCGGCCAGCATGGCCATGTGAACTTCGGCACCATTCCCTGGGTGATCTACACCAGCCCCGAAATCGCCTGGGTGGGCCGCACCGAGCAGCAGCTGAAGGAGCAGGGCGTCAAGTACAAGGCCGGCACCTTCCCCTTCCTGGCCAACGGCCGTGCGCGCGCCCTGGGCGACACCACGGGCATGGTCAAGTTCCTGGCCGATGCCGAAACCGACGAGATCCTGGGCGTGCACATGGTCGGCCCCATGGTCTCGGAACTGATCTCCGAAGCCGTGGTTGCCATGGAGTTCAAGGCATCGAGCGAAGACATCGCCCGCATCTGCCATGCCCACCCCTCGCTGTCCGAAGCCACCAAGGAGGCTGCCCTGGCAGTCGACAAGCGTACTCTGAACTTCTGAGTGCCAGGCTAGCCATCTAGCCAATCCGAGACCTGAAAGCGCTTGCTCTGCAAGCGCTTTCAGCTTCTGAATACATAGCAAATGGTTGATGCTGCATGAGCGTTTCAGTGCGAGAGGCCTACGAGGCCGAACTGGTAGCCAAGGGCTTTCACAGTGATCCTGCGCAACTGCGCGCCGTCGAGGCGCTGCAGCGCTGTGCCGACGACTGGACGGTCTACCGCCAGCGCCGCTCCAACGCCTTCAAGAAGCTCATCAACCATCCCGAGATCCCCCGTGGCGTCTACATGTACGGCGGGGTGGGGCGCGGCAAGAGCTTTCTCATGGATTGCTTCTTCAACGCCGTGCCGCTCAGGCGCAAGGTGCGCCTGCATTTCCATGAATTCATGCGCGAGGTCCACCGTGAACTCGCCGTGCTGCAGGGCACCCAGAACCCGCTGGACGTGCTGGGTGCGCGCATCTCCAAGAAGTACAAGCTGATCTGCTTCGATGAATTCCACGTGGCCGACATCACGGACGCGATGATCCTGCACCGGCTGCTGGTGTCGCTGTTCGCCAACGGCGTGGGCTTTGTCACCACCTCCAACTTCAAGCCCGACGAGCTGTACCCGGGCGGCCTGCACCGCGACCGCATCCTGCCGGCCATCGACCTGCTCAACGAGCGCATGGAAGTCGTCAACGTGGACAACGGCACGGACTACCGCCGCCGCACGCTGGAAAACGCCAGGCTCTACCACACGCCGCTGGGTGCCGAGGCCGATGCGGCCATGACCGAGACCTTCGACAAGCTGGCCGAGGTCAAGGACGAGGACCCGGTGCTGCACATCGAGGCGCGCGAGATCCGTGCGCGCCGCCGCGCCGGTGGCGTGGTCTGGTTCGACTTCCGCGAGCTGTGCGGCGGCCCGCGCTCGCAGAACGACTACCTGGAGATCGCAAGCCAGTTCCACACCGTGCTGCTGTCCGACGTGCCCTATATGCCGGTCAACATGGCGTCGCCCGCGCGGCGCTTCACCTGGCTGGTGGACGTGCTGTACGACCGCAGGGTCAAGCTGGTCATCTCGGCCGCCGTGCCGCCCGAGCAGCTTTACACTGAGGGCCCGCTGGCCCATGAGTTCCCCCGCACCGTCTCGCGCCTGAACGAGATGCAGTCCAAGGAATTCCTGGCGCTGGAGCGCCGCGTGGTGGATACCAGCCTGACCTGAGGCAGGTGGCCGCGCCTGGCGTCGTTTGCCGGACCTGTACATGCTGAAACTGCCCACCTCTGCTTTTGCCCTTGTGAAGAAACTGCCCGTTCCTTTGGGCGCCGCGCTGGCCTGCCTGGCCTTGGCGGGCCCGGCCGTGGCGGCCGATGCCGCGCGGGAGCCTGGCCAGGCGGCCAGGCAGGCCCAGGCCGAACGCAAGGCCGCGCGTGCCGACATCGCAGCCCAGCGCGCCGTCATCGAGCGCCGGCGCACGGCCCTGGAGTCCGAGTGCTACCAGCGCTTTGCCGTGGAAGACTGCCTCAAGCAGGCGCGCGAAGAGGCCCGTGAGCAGGATCGTCCGCTGCGCGAACGCGAGCTTCAGATCAACGACGAGGAGCGCAAGGAGCGCGCCGTCCAGCGCCTGGAAGACATCGAGGCCAAGAAGGCGCAGAAGGCAGCCTCCACCATGGAGGCCAAGGAACGGCCGCCGGCCGTGCAGCGCGATACCCAGGCCCTGCGCGCGCAGCGCGCCCAGGAGGCGCAGCAGCGCGCCGCCCAGCAGGCCAGCCACCAGCGCGAACGGCAGGCCCAGATGGAGCAGCGCCAGTCCGCCCAGGAGCAGGAGCGGCGCGCGGCATCGCGTGCGCAGTTCGAAGCCAAGCAGAAGGAAGCGGCCGAGCGCAAGGCCCGTGCCGCCGAAGCGGCCCGCGAGCGCGGTCCCCAGGCTGCGCCGCTGCCGGCGCCGCCTGCTCCCTGATCCTTTTTTTCTCTGCCACGCGCCAACAGGCCAACCGGGTGGGGGCTGGCGTGAGGGCCTGGATGCTCCAACCCCGGTTCAAGCCGTCTGGGCCGACTCCAGCGCCTCGAGCTTGAGCACCACCAAGGACAGGTTGTCGCCCCCGCCCTGGGCGCGCACGCGGGCCTTGTCGATGAGGAACTCCGTGGCCTCGCGCGGGGTGAGCGCGTTGAGCACGGTGCCCAGTTCCTCGGCCGTGTAGTAGTGCCAGACGCCATCGCTGCAGGCCATGAGGGTGGTGCCCGGATACACGCGCTCGATCACGTGGTGGCTCATGGGCGGTTCGGCCTCGGTGCCCAGGCAGCCCAGCAGGATGTTGGACTTGGGGTGCACATGGGCCTCGAATTCGGTGAGCTCTCCCCGGTCCACCAGCGACTGCACATAGGAATGGTCCTTGGTGCGGTGGACCATGGTCGCGTCCTGGTAGTGGTAGATGCGCGAATCGCCCGAATGCACCCAGTGGCAGCGGCCCTGGGGCAGCAGGACGAAGGCAGCGATGGTGCTGTGCGGCTCCTGCTCGGCCGAAATGGCGGTCAGACGGATCACCGTGTGCGACTCGCGCACGATGCTCTCCAGCAGCGCTGTGCAGTCCTCCTTGCCCGGCTCGAAGCGCTCGAACAGCTGGCGCGCCGTGAGCATGACCTGGTCGGAGGCCTTGCGCCCGCCGCTGCGCCCGCCCATGCCGTCGGCCAGAACGCCCAGCAGGCAGCCGTGGACATACGGGTGGGCCATGAGCATCACCTGGTCTTGCTGGTATTGCCTGTCACCGCGATGGATGCCTGTGGCGGCTTGGAGTCGGTACGCTGGCTGCATGGTCTCTGGTTTGGTGGGCTCTTGGGGCGGCGGATGGGCACACCAGTGGCATGGCGCATATTATCGGAGCGCTGCCCCCGGTGCCGGCTCGCCCGGCTCCCGTGGCGCTGTCTTTTTCAACAACCGGACCTGTCCTGTGCATTCCCTGACCGCCGCCGTGCAGGCGGCCTTCGCCCCGCAAGGCCTGCTGTCGCGCGCCGAGGCGCAGTTCCTGCCGCGTGAAGGCCAGACCCGCATGGCCCTGGCCGTGGCCCAGGCCATCGAAGAGCGCCAGACCCTGGTCGTGGAGGCCGGCACGGGCGTGGGCAAGACCTATGCCTATCTGGTGCCGGCCCTGCTCAGCGGCCAGCGCGTGCTGGTGTCCACGGCCACGCGTGCGCTGCAGGATCAATTGTTCGCACGGGATCTGCCGCGTCTGGTGGCCGCCCTGGGCATGCCGCTGCGCATGGCGCGCCTCAAGGGGCGCAGCGCCTACCTGTGCCTGGAGCGGCTGGAGCGCGTGCGCCAGGGCCGCACGGCGCCGCAGGACCCGCAGGTGCTGCGCAGCGTGGCCCTGGTCGAGCGCTGGGCGCGCACCACGCGCACAGGTGACCTGGGCGAGCTGCCCGCGCTGGACGAGCGCTCGCCCGCGCTGCCCCTGGTCACTTCCACGCGCGACAACTGCCTGGGCTCGGACTGCCCGCATTGGCAGGACTGCCATGTCAACGTGGCCCGCCGCACCGCGCTGGACGCCGACGTGGTGGTCATCAACCACCATCTGATGTTTGCCGACCTCGACGTGCGCGATTCGGGTGTGGCCCAACTGCTGCCCAGCGCGGGCGTGGTGGTGGTGGACGAGGCCCACCAGCTCAACGACACCGGCGTGCAGTTCGCTGGCCTGAGCCTGTCGGGCCAGCAATTGACGGGCTATGCCCGCGATGTGCTGCGCGCCGGCCAGGAACTGGCACGCGGCATGGCCGACTGGATGATGCTCTCGGCGCGTGTGGAGCAGGCACTGCGCGAGCTGCGCCTGGCCGCAGGCAAGCCCCCTGTGGGCGGACGTCTGTCCTGGCAGGGCGTGACGCCGCAGGGACTGGACGCCCAGAGCTGGCGCACGGCCCTGGTCACGCTGGGGCGCAGCCTGCGGGCGCTGGTGGAGCCGCTGGTGCAATTGCAGGTCAGCGATCCCGAACTGCGCAGGCTGCTCGAGCGCGGCAGCGAACTGCTGCGGCGCCTGGCCACCTTCGCGGCGGCGGCCGTGCAAGACACGGTGCGCTGGCTGGAGCTGGGCAGCCAGCAGATGCGCATGCTGGAGTCTCCGCTGACCATTGCACACATCATGCGCACGCGGCTGCTGGGTCCGACGCAAGCGCAAGTGCAAGAGCAAGAGCATCAGGAAGGAAGCGGGCAAGACGCCGAGCCGCAGGAAAACGCACCCACCGCCCCGTACGAGCCGCCAGCGGGCACCGCCTGGATCTTCACCTCTGCCACGCTGGGCGACGACGAGCGGCTGAGCTGGTTCACCGAGCCCTGCGGACTGCGAGAGGCCCAGGTGCTGCGCGTGGACAGCCCCTTCGACTATGCGCGGCAGGCGGCGCTTTATGTGCCGCGGCCTTTTGCCGAGGCAGGAAGCCCGGCCCACAGCGCCGAGGTGGCACGCCTGGCGCTGGACGCGGCCCAGCGCCTGGGCGGCCGCACCCTGGTGCTGACCACCACGCTGCGTGCCCTGCACGCCATAGGCGACACGCTGCAGCAGTCGCTGGGGCTGTTCGGTGAACTCGATGTGCTGGTCCAGGGGCAGGCGCCCAAGCTGACCTTGATCGAGCGCTTTGTTGCAGCAGGCGAAGGCAAGGGCGCCAGCGCGGGGCGCGGCTGCATTCTCGTGGCATCGGCCACTTTCTGGGAAGGGGTGGATTTGCCTGGCGATGCGCTGCAGCTGGTGGTCATCGACAAGCTGCCGTTTCCGCCGCCCGACGATCCGCTGGTCGAGGCACGGTCGCGCAGTCTGGAATCCGTGGGCCGGCAGGCCTTTGCCGACTACATGCTGCCCGAGGCCGCGATGGCGCTCAAGCAGGGCGCCGGGCGCCTGATCCGGCGCGAGACGGATCGCGGCGTGCTTGTGGTCTGCGATCCCAGATTGACCGCCAAGGGTTATGGGCGGCGGCTGCGCGCTGCGCTGCCGCCCATGCGGACCCTGGAAGACGAGGCGGCCTTTGTTCAGGCCCTGCAGGCGCTGGCGCAGCCTGCGCCGCAGGTCACCACAGTTTCCACCACGACTTCTGCTTTGCCGTGACGTCCTTGTCGGAGTCCTGGCCGTACGAGGCGGTCAGCACGCGCTGCGCATCGTCACGCAGCTGGGTCATGCCCAGTGCATCGTATGAGTTCACCAGGATCTGCATGGCCTCGCGCACGGCGGGCACGCCCTGGTAGTCCTTGACGGCGGTCTGCGCACGTGCGATGGCGGCCACGTAGGCGCCGCGTCCGTAGTAGTAGCGGGCCACATGGACTTCGTACTGCGCCAGCGAGTTGACGATGTACTGCATGCGCAGCCGCGAGTCTTCGGCGTAGCGCGACTCGGGGAAGCGCGTCACCAGCTCGCGGAATGACTCGAAGGAGTCCTTGGCGGCCTTCTGGTCGCGCTCGGACAGATCCTGGCGCGACAGCCAGGAGAACATGCCCAGGTTGTCATTGAAGTTGACCAGGCCCTTGAGGTACAGGGCGTAGTCGGTGGCTGGGCTGGCCGGGTGCAGCTTCAGGAAGCGGTCCAGCGTGGCCGTGGCCTGGACCTTGTCGCCGCTCTTGTACTGGGCATAGGCCTTGTCGAGCTGGGCCTGCTGGGCCAGGGGCGTGCCGGCGGCACGGCCTTCGAGCTTCTCGAACAGCGGAACGGCCTTGTCGAACGCACCGGACGCGGCTTCGTCGCGCGCCTCGGTATAGATGCGGTCCGGGGTCCACTTGGCAGTAGGGTCTTGTTGCGTACTGGAGCAGGCTGTCAGGACGCCTGCGACCAGCACGGCGGGAACGATGGACAGGGGAATACGCTGCATGGTGGACGTTTCTCGGGCAATCGAAGGGCGGTGAGAGGGTTGGCGGGCAGGGACGCGGGCCGCGCTGAGGGGCCGCATGAAGCCTGATTTTCCCGCAACCGGGCCGAGGCATTGTAACGGCCTGCGATGCCCGCCCCGCAGGCGGGGGCGGCGGCAAAGGCATGGCCGCGAACGGGTCCCGGCATTGCGGAGCTTTCTACAATGGCGCCCATATGTTTGTTCATTTGCGCCTGCACACCGAATTTTCCGTCGTGGACGGAACCAACCGCATCAACGCCATCGTCAAGGCCGCCGCCGAGGATGGGCAGGTCGCACTGGCCGTCACAGACTTCAACAACCTGTTTGGCGGCGTCAAGTTCTATCGCGAAGGCCGGTCCAAGGGCGTCAAGCCCGTGCTGGGCGCGGAAATCCAGATCGAGGGCGAAAACGGCGCCGCGATCTCGCGCATCATCGTGCTGGTGCAAAGCCCGCTGGGCTACCACAACCTGTCCGAGCTGCTGGCCCGGGGCTGGACCCGCAATGTGGTCAAGGGCCAGGCCGTGCACACATGGGCCTGGCTGCAGGAGCTGGGCGAAGGTCTGATCGTGCTGGCCGGCGCCCAGGCCGGCCCGGTGGGCCAGGCACTGATGCGCGGTGACGAGGCCGGCGCAGCAGCCGTCGCCCAGCGGCTGGCGAGCATGTTCCCGCACCGCTTCTTCATCGAGCTGCAGCGCGCAGGCCGGCCTGACGACGAAGCCCATGTGCTGGCCGCCGTGCAACTGGCCGATCGCCTGAACCTGCCCGTGGTCGCCACGCACCCCATACAGTTCTTCGGCCCCGACGACTACGAAGCGCACGAGGCGCGCGTGTGCATCGCCGAGGGCGAGATCCTGGCCAACCCCAAGCGTGTGCGCCGCTTCACGCGCGACCAGCATTTCAAGACCGTCGCGCAGATGCAGGCGCTGTTTGCCGACATTCCCAGCGCCATCGCCAACACCGTGGAAATCGCGCGTCGCTGCAGCCTGACGCTGGTGCTGGGCAAGCCGCAGCTGCCCAACTTCCCCGTGCCCGAAGGCATGACCATGGACGAGTTCTTCCGCCAGGAGTCCTTTGCGGGACTGGAGGAACGCCTGGTCCATCTCTATCCCGACCCCGCCAAGCGCGAGGCCCAGCGCGAACGCTATGTCGAGCGACTGGAGTTCGAGATCGGCACCATCCTCAAGATGGGCTTTCCGGGCTACTTCCTCATCGTGGGTGACTTCATCAAGTGGGCCAAGCTCAACGGCTGTCCCGTGGGTCCGGGCCGCGGATCGGGCGCGGGCTCGCTGGTGGCCTACGTGCTCAAGATCACGGACCTGGACCCGCTGGAATACAACCTGCTGTTCGAGCGTTTCCTCAATCCCGAGCGTGTGTCCATGCCCGACTTCGACGTGGACTTCTGCCAGGCCAACCGCGACCGCGTCATCGACTATGTGAAGCAGCTGTACGGCCGCGACGCCGTCAGCCAGATCGCCACCTTCGGCACTATGGCCGCGCGCGCGGCCATCCGCGACGTGGGCCGCGTGCTGGACATGAGCTACACCTTCTGCGATGGCATCTCCAAGCTCATTCCCAACAAGCCTGGCCTGCACGTCACGCTCAAGTACCCGCCCAATCCCAAGAAGGAGGGCGACAAGTACACCTACGCTATCGAGGCCGAGCCCATGCTGGCCGAGCGCATCGACAAAGAAGAAGACGTCAAGACACTGATTGAAATGGCTCAGAAGCTCGAAGGCATGACACGCAACATCGGCATGCACGCGGGCGGCGTGGTGATTGCCCCGGGCAAGCTGGCCGATTTCTGCCCGCTGTACCAGCAGCCGGGCAGCGACTCGGCCGTGGCCATGTACGACAAGGACGATGTGGAGGCCGTGGGCCTGGTGAAGTTCGACTTTCTGGGCCTGGCCACGCTGACCATCCTAGAGATCGCGCGCGAGTTCATCATCAAGCGCCACAAGGGCCAGGAGAACTTCGCATTCGAGAACATCCCCCTGGACGATGCGCGCACCTACCAGCTGTTTTCCGAGGGCAAGACCGAGGCCGTGTTCCAGTTTGAATCGCGCGGCATGCAGGGCATGCTGCGCGACGCCAAGCCCAGCCGGCTGGAAGACCTGATCGCCCTGAACGCCCTGTACCGACCGGGACCCATGGACCTGATTCCCAGCTTCGTGGCGCGCAAGCACGGCAAGGAAGTGGTGGAGTATCCGCATCCGCTGGTCGAAAAGGTGCTGGCCGAAACCTACGGGATCATGGTCTACCAGGAGCAGGTGATGCAGACGGCCCAGGTGCTGGGCGGCTACTCGCTGGGCGGCGCCGACCTCTTGCGCCGTGCCATGGGCAAAAAGAAGGTCGAGGAAATGGTCATGCACCGCGGGATCTTCCGCGAGGGCGCGGCCAAGCAGGGCATCAGCGAGGAAAAGGCCGACGAGGTCTTCGACCTGATGGAGAAGTTCGCGGGCTACGGCTTCAACAAGTCGCACGCCGCCGCCTACTCGCTGCTGGCCTATCACACGGCCTGGCTGAAGGTGCACTACACGGCCGAGTTCTACTGCGGGAACATGACCGTGGAAATGGACAACACCGACAAGCTCAAGGTGCTGTACGAAGACGCGCTCAAGATGGGCATCAGCTTCGAGCCGCCGGATGTCAACCGCGGCATGTACCGCTTCGAGCCCGTCACCGACAAGGTCATACGCTATGGCCTGGGTGCCATCAAGGGCACGGGCCAGCAGGCCATCGAGGCCATCATCGCGGCCCGTGAAGGCCGTGGCGTGGGCCCGCGCGGCGCCGACAAGGGGCCGTTCAAGAGCCTGGCCGACTTCTGCGTGCGCGTGGACCGCACGCGCCTGAACAAGCGCACGCTGGAAGCCCTGATCAAGGGCGGTGCCTTCGATGCCATCGAACTGAACCGCGCGGCCCTGGTGGCCTCCATCGACCATGCCTTCGAGTTCGCCAACAAGACGCTGGCCAATGCCAACCAGGGCGGGCTGTTCGACATGATGGGCGAGGACGCCGTGGGCTCCAGCACCCAGGAGCCGCCCCTGGCCGATGCCTTGCCCTGGGGCGTGAAGGAGAGGCTGACCCAGGAAAAGACCGCCGTGGGCTTTTACCTGTCGGGCCATCTGTTCGACGAGGTCGAAAAGGAGGTGCGCCGCTTCGTGCGCACACCGCTGGCCGAGCTGCGCGACAGCCGCGAGCCCCAGACCCTGGCCGGCATCATCAGCGACTTCCGCGCCATCAATGGCCAGCGCGGGCGGCTGGGCCTGTTCAAGATCGATGACGGCTCGGGCGTGATCGAGGCCTCGGTGGACGAGAACACGCTCAATACCTATCGCGATCTGCTCAAGGACGACGAATTCGTCGTCATCACCGGGCGCCTGCAGCTGGACCACTTCAGCGGTGGCCTGCGCATGAAGGCACAGCAGCTGTTCAACCTGGCCGATGCGCGCTGCCGCTTCGCGCGCTACCTGCAGGTCAGCGTGGGCGAGAAGATGCCCGACGTGGTCGGCCTGCTGCGCCAGTTCCCCGCCGTGGTGGAGCAGGGCGAGCATGGCGAGCTGCAGCGCGGCATGAAAGTGCGCCTGGGACTGGTCTGCGAGGACGAGCGCGGCTCGGCCAGCTGCGAGCTGGCCCTGGGCGACGGCAGCCGCTTCTATCCCAGCGACGCGGCCCTGGCCGCCTGGTATGCCCAGGCGGGCAGCGCCCAGGTCAAGGTGGTCTACGAATGACGCGCAAGGTGGCGCAGCGTCCGGTGGCGGCACGCAGGCACTGCTTTGGTGCGTGCTGGCCAGCCCGGGCAGGCGCCGCGCTTGAATTCTTCAGGCACGCCTCGCATATCCCTTCCGGAAAACAGTGGCTCCGATGGCTAGAATGATTTTCATGGCAACCCAACCCCCTTCGACCCCTCCTGCCATTCCCACAGTGCGGCCCGTGTCCGATGACGACGGCGCCGTGGTGCTGGAGCGGCGGCGCCAGCGCGTGCAGCCGCCGCAGATGTACCAGGTCGTGATGCTCAACGATGACTTCACGCCCATGGAATTCGTCATCATCGTCCTGCAGGAACTCTTCGGCAAGGACCGCGAAACGGCCACCCAGATCATGCTCAAGATCCATCTCGACGGCCGCGGCGTCTGCGGCGTGTACTCGCGCGATGTGGCGGCCACCAAGGTCGAGCAGGTGCTGCAGGCCGCCCAGAAAGCGGGCCATCCGTTGCAGGCCATGTTCGAGCCTGTTGAATAAACCCGGGCCGCCCTGATTTATGGTTGCAGTCAATAATCCCCAGCAAGCGAAAAGGAGTCATCAATGATCGCCCAGGAACTGGAAGTCAGCTTGCACATGGCCTTTGTCGAAGCACGCCAGCAGCGCCACGAGTTCATCACCGTGGAACACCTGCTGCTGGCCCTGCTGGACAACCCCAGTGCAGCGGAAGTGCTGCGCGCCTGCTCAGCCAACATCGATGACCTGCGCTCGGCCCTGTCCAACTTCATCAAGGACAACACGCCCCAGGTCGCGGGCACCGACGAAGTGGACACGCAGCCCACGCTGGGTTTCCAGCGTGTGATTCAGCGCGCCATCATGCATGTGCAATCGACCGGCAACGGCAAGAAGGAAGTCACGGGCGCCAACGTGCTCGTGGCCATCTTCGGTGAAAAGGACTCGCATGCCGTCTACTACCTGCACCAGCAGGGCGTGACGCGCCTGGACGTGGTCAATTTCATCGCCCACGGCATCAAGAAGGGCGAGCCGCCCGAGCCTGCGAAGGCGGAGAACCCTGCGGAATCCGAAGAGGGTGCCGGTGGCGAACGCAACGAAAAGGCCTCGCCCCTGGAGCAGTTCACGCTGAACCTCAACCAGGCGGCCAAGGACGGCAAGATCGATCCGCTGATCGGGCGCGACTACGAGGTCGAGCGCACCATCCAGATCCTGTGCCGCCGCCGCAAGAACAACCCGCTGCTGGTCGGCGAGGCCGGCGTGGGCAAGACCGCGATCGCCGAGGGCCTGGCCTGGCGCATCACCGAAGGCAAGGTGCCCGAGGTGCTGACCGAGGCCGTGGTCTATTCGCTGGACATGGGCGCGCTGCTGGCAGGCACCAAGTACCGTGGCGATTTCGAGCAGCGCCTCAAGGGCGTGCTCAAGTCGCTGAAGGACAAGCCCAACGCCATCCTGTTCATCGACGAGATCCACACGCTGATCGGCGCGGGCGCCGCTTCGGGCGGCACGCTGGACGCGTCCAACCTGCTCAAGCCGGCGCTGTCCAGCGGCCAGCTCAAGTGCATCGGCGCCACCACGTTCACCGAGTACCGCGGCATCTTCGAAAAGGATGCGGCCCTGTCGCGGCGCTTCCAGAAGGTGGATGTGGTCGAGCCCACGGTGGCCGAGACCGTTGACATCCTCAAGGGCCTGAAGTCGCGCTTCGAGGAGCACCACAGCGTGCAGTACGCCGCCGCCGCCCTGCAGGCTGCGGCCGAGCTGTCGGCCAAGTACATCAATGACCGCCACCTGCCCGACAAGGCCATCGACGTGATCGACGAGGCCGGCGCCGCGCAGCGCATCATTCCGGTGGAGCAGCGCAAGCAGACCATCGACAAGGCCGAGATCGAGGCCATCGTGGCCAAGATCGCGCGCATTCCGCCTGCCAACGTGTCCAACGACGACCGCAGCAAGCTGCAGACGCTGGAGCGCGACCTCAAGAGCGTGGTCTTCGGCCAGGACAAGGCGCTTGAAGCGCTGGCCTCCTCGGTCAAGATGGCGCGCTCGGGCCTGGGCAAGCCGGACAAGCCGATCGGCTCCTTCCTGTTCTCGGGCCCCACCGGCGTGGGCAAGACGGAAGCGGCCAAGCAGCTGGCCTACATTTTGGGCGTGGACCTGATCCGCTTCGACATGTCGGAGTACATGGAGCGCCATGCCGTCAGCCGCCTGATCGGCGCGCCTCCGGGCTATGTGGGCTTTGACCAGGGCGGCCTGCTGACCGAGGCCGTGACCAAGAAGCCGCATTCGGTGCTGCTGCTCGACGAAATCGAGAAGGCGCATCCGGACATCTTCAACGTGCTGCTGCAGGTCATGGACCACGGCACGCTGACGGACAACAACGGGCGCAAGGCCGACTTCCGCAACGTGATCCTCATCATGACCACGAACGCGGGTGCAGAGACCATCAACAAGGCCTCGATCGGCTTCACCAACCCGCGCCAGGCCGGCGACGAAATGGGCGACATCAAGCGCCTGTTCACGCCGGAGTTCCGCAACCGTCTGGACGCCATCGTCAGCTTCAAGCCGCTGGACGAGCAGGTCATCCTGCGCGTGGTCGACAAGTTCCTGCTGCAGCTGGAGCAGCAGCTTGCCGAAAAGCGCGTGGAGGTCACCTTCACCGACGCGCTGCGCAAGCACCTGGCCAGGAAGGGCTTCGATCCGCTCATGGGCGCCCGTCCCATGCAGCGCCTGATCCAGGACACCATCCGGCGCTCGCTGGCCGACGAGCTGCTGTTCGGGCAGCTGGTCGACGGTGGCCGCCTGGAAGTGGACTGGGTGGCCGACGCCGACGATGCCGACAAGGGCGAAGTCAAGCTCGACATCACGCCCCAGCCCAAGCAGGACCCGGCTTCCGAGCCGGCCGAGCCCAAAGAGGCCACCGCCGACTGATGTGCATCGCCTGATGCCCATCGCGCAAGCCGACAGCCCCCCGGGCTGCCGGCTTTTTCTTTGATCCGCCCGAAGGAGTCTTTGTGGAGTGGCTTCGTCAGTACCTGACCCATGAGAATGCGCTGCTGCTGCTGTCGGTGACCTGGTCGGTCTATGTGGTGATCGTCGCGGTGTGGATCCTTTTGCAGCGCAGCGCACCCGTGGCCACACTGAGCTGGCTGCTGTCCATGGCGGCGATTCCCGTGGGCGGGCTGGCCATCTACTATTTCTTCGGCCCGCAACGGCTCAAGCGCCAGCGCATCAAGCGGCTGCGCGCGCGCAAGACATCGCGCGTGCGCTCGGGCGTGCAGCGGCTGCGCGAGCGCATGCCCGGCAGTCCCGAGCGCCTGCACCAGGTCGCGCGACTGGTGGCCGCCACCAGCGACTTTCCGGTGAGCACGGCCACCGACCTGCGGCTGCTGGTCGGTGGCGCGGCCACCTTCGACGCCATCATCGATGCGGTGAATGCCGCACGCCACCACATCCACCTCGAGTACTACATCTTCGAGCCCGACCAGACCGGCACGGCCCTGCGCGACCTGCTGATACAGCGGGCCCGCGCAGGCATACAGGTGCGCCTGCTGGTGGATGCCCTGGGCTCCAAGAAGCTGGGGCGGCGTTTTCTGCAGCCGCTGGAGGATGCGGGCGCCGAGGTCGCGCTGTTCCATGGCACCAAGATCGGCCGGAGGCTGCGCCCGGTCATCAACTTCCGCACCCACCGCAAGATCCTGGTGTGCGACGGCAAGGTGGGCTTCACGGGCGGCGTCAACGTGACCGACGAAGAGAACGCGCGTGTCATGCCCGATGCCTACCACGACGTGCACCTGCGCCTGGAGGGCGCCATCGTCAACTGGCTGCAGACCGTGTTCCTCGAGGACTGGGCCTACGCCCTCGAAAAGGACCCCAAGAGCGAGCCCGCCGACATCGACCTGCTGCTGCCGGACGCGCCCGAGGGCCCGCTGCCCGTGCAGATCATCACCTCCGGCCCCGACAACGGCCTGCAGGCCATCTACCGCGCCCATCTTGCGGCCATCAACGCGGCCGAGGAGCGTGTCTGGCTGACCACGCCGTACTTCGTTCCCACGGAGGCCGCGCTGGCCGCGCTCACCAATGCCTCGCTGCGCGGCGTGGATGTGCAGCTGCTGGTGCCGCGCCGCTCCGATTCGGCCCTGGTCACGGCGGCCGCGCGCTCCTACTACGACGAACTGATCCGCTGCGGCGTGCGCGTCTACGAATACAAGGCGCGCATGCTGCACTCCAAGACGCTGGTGGTGGACGGCAGCATCTCCATCATCGGCACGGCCAACTTCGACTACCGCAGCTTCTTCCTGAACTACGAAGTCTGCGCCATCGCCTACGGGCCCCAGCTCAATGGCGACCTGGCGCGCCAGTTCGAGCTGGACCTGGAGCAGGCGCAGCGCGTGCATTTCAAGCGCGACCTGGGCTTCGCGCTGCGCCTGTTCGACTCCGGCGCGCGCCTTTGCTCACCCTTGCTGTGATGTCCGGACGCACTTTTTTCGCAGGCATACTCGCCCGATGGCCCATACCTTCTTCTGGCACGACTACGAGACCTTCGGCGCCCAGCCGCGCTATGACCGGCCCGCGCAATTCGCGGGCATCCGCACCGATGCGGAACTCAATGAAATCGGCGAGCCCGTCATGTGGTACTGCCAGCCGGCAGGCGACTACCTGCCCGATCCGCAGTCCTGCCTGATCACCGGCATCACGCCCCAGCAATGCCTGGAGCAGGGCATGCCCGAGGCCCAGTTCGCCGCCCGCATCGAGGCGGAACTGGCCCAGGCCGGCACCGTGGGCGTGGGCTACAACACCATCCGTTTTGACGACGAGATCACGCGCTTCATGTTCTGGCGCAACCTCATCGACCCCTATGCGCGCGAATGGCAAAACGGCTGCGGGCGCTGGGACCTGCTGGACGTGGTGCGCATGGTCTATGCGCTGCGCCCCGAAGGCATTGTCTGGCCGAAAAAGGAGGATGGATCTCCAAGCTTCAAGCTCGAGGACCTGGCCCGCGCCAACGGCCTGCTGCACGAGAAGGCGCACGATGCCCTGTCCGACGTGCGTGCCACCATCGGGCTGGCCCGGCTGATCCGCAAGGTCCAGCCCAGATTGTTCGACTTCGCCTTCTCGCTGCACAAGAAGGACCGTGTGCTGCAGGAAATGGGCCTGCCGGCCGAGCCGGCGCATGCCAGGCCCTTCCTGCACGTCAGCGGCATGATCCGGCCCGAGCGCGGCTGCATCGCCGTCATGTGGCCGCTGGCCACGCACCCCACCAACAAGAACGAGATCATCTGCTGGGATCTGGCGCAGGACCCGTCCGAGCTGGCCTCCATCGACGTGGACACGCTGCGCCTGCGCCTGTTCTCGCGCGCGGCCGACCTGCCCGAAGGCATGCAGCGCCTGCCCATCAAGAGCATCCACGTCAACAAGTCGCCCATGGTGGTCGGCAGCCTCAAGACGCTGAGCCCGGCCATGGCCGCGCAATGGGGCATCGATGTGGAGCAGTGCATGGGCCATGCGGCCATTGCACGGGACCTGCCCGACATGAGCGCGCTGTGGCGTGCCGTTCACCAGCGCCCTGCGCAGGAAGGGCTGGATGCCGACCAGGACCTGTACGGCGGTTTCGTGGGCAATGAGGACCGGCGCCGCCTGAACCACCTGCGCAGCCTGTCCGCGCAGGAGCTGGCGCTGGACCGCACGGGCTTCGACGATGCCCGCCTGACCGAGCTGTTGTTCCGCTACCGCGCCCGCAACTTCCCCGCCAGCCTGAACCCGGCCGAGCGCCAGCGCTGGCTGCAGCACTGCGCGGCCTGCCTGATCGAAGGCAAGGGCGGCGCACGCACGGCCGAACAGATGTTTGCCATGGTCGATCAGCTATCGGAAACTGCCGACGAGCGCGGCGAGGAGATCCTGGGGGCGCTGTATGACTATGCCGAGGCGATCATGCCGGAACTTTAGTTCCCCCTGAGCCGCTGCGCGGCTTCTCCCGAGAGGTGCGACACTCTCGCGGCGGGGCGGCCGGCGTAGGCACTTGCTCGGTCTTCCTCGCCTTGGACCGCGTCGGCTTCAGGCGCAGCGCCCATTTGTGCCTTCAGCCAAAGAACTTGTAGCAGACCACGATGGCCGCCACCACGCCGGCCAGTTCGGCGATGAGGGCGCAGGGCACGGCGTGACGGGCGCGCTGTATGCCTACGGCGCCGAAGTAGACGGCCAGGACGTAGAAAGTGGTTTCGGTGCTGCCCTGGATGGTGGCGGCCACCAGGGCGGCGAAGCTGTCCACGCCCTGGGTCTGCATGGTCTCGATCAGCATGGCGCGCGCCGCGCTGCCCGAGAAGGGTTTGACCAGGGCCGTGGGCAGGGCGTCCACGAAGCGGGCGTCCATGCCCATGGCATCGACCACCCAGCGTATGCCCGACAGCGCATACTCCAGCGCGCCCGATGCGCGGAACACGCCCACGGCGCAGAGCATGGCCACCAGGTAGGGCAGCAGGCCCTTGGCCACGTCAAAGCCTTCCTTGGCGCCCTCGATGAAGCTGTCGTAGACCGCGACCTTGCGCCAGGCGCCCAGGGTGACGAACAGCACGATCAGGGCAAACAGCGTCAGGTTGCCCAGCAGCGATGACAGCTGCGCCAGCGCGGCCGCCGACAGCGTGGCCAGAAAGGCCATGAAGCCCGCCAGCGCCAGGCCCAGCGGCAGCAGATAGCCCAGAACCACGGGGCTCCACAGCGGCAGCCTCTGCACGGCGGCCACGGCCAGCAGGCCGACCAGCGTCGAGGCCGAGGTGGCCAGCAAGATCGGCAGAAAGACCAGGGTGGGATCGGGCGCACCCTGCTGCATGCGGTACATGAAGATGGTCACGGGCAGCAAGGTCAGCGACGACGCATTGAGCACCAGGAACAGGATCTGCGCATTGGTGGCGGTGTCGGGCCGGGGATTGAGCTCCTGCAGCGAGCGCATGGCCTTCAGGCCCATGGGCGTGGCCGCGTTGTCCAGTCCCAGCCCGTTGGCCGCGAAGTTCAGCGTGATCAGGCCCAGGGCCGGATGGCCGCGCGGCACCTCGGGCATGAGCCTGGCGAACAACGGGCCCAGCACGCGCGCCAGCCACTCCACCACGCCGGCCTTCTCTGCGATGCGCAGAAAGCCCAGCCACAGCGTCAGCGTGCCGAACAGCAGCACCATGACCTCGACCGACAGCCTGGCCATGGCAAACAGCGCCTGCACCATGGCCGAGAAAATCCCGGCCTGGCCGCCGACCAGCCATTGCGCCAGCGCAGCCATGGCCGCCACCAGAAAAAAGCCCAGCCACAAGGCATTCAGCATGGATTCCCGTCCCTCACGAGGCAATTGCAAGCCGCCATTGTGGGGCCAGCTGCAGGGCTTACGGCCCAGGGCGGCAGGGCATTGACAGGGCTCCGTTATCCTCGCGGGCCCGCGGTCCGAGGACCGCACCATTGCTGCAAAGGATTCCATGCCCCAGGTGATAGGACAGGTGAGCGTCGCCGTGCGCGACTACGACGAGGCGCTGCGCTTTTATCTGGGCGCGCTGGGCTTCGTGCTGATCGAGGACACCGCCCTGTCCGAGGGCAAGCGCTGGGTCACCGTGGCCCCCGGTGGCGGCGGTGTGCGCCTGCTGCTGGCCCGCGCCACGAATGAGGAACAGGCCGCGCGCGTGGGCAACCAGACGGGCGGGCGCGTGTTCCTGTTCCTGCAGACCGACGACTGCCTGCGCGACTTCGAGGCCTACCGCTCGCGCGGCGTGCGCTTTGTGCAGGAACCCCAGCGCAAGCCCCACGGCACCGTGGCCGTGTTCGAAGACCTCTACGGCAATCTGTGGGATCTCATCGAGTTGCATCCGGCGCGCTGAGGGCCTAAGGCGCGCTGCTTCAGCGGCTGGCCACGATGAACAGCCTGGGGAAGGGCAGCAGCACCGTGCCATCGTCCAGCGCGGGGTAGGCCTGGGAGATGGCCTGCAGATACGCTGCGTAGAAGCCGGCCTTTTGCTCCTCATCCAGCGGCGCGACGAAGGGACGCAGCGCCGAACCCTTGAACCACTCAACCACCGCGGCATGGCCGCCCGCCAGCGGGTGGAAGTAGGTGGTGCGCCAGACATCGACGTTGCTGCAGTGCGGGCGAAGCAGGGCGTAGTAGAAGTCCGTGCTGTGACGTGCGGGGTGGCGCACATCGCCAATCGTGGCGGCCCATGGGCCGCTGGCGGCCACTTCGCGCGCCAGCCGGTGGGCCGGTTCTTCCAGGTTGTCCGGCGTCTGCACGGCCAGGCTGCCACCGGGTGCCAGGTGGCTGACGAGGCGCGGGTAAAGCTGCTGGTGGTCGGGCAGCCACTGCAGCGAGGCATTGGCCAGGATCACGTCCTGCGGCTGGTCGGGCTGCCAGGTGGCGATGTCGGCCAGGCAGAAGGCCGTGCCCGGCAGCCGCTTGCGTGCGGCATCCAGCATGTCCTCGGAGTTGTCCAGTCCCGTCACGGTGGCCTCGGGGAAGCGCTGGGCCAGGACCTCGGTGGAGTTGCCCGGGCCGCAGCCCAGGTCCACGGCCAGCCGCACGGCGCGGCCAGGCAGATCGGGAATGGCGGCCACCAGGTCGCGCACGGGGCGGGTGCGTTCCTGCTCGAACGTTGTGTACTGCTTTGCGGACCAGGTCATCGTGTTGCCTTTCAGGTAGGTGTGTTTGTGGGGCGCGAGCGTAAATCCGTCCATCCATGATTGCAAATGCCACAATTGATGTCTTCCCATACCTTGAAAGTATTGATGTGCCCGAGCTTCGCCAACTGCGCGCCTTTGTCGCCATCGCCGAGGAAGGCCACATCACGCGTGCGGCCGAGCGCCTGGGCATGCAACAGCCGCCGCTGACGCGATTGCTGCAGGGCCTGGAGCACGAATTGGGCGTGGAGCTGGTGCAGCGCCTGCCGCGCGGCGTGCGGCCCACGGCGGCGGGGCTGGCGCTGCTGGAAGAGGCCAGGGCGCTGCTGGAGCGCTGTGAGGTGCTGGCCGAGGTGGTGCGCCGCGCCGCCCGGGGCGAGACGGGCCGGCTGGCCGTGGGTTTCACCAGCTCTGCCGCACTGCATCCCTTTGTGCCCGGCGTGCTGCGCATGTTCCGCCAGCAGGTGCCCGGCGTCGCGGTGGCGCTGGAGGAGGCGGGCACGGGCGAGCTCATGGATGCATTGCTGCAAGAGCGGCTGGACGCGGCCTTTGTGCGCTCGCCCCTGCACGGCAGCCAGGGGCTGCAGGCCGTGCCGATTCTGGAGGAGCCCATGCTGCTGGCCCTGCCGGCAGGGCATGCGCTGGCACGCCCATTGCGCCGGCCCGTGCCTTTGCCGCAGCTCGCCTCGGAGGATTTCGTGCTGTACCGGCGCAGGGTGGGGCAGGGCCTGTACGACGCCATTCTCAAGGCCTGCCTGGAGGCCGGTTTCAGCCCGCGCGTGGTGCAGGAGGCGCCGCGCATGACGGCGACGCTGAGCCTGGTCTCGGCAGGGCTGGGGCTGTCCATCGTGCCTGCCTCCATGCAGCGCCTGCGCAGCGACGGCATTGCCTACCGCACGCTGTCGCAATGCCCGGGGCTGGCCGCTCCGCTGCATCTGGCCACGCGCGTGGGCGATGCGTCTGCGGTGCTGCGCAGGTTCCAGGACCTGGTTGCCACGGCGGCTGTGGCGGAGTCCTGAAGGTGCGGACTATGGTGACCGGGTTGCTGCGCGTGCGGCAGCGCGAGGACCGCCGCGCTGCCTGACCACGGTGCGCGCGCATTCCACCAGCTTGTGGATCAGCGGCAGGCGTGCCGAAGAGCGCAGCCACATCACACCGAAGCGCCGCGACTGCGATTCCTCGGGCAGGGCCAGCCGCACCACGCCCTGGCCATCGGGCAGGTTCAGGGCCGTGTCGGGCACCAGGGAGACGCCCAGGCCCCTGTCCACCATCATGGCAATCGCCACCAGCGAGCTCAGTTCAAAGCGCTCCTGTGGAGCGATCTGCGCGGCGCGCAGGTAGCGCTCCACCATCTGGCCGCCGCCCAGGCTGCGGTCATAGCGGATCAGCGGCTGGGTGCGCAGCAGCGTGTGCGGGTCCAGGTGCGCCAGCTGGCGCGGCACCAGCAGCACCAGCGGCTCCTCGCGCAGCAGTGTCCAGTCGAAGGTCTTGGCCAGGGCGAACGAGGGGTGCAGGCAGACCGCCGCATCCAGCTCGCCCTGCCGCACGGCCTCGTACAGCTCGCGCGTGGTGGCCGACCGCAGGAACACCTTGGCGTCGGGGCACTTCTTCACGAAGCCGGCCAGGATGTCGGGTAGCAGGCTGTGCAGCGCCGTGTTGATGGTGCCTATGACCAGTTCCCCGGCCGTGCCTTCCTGGCTGACATGGGTCTTGGCATTGGCCAGTTCGCGCAGCAACTGCGGCGCGGATTGGGCCAGGCGGTGGCCGGCCGGGGTGGGCAGCACGGTGCGGCCTGCGCGGGCCAGCAGGGGGGCGTCGAACTCGCGCTCGAGGATGCGGATCTGCTGGGCCACGGCGGCGGCCGTGATATCCAGGCGCCGCGCGGCCTCGGCCATGGAGCCGGTCTCCACCACAAGCAGGAAGCTGTGCAGGTAGCTGGTTTCCATAAACAAAGAATTTGTGTGGTTTGAACAAATATTACCTGTGTTTCTCTTGGCTTTCTGCCGCCCACAATGCGGGCCATGAGAAGCAAACTGTTTGTTCCCGCATCGCGTCCCGAGCTGTTCGCCAAGGCACTGGCCGGCGAGGCCGACGCGCTGTCCTTCGACCTGGAGGACGCGGTGGCCGAAGCCCGCAAGGACGAGGCGCGCGGCCTGCTGCGCAGCTTCCTGCTCAGCCCTGAAAGCCGGGGCCACGGCAAGACGCTGATCGTGCGTGTCAACGCCATGGATACGCCGCATTTCGGCGCCGACATCGCCGAGATGGTGCGCGACGGCGTGCACCTCATCAACCTGCCCAAGCCCGAGACCGTGCAGCAGGTGCGCGAGGCCGCACAGCGCATTGCCGATGCGGCAGATGCCAACGGCGTGCCCCAGGCGCCTGGCCTGCTGCTCAACATCGAAACACCCCGCGCCCTGCGCTGCGCTGCCGAACTGGCCGGCGCCCACGCCAGCGTGGCCGGCCTGCAGATGGGGCTGGGCGACCTGTTCGAGCCCTTTGGCGTGAACCGGCGCGAGCCCGCCGCCATTGCCCAGGTGCTGCTTGCCGTGCGCATGGCCGCTGCCGAGGCAGGCATCTATGCCTATGACGGCGCCTTTGCCGACATCCGCGACAGCGACGGCTTCAGCGCCGAGGCGCGGCTGTCGCGCGGCCTGGGCTTTCTGGGCAAGACGTGCATACACCCCAGCCAGGTTGCGCTGGCCAATGCGGTCTACCAGCCGACCGAGCAGGAGATTTCCCACTCGCTGAAGGTGGTCCAGGCGGCCCGCGAGGCTGACGCCAATGCGCTGGGCGCCTATGTGGTGGACGGAAAGATGGTGGACAAGCCCTTTGTGCTGCGTGCCCAGGCCATCGTGGCTGCGGCGCATGCACAGGGGCTGCTGGTGGCCTGAATAGGGTTCTGGCATTCCGGTGTACCGGCGTCCTGCATGCCGGGCAACACAACGACAAGAAACAGGAGACAAAGACATGAGCATTTCGCATTGCCGCACGCGGCGCAGGCTGGTGGCGCTGGCGGCCACGGCAACGGTGGCCACGCTGACCGGGCTGGCTTCGCCGGGATTGATGGCGCAGGGCGCCTTCCCGTCCAAGGCCATCACCATGGTGGTTCCCTATCCGCCGGGAGGCTCCAACGATGTGTTCGCACGCCAGGTGGCCAAGGAAATGGGCGATCTGCTCAAGCAGACCGTGATCGTGGACAACCGGCCCGGCGCCAGCGGCAACACCGGCACGGCCTCGGTGGCCAAGGCGACGGCGGACGGCTACACGCTGGTGGCGGTGTCGTCGAGCATGACCACGAATGCCGCGGTGCAGGCCAAGATGCCCTTCGACCCCGTCAAGGACCTGGCGCCCGTGGCCATGTTTGCCAAGGGCCCGCTGGTGGTGGCCGTGAACAACGAATTCCCGGCCAGGACGCCGCAGGATCTGGTGCGCGCCATCAAGGCCAGCCCGGGCCAGTTCAACTACGCCACCTCGGGCACCGGCAGCATCAACCACTTCGCGACCGAGATGATGCGCTCCATGGTGCCGGGCATGGACATCATGCATGTGCCCTACAAGGGCCAGGGTCCGGCCGTGACCGACGTGATCGGCAACCAGGTGCAGATGCTGGTCTCCAGCGGCCCGTCCATCCTGCCCATGGTGCGCAACGGCAAGCTGCGCGCCATCGGCATCACCAGCCTCAAGCCCAGCCCCATTGCGCCGGACCTGACGCCCATGGCAACGGCCATCCCGGGCTACGAATTCGATCTGTGGTGGGGGCTGCTGGCGCCTGCGGGCACGCCCGCCGACATCGTGGACCGCCTCAACCAGGCCGTGAACCAGGTGCTGGCCAAGCCGACCATCCAGGCCAGCTTCCTGCGCGAAGGCGCCATTGCCAACCCCGTGACGCCGCAGCAGTTCGCACAGGTGATCCGCGACGACGTGGCGCGCTGGAAGCAGCTCGCCAAGGACCGCAATATCCAGGCCGATTGAACCCGGCCTTTGGCGGGAGGTGCCCCAGGCCTTCCCGCTTCCCTATCAGGAGAAACGAATGAGTTTTGTGCCCGGTGAACGCCAGGGGCCGAAAGGCCCGCTCAGCGGCGTGCGCGTGCTGGACCTGAGCGCCTATATCGCAGGGCCTTATGGCTGCTCGCTGCTGGCGGACCAGGGCGCCGAGGTGATCAAGGTCGAGCCGCCCGTGGGCGACAACCTGCGCAAGTACCCGTCCACGCTGGAAGCTGAAAGCCGCGCCTTCCTGGGCGTGAACCGCAGCAAGTGGGGCATGGTGCTGGACCTGAAGGACGAGGCCGACCACGCCGTGCTGCTGCGCCTGGTGCGCGAGGCCGATGTGCTGGTCCACAACTTCCGGCCCGGCGTGCCCGAGCGGCTGGGCATCGGTTTTGCGCAACTGGCCGCCATCAACCCACGCCTCGTCTATTGCAGCGTCACCGGCTACGGCAGCCGGGGTCCGCTCAAGGCCAAGGCGGGTTACGACCAGGTGCTGCAGACCATGACCGGCATGTGCGCCATGCAGGGCAAGGCTGGCGGGCCGCCCGAGATTCTCTACGGCTCCGTGGTGGACTACTACGCCTCGGCCCTGGTGGCGGGCGGCGTGTCTTCGGCGCTGTACGAGCGCGAGAAAAGCGGGCTGGGCCAGCATGTGGGCGTGTCGCTGCTGCGCGCGGCACTGACCATGCAGTCCGCACGCATGGTCTGGGCCGAGGGCGAGCCGCGCGAGGTGGGGCGCGACATGCGCTCCGGCGGCATCACGGGCATCCACCCGACGCGTGAAGGACATCTCTACATCTCGGCCAATACCGCGCATTTCTGGGAGGCGCTGTGCCGCAAGCTGGGGCTGCCCGAGCTGGCCGGCGACGAGCGCTACGACTCCGTGCGCAAGCGCGCCCAGCACCGCGACGTGCTGGTGCCGCTGCTGCGCCAGGCATTGGCAGGGCGCAGCGCGCTGGAATGGGAGGCCTTGTTCGGTGAGGAAGTGCCCTGCGCGGCGGCCCGCACGGTGGAAGACATGTTCGACGACCTGCAGGTGCAGGCCGAGGGCATGGTCACCCGTTTCGAGCACCCGACCCTGGGCAGCTACCGGGGCTTTGCCGGCGCCGTGGAGTTCGACCGCACGCCCGGCCCGCCGGCCTTTGCCGCGCCCACGCTGGGCCAGCATACCGAGGCCCTGAAGGCCGCCGCGCAAGAGAGCCGCTGATGCAGGCACTGCCCGCAGGCGCCTGCGACGCCCATCTGCACGTCTTCGATCCGCGCTTTGGTACGCGTTTTGGGGCCGAGGCTCCGCAGGCCATGCGCGCCCATGCCACGGCGGCCGACTATGCGCAGCTGCGCGGCGCCATGGGGCTGGAGCGCGCCGTCATCGTCCAGCCGCGTGCGCATGGCACGGACAACCGGGCCACGCTGCACGCCATCCAGTCGCTGGGCGCAGCAAGCACGCGCGGCATTGCCGTAGTGCACCCCGAGATCACCGACGCCCAGTTGCAGGCGCTGCATGACGGCGGCATTCGCGGCATCCGCTTTTCGCTGCACACCGAGCACGATGCAGCCGTGCGGCTGGACATGCTGGAGCCGTTGGCCGAGCGCATTGCCGCGCTGGGCTGGCATGTGCAGCTGCACTGGCTGGCCAGCCAGATCGAGGCCCATGCGGCGCTGCTGCAGCGGCTGCCATGCACCCTGGTGTTCGACCACATGGCGCGGCTGGCTGACAGCACTGACGGCGCAGGCGTGCACCAGCCCGCCTTCGGTGTGGTCCGTGGGCTGGTGCAGCAGGGCAGGGCCTGGGTCAAGCTCTCGGGCCCGTATCTGAACAGCCGGGCGGGCCTGGCCGCAGGCTATGCCGATTGCGACGCGCTGGCGCAGGCCTGGGTGGCCGAGGCCCCGCAGCGCCTGGTCTGGGGCAGCGACTGGCCCCATGTCACCGAAGCTGCCCATCCGCCGCAGACCCCCATGCTGCTGGCGCTGCTGTCACGCTGGATTCCCGATGCGGCGCTGCGCGCCCGCGTGCTGGTGGACAACGCCGCCGAGCTGTACGGATTCGATTGAGGGCGCGGGGCACGCAAGCCTCGCAGCCCAGGTTTTCACCATGGAGCAACAGGAGACAGAAACGTGAAGAAGATCAAGACATTGCGGCCCGCCATGACGGTGCTGGCCTTGGGGTTGGGCCTGGGACTGGGACTTTTCCAGGGCACGCTGCATGCGGCCGACTATCCGGCCGCGCAGGCCATCACGGTCGTCGTGCCGTTCTCGGCCGGCGGCGGTGCGGACAATGCGGCGCGCATCATCGCCAAGGCGCTGGGCGAGGTCTCGGGCCAGACCGTGGTGGTGGACAACAAGGCCGGCGCCAGCGGCGCCATCGGCGCCGCCCTCGTGGCGCGTGCCAAGGCCGATGGCTATACGGTGCTGTATGACGCATCGTCCTTCGCCATCAACCCCGCGTTGCGCAAGCTGCCCTATGACCCGGCCAAGGACTTCATTGCCGTGTCCCAGGCCATCAGCGTGCCCAACATCCTCGTGGCGGCGCCGTCCTCGCCCTACAACAGCCTGGCCGACTTCATGAATGCCGCGCGGCAAAAGCCCGGCAGGCTCACCTATGCCTCCTACGGCCCGGGCAGCCTGGCCCAGATGGCGACGGAACTGCTCAAGGCAGACGCCAAGTTCGATGCCGTCCACGTTCCCTACAAGGGCGGGGCGCCCGCCATCGTCGATGTCATGGGCGGCCAGGTCGATGTGTACTTTGCCAACGCGGCCTCCAGCATCAACTATGTCAAGGGCGGCAAGCTCAAGGCGCTGGCCGTGTCCTCGGCCAAGCGCATGCCGGACCTGCCCGACGTGCCCACGGTGGCGGAAAGCGGCATCAAAGGCTTCGAGGTCACGGAGTGGAACGGCTTCTTCCTGCCCGCAGGCACCGCGCCCGAGACCGTGCAGAAGCTGCAGGACCTGGTGCAAAAGGCCCTGGCCCTGCCAGCCACGCGCGCCAGCCTGGAGAAACTGGGCCTGACGCCCGTGGGCAGCTCCTCCGCCGCCTTCACGGGCTTCGTGGCCGCCGAGCGCAAGCGCTGGGATGCCGTGGTCAAGGCCAACGGCATCACCGTGCAGTGAGCCGCCGCGCGTGACGGGACTCAGGGCGTGGCGGTGACGCGCAGCAACTGCCCGCCCTGGGCGTCCGTCAGCAGGTAAAGCCATCCGTCCGGTCCCTGGCGCACATCGCGCACGCGCTGGCCCAGGCGCGGCAGCACCTGCTCGCTGGCCGTCACCTTTCCGGACCTGATCGTCAGGCGCTCCAGCCGCTGGAACTTGAGCGAGCCCACGACCAGCGATCCCTTCCATTGCGCCCCATACCGGTCACTGGTCACAAAGGCCATGCCTGAGGGGGCGATCGACGGCACCCAGTAGTGCAGCGGCTGCTCCATGCCCTCCTTGCGCGTGATGCCGGCGCCGATCTTGCCGCCGCCATAGTTCTCGCCGTAGGTGATCACGGGCCAGCCGTAGTTCTTGCCGGGCTCGGGCCGGTTGACCTCGTCGCCGCCCTGCGGGCCGTGCTCATGCATCCACAGGCTGCCATCGGGCGCCAGCGCCGCGCCCTGGGCGTTGCGGTGGCCGTAGCTCCAGATCTCGGGCCAGGCATCCGCGCGGCCGACAAAGGGGTTGTCCCTGGGTACGCTGCCGTCCTTGGCAATGCGCACGATCTTGCCCAGGTGGCTTTGCAGGTTCTGGGCCTCTTCCTTGTAGCGCGAGCGCTCGCCCAGCGCCAGGAACAGCGTGCCATCGCTCTTGCCGTCCACCCTGCGCTCCACGATGCGGCAGCCGAAATGCAATGCGCTCGCGTACCTGGGGCGCTGCGAGAACAGCACTTTCACCTGCTCCAGCCGGCTGGCATCGTCGGACAGCCGGGCGCTGGCCAGCGCCGTGCTGTTCTTGCCGCTGTCGGCGCCGCTGCCGGGCTCGGAGTAGCAGAAGTACAGCTGGCGGTTGCGCGCGAAGTCGCTGTCCAGCACCACGTCCAGCAGGCCGCCCTGGCCTGCGGCCTCCACGGCCGGAAGGCCCGCCAGGGGAGCGCCCAGCCTTCCGTCGCCCTGCACGATGCGCATGCGGCCCGGCCGCTCGGTCACCAGGTAGCGCCCATCCGGCAGGAAAGCCATGGCCCAGGGGTGCTCCAGGCCTTCGGCGACGATTTCTGTGGAGAGGTTGGGGCTGGCGGCCCACAGTGCGCCGGACAGGCCCAGGGTGCTGATGGCGAGGGCGGCGGATAGGGATGGCGGCATGCCGATGCTCCTGTGATGAGGGGACAAGACGGGAAGCCGGATGCACAGCCGTTGACGTCGGCGGCGGTGCAGCGCAGGCAGGGGGCTTCGCACAAGCCAGCATCATGCACGACGCCACCAGAGCCTGCGGCGACCTGTCAACCACTGCGCAAAAAGCCCGCGCAGCCACTTGCGCGGGTGTATAAACAGCGCTCTTTCGGCGCCGGGCCGGGTCCCTGCGGGGGCGGGCGGCGGCGCCTCCTACCCACCAGAGAATCCGCAAGGGAAAAGCAGCCATGGGCGCGCAATGGAAAGCAAAGGGCAAGGCGCTGGTCGCCGACGCCAAGGGAAAGCTGTTTGGCAAGCTTGTCAAGGAAATCATCGTCGCGGCGCGCGCCGGCGCCGATCCGGCAGGCAACTCGCGCCTGCGCATGGCGGTGGAAGCCGCACGCAAGGCCTCCATGCCCAAGGACACGCTCGAGCGTGCCATCAAGAAGGGCTCGGGCGTGGGTGCCGATGCCGTCAACTACGAGCGCGTGGTCTATGAAGGCTACGGCCCCAACCGCGTGCCGGTGATGATCGAGTGCCTGACCGACAACGTGAACCGCACGGCGCCCAACATGCGCGTGTGCTTTCGCAAGGGCCAGATGACGGCCGTGGCCTGGGACTTCGACCATGTGGGCATGATCGAAGGCGAGCCCGAAGGCGGCGCCGATGCCGAACTGGCCGCCATCGAGGCCGGTGCACAGGATTTCGAGCCCGGCGAGGAAGAGGGCACGACGCTGTTCATCACCGACCCCACCGACCTCGATACCGTGAGCAAGGCGCTGCCGGCCCAGGGCTTCAAGGTGCTGTCGGCCAAGCTGGGCTACAAGGCCAAGACGCCGGTCAGCATGGCCAGCCTGTCGGCTGAGCAGCAGGAGGAAGTGCAGGACTTCCTGGCCGGCATCGAGAACGACGATGACGTGCAGAACGTCTACGCGGGCCTGGTGGATTGATGACGCTGTCCCCGCTGCCAAGCAAAAAAGCCGCACATCGTGCGGCTTTTTTGTGGGTGCAGGCGCCCAGCGCCCGGCGACTCACTTGGTGCCGAAGATTCGGTCGCCCGCGTCGCCCAGGCCCGGCAGGATGTAGCCGTGGGCGTCCAGCTGGCGGTCCACGGCGGCCGTGTAGATGTCCACGTCGGGATGGGCCTTCTGCATGGTGGCCACGCCTTCGGGCGCAGCCAGCAGGCACATGAACTTGATGGACTTCGGGTTCAGCTGCTTCAGGCGCGCCACGGCGGCGGCGGCCGAATTGCCCGTGGCCAGCATGGGATCGACGACCAGCACGTCGCGCTCTTCCATCTCGGAGGGCATCTTGAAGTAGTACTCGACGGGCTGCAGCGTCTCGGGGTCGCGGTACAGGCCGATGTGGCCGATGCGCGCGCCGGGCACGACGTTGAGCATGCCGTCGAGGAAACCGTTGCCGGCGCGCAGGATGGACACCAGCACCAGCTTCTTGCCGTCGATGACCTTGCCGGTCATGGTCTCCAGCGGGGTCTCGATCTCGATGTCCTGCAGCGGCATGTCACGCGTGATCTCGTAGGCCATCAGCGTGGACAGCTCGCCCAGCATGCGGCGGAAGCTGTTGGTGCTGGCTTCCTTGCGGCGCATCAGCGTGAGCTTGTGTTGGACCAGCGGGTGGTCGATCAGGTGCAGAGTACTCATGGTTTTCTTCTGGAAAAAAGGGCGCCGGTATTTTGGGGCCGGCGCCAGGGGTCGGTTCAGTCGTGCAGAAAGCGCGCGTAGCGCGCCAGGTCCACATTGCCGCCGCTGATGAGAATGCCCACGCGTGCGCCCGACAGCGCAACCCCGCCATGCAGGGCGCCCGCCAGCGAGAGCGCACCCGTGGGTTCGACCACGATTTTCTTGCGTTCCGCGTAAAAGCGCATGGCCTGCACCAGATGCTCGTCCGCCACGGCCAGGATATCTTCGACATGCTCGCGGATGATGGCGAATGTGATATCGCCGATGGACTGGGTCTGCGCGCCGTCGGCAATGGTGTGGGGCGTGGGGATCTGCACGATCCGGCCTGCGCGCAGCGACTGGCGGGCATCGTCGCCGGCCTGGGGCTCGACGCCGTAGACCTTGCAGCGCGGGGAGAGCTGTCCGGCTGCCAGCAGGCTGCCCGACAGCAGGCCGCCGCCGCCCAGGCAGACGAACAGGTAGTCCAGATCGGGCACCTCCTCGAACAATTCCTTGGCCGCCGTGCCCTGGCCGGCAATCACGTCGCGGTGGTTGAACGGCGGGATCAGCGTCATGCCGCGCTCGTCGGCCAGGCGGCGGGAGATGGCTTCGCGGTCCTCGGTGAAGCGGTCATAGGTCACGACCTGGGCGCCGTAGGAACGCGTGGCCGCCATCTTGGAGGCGGGCGCATCCTCGGGCATGACGATGAGCGCGGGCATGTCCAGCATCTGCGCGGCCAGGGCCACGGCCTGCGCATGGTTGCCCGAAGAGAAGGCCAGGGCGCCGCGCTTGCGCTGCTCGGGCGTGAACTGCGACAGCGCGTTGTAGGCGCCGCGTATCTTGAAGGCGCCCGTTCGCTGCAGGTTCTCGCACTTGAAGAACAGCTGGGCGCCCAGCAGCTCGTCGGCGGTGCGGCTGCGCAGTATGGGGGTGCGGTGGGCCACGCCCTCCAGCCGGCCGGCTGCGGCGGCAACGTCGTCATAGGTGGGCAGCGAGGGAGGGCTGTTCGTCGTCATGGCGTGCGGTTCCGCAAAGTGGATGGAGGCGGTTTCGATCATAGCCGCATGCGCAGGCTTTCAGCGCCCTGAAATGCGCCAGCCGTTGCATGGCAACGGCTGGGTGCTATGGTGTTTGATGCGGCGCAGTGCCGGTGCGCCAGCGCTTCAGCGCTTCTTGTTGCCCAGGATGCCGCCGAGCACGCCGCGCAGGATTTCCTTGCCCAGCGAATTGCCCATGGTGCGCATGGTGGACTTGGCCATGGTCTGAACCAGGCCGTCGTGCTTGCCTCCGCGCGGGCCTGTGGTGCCGAACAGCAGGTCCTTGAGCCCGTCCATCATGGCGCCGCCGCCTTCGCTGGCGGCGGGTGCGCCTCCGGCAGGGCCTGCCGGCGAGGCCCCGTCGCCGGATGCTGCCGTGCGTCCGCGCAGCACTTCGTAGGCCGATTCGCGGTCCACCGCCTTTTCATAGACACCTGCCACCAGCGATTGCGCCAGCAAGACCTTGCGCTGCTCCTCGCTGATCGGACCGATCTGGCTGCCCGGTGGAATGACATAGGCGCGTTCGGTGATGCCGGGGCGGCCCTTTTCATCGAGGAAGCTCACCAGGGCCTCGCCCACGGCCAGCTCCGTGATGGCGGCCTCGATGTCCAGCCCCGGCTTGGGCCGCATCGTGGTGGCCGTGGCCTTGACGGCTTTCTGGTCGCGCGGCGTGAAGGCGCGCAGTGCATGCTGCACGCGATTGCCCAGCTGGGCCAGCACGGTGTCGGGCACGTCCATCGGGTTTTGCGTGACGAAATACACGCCCACGCCCTTGGAGCGCACCAGGCGCACCACCAGCTCGATGCGTTCGAGCAGCACCTTGGGCGCATCGTTGAACAGCAGGTGGGCCTCGTCGAAGAAGAAGACCAGCTTGGGCTTGTCGGGGTCGCCGATCTCGGGCAGGCGCTCGAACAGCTCGGACAGCATCCACAGCAGGAAGGTGGAGTACAGGCGCGGCGAATTCATCAGCTTCTCGGCCGCCAGGATGTTGACCACGCCCTTGCCGCCCGCATCGGTCTGCATCAGGTCGTTGATGTCGAGCATGGGCTCGCCAAAGAATTTGTCGCCGCCCTGCGACTCGATGGCCACCAGCCCGCGCTGTATGGCCCCCACGCTGGCGGCACTGATGTTGCCGTACTCGGTGGTGAACTGCTTGGCGTTGTCGCCCACGTGCTGGAGCATGGACCGCAGGTCCTTGAGGTCCAGCAGCAGCAGTCCGTTGTCGTCGGCAATCTTGAAGACCAGGTTGAGCACGCCCATCTGCGTGTCGTTCAGGGCCAGCATGCGCCCGATCAGCAGCGGCCCCATGTCCGAGACCGTGGCGCGCACCGGATGGCCCAGCTCGCCGAACACGTCCCACAGCGTGGTGGGGCAGGCCAGGGGCTGGGGAATCTCGATGCCGCGCTCCTGCAGCGAAGCCGCCATCTTGGCGCCGGTGCTGCCGCTTTGGCTGATGCCCGACAGGTCGCCCTTGATGTCGGCCATGAACACGGGCACGCCGATTTCGGAGAAGCCTTCCGCCATTTTCTGCAGCGTCACGGTCTTTCCGGTGCCCGTGGCGCCGGTGATCAGGCCATGTCGATTGGCCAGTGCGGGCAGCAGCAGGCATTCTGTGGCAGAGTGGCGGGCGATCAGAAGTGGAGCGGCCATTTCGGGTTTCCTCGGGGGAGCACGCGGTCAAAAGTAAAATCCCAGCCGCAAGGTTAAATCAATATCAAAGGACAGCCTGTGGCAGGACACAGTAAATGGGCCAATATCCAGCACCGCAAAGGCCGCCAGGACGAAAAGCGCGGCAAGGTCTGGACTCGCATCATCCGTGAAATCATGGTGGCGGCACGCACGGGAGGGGGCGATCTCAGCGCCAACCCGCGCCTGCGCCTGGCGGTGGAAAAGGCCAAGGCGGCCAACATGCCGGCCGACAACATCAAGCGCAACATCGACAAGGCCACGGGCAATCTCGAAGGCGTGACCTACGAGGAAATCCGCTACGAAGGCTACGGCATTGGCGGCGCGGCCATCATCGTGGACACCATGACCGACAATCGCGTGCGCACTGTGGCGGATGTGCGTCATGCCTTCAGCAAGTACGGTGGCAACATGGGCACGGAGGGTTCCGTGTCCTTCCAGTTCAAGCATGTCGGACAACTGATCTTTGCTCCCGGAAGCGACGAGGACCAGATCATGGAAGTGGCGCTGGAGGCCGGTGCCGAGGACGTGATCACCGATGATGAGGGGGCCATCGAGGTGCTGACCGCACCCGCCGAGTTCGAAACCGTGCGCGACGCGCTGCAGGCCAAGGGCCTGACGCCGGAGGTGGCTGAAGTCACCATGCGCCCGGAAAACACCATCGCCCTGCAAGGCGATGACGCAGCCCGCATGCAAAAGCTGCTGGACATGATCGAAGACCTGGATGACGTACAGGACGTCTACCACAACGCTGAACTATGAAAATTCTTGTGATTGGTGGCGGAGGCCGCGAGCACGCCCTGGCGTGGAAACTGGCTGAATCGCCGAAATCGACCAAGGTCTATGTGGCCCCCGGCAACGGTGGCACGGGCCTGGCCGGCGGCAAGGTGGAGAACCTCAACATCACCGACCCGCAGGCGCTGCGCGAGTGGGCGCAGGCCGAGAAGGTCGCGCTGACCGTGGTGGGCCCCGAGGCGCCTTTGGCGGCCGGCGTGGTCGATGAGTTCCGTGCCCATGGCCTGCGCATCTTCGGCCCCTCCAAGGCGGCTGCACAGCTGGAAAGCTCCAAGGCGTTTTCCAAGGACTTCATGGCGCGCCACGGCATCCCCACGGCGCTCTACGAGACTTTCACCGACCCGGTTGCTGCCCACGCCTATGTGGATCGCCTGGGTGCGCCCATCGTGGTCAAGGCCGACGGCCTGGCCGCAGGCAAGGGCGTGGTCGTTGCGACCACGCTGCAGGAAGCCCACGACGCCGTGGACTTCATGCTCGTGGACAACAAGTACGGCGTGGCCCACAACGACGGCGGTGCCCGCGTGGTGATCGAGGAATTCCTCGCCGGCGAGGAAGCCAGCTTCATCGTGCTGTGCGACGGCAAGAACGTCCTGGCCCTGGCGACCAGCCAGGACCACAAGCGCCTGAAGGACGGCGACCAGGGTCCGAACACGGGCGGCATGGGCGCCTACTCGCCCGCGCCCGTGGTCACGGCCGACGTGCATGCCCGCGCCATGCGCGAGATCATCCTGCCGACCATCCGTGGCATGGAAAAGGACGGCATTCCCTACACCGGCTTCCTGTATGCGGGCCTGATGATCGATGCATCCGGCCATCCCAAGACGCTGGAGTTCAACTGCCGCATGGGCGACCCCGAGACCCAGCCCATCATGATGCGTCTCAAGAGCGATCTGGTGGACGTCATGCTGGCGGCCACCGATGCCAAGCTCGACCAGGTCGAGCTGCAATGGGACCGCCGCACGGCGCTGGGCGTGGTCATGGCCGCAGCAGGCTACCCCGAGGACCCGCGCAAGGGCGATGCCATCAGCGGGCTGCCGCAGGACGCCGCCGATGCCATGGTCTTCCATGCCGGCACCCAGCTCAAGGACGGTGTGCCCGTCACCAGCGGTGGCCGCGTACTGTGCGTCACCGTGCTGGCCGACAGCGTCAAGCAGGCCCAGCAAAAGGTCTATGACGTGGCGCGTGGCATCCATTTCGATGGTGCCCAGTACCGCCGCGACATCGGCTTCCGTGCCGTGAAGAACTGAGTCCATGGCAGAGCAATCGACCGGGCAGGCGCTGCCCGTGGCCCAGGTGCGCGAGTACCTGACGGGCCTGCAGGCCCGCATCACGCAGGCGCTGGAAGAGGTGGAAGGCGAGGGCGGTGCACGCTTTCTGTCCGACGCCTGGAGCAAGGGCCCCGGCGAGCGCCTGCAGGGCGATGGCATCACCCGCATCATGGAAGGCGGCCGCGTGTTCGAGCGCGCGGGCTGCGGCTTCTCGCATGTGCGCGGGCCGCAGCTGCCGCCCTCGGCCACGCAGCACCGGCCTGAGCTGGCCGGTGCGCCGTTCGAGGCCATGGGCGTGTCCCTGGTCTTCCATCCGCGCAATCCTTTTGTGCCTACGGTGCACATGAATGTGCGAATGATTGCAGCCGGCTCAGGTGCGGCCGGCTCAGGTGCGGCCGGCTCAGGTGCGGCAGGGCAGCCGGGCAACCAACCCACCTGCTGGTTCGGCGGCGGCATGGACCTGACGCCGGTCTACGGCTTCGAGGAAGATGCACAGCACTTTCACCGCGTCTGCCGCGATGCGCTGGCGCCTTTTGGCGACACGCTTTACCCGCGCTTCAAGACGTGGTGCGACGAGTACTTCCGCCTAAAGCACCGCAACGAGCAGCGCGGCATCGGCGGCATCTTCTTCGACGACTTCTCGGAACTGGGCCAGGCGCGCAGTTTCGACATGCTGCGTTCGGTGGGCGATGCCTTTCTGGAGTCCTACCTTCCCATCGTCGAGCGCCGCCAGGCCATGGACTACGGGCAGCAGCAGGTCGATTTCCAGCGCTACCGCCGCGGCCGCTATGTGGAGTTCAACCTGGTCTGGGACCGGGGCACGCACTTCGGCCTGCAGTCCGGCGGGCGTACGGAGTCCATCTTGCTGTCCATGCCACCGCATGCGAGCTGGAGCTACCAGCGCGAGGACGCGCCCGGCACCCCCGAGCGCGCTTTGCTGGAGCAATTCCTGGTGCCCCGCGACTGGCTTTGAGCCCGAGAGCCGCCATCCCGAGCGGCGTGGCGAAATCCGCGCGTGCAAGGGAATAGGCGGCAAAACTATAATTTCAATAGCTTGAGGCGCAGCGTTGGCTGCGTTCTCCACTTTCTTCGGCGCGAAATCTTCCGGCGATCTGTGGGCGAACTCCATGCATTTTGGAGCGCCGCTACAGCCCAGCCCTCTACGGGCCGCACGGCGCTCGCGCTATATTGATCCCATTCCTATTCCATTGATCACCGCCTGATGACCACTTCCACCAAATCGGATTCCGCAGCCAAGCGCGACGTGACCAAGCTGCAACGCGCCATTGTTGACGGCCTCGAAAACGTCAAGGCCCAAGACATCCAGGTCTTCAATACCGAAAAGCTCTCGCCGCTGTTCGAGCGCGTGATCGTGGCTGCGGGCACCTCCAACCGCCAGACCAAGGCGCTGGCCTCCAGCGTGCGCGACGCCGTCAAGCAGGCCGGGTTCCCCGTGCCGCGCCAGGAAGGCGAAGAAAACGGCGAGTGGATCATCGTGGACTGCGGCCAGGCCGTGGTCCATGTCATGCAGCCGGCCATCCGCCAGTACTACCGCCTGGAAGAGATCTGGGGCGAGACGCCTGTGCGCCTGAAGCTGGGCGCTCCCAAGCCCACGCGCTCGGCTGCCACCGACAAGGCGGAAGAAAAGGCCAAGAAGGCTGCAACCAAGAAGGCGGCGGCAACCGCTGCCAAGCCTGCAGCCAAGAAGGCCGCTTCTGGCGCAGCCTCCGCCGCCGCCAAGAAGCCCGCTGCCAAGAAGGCGGCCCCTGCCAAGGCCGCTGCACCCCGTTCCGCAGCGGCAAAGCCGGCCGCCGCAAAGTCGGCTGCTGTGAAGTCGGCCGCAGCCAAGTCGCCGGCCGGCAAGACGGCGGCGCCCAAGGCCATCAAGACCGTGGTGGTCAACCGCGCCCCCGCCAAGGCCAAGGCTGGCGCCGCTGCCAAGCCTGTCGCCAAGCCGGCAGCCAAGCGCGCTCCCCGCGCCAAGGCCTGAGCGGTTCAGGGCTGACGCTGCATGAAGCTGTTGATCGTGGCCGTGGGCCAGCATGTGCCCGACTGGGCGCAGACAGCCTACGACGACTACGCCAAGCGTTTTCCTCCGGAACTCAAGGTGGAGCTCAAGGCCGTCAAGACGGAGCCACGCGGCTCCAAGACGGTCGAGACCCTGTACGCGGCCGAGCGCAAGCGCATCGAGGCCGCCATTCCGCGCGGCACGCGCATCGTGGTGCTCGATGAGCGCGGCACCAATCTGACGACCAAGGCCCTGGCCCAGCGCCTGCAGGGCTGGCAGCTGGAGGGCGATGACGTGGCCCTCATCATCGGAGGCCCGGACGGTCTGGACCCCGCTTTCAGGCAGGCCGCACACGAGCGCATACGCCTGTCGGACCTGACCCTGCCGCATGCCATGGTGCGGGTGCTCCTTATCGAGCAGCTGTACCGTGCCTGGTCGGTCAACGCCGGCCATCCCTACCACCGGGAATAGCGGCAGCGGCGGTGTCATGCGGATCGGAAGATCTCGTGATACTATGATTTTGATAGCCTTCGGCGCTTTGATACAAAGGGCTGAAGGCATTTCTCATTTTCATCATGCCGCCCTTCATCTACCTAGCCTCCCAAAGCCCCCGCCGCCGCCAACTGCTGGAGCAGCTGGGCGTGGCCCATGAGCTTTTGCTGCCCAATGCGGATGGCGACATCGCCGAAGATGCCGAGGCCATGGAAGCCGAGCTGGCCGGCGAGGCAGCGCGCGACTACGTGCAGCGCGTGACCGCACTCAAGCTCGACGCTGCCGTGGCCCGCCACGCGCGCCGTGCGCTGGCTGCCGCTCCCGTGCTCTGCTCGGACACCACGGTGGCGCTCGACGGCCGCATTCTGGGCAAGCCCGCCGATGCCGAAGATGCACGCCGCATGCTGACGGGGCTTGCCGGCCGAGAGCATGAGGTGCTGACGGCCGTGGCCATACAGCATGGCGCGCGGCGCCTGGCTGCGCTGTCGGTCTCCCAGGTTCGCTTTGCGGCCATGAGCGCTCAGCAGATCGATGCCTACGTGGCCTCGGGCGAGCCCATGGGCAAGGCCGGTGCCTATGGCATACAGGGCCGTGCGGCGGCCCATGTGCAGTGGCTGCAAGGCAGCTACTCGGGCATCATGGGCCTGCCGCTGTTCGAGACGGCGGCGCTGTTGCGCGAGCTGGGCTGGGCGCTGTAGGCCAGCTCCCCGACCTGGGCCCCGAGGGGCGTGCAGGCAGGCGCGCACGGCCGATGGCAGCGCGCGGCACGGCAAGATGTCTGCCGGGCCGCTCCGGCCGAGAAATACAAACGACAAAGCACACCACAGGCACAGCATGCAGCAAGACATTCTGATCAATTGGTCGCCACAGGAAACGCGCGTGGCCATCATCGAGAACGGCGCCGTCCAGGAACTGCACATGGAGCGCCCGCTGGAGCGCGGCCTGGTCGGCAACGTGTACCTGGGCAAGGTCTCGCGTGTGCTGCCGGGCATGCAGTCGGCCTTCATCGACATCGGCCTGGAGCGCGCGGCCTTCCTGCACGTGGCCGATGTCTGGCAGCGGCAGGAAGGGGGCGAGGCCCCCATGTTCGCGCGCAAGGACATGCCTGTCGTGCCCATCGAAAAGCAGGTTTTCGAGGGCCAGACCATCATGGTGCAGGTCATCAAGGATCCGATCGGCACCAAGGGCGCGCGCCTGTCCACGCAGATCAGCATTGCGGGACGCCTGCTGGTGCTGCTGCCGCAGGACGACCACATCGGCATCTCGCAGAAAATCCCGCAGGGCGAGCGCGATGCCCTGCGCGCCCGGCTGCAGGGCCTGGTCGGCACCAAGGAGACCGGCGGCGGCGGCGGCTTCATCCTGCGCACCAATGGCGAGGACTCCAGCGACGCCGAGCTGGCCGACGACATCCGCTACCTGCGCAAGACCTGGAGCCGCATCAAGGAGGCCTCGGTGCGCCTGCCGCCCATGTCGCTGCTGCACCAGGACCTGAACCTGCTGCAGCGCGTGCTGCGCGATCTGGTGGGCGAAGGCACGCAGAGCATCCGCATCGACTCCAAGGAGCAGTTCGCCCTGCTCATGACCTTCGGGCAGGAGTACATGCCGGCGGCCGTGCCCAAGCTGCAGCATTACCGCGGCGAGCGGCCCATCTTCGATCTGTTCGCCATCGACGAGGAAATCGCCCGCGCGCTGGGCCGGCGGGTGGACCTCAAGTCGGGCGGCTACCTGATCGTGGACCAGACAGAGGCGCTGACCACGGTGGACGTCAATACCGGCGGCTACGTGGGCGCGCGCAACTTCGACGACACCATCTTCAAGACCAACCTGGAAGCCGCTCACCAGATCGCGCGCCAGCTGCGCCTGCGCAACCTGGGCGGCATCATCATCGTGGATTTCATCGACATGGTGCGCGACGACCACCAGGCCGAGGTGCTGTCCGAATTCAAGCGCCAGCTCGGGCGCGACCGGGTCAAGACCATGGCGGGTGGCTTCTCGCAGCTGGGCCTGGTGGAGATGACGCGCAAGCGCACGCGCGAATCGCTGGCCCACATGCTGTGCGAATCCTGCCCTGTCTGCCAGGGCAAGGGCCATGTGAAGACCGTGCGCAGCGTCTGCTACGAGGTGCTGCGCGAAATCCTGCGCGAGGCGCGCCAGTTCAACCCGCGCGAGTTCCGCATCGTGGCCTCGCCCAAGGTGGTCGAGATGTTCCTGGACGAGGAAAGCCAGCACCTGGCCGGCCTGTCCGACTTCATCAAGAAACCCATCTCGCTGCAGGCCGAGACCGCCATGGCACAGGAGCAGTACGACATCGTGCTGCTGTGAACCGGTATTTATCTTGCCAATTCATTATCAATAGCGATTCGGCATCTTTTGCGCAAATGGGTTCATATGAATCGATTTGCGCCCTGCTATGGATTGTCGATTCCCGATAATTAACTTTGTCTCGGCATTTTTGATACCGTTTGTTGCAATCAGTGCCTCAGCAACTGAAAGGGCGACAAATGGGAATCGACTCCACCATTGTGCGTGCTGCCATACACCCGGGAATTGGTGTGGCGCGTATTGGCAATAGCCCGGATGAGTACTATGTCGGCCCCGAGCTGATGCATGTGCCGCCCATGGCGCCGGGCAGCCTGCGTGATGCGCAGGGCGCGCTCAAGCGCCAGGCTGCGCGCTTTCGCATCTACGGCTACAACGCCGCGGGCGAGGTGGTGCGTGAACTCACGGCCGACCAGGACGAAATCGAATGGGAAGTCGAACTGGCCAATACCAAAGCCGCCTGGTATCAATTCCAATTGGCGCTGGACGTGCCTGAAGCCGCAACGGCCGATCCCACGATTTTGCGCAATGCCACGGTGAAGGACCGGAAAAGCCTGGCCATTCGACCGGGAGCCCGCCGCATTGCCAAAGGCTCGGCCCCGGTGGCATTCGATAGCGGCAGTTTCTGCGGCAAGCCGGTTTATCTGGGCGAATTGCGCATTGAAAAGACGGGCCAGCTTCTCGTGCTGGGAGGCCGGGGCGTCTCTGCCTCCGTGGATGGCTCCAAGGCCACCACGTTCGCGAACAACGAGGGCTGGCATGACGATGTGGCCGACGGCCCGGTGCGCGCGAAGGTCGTCGTGGCCGGCGTTTCCGTGCCGGTGGATGCGGCATGGGTCACGGTTGCGCCGCCCAACTACGGCCCGCAGATGAAGTCGGTGCGCACCATGAAGGACCTGATGGAGGATGTTTTCATCCGCTCGGGCATGGCTGTGTTTCCGCTGCAGGTCTCCTTCAGCCGGCACATTCTGCCCATACTCCAGCGCCAGAGCAGCCTGCAGTGGGCGAACAAGGGCTTTGCCGCCCAGTTCGGCTGGGGTGCCGCCGCCAGTGCGGATGACGAGGCGTGGATCGCCAGGCTCAACAGCCCGGGCACGACCTGGGCCGAGCTGCGCCAGCAGGTGGCCAATGCCTTCCGGCGCTTTGACCGGGACGGCGCATCCCCCCAGCCCTGGCCCTGGCTGTATGGCGACGCCATGGCCGTGCCGCCGGCCGACACGCCGCGCCAGCATGCGGCGCTGACGGCCACGCAGCTGAGGATGCTGGACCTGTGGGCCGCAGGCCACTTTCTCTCCGACTGGACGCGCGGCCAGAAGTACCCGGCCCAGCTGTCCGATGTACCGCTGCAGGAGCAGCCCACCATGCTCGACCATGCCGCCATGGACGACTGCCTGGCCGATGCCTTTCACCCGGGTTGCGAGATCACCTGGCCCATGCGCCACGCCAGCATGTACCGGGCGCCATTTCGCATCCGCGAGGCGGCCGAGAACCCGCCCGAGCTGCAGCTCTACGGCTCGCGGCTCACCCCCGCCGTGGCGCTGTCCGAGAGCGGGCCGCTGTATGCACAGGTGGCCGGTGACCTCACGCGCTGGATGGCCGTTCCCTGGCAGACCGACACCGCCAGCTGCCGCAGCGGCTACTACGCCGGCTACGGCCCGCGCTACGACCCCTACCTGCCCACGTTCTGGCCGGCCCGCGTGCCCAACCAGGTGCTGACGCAGGAGGCCTATGAAAAGGTCATCGATACCGAACTGCCGCGCGAGCAGCGTGTCGCCGCCTTCAACCGGCGCGAGTCGTGGTTCCGCACCCTGGGCGAGGGAGGCTATGAGAGCGAGATCAACCGCATGATCAGCCACTTCGGTGACATGGGCGTCATCGAGAATCGGCCGGGCCCGCGTGGCGACAAGGACTTCCCGCCGGTGATGCAGGTGGAAAACCGCATCGCCCCGGCGCCGTCGCACATGCTCAAGACTGCCGTGCAACCGGCCGGGCAGGAAGCGCCTCCCCGCATCGAGCCCTTCGACGCAGACAACGAAGAGCAGCTGCGCGCCCTGACGCAGCGCGGCCCGGTGCTGCCGCGCTGAATGGCGGCCACGTCTATGTCTGCGCATGCCATGGCCACCGCGCCGCTGCCGGATGAACTGGATGTGCTCGTCGTGGGCGTGGGACCGGCGGGCGCGGCCGTTGCCGCGCAGCTGGCAGGGCATTGCCGCGTGGCGCTGGTAGGACGCGCCGTGCAGGCTGGGCGGGCCATTGGCGAAACCCTGCCCGCTGCGGCCCGGGTGATTCTGTCCGACCTGGGCGTGTGGGATGCGTTCGCGGCACAGGGCCACCGTCCTGCCTGGTCGCGGCGGTCATTGTGGGGAAGCTCCGAGGTCATCTTTCAGGACGCACTGTTCGACCCGCATGGCGCGGGCTGGCACCTGGACCGCAAGCGTTTCGACGCCATGCTGCTGGAGGCTGCGCGCAGCCGTGGCGTGCCCTGCCTGGTGCCCGCCACGCTGCGCAGCCTGCAGCGCCAGCCACCGGGCGCACCCATGCGCTGGCGCTGCCTGATCGATAGGGCGCAGGGCGACCCGGCGCACGGCCCGTTGGAGCTGTCCTGCCGCATCGTGGTCGATGCCACGGGCCGCGCGGCCCGGGTGGCCCGGCAGGCGGGTGCCGAGGTCCGCCGCGACGGCCGCCTGGTCTGTTTTCACGCCTGGGTGGAGCCGCCATCGCATGAGCATGCAGGCACCACCATGATCGAGTCGGATGCCGAAGGCTGGTGGTACAGCGCCGATCTGCCTGATGGCAGTTGCGTGATTGCCTGGCAGACCGATATCGACCTGCCCGAAGCCCGCCGCCTGCGCAGCACGGCGGATCTGCTGGACATGGCCGATCGCACGGCCCTGGTGGGCGCGCGCAGCGTGGGCAGCCAGGTGCTGGAGCCGTTGCGGGTGGCCGCCGCCCACGAGCAATGGCTGGATGCAGCCAGCGGGGCGGATTGGCTGGCCGTGGGCGATGCCTGCCTGTCCTTCGATCCGCTGGCATCGCAGGGCCTGCTCAACAGCCTGGTCACCGGCAGCGAGGCCGCCCTGGCCGTGCGCCGCAGCCTGACGGGCGACGCCGGTGCGTTGCCTGCCTGGGATGCGTGGATCCGGCCGATACGCGCCGCGTACCGCAGCCATCACGAGCACTACTATGCGCTGGAGCCGCGCTGGGCGAACGAGACGTTCTGGGCCCGCCGCCAGCGGGCGCCGGAGGCGGGGAACGGAGCCGGCGTTATTGCCGCTCCAGCTTCGCCGTCTGAACGATGGCATTCCAGCGCTGGTACTCGGCCCGCGTGAATTCGCGGAAGGCCTTGGAGTCCAGCAGGCGCACTTCGCCGCCCAGCGCCGTCACCTTGGACTTGAAGTCGGCATGGCCCGCCACCTTGAGCGTGGCATCCTCCAGCCGCTTGACGATGGCTGCCGGCGTGCCCTTGGGCGCCAGCACGCCGTTCCAGGTGCCGGTCACGAAGGCGGGGTAGCCGCTTTCCTTCATGGTCGGCACATCGGGCAGGGCGGGCAGGCGCTGCTCCGAGGTCACGGCCAGGGCCTTGAGCTTGCCAGACTGCACGAAGGGCAGGGCGGGCGTCACGTTCTCGAAGATGAAATCAATCTGGCCGCCCAGCAGGTCGGTCAGGGCCGGCGCGCTACCCTTGTAGGGCACATGCACCATGTCCAGCTGGGTGGCGCTCTTGAACAGCTCGCCCGACAGGTGGACCGTGGAGCCGCTGCCCGGCGAGCCGTAGCTCATGCCGGTCTTTTGCGCGGCGGCGCGTGCCACCAGGTCCTTCACCGTCCTGGCCGGCGTGCGCGCCTCGTTGACCACCAGCACGTTGGGGATGGTGGTGACCAGGGCCACGTATTCGAAATCGCCCAGGTTCTTCTCGCTCAGGTTCTTGTACAGGCTCTGGTTGATGGCCTGGGTGCCGGCCGTGCCGAACAGCAGCGTATAGCCATCATTGGCCGCCGAAGCCACGCGGCTGGCGCCGATGGAGCCGTTGGCGCCGGAGATGTTTTCCACGATCACGGGCTGGCCCAGCGACTCGGACAGGCCCTGTGCCACCATGCGCGCCAGCACATCGGTATTGCCGCCAGGGGCGAAGGGCACGACCAGCTTGACCGGCCGGGTGGGATAGGCATCCGCCCAGGCCTGGGGCAGGGGCAGCAGCGTAGTGGCGCCAAGCAGCGCGGCCGCGCGCAGGAATTGCTTGCGTGAAAGGGTACGGGGCATGGGGATGTCTCCTTGTCGATGTTCTGGTGGCGCAGCGGCTGGGGCCAGCGGCGGATTTTTCAGGCGGGCCAATGCTGGGCGGTGGCTGTCTTGACGTCAATCAATGTTTTGGCAGGACGTCATGCGGCGGGCGAATGACCTGTTCGGCCTTGCTCGGCAAATGAGAAGGATTGCGTTGACATGCGCCCTTCATTGCACCTGCCATCACGGCGCAAGGCTCCCGGACTCGCCTGTGGCATGGACCGCACCGCTGCTGAATCCGCCTCCGGCGCTGCCGTGCAACTGCCCGCGAACATGCGGCTTTGCGGCGCCTGCGTGGACTTGCGTGGATCTGCGTGGACGTGCACGATGCGCCCCATGGCATGGGCCGGCGCCCGTTACGGCGCCGGGGTGGGGCGGGCATTGCCGATGTCCATGCCGACGCCCATGCCGATGCAGCTCAGAAATCCGCCTTCAGGCTCACCGTCAGATTGCGTGGCTCGCCCCACCAGCCCTGGTTGTAGAAGCCGATCTGGCTGTAGTACTGGCGGTCCAGCAGGTTGTTGAGCTGCACGCTGGCCGACCAGGTGGGGTCGATGCGGTAGTGGGCCGAGAGGTTGACCACCAGGTAGCTGCCCTGGCCGACCTGCACGCTCTGGCGCAGCGGGTTGGTCACGTTCTGCCAGATGCGGCTTTGCCAGCGCAGGTTGCCGCCCAGGCTCAGGCCCTGCAGCGCACCCTCGAAGCTGCGCATGGCCGTGAGCTTGGCCAGGCTGCGCGGGTGCGTGGTGTTGAAGGCTGCGCCGCTGGCGCTGCGCGCCGTGTAGTGCGTGTAGCTGGCGCCCATGCGCCAGCCCCGGGCCGGCTCGCCGCTGAGTTCCAGATCGATACCGCGCACCTGCGCGCCCTTGACTCCCCGGTAGGCCTTCTGGTCCGTGGTGCCGTCGATGAATTCGCCCGTGTCCTGTGCCAGGTTGTCCTGGCGGGTCTGGAACAGCGCGGCAGAACCCTGCAGCCGGTCCTGCAGCCAGGAGCCCTTGAGGCCCAGCTCGAAGGCCTGGCCGGTGACGGGGTCCAGGATGCTGCCTTGCTTGTCGCGGTAGTTCTGGGGCGTGAAGATTTCCGTGTAGCTCAGGTAGGCCGTGTGCCGGGCATCGATGTCCCACAGCAGGCCGGCGTAGGGCGTGATTTCGTTGCTGTAGCGGTAGTCGCGCAGGCTGCCGAAGTAGTTCTGGCGCGTGGACCAGCGGCTCAGGCGGGCGCCGGCCACGGCCGTCCAGCCATCGGCCAGCGAGAAACGCCCCACGGCATAGCCGCCGCTTTGGCGCATGCGGCTGTCGTCGCCGCCGTTGGAGACGTCGGACCAGCCGGGCTCGGCCAGGCTGCCGTTGCGCCAGTCGAGGAAGTTGTCCGTGGCGGGCGGCGTGCCCAGCGGTGCGTAGCGGCGGATGTCGATGTCGTCGCGCACATGGTTCCAGCCCACGGCAATCTCGTGCTGGCGCCCGAACAGCGCGACCGGGCCGCTGGCCGTGAGGTGCAGGCTGTCGCGCGAGCGGTCGCCCCGGTATTTGATGAAGGAGTTGGCCATGCCCAGGCCGGTGCTGGCGTCCGGCGCGCCGCCCCGGTAGACGTAGCGCATGTCGTAGTTGCCGTCGTTGCGGCTGTAGGCGGCGCGCAGCAGCCAGCGGTTGTCCAGCCGGTGCGTCAGGTCCAGCGTGGCCGTGGTGTTCTCCGTGCCGAAATGCGACCAGCGCGTGTTGTTGGACACCGAGCGGTCGAAGTCCGTGCGGCTGCCATCCGCATGGAACAGCGGAAAGCCGGCGCCCATGCCGGGGCTGGTGTTCTTCTGGTATTCGAGGCTGGTCACGAGCCGGGTGGCGGGCGTCAGGGCCGCGCTCACCACGGCGTACAGGCCCTGCCTGCGCTGGCCGAAGTGGCTGACGTAGCTGTCGCTGTCCGATTGCACGGCCACGACGCGGCCATGCACGCGGCCTTCGCGGTCCAGCGGCAGGGACAGATCGGCCTCGGCGCGGCGCAGGTTCCAGCGGCCCAGCGTCAGCGATGCATGGCCCCCCGCCGTCTCGCGCGGCTGCTTGCGCACGAAGTTCACCGTGGCCGACGGATCGCCCGAGCCATTGAGCAGGCCCGTGGCGCCGCGCACGATTTCCACGCGGTCGTAGAAGGCCGTGTCCATGTCGGTGGCGCCGAAGTTCCACAGGCTGTTGATGGGCGAGGCCAGACCGTCGAACTGGAAGTTGCTGACGCCGAAGCCGCGCGAGGAAAACTGGTAGCGGTTGCTGTCGCTGCGGCTGACCGACAGGCCGGGCGCGGAGGCCTCCAGCGTCTGCGAGACCGTGAGCTGGCCTGCATCGTCCATGAGCTGGCGCGTGATCACGCTGACCGACTGCGGTGTCTCGCGCGCCGACAGTTGCAGGCCCGTGGCCGTTCCCGTGGAACCGCTGGTATAGCGGGCCGTGTCTTCGGTGGTGCCGGCATCGGCGGCGGCGCGCACGGTGACGGTGCCCAGTTCGGTGTCGCCTTTCCTGGCAGCGGGCCTGTCCTCGTCGGCGGCCCAGACTGCTGCCGCAGGGGCGGCACACAGGGCACAGATCAGCAGGGACAGCGGGGTCCGCGCGCCTTGGGGGTGTCGCGGGGCGGGGTTTTGGATGCGAATGCTCATCATTTCCATGGTCCTGGGCGTGAGCCCGGATTGTGGGAAATGTGCGCCGCCGCCGCCTGTTCCCGGCGACGCCAGTCCTATGGCTTGCGACGCAGGCTGCCTTGGCTGGGCGCGTGGCCGAAGCGCTGGCGAAAGGCCGTGGCGAAATTGCTGGCGTGCTGAAAGCCCACGCAGTCGGCCGCTTCCTGCACGCTCCAGCCCTGTGCCAGCCGCTCGCGCGCCAGCTGCATGCGGCGCTCGCGCAGCCAGCCGAACACGGTCTGGCCGTAGGCGGCCTGGAATTTCTCGCGCAGCGTGGTCGGGCTCATGCAGGCCAGGCGCGCCAGGTCGTCCAGGCTGTGCGCCTGGCCCGGCGCTGCATCCATGCACTCGCGCACGCGCTCCAGGCCGCGCCTGTCCCGGGGATGGATGCGCGGCAAGGGCGCAGGCCGCGGCTGCGCATGTGCCTGCAGTGCGCAGGCCAGCACCTGCAGCGCAATGCCTTCGCGGTGCAGCCGGGCCAGGCTGCCGCTCCAGACGCCATCGAGCAGCTGGCGCAGCGAGACGGCCAGGTGCTCGGGCAGCGACCAGGCATGCAGTGGCGGGCCGGGTTGCCGCAGGGCCTGGTGCAGCAGCTCGGCCAGTTCGGCATCGGCGCAGGCCTCGGGCGCCTCGATGGACAGGTTGAAGCCGCGCACCGTCTGGCCTGCCGCATGGGTGGCCTTGAGAATCTCGGTGTCGCCGCACGAGAATGCCGCCGCCGCATGGCGCGTCACGCTCAGTGCACGGCGGGCGCCCGGCAACTGCAGCTCGGCCTGGCCGTCGAGCAGGACCACGGCGGTGAAGCGCCGCGGGTGCTCGGATGTGGATTCATAGCCGTGGTCGATGCGGATGTCGGAGCTGACCAGTTGCAGGCCCGAGGGCAGCTGGTGCTCCTGCACCTGCCCCTCGAAGATGCAATCGCTTTCGGAGACGGCAGAGAGAAAGCGCACGCTGAAACCGTGGCGCTGGCGCATGGCGTCGAGCTGCGCCGTGGTGTAGCGCTGGGAGGAGGAGGGCATGGGTGAGCGGAACAAAAGGCCCGCAGCTGGATTCGAGAATGCTTCTCATTATCCGGGGCTGCAGGCCCGCTCGCCCACAAACCTCAGAGTTTGCGCAGCCGATCCAGTGCCGCGCGCAGCGTGCTGTCCTGCTTGGCAAAGCAAAATCGCACCACGCGCTGGTCGAAGCCGTCGCCATAGAAGGCCGACAGCGGGATGGCCGCCACGCCATGCTCCCGGACCAGCCACTGGCAGAACGCGGCTTCGTCCAGGTCCGACACGGCCGAGATGTCGGCGCAGACGAAATAGGTCCCCGCCGTGGGCAGAAGGCGCAGGCGCGAGCCTTCCAGGCCCTGGCGGAAAAGATCGCGTTTGGCCTGATAGAAGGCGGGCAGCTGAAGATAGGGCGCGGGGTCGGCCATGTAGCTGGCCAGGCCCGCCTGCATGGGTGTGTTGACGGTGAAGACGTTGAACTGGTGGACCTTGCGGAACTCGGCCGTGAGTGCGGCCGGCGCGGCGACGGTGCCCACCTTCCAGCCCGTGACATGGTAGGTCTTGCCGAAGCTGGAGACGATGAAGGCGCGCGCCGCCAGGCCGGCAAAGCGCGCGGCGCTCTGGTGCTGGCGGCCGTCGTAGACCATGTGCTCGTAGACCTCGTCACTGATCAGCAGCACGTCGGTGGGCGCCAGCAGCTCCTGCAGCTGCAGCATCTCGGTATCGCTCCAGATGGTGGCGCTGGGGTTGTGCGGGCTGTTGATGATCAAAAGCCGGGTGCGCGGCGTGATGGCGGCGGCAATTTTGGCGAAGTCGGGCTTGAAGCTGCCCGGCGTCAACGGTACGCGCACGGGCACGCCGCCGGCCAGCTCGATGTTGGGCACGTAGCTGTCGTAGCAGGGGTCGAGCACGATGACCTCGTCGCCAGCATGCACGGTGGCCAGGATGGCGGTGAGGATGGCCTGCGTGGCGCCGGCCGTGACCGTGATCTCGGTGCCCGCATCGTAGCTGCGGCCGTACAGCGCCTGCATCTTGTCGGCCATGGCCTGGCGCAGCTGGGGCAGGCCGGGCATGGGCGGGTACTGGTTGTGGCCGGCCTGCATGGCGGCCGTGACGGCATCGACCAGCCTGGGGTCGCAGCCGAAATCGGGAAAGCCCTGGCCCAGGTTCACCGCCTGGTGCTCGGCGGCCAGGGCCGACATGGTGGTGAAGATGGTCGTGCCCACATGGGGCAGGCGGCTGGGGAAGGCGGGCGTGCGGGGCGTGGCAGAAGTCATGGCGGAAACAGCGGACAGCGGGAGCGGACCCGCACTGCAGGTCCGGTGGGGCGGAGGATCAGAGTTCGTAGTCGTGCACGTGGCCGTTCATGGCGCGCATGATGAGATCGCGCGTCAGGCGGTCGCTGAGCAGTTCGGCGAATCGGTAGACGAAATTGCGCAGGTAGGCGCCGCGCTTGATGGCCACGCGTGCCACGCTCTGGCCGAACAGGTGGCCCATGGGGCGCACGACCAGGTCATTGACCGGGTCGTCGCGCATGGCCATTTCGGCCACGATGCCGATGCCCAGGCCCAGGCGCACATAGGTCTTGATCACGTCGGAGTCAATGGCCTCCAGCACGATGCGCGGACGCAGGCGGCGCGTGGCAAAGGCCTGGTCGATCTTGCCGCGACCCGTGAACGAAGGGTGGTAGGTGATCAGCGATTCGTGGGCGATGTCGTCCAGCGTGATGCGCTCTTTCTGCGCCAGCGGGTGGCCTGTGGGCATGACCAGCACGTGCTGCCATTCGTAGCAGGGCAGGGTGACGAGATCGGGGTAGTCGGCCAGGGATTCGGTGGCCATGCCGATGTCGGCCACCTCGTCGATGACCATGCGCGCCACCTCTGCCGGAGTGGCCTGGTGCAGGCTGATCGTGACCTTGGGATACAGGTCGCGCAGCCGTGCCACGGCAGGCGGAAGCACGTAACGGGCCTGTGTGTGGGTGGTGGCAATCGACAGCGTGCCGCTGTCCTGGGCGCTGTACTGCTCGCCGATGCGCTTGAGATTTCCGATCTCGCGCATGATGAGTTCGATGCTCTTGAGCACCTCCAGGCCGGGTTCGGTGATGCGCTTGAGGCGCTTGCCGTGGCGCGCAAAGATGTCGATGCCCAGCTCCTCCTCCAGCTCGATGATGGCCTTGGAGACGCCGGGCTGCGAGGTGTGCAGGGCCTTGGCCGCCTCGGTGAGGTTGAGGTTGCGGCGCGCCGCTTCTTGGACGAATCGGAATTGGTGCAGGTTCATGGCGGTGACAGCAGGGTGCTGCGCGCCATTATGCTGCATTTATATAAAGAAGCGATTCGTTATTTCAGCTTCCCGGTGCGCCACGGGGCTCCGTGGCCACCAGTGCCAGTTCTGCCAGCAGGGCTGTGACACGCGGATGCTCGCCCACGGCCGGCTGCAGGTCCACAACCACCTGCGGATGGGTATCGCTTATCTCCTGCACCAGCTTCGGGATGTCCTCGCGCGCATGTTTGCCCGTGCCAAGGAACAGGGGCAGCACGGTGATGTGCGTGGCGCCGGCCTCGACCAGCCCGCGCGCGGCAGTGGGCAGGTCGGGCGCGCAGGCCTCCAGGTAGGCGCAGGCGGCCAGGGATTGGGGATGCGTCTGCTGAACGGCCTTCAGCACGGCCTCGATGGGTTGGCGCCACAAGGCGTCGCGCGAGCCGTGTGCCAACAGGATCAGTCCGGTCCTGCCGGCAGATGTTGTCTCGTTTTGCATGGCAACGGTCCTAGCGGCGCAGCACCAGCCAGGTGAAGGCCGTCAATGAAAGAAGGCTGTAGAGCAGGCCCGGCGCCGCAGCGGTCAGCCAGGGCGACCAGGCCTGCAGCGTGCCGATGTAGCCGAACACGTTGTTCAGCAGGAAGAAGCTGATGCCGGCCATGACGCCGCCGAACACATAGGCCGCGATGCCGCCCGAGCGGAAATGCAGGTAGGCGAAAGGCAGGGCCAGCACCACCATCACCAGGCAGCTCATCGGGTAGAAGACCTTGCGCCAGAACTCGATCTCGTACTTCTGCGCAGCCTGGCCGTTGGCTTCCAGGTGGCGCACATACTGGAACAGCGAGATGGTGGACATGCGATCGGGCTTGAGCAAAGCGGCCGAGACCATCTCGGCGCTGATGCCCGTCTTCCAGTTCATGCTGTCTTCTTTCTCGCGCTGCAGCACCATGCCGCCGTCGGGCTTGGCCGTCAGGCGGCTGGCCTGCACGCCCTGGAGCATCCATGATTCTCCGTCTTCGCTCACCTGCGCCGATTCCGCATGGATCTGGGCAGAGATGCGGCCCTGGCCGTCAAAGTCGAAGATGCGCACATTCGAGAAATCACCCGGCCCGCGAATGGCACGCACGTTGATGGCAATGGAATGATCGCCCTGGCGCTCCTTGAGCCAGGCACCCGTGGCCCCGCGTGACAGCTGGGCCAGGTGGATGGCGCGGATGTTCTGGCCCGCGTTCTCGGCCGCTGGTGCCAGGTAGTCGCCGGTGCCGAAGGTGACCAGCACAAAGCCCAGGCCCAGCACCATCAGCGTGCGCAGCGCCAGCCAGGGGCCCATGCCGCTGGTGCGCATGATGGTGAATTCCGAACTCTGGGCAAAGCGCGCCATCACGTAGATGGTGCCGATCAGCACGGTGATGGGCATCAGCTCGTACAGGTGGCTGGGAATGCGCAGCACCACGAAAAGCAGCGCGTGCGTGATCTTGTAGCCGTTGTCGCCGCCGCGCCCGACCCATCGCAGCTCATCGACCAGATCGAAGAAGAAGAACAGCGCCAGGAAGGCCAGCGTCACATAGCCGACGGCCGCGATGATGTCGCGGTACAGCAGGTTTCTCAGAACTCTCATCATGGCACCGCCTTCGCGTCGTCCAGGGCAGTCGGCTTGCAGGGCCTGCGCCACAGATCGCGCGGCGACCAGCGCCTGTGCCGCACCAGCAGCACCAGCAGCGCCAGCAGCAACGTGCCGCCGTGCAGCAGGGCCGTCATGGCGGGCATGCTCAGCTTGCCCGAGGCCACCCAGTTCTCGCCCAGCGTCATGAGGTTGTAGTACACGATGAAGGCGAACAGCGCGAGCATGAGGCTGCCGCTGCCACCGGCACGCGGGTTCACGCTGGCCACGGCCAGGCCCAGGATCACGAAGTTCAGCGCCGCCAGAGGCAGGCCTATGCGCCAGCCCAGTTCGGCGCGATAGATGGGTTCGGTGCGCGGCAGCAGCTCATGCGTGTACGTGCTGCGCGCGGCCATTTCCTCGGCGGCGGCCAGATTGTTGCCGCTGCCGAGCTGCGTGCCGTATTCCTTGAACTCGCTGATCTTCACCGAGCCGTCGCTGGTCTGCGTCTCCATGCGCTGGCCGTCGGTCAGCACGGCCATGCGTTCGCCCTTGACCACTTCCAGCCGCGCCCCGCGCGCCGAGGTCACGGACTCGCGCCCGCGCTCATTGGCCACGATGAACACATTGTTGGCAGCGGTGGCGCTGGGCACGTCCTTGTCGATGAAGAACACGCGCGAGCCGCCGGCAGACTCCTGGAACTCACCGGGAGCGATGCGGTCGATGTCGCTGCGCTGCTCGAACTGGGTCTTGATCTGCTCTATCTGCTGATTGGCCCAGGGCAGGATGCCCAGGCCCAGCACGGCGATCACGGCCAGCACCGGCCAGGCAAAGCGCAGCAGCGGGCGCAGCAGGCTGGCCAGTCCCTGGCCTGCGGCGAACCAGATCACCATCTCGCTGTCGCGGTACATGCGCGACAGCGAGCCGACCACGGCCACGAAAAGTCCCAGGCCCAGGATGGTGGGCAACTGGCCAAGCACCGTATATCCCATGACCAGCAGAACGTCGGAAGGGCTGACATTGCCCTTGTAAGCCTGACCCAACGTGCGGATCAGCATCATGGTCATGACGACCGTGATCAGCACCACGACCGTGGCACCGAAGCTGCGGGCCAGCTCTTTGCGTATGGATGAATCGAATAACATTGGCTGAAAGGAAAACGCCGATTATGAACTTTGAACTGAAGCCGTTGACGACTGCCGCTGCAGTACGTGAAAAGTGTGACCTGTTGTTGGTGCTGGTGACCGAAGCCACGGCCACGGGCAGCGACGCGCTGTCCACCCTGGTCGCTCACGCGGTCAAGGCCGGAGATTTCGAAACGGCAGCCGGCAAGCAGTTGGCACTGTACGGCCTGCCGGCCGTGGCCGCCCGCCGCGTCGTGCTGCTGGGCGCGGGCAGCGGCTCGGCCCGCGACGTGCGCCAGGCGGTGGCAGGCGCAGGCTCGGCCCTCAAGGCAAGCGGCGTTGGCAAGGCCGTGCTGTGCTTCGGCTTCGAGGCCACGGGTGGCGCTGTTGCAGCAGCGGTGGTGGCAGCGGCCGATGCCTGCTACAGCTATACCCACACCAAGCCCCAGGCCAAGCCTGTGGCGCTCAAGAAGCTGGTGATCGCGGCGACGGGCGCCAGTGCCGCGTCCGGCAAGTCCGGAGACAAGAGCGGGGACAAGGGCGGCATCGCCGCCGCTTTCAAGATCGCCGTGGCCCAGGCCGAAGGCATGGCCCTGGCGCGCGAATGGGCCAATCGCCCGGCCAACCACGCCACTCCCATGCTGCTGGCCGACGCAGCCCGTGCCCTGGCCAAGCTGCCCGGCATCAGCTGCAAGGTCCACGGCCCCGCCGAAGTCGCCAAGCTCGGCATGGGCGCCTTCATGGCCGTGGCCCAGGGGTCGGAGCAGCCGCTGCGCTTCATCGAGCTGCACTACAACGGCGGCACCAAGGGCGCCGCGCCCGTGGTGCTGGTCGGCAAGGGCATCACTTTCGATACCGGCGGCATCTCGCTCAAGCCTGCCGCTGAAATGGACGAGATGAAGTTCGACATGGGCGGCGCCGCCAGCGTGCTGGGCGTGTTTCATGCGCTGGCCCGGCTGCAGCCGGCCGTCAATGTCGTCGGCCTCATTCCGGCGTCCGAGAACATGCCCGGCGGCGCTGCCGTCAAGCCGGGCGACGTGGTCACCAGCATGAGTGGCCAGACCATAGAAATCCTCAACACCGATGCCGAAGGCCGCCTCGTGCTCTGCGATGCGCTGACCTACGCCGCCCGCTTCAAGCCCCGCGCCATGGTGGACATCGCCACGCTGACCGGTGCCTGCGTCATCGCCCTGGGCGGGCTGCGCAGCGGCATGTTTTCGCCCAGCGACGAGCTGGCCCGTGCGCTGGAGCAGGCGGGCGATGCCGCGCTCGACCCCTGCTGGCGCATGCCGCTGGACGAGGAGTATGGCGAAGGCCTCAAGAGCAATTTCGCCGACATGGGCAATGTGGCGGGCCGCGCAGGTGGTGCGGTCACGGCGGCCAAGTTCCTGCAGCGCTTCGTGGGAGACATTCCCTGGGCTCATCTGGACATCGCCGGCACGGCCTGGAAGAGCGGCGCCGCCAAGGGCGGCACGGGCCGCCCCGTGGGCCTGCTGCTGCACTACCTGCTGGCCTGCGTCGATGCCGGCAAGGCGCCATCCAGGGCCGGCGCGCCCAAGTCGGTTGCGGCGCCCAAGGCCGGCTCTGCCAGCCGCCGCAAGGCAGCCGCTGCAATCCAGCCGGAGCAGGCCTGATGGCATCGCCCCCATCCGCACGGGCCTGCGCGAAAGGAGCGTCGCTTGACTGAAGTGGCGTTCCATTTCAACGCGCCTGACAAGCTGGCCTATGTGTGCCGTCTTGCGCGCAAGGCGCTGCGGCATCGCACGCAACTGGTGGTGCTGGGATCTTCCGCGTCGCTCAAGGCCTTGTCGCCCAGGCTCTGGAGTGTCTCGCCCACCGATTTCCTTGCCCACGCCGTCGAAGGCGATGGGGCCGGCATTGTGGCCTTCTCGCCCATCGTGCTGCTGGAGCGGCTGGACAGCGCGCCACACCACGACATGCTGGTCAATCTGGGCGGCGATGTGCCAGAAGGATTCGAGCGCTTTGCGCGTGTCGTTGAAGTGGTGTCTGCCACCGATGAGGAAGACCGGCATCTGGCCCGGCAGCGCTGGAAGCATTACGTGGCGCAGGGGATTTCCATCAAGCGCCATGACCTGGTCCTCAAGGAGTAAGCCATGAGCGCTCCCTCCAAAACCCCGCCACGCTTTGTTCCCACGCTCACCGATGTCGTGCCGGTCGATGCAGTGCAGTCGCCGGTGGCAGAACCGCCCGCTGTCGCTGCGTCCGAACTGCCGCACAGCGGCGAGACCGATTCCTGGGCGAGCGAAGGCATGCTTGCGCCACGCCGCGGCCTGGTTTCCATGCCCGCGTCCCTGCCGCCGCTGCCCCTGGATCTGCAACCCCAGCGGTCCATGGTCGCCGAGCCTGCGCCGCCTGGACAGGGCCCGCGGCCTGCAGTGCAGCCCGTGCATTCCGACTATCTGCCGCCCAGTGCGCCGTCTGTGGAAATGCAGCTGGCCCAGGAGAGCCGTCTGCTCGAAGTGGCCGAAGTTGCCGAGCCGGCCGATGTGCCAGAGGTGGCCCCGGCTGCATCGATCGAGGGCGACATTCCTGCCGCGCCGGTGGTGCAGGCCGACGCTGCCACGCAAGGGGTCGAGCCGGATCCGGCATCTGCGGCACCTGGAGCACCTAGGGCATCACCCGCCTGTGCATTGCCCACCATGGAGTCCATCTGGGACAGCCACGCGCAGCAGGTCACCGAGGAGTATCTGGTCCATCGCCTCATGCAGCGCGTGGACCTGGTGCTGGACCAGCGCCTGCGCGATGCCATCGCCACGGTGGTGCAGCAGCAGACGCGATCCATCGTCGTGCGCCTGCGCGAAGAGGTGGAGTCGGTGGTGCGCCAAGCCGTCTACGAGGCCGTGGCCGACGAACTGGCCCACCGGGCGAGTGCCGCACGCGGCGATGCTGTACAGGGCGGGGGGCGTTGATCCGTGATCGGGTAGGCGGGTGAAGGGTGAGAGGTGCCCGCCTGACCCGGCCTTCAGCCTGCGCGTGCCGGGCCTGAGAACACCTCGGGATTGAGGATGTTGCTGGGCTGGCCTGCAGCGAAGTTCACCACATTGTCGAAGGCGGCGCGGAAATACAGCTCATAGCTGTCTTGCTCCACATAGCCGATGTGCGGCGTGCAGATGCAGTTCTCCAGCCGCAGCAGTGCGTGGCCCTGGAGAATGGGCTCGCTCTCGAAGACATCCACGGCCGCCAGGCCAGGGCGGCCACGGTTGAGCGCGCCCAGCAGCGCATCGGCCTCCACCAGTTCGGCGCGCGAGGTGTTCACGAACAGGGCTGTGGGTCTCATGCGCGCCAGATCCTGCGCGGTGACGATGCCGCGTGTGGCCTCATGCAGGCGAAGATGCATGGACAGCACATCGGATTCGGCAAAGAAATCCTCGCGCGAAGCGGCGGCCGAAAAGCCGTCGGCCTGGGCCTTCTGGCGCGAGGACTCACTGCCCCAGACCAGAACCTTCATGCCGAAGGCATGGCCATAGTGGGCCACCAGCCTGCCAATGCGGCCATACCCCCAGATGCCCAGCGTGCGCCCGTGCAGCACGCTGCCCAGCCCGAAATTGGCGGGCATGGACGCCGCCTTGAACCCCGATTGCTGCCATGCGCCGTGCTTGAGGTTGGCGATGTACTGCGGCAGCCGCCGCGTGGCCGCCATGATCAGCGACCAGGTCAGCTCGGCCGGTGCGATGGGTGAGCCCACGCCCTCGGCAATCGCAACGCCCTGGTCGGTGCAGGCCTGCACGTCGATATGGGCGCCGGCCTTGCCGGTCTGCGCGATCAGCTTCAGGCGCGGGAGTTTTTCCAGCAACTGCCGGCTGATCTGCGTGCGTTCGCGGATCAGCACGATGATGTCCGCATCGCGCAACCGCACCGACAGCTGGCCCACACCCTTGACGGTATTGGTGAAGACCTTGGCGTTGAACGGCTCCAGCAGCCGCGCACAGTCCAGCTTGCGTACGGCGTCCTGGTAGTCGTCAAGAATGATGATGTTCATTGCCTGTGAATCTCTCATAAGCCTTTGATTTATCTCTGGGTTGCCGCGCAAGAGGTTGTCGGCAAATGTTCTGATCCGCTTTTGCGCTTTGCCCTGGGCATCATCAACGCGTACCTGAACCGGCCTGCCTGACTATTGTGTGACGCTTGCGCAGCCAGGGCCCCGAGGCCCGACGGTCACATTGTCGTTCAACCAGCCCCGGGCTTGAGGCTGAAGGCTTCGGCCCGCGCCAGATCGCGTGGCCGTGGTTACACAAGCCGCGCAGATGCCAGCAAGCCCTGGCAGGTGAAGCCGATCACTGGCACGCTCTGTCGCCCGCGCAGCTGTATCAGCGAATTACACCCTGCAACGCCTTGCGGACCCCTGGTCGGACGGGACTTGGGGGTTGCCACCTGCCGGCGAAGCCGGTGAAGGCCGAGAGTGTGATGGACCGCGCTCAGTCGCACTCAATCATGGTTCCACCCAGTATTCGGCAGCTCCGCCCTTGACTGTCACTGATGAATTGGCCGTTGCGGTTGTAGATTCCGCCATTGCTGTCGTAGCAAAGTGCACCCTTGCAACTGGATAGAGGAACAGGCTGAGCCGCCCGCGGTGTGAAAACCGGCTTCGGTGGTTCCTGCATCAGCGGCGTATTGGAGCCGCATGCAGCATTGACGCTGGTGATTGCTGCATTGGTGCGTATCCGTTTTTCATCCAGGGAAAGGGTGCGAATGCTGGATACGAATTCCAGCTCCTTGCGCGCCTCCTTGCACTGGGAGGATGCGCCGAGCTGCTCCGGTGCAGGAGCATTCGCCTTGCGGGCCTGCTGTTCGATGACGCGCTGCTGGCTCTCGACCTGGCGCTGCTGCATTTCGTTCATCTGGCGCTGCTGCTTTCGCTCATTGGCCTCCGCGGCCTCGGCCCGTTCGCGGTAGATTTCATCGTCCGATTTTTTGCGCTGTATCAGTGCGCCGGATTGGTCGCTGCTGCAGGGGCTGTCTGAAAAAATCAGTTTTCCAGAAACATCCTTGCATTGATAGACCTGGGCGGCGGCAGGTAAAGCCAGAAATGTCGCAACGATTGTCAGAGTCAATAGGCGCATATGCATCTCGGTGAATGAATGGGAGTGATGGTATCCCGGTACGGTGAATCGGTTGAGGTTAAGTTATTCCAATAGGCCGCTGCAAGGGATGCAGGGTCGGTATTGCCGCCACGGGATGGCTGCCTGTGCTCGCTTGCCCGGAGTAAACTCGACCACCGCAGCAATGGCTGCACGATGGGAATGGAGCTTCCCGAAACCGCCCTGCAAGGGGCTGATGGCTCCTGCCTTGGTGGTGCGTGTCCTGCCGGTGGCAGGGCCGTGCCTTGATCCTGCCCGGCGCGCCCGTCCCGGTTGTTTGATGAAAGGACGGTCATGGGTATCTATGGTTTCATTTTGGTGTTCGTGGGCGGCGGCCTCGGCTCCGCGCTACGGCATGGCTCGAACCTGCTTGCACTGCGGCTGGTGGGCAGTGCCTATCCGCTGGGCACCTTGGCGATCAATGTGCTGGGCGCTTTCGTGATGGGGGTGGTGGTGGAGTGGTTTGCGCTCAAGACTTCGCTGCCGCAGAGTGCGAGGCTGTTCATCACCACGGGCATTCTGGGCGGCTTCACAACGTTTTCGACCTACGCACTGGAGATCGGCATGCTGTACGAGCGCGGCGACTGGCTCGCTTCCGTGCTGTATGCGCTGGGTTCGCTGGTGCTGGGCGTTGCCGCGCTGTTTGCGGGGCTGGGGCTGGTTCGGATGGTGGCCCATTGAGGCGCCCTGATTGCGCTATGCTGTGCGCCATGGCCCGCCTGAACGCAACGCAGATTATTCGCACCATCCATTGGATGGTGGGTTAGCCAGCGGCCTTCGGCGCCATGCAACCCGCCCAGAGGAGGCGGGTTTTTTCATTCCGCCTCCAGGGTTTTCACAAGCCTTTCAGGAGATGGATATGCAGGTTCTCGAACCGTCCCGCCATGCGGACGACGCCCAGGCCGATTCCCGCGCTGCGCGGCCGGCCACGCTGCACATGGTCTGCGGCAAGATCGGCTCGGGCAAGTCGACGCTGGCACGGCAACTGGCGGCGCAGCCCGGCACGGTGCTGGTCAGCGAGGATTCCTGGCTGGCCGGTTTGTATCCCGGCGAGATGCAGTCGGTGGCCGACTACGTGCGCTGCAGCGCGCGGCTCAAGGGATTGATGGGGGCGCATGTGCAGGCGCTGCTGGATGCCGGCGTTTCAGTGGTGCTGGACTTTCCTGCCAACACGCTGGAAGGCAGAGGTTGGGCGCGCAGCGTGTTCGAGAGGGTGGGTGCCTCCCACCGCCTGCATTTCCTGGATGTGCCCGATGAGGTCTGCAAGCAGCGCCTGCGTGCGCGCAATGCGGCGGGGGATCATCCCTTTCAGGCAAGCGATGAGCAGTTCGACCTGATCACCAGCTACTTTGTCGCGCCTTGCGCACAGGAGGGCTTCGACGTGGTGCATCACCCGTATGTGCGGGCCTGACCGCAAAGGCCGTGCGGCCGCCGGCTCGCCCACTGGAACGCCTCCTCGATCGCCTACTCAATCCCCGCCAGACCGTGCCTGCACTTGCACCCAATAGCGTGTACGGGTGCTCAACTGCAAGGGGAAGCGGCTGACGAGCGCGGCCAGGGCGCGATCGGTGTCGTCCACGGGAAAGGCGCCCGAGACACGCAGGCCTGCCACCTCGGGCGTGCAGCCCAGGTAGCCGGGCCGGTAGCGGGCGAGGGCGTCGATCAGCTGGCCCAGCGGCATGTCCAGCGCGATCAGTCCGCCTTCGTGCCAGCTGGCGGCAAAGGGATCGGCAGACGCGGGTGGCTGGGCGGCGCTGGCCGAGAAGGCGGCGTGTTGCCCGGCCTGCAGCTCGGTGGGGGTGGCTTCGCTGTCCAGGGGCTGCAGGCGCACGGCCTTTTCCTGCACGTTGACATGGCACAGGCCGTCGTCCGCGACATGGACCGTGAAGCGCGTTCCCAGGGCCAGCACATGGCCTTGCGGGGTTTGCACACTGAAGGGGCGGCCCAGTGCGTCTGGCCCGGTGGCGACGAGGATGCGGCCGCGGTAAAGGCGCAGCAGGCGCTGGCGGTCGTCGAAAGCCACGTCCACGGAGGTGGCTGTATCCAGGGCCACCAGGGAGCCGTCGGGCAGCGTCAGGTCGCGGCGCTCGCCAGTGGCGGTGCGATGAGCGGCCTGCCAGTGCTCGAGCGGCGCGCCTTTCCAGGCGAGCCAGGCCGTGGCACCGCTGCCCAGGCCAAGGGCCACAGCACGCACCGCAGAACGGCGATTGGGGTCGGAGCGGCGGCCCAGCGCCTGGCGCGCCAAGGGTGCGGGCAGATGCGACAGCTGTGCGGTGACGGATTGCACGCGCAGCCAGGCGCGCTGGTGGGCGGGGTCGGCCTCGTGCCAGTCCGTCCATGCCTGCTGCAGGCTTGGCGTCACCGCGGTGCCGCGCAGTTTCACGTGCCAGGCAGCGGCCTCATGCAAGGCCCGTCGGTCGTTGCTTTCCAAAGATCCCTCGCCCATGTGGCTATGCCAGGACCAGGCAGCAATGCTCCATCGCCCGGGTCAGGTAGTTGCTGACGGTGCGCAGCGACACGCCCAGGCGCTCGGCGATCTCGGGGTAGCTCAGTTCCTCGAAATGGGACAGGACGAAGGCTTCGCGCACCTTGGGTGCAAGGCCCTGGAGCATGCGGTCCACGTCGAGCAGGGTCTGCTGGACGATGGCCTGCTCCTCGGGCGAAGGCGCCAGCGACTGCGGCAGCTGGGCAAGATAGTCCAGATAGGACTGCTCCAGCGTGCGGCGGCGAAACAGGTCGGTGACCAGGCCGCGGGCGATGGTGGCCAGGTAGCGCCTGGGCTCGCGGATGTCCTGCTGCGGCACTGGCGAGCGCAGCAGGCGCACGAAGGTGTCCTGGGCCAGGTCGGCCGCATCGTCACGGTTGCCCAGGCGCTTGCGCAGCAGGCTTTCCAGCCAGGGATGGTGATTCTGGTAGAGGCTGTGCACGGAGAGGGCTTGTGCGAAAGAAGCGGGGAGGCCGGGCGTAGAAGCCGAGATGGGCAACGTGGCGGTCTCGGTTGCAAAAGATAATAAGAATGCTTATCAATTATCTTTCACGCAGGCTTTACTCCTGAGGACTGGGTATCTTTCTGTTGCATGTGCGCTACAGGGAGATGCTGGCGGAACTTCCACGCCGGCCCTGCGCCGGGCGATTGCGCTGGTAGGCGCTGGGCGGAGCGCCAAAGCTGCGCCGGAAGACGGCGGTGAAGGCGCTGGGACTGTCGTATCCATGGGAGAGCGCCACTTCCAGGACCGAGGCGCCAGCGGCCAGCCGGGGCAGGCTGAGCAGAAGACGGGCCTGGCGGCACCATGCGCCGAAGTTCATGCCGGTCTCGCGCAGGAACAGGCGTGCCAGCGTGCGGGGATGCATGTGCAGCCGCTGTGCCCAACTGGCCAGGCCGGCGTCCTGCGATGGGTCGTCCACAAAGCTGCGGCAGCAGGCGGCCAGGGCGCCATGCCGGGGCATGGGCACGTGCAAGGACAGGGCGCGGGCGCGCTCCATTTCGTCGAGGATCAACTGCATGACACGCTCCTCCCTGCCGCCCAGCGGGTAGTCCATGGGCAGCTCGATGGCCTCCAGCACGAGTTCGCGCAGCAGGGGCGTGACCTGCATCACTCGGCAGTCTTGCCACAGGCCGGGCCGCAGCCCCGGCTCCACGAACACGGTGCGCATGGCCACGGGGCCGGCGGCCATGTGGATGGCGTGCAGGGACTGTGGTGGAACCCAGACGGCGCATCCCGGGGGGACGACCCAACTGCCCGAATCCGCGCGGATCAGCATCACTCCCTCGGTGGCATGCAGCAGCTGGCCGCGGCGGTGGGCATGCGGTGCGATGGCAGCGCCGGCCGCCATGTCTGTGGCAAAGGCCACGACCGGGCGGGCCGTGTGCTCGCCGTGCGGGGGCAATGGAGCGGCCGCAGGCACGTCATCCAGGCAAGCGCGTGTGCGGGCATGGGAAAGTGGGCCACTTTGCCGGGTTGTCATTTTCTCGACGATTGTTGTTGCTTCGTAGCAGGAATGCAGATCATGCACTTTCTACGATGACCCACTTTCAATCCGCAGGAAAGTGGCAGGTATGGAGATGATTTCCCTTTCGAGAATGACGGACGTGACAGGAGGCAGGGCATGAACCGCGCACGTCTGGGGCTGCTTACGGGCACGCATGCCATCAACGACCTCTACCAGGGACTGGTTCCTGCGCTGTTGCCCTTCATGGTGCTGGAGCGCGGCTACAGCTATACGGAAGCCAGCGGCCTGATGCTGGCGGCCACGGGCCTGTCGAGCATGGTCCAGCCGCTGTTCGGCCTGTATGCCGACCGGTCGCCACGGCCCTGGATGGTGCCGGCCGGCTTTGTGGTGGCCGCCCTGGGCCTGGCCCTGGTGGGCATGAGCCCGGACTACTGGGTCAGCTGGTTGGCTGCCGTGCTGTGCGGCCTGGGGATCGCGGCCTACCATCCGTCCGCAACGGTGGCGGCCCGCATGGCGGGCGGCGGCTCGCAGAAGGCGATGAGCGTGTTTTCGGTGGGCGGAACGGCGGGGGCATCGTTCGCTCCCATGCTGGCTGCGGCCGTGGTGGGCGCAGGCGCCTTGCACCGCAGCTGGATGCTGGCCCTGCCTGCAGCGGCCATGCTGGTGCTCTGGTATGCCTGTACTTGGCGGGATGGAGCCAAGGACCATTGCGCCACCCGGCGCCTGGCCGTGGCTCAGGGCGAATTGCCCGCCAACCACTGGCGCGCCTTCTTCCTGCTGTGCGGGGTCATCGTCTGCTGGTCGATTCCCTATGTGACGGTGCTGTCCACCCTGCCCATGTTCGTGACGCGCGAGCTGGGCGGCTCGGACTTCATGGGAGCGGCCACGCTGACCTCATTCACAGCCGCTGCGGCGGTGGGCACTTTGCTGGGGGGCACGCTTGCAGATCGCCGGGGGCGCACGCAGGCCATCCGCGCCGGCTACCTGTTGGCATTGCCTGCCCTGGCGGCCCTGGCCCTGGCCTCCACGCCATGGATGGCGCTGGCCTGCACCATGGCCCTGGGCGTGTGCATGTTTCTTCCGTTTGCCGCCCAGGTCACGCTGGCCCAGGACTATCTGCCGCGCAACCAGGCCACGGCCAGCGGGCTGACCCTGGGGCTGGCCATGTCGATAGGCGGCATGGTGGCGCCGTTGTTCGGCATGCTGTCCGATGCGCGCGGACTGCGTTTTTCGTTGAGCGTCGTGCTGTGCATTCTGTGCGTTGCCGCGGCGCAGGCGTGGTGCATGCGCAATCGGCGCAGCGAGGGGAGTGCTGCACCGGCGGCTGTCAGGGCCTGATGCGCAGCCCCTGCCGCTGGGCAAAGCAAGAGACAGGCCCGGGCTCTCGCAGACCGGGTGGACGGGTTGGTCTCAGGGCGACCTCAGGCCGGTGTCTGCGCGCCGTGCGCTTCCATGCGTTCCAGGGCGGCACAGACATCGGCCATGCGGCCCGAGATGAACAGGCATTCGGGCTGCTCCTGCGGCGAGCGCTGGATGATGCGCAGACCCGAAGGCAGGGCCTGATCTGCCGGAAGTGAGGGCAGTTCGGGTTGCAGGGGCAGCAGCAGCTGCGCATCCCTGTGTTCTGGCAGCCGTGCTGACTTGCTGCGCCGCTGCTGGCTGCGGCGGCGTGCCTTGCTGAAGGACAGGATGGTCGCCTGCTCGGATTGCACAGGCGATTCGGGCTGGATGGTGCGCATGGCGGGCTCCATGGCGGCGGCGGGCAGGCGAATGCCCTGTGCCAGGCGCAGGAAGGACAGAGAAGACAGTGTTGGCAGAGCGAATCCCATGTGACGACTCCTGTTGGCGTATTTCAAAGAGGCATGGACACAGGCAGGATTGCGGTTTGCGGGCAAAGCTCCGCCCAGGGCGAAGCTGCAAGGCTTCGCGCCTACCACCTGGGCGGTGCATGAAGTAGGGGGCAACCCGTGCAGGGCTGCCTGTCCGGTTTACATGGACATGCTGTTGCGGATCAGCCCCACGGCCAGGCCTTCAATGGCAAAGGCCTCTTCGGGAGCGACGCGGATCACCGGGTAATCGGGGTTTTCCGGCAGGAGCTCCACGCCCTGCGTGGTGCGGCGCAGACGCTTGACGGTGACTTCATCTCCCAGGCGTGCCACGACGATCTGCCCGTTGCGGGCTTCATGCGCGGACTGCACGGCCAGCAGATCGCCGTCCATGATGCCCGCGTCGCGCATGGACATGCCGCGCACGCGCAGCAGATAGTCCGGGCGGACCTGGAACAGGCTGGGTTCGACGGAATAGGTCTGGTCAATATGTTCCTGGGCGAGAATGGGCGAGCCCGCCGCAACGCGGCCCACCAGCGGCAGCATCAGCGGCGCCAGGGCCGACAGCGGCAGCCCGAAGCTGGTGCCGCGTGCGGCATTGATGTTGCGCACGGTGTCGGTACGCAGGCGAATGCCGCGGGAGGTGCCGCTGACCAGTTCGATCACGCCTTTGCGGGCCAGGGCCTGCAGATGTTCCTCTGCTGCGTTGGCGGACTTGAAGCCCAGCGTGTTGGCGATTTCCGCGCGGGTGGGGGGCGCGCCCGTGCGGGAGATGGCGGCCTGGATCAGGTCCAGGATCTGTTGCTGGCGGGCGGTGAGCTTGGGATGGTCGAGCATGGCGTGCGTCCGGTCCTTGAATTCAGATGGCAGGCAGAGAAGTCATCTGATGATTTATACAGTATCTGTATTTTTAACCAGTTTTCCAAGAGGTGCAAGTGGGGCAGTCAAAGTTGGTGATTCTTGGCACGGGCGGCACCATCGCCGGCCGGGCGGATTCGCAGTCGCAGGCAGTGGGATACAAGGCCGGACAGATCACGGTGCAGTCGCTGCTCGATGCCGTGCCGGATCTGGAGCAGCAGGCGCTGGGGCCTGTGCAGACGCAGCAGATCGCGCAGGTGGACAGCAAGGATATGGACTGGCCCGTGTGGCGCGCGTTGCTGCGTGCCTGCACGCAGGCGCTGGAGGATGCGGACACACGCGCCGTGGTGATCACGCATGGAACGGACACGCTGGAAGAGACGGCCTGGCTGCTGCACAGCCTGCTGCCTGCCACCAAGCCCATAGTGCTCACTTGCGCCATGCGCCCGGCCACGGCCCTGCTGGCCGACGGACCGCAGAATCTGCGCGATGCCGTGACCGTGGCCGCCAGCGGCGGGCGCAGCGGTGTGTGGGTGGTGGCCGGCGGCGAAGTGCATGCGGCGGCCCAGGTGCAAAAAGTCCACCCTTACCGACTGCAGGCCATGCGCTCCATGGAAGGTGGCCCGCAGGCCCTGGTGGAGGAAGGGCGCGTGCGCTGGCTGGTGGCTGATGCGCCGGTCACGCCGGTCGTCCCCGTTGCGCGGATGGTGATTTCCGCTCCCGCTCTGTCTGACCTGCTGGCGCTGGATGACCTGCCCTGGGTCGAGGTGGTGTTCAGCGTTGCCCTGGCGCGAGCCTGCGGCGTGGATGCGCTGGTGGCCGCAGGCGTGCGCGGCATCGTGGTGGCCGGCACGGGCAATGCGACCGTTCACGAAAGCATGGAAGCGGCCTTGCTGCGTGCGCGCGACAAAGGCGTCTGGATCTGGCGGGGCACGCGCTGCGCCGAAGGCCTGCCCGTTGCCTCGGGGCTTGGCACGGACCCCGCAGAGGCCGATCTGGTCCAACTGCCCGTGGCCAAGGCGCGGATTGCCATGATGCTGGCGCTGGCCGCGCAGCCGCGCGACTGATCCTCTGGGCGTCGCCGGCGCTTCAGATGCAGGCGGGCAACAAAAAAGCACCCGGCGGGTGCTTTTCTGGGGTCTGGCGCATGGCCTGCGTCATTCAGCCAGTGCTGCCAGGGCGCGCTGGGTGATGTCTTCCACCGAGCCCAGGCCGCTGATGGCGCGGTACTTGGGGGCTGCTGCGGCTTCCTTCTCGGCCCAGGCGCGGTAGTAGTCCACCAGCGGGCGGGTCTGGCTGCTGTAGACGTCCAGGCGCTTCTTGACCGTTTCTTCCTTGTCGTCCTCGCGCTGCACCAGCGGCTCGCCGGTCACGTCGTCCAGGCCTTCGACCTTGGGCGGGTTGAACGTGACGTGGTAGGTGCGGCCCGAAGCGGGGTGGGAGCGGCGGCCGCTCATGCGCTCGATGATGGCATCGAAGGGCACATCGATCTCGAGCACGTAGTCCAGCTTCACGCCGGCGGCCTTCATGGCGTCGGCCTGGGGAATGGTGCGGGGAAATCCGTCGAACAGGAAGCCGTTGGCGCAATCGGGCTGGGCAATGCGCTCCTTGACCAGATTGATGATCAGGTCGTCGCTGACCAGTTGGCCGGCGTCCATCACGGCCTTGGCCTGCTGGCCCAGGGGCGTGCCGGCCTTGACGGCGGCACGCAGCATGTCACCGGTGGAGATCTGGGGAATGCCGTACTTCTGGCAGATGAAAGCGGCTTGCGTGCCTTTGCCGGCGCCGGGTGCGCCCAACAAAATCAGTTTCATGGAAGTCCTTGAGGAGAGTAGAAATTCTTGTCTGCCGGATCGGCCCACCGGGGCGGACAGTCCATGCGTCATTTTTTTGTCGCGGGCAAGGATAGCACGCACAGGGCCAACACTGGCTTACACGCACGGGGCAAAACTGTCGCCTGTGCAATCGCCAAAACCTGCGTTTTGCTGTCCGACAAAACCGCATGGGCGGCGTTGCTGCAAATGGCGATGCCCGGCATCGCCATTTGTGCGTTTTCAGCGGCCGGCCGATTCAGGCCGGCGGGTTGGACAGCTGGGCGCGCACCCGCTCCAGATCCTCGCGCGTGTCCACGCCAGGGCCAGGTGCATGGGGTGTGACATGGACGGCGATGCGGTGGCCGTGCCACAGCGCACGCAACTGCTCCAGGGCCTCCAGTGCCTCGGTGGGTGCCTGGGAAAGCTGGGGGAAGCTGCGCAGGAAGCCGGCGCGATAGCTGTAGATGCCGATGTGGCGCAGCGGTGCGAAGCCGGGGTGGCCCAACGCTGCCGATGCCGTCTCCCACCATGCCTGGTCCGCATGCTCGCGCGCGAAGGGAATGGGCGCACGGCTGAAATAGTGGGCCATGCCCTGGCCATCGCAGACGACCTTGACCACGTTCGGGTTGACGAAGTCGGCAAGGCTGTCAATGGCATGCGCCGCCGTTCCCATGCTGGCCGAAGGTTGCCGGGGCAGCAGGGCGGCCACGGCGTCGATGAGTTCGGGGGCGATCAGCGGCTCGTCGCCCTGGACATTGACCACGATGTCATCGCCATCGAGACCCAGCAGCGCGCAGGCCTCGGCCAGTCGGTCGCTGCCGCTGGCATGGTCGTTGCGCGTGAGCACGGCCGCCACGCCATGCGCGGCACAGGCGGCGAGGATGCTTTCGTCATCGGCTGCGACCACGCACCGTGCGGCGCCGCTGCGGCTGGCGCGCTGTGCCACGCGCACGACCATGGGAAGCCCTGCAATGTCGGCCAGGGGCTTGCCCGGCAGGCGGCTGGAAGAAAGGCGGGCGGGAATCAGAACCGTGAAGGGCGCGGAGGACATGGTGCGTGCAGGAGTGAGGCGAAGGCGTGGGGCGGCGCAGGTGATGGGAAAAATCAGTCCTCGATCTCGTCGTCGTCCAGCGTGCGGGCCTCGGTTTCCAGCAGCACGGGAATGCCGTCGCGCACCGGGTAGGCCAGGCGCGCGCTGCGCGAGACCAGTTCCTGGTGCTCGCGGTCAAAGCGCAGCGGGCCTTTGGTGACGGGGCAGACCAGCAGTTCGAGAAGTTTGGCGTCCATGGCGGATCCTGTGTTTTGAAGGGAAAGGGCGGGCCGTGGCAGCCAGCCGAGACGGAGATGATAGTCAGGCGGGGCAGGGGCGCAGTGCCTGCAGCCGCTCATCCAGCAGCGCCCAGAAATCCGCCGGCAGCTGCAATTGCAGCGCAACCGCCCAGGCCTGGGGATGGGTGCGCCACAGCTTGACGGCATCTTTTTCGGTGCAGACCAGCGGGTCTTCGTTGCGCCCCAGGCGCTGGAAGCTCTCAAAATTATAGTGATCCGGCAGCGCCTGGACATGCTCCAGCGTCAGGCCTTGCTCGCGGGTCAGCATGGAGAAAAAGCCCTCGGGCCGGGCCACGGCGGCCACGGCCTCCACGGGTCGTCCGCGCAGGGTCGCCAGGGGAATGCGCTCACCGCGCGCATTGACGCCTTCAGCGGCCAGTTGGCGATGCATGGCAAAGGCGGGTGCATCCGTTGGCGGGCAGGTACCCGCGTGCAGCACGGCGGTGACGGGGCGCGGCCAGGGCTCGCGCAGCGGGCCGGCCGGCAGCAGCCAGCCGTTGCCGATGCCGTCGTCATTGAAGACGCACAGCTCGATGTCGCGGGCCAGGGCCAGGTGCTGCAGGCCGTCGTCGCTGATGACCACATCCACCTGCGGGTGGCGGGCGCGCAGGGCCTGGACGGCCTCGATGCGCTTGCGGGCCACGAAGACCGGCACGCCGCTGGCACGCGCCAGCAGCGCGGGCTCGTCACCCACGTCGGCGGGGGCGCTGTCAGGACGGGCCTCGCGGCAGTCGTCCGTGCTGCGACCATAGCCGCGCGAGACGATGCCGGGACTCCAGCCGCCATCGCGCAGATGGCGGGCCAGGGCGAGCGTGACGGGGGTCTTTCCGGCGCCGCCCGCAATCACGTTGCCGACGACGATGACCGGAATGCCGGCCTGGCCCCCACGCCTGAAGCCCAGTGCATATGGCAGCCGATGCAGGCCCAGCAGGGCGCGGTACAGCAGGGACAGGGGAAGGAGCGCGCAGGCCAGCGGACCGCGGCGGCGCCAGGCCGCGCGAAGCCCCCGGGCTGCGGGGGCAGGACCAGTCCGGGGCATGGCGGCTTGCCTTCAGCGCCCGGCGCTGGCCGAGGTCTGCGTGGCGAAGGTGATCTGGGACAGTCCGGCGCGGCGCGAGGCTTCCATCACCGATACCACGGACTGGTGCGGCGCAGTGGCATCGGCGCTGATGATGACCACGCTGTCCTTGCCGGCGACGGCCGCTGCGGCCAGCGCCTGGGTCAGGCCGGTGACGCTGCGGTCTTCCACGGCGGTCTTGTTGATGGCATAGCGGCCATCGGCTGCGATGGCGACGATGATTTCGCGGGGCCGGTCGCGCTGCTGCTCGACGTCGGCCACCGGAAGGGTCAGCTGTAGCTCGGTGAACTTGCTGTAGGTGGTGGACAGCATCAGAAAGATCAGCACCACCAGCAGCACGTCGATGAACGGGATCAGGTTGATCTCGGGCTCGTCACGGCGGCGGGGACGGAAGTTCATGTCAGGTCTTTCGCGTGCTGGTTCACTTGCCGCCGACGCGGGTGAGGTGGCGCACGAACTGTTCGGAAGCCAGCTCCATGCCCAGCAGGTAGCCGTCGACGCGGGCGCGGAAGTAGCGCCAGAAGATCAGGGCCGGAATGGCGACGATCAGGCCGAAGGCCGTGTTGTACAGGGCGATGGAGATGCCGGCTGCCAGCTGGGCGGGGTTGCTGCCGCCGGTGGCCGATGCGCCGCCTTGCGAGCCGAAGATCTCGATCATGCCGATCACCGTGCCCAGCAGGCCCAGCAAAGGGGCGGCAGAGGCGATGGTGGCCAGTGCGCTCAGGTGCTTTTCCAGCGTGTGGGCGGCGGCGCGGCCGGCGCCTTCCATGGACGCGCGCAGCTCTTCTTCGCTGCTGTCCGGATGGGCCTGCAGTGCGCGCAGCCCGCTGGCCAGGACCTCGCCCAGCGTGGAGTTCTGTGCCAGTTGCTGCACGACTTCCTGACTGGGCAGGCCGCGCGAGGACACGGAAATCGCCTCGCCCAACAGGGCAGGCGGCGCAACACGGGCTGTTTTCAGCGCCACGAAGCGTTCAAAGACCAGGGCCAGAGCCAGGATGGAGCAGGCAATCAGTGGCCAGATCGGCCAGCCTGCGGCTTGTATGATCGACAGCAAGTTGTTTTCCCCCCGCGTTTAACTGCAGCCGACGATTATGGCCCAGCCATGTGGCCGGTCCAGGCGTCCCGGCTGCGCGATCGGCCTAAAACTGTGACCGGGCGCAGCATCCAGGCAACGGGCGGTGTCCCGGTTTCCGGCCTCGGGCTTGCTCATATAGCACAATTTTCTGTGGATAACTTTGTTATCAAGCTGCCTGCGCAGATGCGGCGGCGACGGCGAATGACCACTGTGACAAATGTGAATTCTTTGTTTCAGTAAAAAATCTCTTATTAATCAAATGCTTGCGAGGTATTCTTGAGATTGCTTGTGCAAATCATCGCCAAAGTGCCTCTTCAAGGCTGCATCTGCCGGCCTGTGGAGAATGTTGCACTGCATGCTGACCGGGAGCCCGCATGAGCGGTGCATTTGGCGCAATGAATCCAGCAGCGGCGCCGCTGGTCTGGGAAGTCGGCGCGCTGTGCCGCGCCGTGAGCGATGCCTTGCAGGCGCGCTTCAATCCGGTGGCGGTGCGCGGCGAGATCAGCGGCTTCTCGCGCGCGGCCAGCGGCCATTGCTACTTCAGCATCAAGGACACCGGCGGGCAGATCCGCTGTGCCATGTTCCGGCGCGCGGCCCAGCTCATGGACTTTTCGCCGCGCGATGGCGAGCTGGTCGAGTTGCGGGGCCGGCTGGGTGTCTACGAGCAGCGCGGTGATCTGCAACTGGTCATCGAAAGCATGCAGCGTGCAGGCCAGGGCGCACTGTTCGAGCAGTTCCTGCGGCTGAAGGCGCAGCTGGAGGCCGAAGGCCTCTTCGATGCGGCGCGCAAGCGCAGCCTGCCGCCGCTGCCGCGCGGCATTGGCGTGGTGACTTCGCCGGGGGCTGCCGCGCTGCACGACGTGATCACCGCGCTGCGCCGCCGCGTGCCCCACATCCCCGTGGTGCTGGTGCCGGCCCTGGTGCAGGGCGCGCAGGCACCGGCCTCGCTGATCGACGCGTTGCAAAGGCTTTATGGGCTGGCGCAGGAAGGCGCGGGATCGGTGGCCGGCGCGCCGCACATCGAAACCATCTTGCTGGTGCGCGGCGGCGGCTCCATCGAAGACCTCTGGGCCTTCAATGACGAGCGCCTGGCCCGCACCATCGTGCAAAGCCCGGTGCCGCTGATCAGCGGCGTGGGGCACGAGACCGACTTCACCATTGCCGACTTCTGCGCCGACCTGCGCGCGCCCACGCCCACGGCGGCGGCGGAGTTGGTGAGCCAGCCGCGCGAAGTCTGGCTGGGTGCGCTGCAGCTCATGCAGGGCCGGCTGGAGGACGGGGTGCAACGGCTGCTGGACCGCCAGCAGCAGCGCCTTGACCTGGCGTCGCAGCGCCTGGGCCGGCCCAGCGAACAGCTGGCGCGCAGCCGGCTGCAGCTCAGCCGCCAGGCGCAGCGCCTGCGCCATGCCATGCAGTTGAGGCTGCAGCGCATGGACCATGCGGGGCAGGGCCTGCAGGCGCAGCTGCCTGCGGGCATGCGCCGCGGCCTGGACAGGCGTGCGGATCACCTGGCGCGCATGGAGCTTCGCCTGCAACTGCTGGACCCGCGCCTGGTGCTGCAGCGAGGTTATGCCCTGCTCACCGATGCCGAGGGCCATCCCGTGACCGAGGCGCGCCGTGCGCCACCGGGCACGGCGCTGCAGGCGCAACTGGCGGACGGCAGCCTGGACCTGGTGGTGACGCAGCCGCGCCTGCTCTGAACTGCGGCCCGCTGTGTGCAGCGTTCGGCGTGCAGGGAGTGGCGGGCGGCAGGCGGTATCCGTGTAGGCCGATTGGCCGGATTGCGGTCAATTCACATCCACCCTCGCGGCAGCGGGCCAAGATGGCCGATTTGGAGCGCGCTTTCGCCGCAGGGTCACGAACTTGTTCCTACAATGCCCGTTCGGGTGCGTGAGGGCCAGGGCTCGCAGCAATGCGCGCAATGCAGGCCCCGCGCGACGGTCACGGCAGGCGCTGCATGCGCTCTGCGCAACAGGTGCTGGCCCGTCCTAAAAGATTTCAACCACGAAGGAAACACCATGGAACATACCTTGCCCCCTCTGCCCTATGCGATTGACGCGCTGGCACCCCACTACAGCCAGGAAACGCTGGAGTACCACCATGGCAAGCACCACAACGCCTATGTGGTGAACCTGAACAATCTGCAAAAGGGCACCGAATTCGAAAGCATGACCCTGGAAGAGATCGTCAAGAAGTCTTCCGGCGGCATCTACAACAACGCAGCCCAGATCTGGAACCACACCTTCTTCTGGAACTGCATGGCCCCCAACGGTGGCGGCGAGCCCACCGGCGCCCTGGCTGACGCCATCAACAAGAAGTGGGGCAGCTATGCCGCCTTCAAGGAAGCCTTCGTGAAGTCGGCCGTGGGCAACTTCGGCTCCGGCTGGACCTGGCTGGTGAAGAAGGCCGATGGCTCGGTGGACATCGTCAACACCGGCGCCGCCGGCACGCCCCTGACCACGCAAGACAAGGCCCTGCTGACCGTGGACGTCTGGGAGCACGCCTACTACATCGACTACCGCAACCTGCGTCCCAAGTTCGTCGAGACCTTCCTCGACAAGCTGGTGAACTGGAAGTTTGCCGAGCAGAACTTCGCCTGATCGAAGCACCTGCCAGCAATGTGCACGCGCAACGTGCACGCAGCGCCCAAAAAGCCCCGAAAGGGGCTTTTTTGCTTTCTGGCTGAGGCCGGGGGGCCGCCGTTCAGCGGCGCTGACCGCGCAGCCGCCACCCCGTCCACAGCGCCGTGCACACCAGCAGCAGCGTGGCGCCGGCGATCACGGCGCTGAAACCCTGGCCGAAGGCCGTGCGTGCCAGTTCGGTCAACTGGTGCGCGGCCTGAGGCCTCAGCTGTTCGGCGGCCAGCAGGGCTTCGTCCAGGCTGTCGCGCACGGAATCGGGCAGGGCCAGGCCCAGCCCCTCAGGCAGGCGCAAAGAGCCTGCGTACACGGCCGACAGCAGGCTGCCCATCAGCGTCACGCCCAGGGCGCCGCCCAGCTCGTATGACACCTCCTCGACCGAAGCCGCCATGCCTGCACGGTCTGCGGGAGCGCTTTGCATGATGGTGCTCGACGCCGTGGTCATGGCCGCGCCTATGCCCAGGCCCAGCAGGGCCAGCGCCCCCGCCTGCGGCCACCAGCCCATGTCATGGACCAGCAGGTAGCCGCCCATGCCCAGGCCCGACAGCAACAGGGAGGCCGGCAGCATGCGGGCCCCACCCAGTCGCGGCAGCCAGTGGCCTGCGACGGGGCCGGCAACAAAGGCGGCCAGCGGCAGCGGCAGCACGGCCAGGCCCGCCTGCAGCGGAGACAGGCCCTGCACCAACTGCAGGCGCTGGCTGAAGACCAGTTCCATGCCGATCAGCGCTGCCGCAGCCACCAGGGCCGAGGCCACAGCCGTGGCAAACGCCGGGTTGCGGAACAGCGCGAAGTCCAGCAGCGGGTCGCTGCTGCGGCGCTGGCGCCGCACGAACAGCGCGAGAAAGCCCAGGCCCAGCACCAGGGCCACGGCGGCCAGGGCCCAGTCGGGCGACTGTTTGCCGGCTTCCTTGATGGCGTAGGTGCTGCCCACCAGGCCTGCCATGACCTGCAATGAGCCGATGAAGTCCCAGGGCCGCTCCGAGGTGGCCGTGCCTGCGGGAATCAGCCAGCCGGCCAGGGGCAGGGCGAGCAGCACGATGGGCACATTGATCAGGAACACCGAGCCCCACCAGAAGTATTCGAGCAGCAGCCCGCCCACCACCGGCCCGAATGCCGCGCCGCCCGAGGCCACCGAGGCCCAGATGCCGATGGCCAGCGCGCGCTCGCGCTCATCGGCAAAGCTCAGGCGGATCAGGGACAGCGTGGCCGGCATCATCATGGCCGCGCCCACGCCCAGCAGCGCGCGCGCCGCAATCAGCAGGGCGGGCGAGGGCGCAAAGGCCGCGCACAGCGATGCCAGGCCGAACACGTACAGCCCGGCCATGAACAGCCGCTTGTGGCCGAGCCTGTCGCCCAGCGTGCCCATGCCCAGCAGCAGGCCGGAAACCACCAGGGCATAGATATTGACGATCCACAGCTTGGCGGAGGCCGTGGCCGCCAGGTCATGCGTGAGGCGCGGCAGTGCCGTGTAGAGCACCGTCATGTCGATGACGATGAGCAGCAGCGCCACCGAGACGATGGCCAGCACCAGCCAGCGGCGCGGGTCGGCCGCCAGAGATTTGGAGGGATGCCCCGCAGCGGGGACCCGGTTTTGCGTCGTGAACGCCATAAAGCACCTGTTTGCCCCTGGCCTTGTGGGCCGGAGCTTCCTTTGGATGAAAGCCGCAGTTTCCATCAATAAAATGCTTTATCAAAGTTTGATTCAATCCATAAAATTGATGAATGGAATGGACACTGGACAGACTGAGGCATTTCGTGGCGGTGGCCGAGGCCGGCACCATGACCGAGGCTGCGCGCCGCCTGGGCCGTGCGCAATCGGCCGTGAGCACGGCCATCGGCCTGCTGGAGGCCGATCTGGGGCTGGAGCTGTTCGACCGTGTGGGACGCCATGTGCGGCTCACGGCCGCAGGCGAGGTCATGCTGCTGGAGGCCCGGTCCCTGCTGCACCAGGCCCAGGCCATGGACCACCGCGCACGCGCCCTGGCCGCAGGCGGGCAGGCGCGCCTGGCCGTTGCGCTGGACGAGGCATTGCCCTATGTGCCGCTGGCCCAGCTGTTCAAGGAGCTGGCGGCACGCTTCCCGGCCATGGAGCTGACCGTGCTGAACGGCACGGCCTCCGAAGTGGCCGAGCATGTGGCGGCGCAGCGTGCCCAGGTCGCCTTCCAGTTCGACCGAGCGCCTGCGCCGGCCACCTGTGCCCAGCGCCATATCGGCAGCGTGCCGCAGACCATTTGCGTGGCCAAGGGCCATGTGCTCGATGGCGCAGAGCCCTTGACGCGCAGGCAGCTGGCCGCGCACCGCCAGTTGCTGATGCACATCGAGGGCGTGGAGGACACCGTGCTCAGTCCCGCCGTCTGGCGCTCCAACAGCTTCTATGTGATTGCCGACATGGTGGCCGACGGCCTGGGCTGGGCCATCCTGCCGGTCAATATTGCCGAGTTCGGCGATCTGCGCCCGCATCTGCGGCAACGCGCCTGCGAGGGGCTGGCGCTGCCGCCGCTGACCGTGCGCATGCTCTGGCTGGAAGGGCTGGCGCCCGGGGTCGAAGCGCTGTGGATGCGCCAGCGCCTGGCCGAGCTGCTGGCCTTGATGGCCACGGCCTGAGCGGTCTGGGCTGGCGCGGGCGTTGGGGCCGTGTTCAGGTGCAGGCAGCGGCTGCGTCTTCGGCAGGCGGGCTCTCTTTCGCTCGTGCCTGGCGTGCGGCCAGCACGCCCAGGGCCCACATGACAGCACCGGCCAGCAGCGCCACCACGAAGGAGATGCGCGCGCCCCACAGGTCGGTGGCCCAGCCGGCGGCGGCCGCGCCCAGGGCCACGCCCATGGCAATGCCGGTCAGCAGCCAGGTCATGCCCTCCGTCAGGCGCTGGGGCGGCACCTGCTGCTCCACCAGGCCCATGGCCACAGTGATGGTCGGGCCGAAGGTAATGCCGGCCAGCAGCACGGCCAGGGTCAGCGTGAACACATTGGTGGCCAGCAGCAGGGGCACGGCCGTGATGCAGACCGAGGCGCCCACCCAGGCGATCTGGCGGTGCAGCGGCGCCTTCAGGCGCAGCGTGCCGAACACCAGTCCCATCACGCAGGAGCCCAACGCATAGAACGAGAGCACGATGCTGGCCGCCGCCGGCTGGCCCTGCTGCGTGGCAAAGGCCACGCTGGCCACGTCGATGGTGCCCACGATGATGCCCTGGGCCAGCATGAACAGCGCCAGCGTGCGCACCACGGGATGGCGGGCCAGCGACTGCTGGCGCGTGCGCCGCTGCGATGTGTCCACGGGTGGCTCTGTACGGCGCTGGGCCACGAACAGCGCCACGCCCACCAGCAGCAGCAAGGAGGCGGCCAGCGGCCCGGCCTCGGGGAACAGCACCATGCTCAGGCCGACCGACAGGGGCGGGCCGACGATGAAGCAGACATCGTCCAGCACGGCCTCCAGCGCATAGGCCGTCTGCAGTTGTGGCGTGCCGCGCAGCAGCACGGTCCAGCGCGCACGCACCATGGCCGGCATGCTGGGCAGGGCACCCACCAGCGCTGCCAGCACCAGCAGCAGCCACTCCGGTCCCTGCCAATGCGCGCAGGCCAGCAGCGCAAACATGGCGGCAGCACTCACGGCCGCTGCCCAGGGCAGGACCTTGCGCTGACCATGGCGGTCCACCAGGGCCGAGATGCGGGGCGCCAGCACCGCGATGGACAGCGCAAAGCAGGCAGCGACCGCGCCGGCCAGCGTGTATGCGCCGCGCTGCTGGGACAGCATGGTGATCAGGCCGATGCCCGTCATGGAAAGGGGCAGGCGGGCCAGGAGACCGGCCAGCACAAAGGCGGCCGTGCCGGGCCGGGTGAACAGCTGGCGGTAGGCGTGGAGCATGGAAACCTCGGAAAAACGGACAGGCCGCTGCAATCACATACGCGGCGTATGTCAGCGATTCTACGGGCTGCCCGTGACGCGCCGTATCATTGGCATACGTTTTGTATGTGAATGGAGTGCGCCATGCGCAAAAGCCGGGCCAGCATGATCGAGGAGACACGCGCCAAGCTCATCGAGGCTGCGCGCGAGGCCTTTGGCAGCCAGGGCTATGCCCAGGCCTCCATGGACGAACTGACGGCCAAGGCCGGCCTGACGCGCGGCGCGCTGTACCACCATTTCGGCGGCAAGCCGGGCCTGCTGGCCGCCGTGGTGGCGCAGATGGATGCCGAAATGGACGCACGCCTTGAGCAGGTGCTGGCCGACCATGCAGATCCATGGGAGGGGTTCCTGGCCTACTGCCGTGCCTACCTGGCCATGGCGCAGGAGGGCGAGATACGCCGCATCGTGCTGCAGGATGCGCGCGCCGTGCTGACGGGCACGGACCAGGGCGAGCAGCACCGTGCCTGCATCGCCTTCGTGGCCGGCTACCTGGAGCAGCTCATGGAGCGCGGCGTGATCGTGCGTGCCAATCCGCTGGCCATGTCGCGCCTGCTCAATGGCTGCCTGGTGGAGTCGGCATTCTGGATTGCCGAGGAAGGGGCGCCCCCCGAACGCCTGCAGCAGGCGCTGCAGGCGCTGGAGCTGACGCTCAAGGGGTGGAAGGCGCCTGCGAGGGGCTGACCGCCCTCGCTCGTGCTTCACTCGTACTTCTTTTCCAGCGCGTCCCAGAACGGCTTGTTGACCAGGCGCTGGCGCTCGGCAAAGGGGGCGACCACGGCGGGGTTCTCGTCCACCCTGCGCTCGTTGCGCAGCTGGCCCAGCGCCTTTTGCATGCCGGCCACGGCGCCTTGCAGCGCGGCATTGGCATACAGCACCAGGCCATAGCCCAGGTCTGCCAGTTCGCCCGCGTCGGTGATGGGCGTCTTGCCTCCGATCACCATGTTCATCAGCTGCGGCGTGGACAGGCGCTGGGGCAGGGCGCGGATTTCTTCGGCCTGGGTCACGGCCTCCACGAACAGAATGTCGGCTCCCGCCTCGGCAAAGCGCTGGGCGCGCTCGACGGCAGCCTCGAAGCCCTGCGTGGCGCAGGCATCGGTGCGCGCCATGATCAGCGTGCCCTGGTCGCGGCGTGCGTCCACGGCGGCCTTGATCTTGCCCAGCATTTCCTCGGTGGAAATCACTTCCTTGCCATTGAAATGGCCGCAGCGCTTGGGGCTGATCTGGTCCTCGATCTGGATGCAGTCGGCGCCCGCGCGCTCCAGCGTGCGCACGGCGTGGTAGGTGTTGAGCGCGTTGCCGAAGCCGGTGTCGGCATCCACGATCAGCGGCAGATCCACGGCGTCGCGGATGCGGGCCGTGTGGTCGGCGATGTCGGTCAGGCCCATGAAGGCCTGGTCGGGCAGGCCGAACCACATATTGGTCACGCCAGCGCCGGTCACATAGATGGCCTCGAAGCCGAGATCGGCCACGACGCGCGCGGACAGTGCGTTGAATGCGCCGGGCACGAGCACGCCGCGGCGCGCTTCGGCCAGGGCCTTGAGTTGTTGCTTGGTGTTCATGGAGGGTTCTGTCGGATGAGGAAAAGTGCTGCGCGGGTGGGCGCTCAGTCCAGCGTGATGTTGGCGTTCTTGATCACCGGGCCCCACTTGGCGCGTTCGGCCTCGATGAACTTTCCGTAGGCCTGGGGTGTGCCGCCCATGACCATGCCGCCCGTGTTCTCGATCATGGCGCGCACCTCCGCGTCCTTGAGGGCCTCGTTCACGGCCTTGTTCAGGCGCTCGATCACGGCCGGCGGCGTACTGGCCGGCGCGATCATGCCCAGCCAGTTGTACGACTCGAAGCCCTTGATGCCCGCCTCATCCAGCGTGGGCACGCCGGGCAGCACCTTCAGGCGCTGCTTGCTGGACACGGCCAGCGCCTTGACCTTGTCGCCCTGGATGGCAGGCAGGGCCGCATAGCCCATCTCGAACATGAAGGCCAGGTGGCCGCCCATCAGGTCGGTGGCTGCCAGCGCGCCGCCTTTGTAGGGCACATGGACCATTTCCGTGCGCGTCTGGAAGGCCAGCAGCTCGCCCGACAGGTGGTGGGCACCGCCCACGCCCGACGATCCATAGGTCAGCGTGCCGGGCTTGGCCTTGGCTGCCGCGACCAGTTCGGCCACGGTCTTGAACGGCTGGTTGGGCGCCGTGGTCAGGATCAGCGGCGCCTCTTCGATCAGGATGATGGGCTGCAGGTCGCGTGCGGCGCTGTAGGGCAGCTTTTTCATCAGCATGGGATTGGTCACCAGCGGACCCGGCGAGCCGAAACCGAAGGTATGGCCGTCCGTGGCCTTGGCGATGGCATCCGTGCCCGTCACGCCGCCCGCGCCGCCGCGGTTGTCGATCACGATGGGCTGGCCCAGGCTCTGGCCTATCTTGTCGGCGATCTTTCGGGCCCGCGTATCGGCAAAGCCGCCAGCCGCATAGGGCACGATGAGCTTGATGGGGCGCGAGGGCCAGGCATCTGCGCCCTGGGCCACGGCGCTGGCGGGGGCAGCGAGCAGGGCGGCAGCGGTGGCGATGGCGCTGAGGGCCAGGCCCATGCCCAGGCGGAGGGTGTTGCGGCGGGTATTCATGGTGTCTTGTCTCGGTTGGGATCGGTGGTGATGGCGCAAGCGGTTCACTTTTCCTGCATGTTCGCGGCCTTGACGATCTCGCCCAGGCGCTTGCGTTCGGCGTCTGTGAACTTCACGAACTCGGCGCGCGTGCCGCCGATGGGTTCGATGCCCAGGCCCTTGAGCTTTTCCACCGTGGCCGGCTCCTTCATGGCCTTGTCCACGGCGGCGGCCAGCTTGTCCAGGATGGCAGGCGGCGTCCCCTTGGGCGCATGGATGCCGGCCCAGTGCGCGATCTGCAGCTCGGCAAAGCCCTGCTCCACGGCGGTGGACAGCTGCGGATAGGCCGAGATGCGCTGCGTCCAGGTGGTGGCCAGGGCCTTGAACTTGCCTTCGTTGAGGATGTGGGGCAGGGCGATGATGCTGGCCTCCGACGTGCCCTCCACCTGCCCGCCCAGCACGGCCGTCGTGCTCTCCGACCCGCTCTTGTAGGGCACGGGCTGCAGCTGGGCGCCGTACTTCACGTTCAGCATCTCGGCCACGAAATGCGGCGTGCTGCCCGTGCCGGCCGTGGCGAAATTGAAGCCCTGGCCCTTCTTCGATGCCTCGACGAAATCGCGCAGGTTCTGGTAGGGCGCGTTCTTGGGAACCACGATCACGGACGGCGCCAGGCCGATCATGGCCACCGGAACCAGCGCATCGTCCTTGAACGGCATGGTCTTCTTGATCATGCTGTTGGAGATCACGCCAGCCGCGCTCACCAGCAGGGTGTAGCCGTCGGGCTGGGCCTTGGCCACGATGTCGGCGCCCACCGTGCCTCCCGCACCCGCGCGGTTGTCGACCACCACGGGCTGGCCCAGGATCCTGGACGCGCCTTCGGCAGCCGATCGTGCCATCAGGTCATTGGCGCCGCCTGCCGAGAACGGCACCACCAGGCGAATGGGGCGGGTGGGCCAGGCATCGGCGGCGCCGGCAGCCCGTGCAGCGACGGAGCAGGTCACGCCGGCCAGCGGCAGCGCGGCGGCAAGCAGGGTGGCCAGGGCGGTGCGGCGGGGCAGGCGGGATGGCTGGTTCATGGGGTCTCCTGGAAATGCTTGAAATGATTGAAACGCCTGGCCTGTTGCAAGTGGCATGCCACCGGATCAAAGGGTAAACCCTTGATATCGCAAGTTGTTGATGTGAATGGGTTTTGTGTTTCTTGAAAAGCCTGCTCTGCAGGCATTCATCGATTCGCCCGGTGCGGTGTTGCATGAATGAAATAATCGGTTGCATGAATGAATCAGTTGTGCCTTCCATGCATGCAACCCCTTCCGGCCCCCGCGCAGCCTGGCCGCGCGTCGTCACCGTGGGCCGCCACCGCATCGGCCGCGTGCTGGAGCGCATGTCGCTGGCCGTGGGCGACCAGGTGCGCGTGGAGCATGTCAGCGCGGCCTTTGACGATGCCGTGCAGGCCGTGCGTGCGCTGCAGGCGGTCGAGCCCATAGACGCCCTGGTGGCCGCAGGGGCCAGCGGCGCCTGGGTGCGCGAGCGGGTTGATATCCCCGTCGTCATGATCGAGGTGCGCGGGTTCGATCTGCTGCAGGCGCTGGCCAGCGCACGTGCACTGGCCCAGTCCGGCGGCACGCCGCGCATCGGGCTGGTGTCGTTCGACCATCCCTCGCCGCATCTGGCCCAGTTCGACGCGCTGTTCGGCGCCGGCATTGCGCAGTTCAGCTACCACGGACCCGAAGATGCCCAGGCCTGCGTGCGTGCGCTGCAGGCCGCCGGCGTGGGCGCCGTCGTCGCGCCGGGCCTGGTGGCCGACCTGGCCGAGCAGGCCGGCATTCCCAGCGTGCTGCTGTACTCCGATGGCGCCGTGCTGCAGGCCCTGCGTGACGCCGTGCTGCTGGCCCGCCACCGCCATGCCGAGCGCGCCCGCCACCAGCGGCTGGAAACCGTGCTCGGCCAGTTGCAGGACGGCGTGGTCGCCGTGGACACGCAAGGCCGCATCCAGGCCCTGAACCCCACTATGGCCGCGCTGCTGGGCGCGCCCGCCAATGCGCTGCATGGCCGGCTGCTGGACGAGGTGGCACCCGCGCTGGCACTGGCACAGGCGCTGCAGTCGCAGTCCCTGGAGCCCGAAGGCAGTGAAGACGTGGTCCAGCTGGCCATGCGCACCCTGGTGGTACGGCGCGCGCCCATCGTGGAAAACGGCCAGCTCACGGGCGCCTTGCTGGTCTGCCGCGACCCGGCCACCATCCAGCGTGCCGACCGCCACCTGCGCGCCAACCGCAGCCTGCGCGGCGCGGGCGTGCGCTGGCGCATCGAAGACTACGCGGGCGACAGCGGGCCCGCCCAGCGCGTGCGCCGCCTGGCGCGCCAGTTCGCGGCCAGCGATGCCACCGTGCTCATCCAGGGCGACAGCGGCACGGGCAAGGAGTTGCTGGCCCAGGGCATGCACCGCGCCAGCCGGCGCGCGGCCCAGCCCTTCCTGGCGGTGAACTGCGCGGCCCTGGGCGAAAGCCTGCTGGAGAGCGAACTCTTCGGCTACGACGAAGGCGCTTTCACCGGCGCGCGGCGCGGCGGCAAGACCGGGCTGATCGAGGCGGCCCATACGGGCACCTTGTTCCTGGACGAGATCGGCGACATGCCGCTGGCCCTGCAGTCCCGCCTGCTGCGCGTGCTGCAGGAGCGCGAAGTGCTGCGCGTGGGCTCCACCACGCCCGTGCCGGTGGACCTGCGCGTCATCGCCGCCACGCACGCCGATCTGGCGGCCCTGGTCGAGCGCGGTGAATTCCGGCGTGACCTGTTCTACCGCCTGGCCGTGCTGCGCCTGTCCATGCCCGGACTGCACGAACGCGGACCGGCCGATGTCCATGCCCTGGCCCGCGCCATGCTGGCGCGGCGCCTGCGCACGCAGTCGCTGCAGGCGGAAGGGCCATCGCTGGAGCCCTTGCTGGCGGCCTTGCTGGAGCTGGCATCCGGCCACCGCTGGCCCGGCAATGCGCGAGAGCTGGACAACTGGGTGGAACGCCTGCTGGCCTGCCGCCACGACCTGCGCGACAGCGCGGGCCGCGTGGACATGGGCCGCTTGCGGGAGCTGTTTCCTGAATGCGACGGGGCTGGGCAGGGTACCGTTCAGGCCCTGCCAGCGCAGCAGCGGCAACTGCAACTGCGCGAGGCCCGGCGCGATGCCGAGCGCCAGCGCATGCGCGAAGTGCTGGAGCAGGTACAGGGCGACCAGCGCCGCGCTTGCGAGATCCTGGGCATCAGCCGGGCCACGTTGTGGCGCAGGCTCAGGGCGCCGGACTGATCAGGGTGCATGGCCACCCAGCCGCTCGGCCAGGAAATCCATCAGCACGCGCAGCTTCAGTGGCAGATGTCTGGTGGGCGGGTGAAGAATCCACAGCTGGCCGCTGTAGTTGGGCAGGAAGCTCCAGTCCGGCAGCACCTGCACGATGCGCCCGTCCGCCAGGGCCTGCCGTGCCGTGAAGCGGGGCAGGCTGGCGATGCCGATGTGCTGCAGCACGGCGTCCAGCCGCACACCGGTGTGGTTGGCCGCATAGCGCCCGCGCACGGCCACGGTGACGGTCTTGCCGCGGCCGCGCAGCTTCCAGTGCGCGTCGCCGGGCTCCTCTCCCAGGTAGATGCAGCTGTGGGCCTTGAGGTCCAGCGGATGTGCGGGCGTGCCGTGCCGGGCCAGGTACTGGGGCGAGGCGCACAGCAGATGGTCGATGTCCATCAGGTGGCGGCCCATGAGCCCTGGCGGCGGGTGGTTGGTGATGCGTATGGCTAGGTCCACGGGGTCATCGATCAGGTCCATATAGCGGTCTTCCAGCCGCATTTGCACGTCGACCTCGGGATACAGGGCCAGGAAGTCGGGCATGTGGGGATGGACCACGGTATGGCCCACGGCCTTGGGCACGCTGATGCGCACCAGGCCGCGCGGCTGCGCGTCCTGAAGCAGGGATGCAGCCATGACGGCCTGCGCGGCGCCCACCATGTCCAGGCAGCGCGCATGCACTTCGCGGCCGGCCTCGCTCAGGCGCAGCTTGCGCGTGGTGCGTTCCAGCAGGCGCAGGCCCAGCGCCTTTTCCAGCCGCGCCACGCCCCGGCTGGTGGCCGATGGCGTGCTGCCCAGCTGACGCGCGGCCTCGGAGAAGCTGCCCGTGTCCACCACCTTGACGAAGATGGCCATTTCCCCGAACAGGGGCAGGGCTTGATTTGTGCTCATGGCGCAAAGAATATTTGAAAAGCCAAGGGATTATCGCGGCTGAACGCCAGTCCTACACTGCCACCCCATGCCTTTGCACACCTTCACTCCCCTTATCCCGTCCCATGCCCTGAGCCAGGCCAGCGGCCAGAACATCTGGCTCAAGCTGGACGCGCTGCAGCCTTGCGGATCATTCAAGCTGCGCGGCATAGGCCATGCCTGCGAGACCCTGGCGGGCCAGGGCAAGAAGGGCTTTGTGGCCTCGTCGGGCGGCAATGCCGGCATTGCCGTGGCCTATGCGGGACGGCAGCTGTCGATGCCCGTCACCGTGGTCGTTCCCCAGACCACGACCGAGCATGCACGGGCATTGATCCGCGCCCAGGGCGCCGAGCTGATCGTGCATGGCTCCGTCTGGGACGAGGCCAATGCGCTGGCCCAGTCCCTGCTGGGTGCCGACGATGCCTTTGTCCACCCGTTTGACGATCCGCTGCTGTGGGCCGGGCATTCCACCCTCGTCGACGAACTGGCCGCAGCCGGCTTCAAGCCCGACGCCGTGGTGCTGGCCGTGGGCGGCGGCGGCCTGCTGGCCGGCGTGGTGCAGGGCCTGGAGCGCCACGGCTGGACCGATGTGCCCGTGATCGCGGCGGAGACGGCCGGCGCCGATTCCCTGGCGCAGTCCCTGGCCCAGGGCCGCCGCGTACTGCTGGACCGCATCACCAGCGTGGCTACTTCGCTGGGCGCGCGCCAGGTCTGCCAGAGGGCCTTCGATCTGGCGCAGGTGCACCCCGTGCGCAGCGCCGTGGTGACGGATGCGCAGGCGCTGCAGGCCTGCCTGCGCTTCATTGACGACCATCGCCTGCATGTGGAGCCGGCCTGTGGCGCCGCGCTGGCCCTGGCCTACGGGCGCGCTCCTGCGTTGCAAGGCTTCCAGCGCGTGCTGGTGGTGGCCTGCGGCGGCACGACGAACACGCTGGAGCAGCTCCAGGCGTGGCGTGGGGCGGCGCTGGCAGCCGAGGCGTGAGCACGGCTGCGGCCTGAAGTCCCGGCCCGCGCATTCATGCGGCGTTCAACACCTCGCCGGGGACCCTGATCCAGCCTTCCATCAGGATGCGTGCGCTGCGGCTCATCAGGGCCTTGGTCACCTGCCACTGGCCGTTCACCAAACGGGCCTCGGCGCCCACGCGCAGCGTTCCGGAGGGGTGGCCAAAGCGCACGGCGCTGCGCTCGCCGCCGCCTGCCGCCAGATTCACCAGCGTGCCCGGCACGGCCGCTGCGGTGCCGATGGCCACGGCAGCCGTGCCCATCATGGCGTGGTGCAGTTTGCCCATGGACAGGGCGCGCACCAGCAGGTCCACGTCACCCGATTCAATGCGCTTGCCGCTGGATGCCGTGTAGGCGGCCGGTGGCGCCACAAAGGCGATCTTTGGCGTGTGCTGCCGTCTGGCGGCCTCGGCCAGGTCCTTGATCAGCCCCATCTGCAGCGCGCCGTGGGCGCGTATGGCCTCGAAGCGGGCCAGGGCCTCGTCGTCCGTGTTGATGGCGTCCTGCAGCTCGCAGCCCGTGTAGCCCAGGTCCTGGGCGTTCAGGAAGATGGTCGGAATGCCCGCGTTGATCAGCGTGGCCGCCAGGCTGCCCACGCCGGGCACGTCCAGCCGGTCCACGAGGTGGCCTGTCGGGAACATGGCTTCGCCATCGTCTCCTTCATCGGCGGGATCCAGGAACTCCAGCGCCACTTCGGCGGCCGGGAAGGTCACGCCATCGAGCTCGAAGGAGCCGGTCTCCTGGACCTGGCCTTGCGTGATGGGCACATGGGCCACGATGGTCTTGGCGATGTTGGCCTGCCAGATGCGGATGGTGACCGTGCCGTTGCGAGGAATGCGCGCGGGATCTATCAGTCCCATGTGGATGGCGCAGGGCCCCACGGCGGCCGAGAGGTTGCCGCAGTTGCCGCTCCAGTCCACAAACGGCTGGTCGATGGCGACCTGGCCAAACAGATAGTCCACGTCATGGCCTTCCCGCGTACTGGGAGCCAGGATCACGGCCTTGCTGGTGCTGGACGATGCATTGCCCATGCCGTCGATCTGCTTGCCGTAGGGGTCGGGGCTGCCCAGGGCGCGCAACAGGATGGCGTCGCGCACGGGTCCGGGGTGCCGGGCCGCCTCGGGCAGATCCTGCAGGCGAAAGAACACGCCCTTGCTGGTGCCGCCGCGCAGGTAGGTGGCAGGGATGCGCAACTGGGGAAGAAAGGTTTCGGGGATCGCGCCCATCTCAGGCCTCCTGTGCTGTTGTTCGTATCTGTGTCTGTTCTTGCGGTCTGCCGATCGCCGGAGCGCGCAGCCTCTGGCGGCGGTTGATGCCCATGGACGGTGTCCCCTGCGGTGTCAGGCGATGGCAGTAGGCCAGGTTTGTTGCAAGCGCCATGCCATCCGCATCAAGGGAAAACCCGTGCAAGCCTTGCAGCGCGCCAGCACAGGGCGTGTGCACTGCGGTGCTGGCTGCCGCCGCAACATTCGTTTCACTGTTGTTTCAAAATTGCTGCTTTTGATTTCATGGATGAGGGAGTGTGCAACGGTTCGGTCCCCAGTCCCACGCCGGCCTGCGGAGCTCTCTAGGGTTTGCCCGGGCCAGCCTTCAGCAAGTGTGCTTGCAGACGATAGAGGAAGGGTGTTTGTAGGATTTGTCTTATCCATGGTTCGCCTGCCGCGTGCCGAAATCCATTTATCCTCGCGCTCTGCTCCACATGGCCTGTACTGCCCTTTCCGGTGAACCTGCCATGGGGCTGGCAACGAGCGGTTCCGTGCTCCTGGACCGATTTCCCGTGACCGCCTATTCCGCCTTAGCCGCTCCATGTCAGTTTTTGCCCAGCGCACGCTTGTAGCCATCCGGGCCGCTTGGCCAGCCGCAACCGTCATGGCGGTGGGCATGTGCCTGAGCGCTGTGCTTGCCTTGCAGCAGCAGCGGGCGCTGGAGCGTATCGACCTGCAGCGCCATACCCAGCAGGCCCAGTCGGCCCGCCAGGCGCTGGAGATGCGCCTGGATGCCTACGCGGTCATGGTCCAGCATGTGGCCAACCAGCTGGCCGCCTCTCCCGAGATGGGGCAATCGGCCTTCGCGCGCATGGCGCAGGCGCTGCGCATACAGGCGCAGCCGGGCATGCAGGCGCTGTCCTTTACACGGGCCGCAACGCAGCGCGGTCTGCCCGGCCAGGATCAGGCCTTCACCGCCCGGCCCGGGCCCCACTATTTCTTCATCGACTATCTCTGGCCGCTGGAGGGCAACGAGTCCATTGCCGGCCTGGACATGCACGACCGCCCCAGCCTCATGGCCAGCATGGTGCGCAGCCGCGACAGCGCGGCCGCCGTGGTCTCGGCACCGTTTGCGCTGAAGCAGCCCGGCGAGCATGCCACCGCCGTGCTGGTGCGCGCGCCTGTCTTTGCGCTTGTGGACCACCAGTCCCCGGACGGGGAGGCCGCGCAGCCGCTGTTTCTGGGGACTGCCGACGTCAGCGTGCGCGTGCACGACCTGGTGCAGGACCTACATGAACGCGGCTTTCTGCGCCGGCTTGCGCTGGCCATGCATGACGCAGGCCCGACCTCGCCCCTGCCGCCGGCCGGCATATCGCCGCTGCCGCTGTACCTGGGCGCGGCCTGGCCGGAGCGCGGGCAGGAGGCGGCCGGCATGGGCGACACCGGCCAGGTGGTGCTGGAGCAGACGCTGCAGGCCCAGGACCGGCTGTGGCGGTTGAACTTCATTCCCATGGGGACGGCCCTGTCCTGGATCGAGCGTGTCCAGCCCCTGGTTCTTTTCGCGCTGGGCATGCTCGTGTCGGCCCTGCTGGCGTCGCTGGCGGCGGCCTGGTGGCGGCGCCATCCTTCCAGCTGGGCCCAGCTGCGCGCCTCCTCCCGCAGCATGCGCGAGAGCGATGCCCGCTTTCAGGCCCTGTTCGAGCAGGCTGCCGTGGGCGTGGTGCAGGTCGATGCGGCCAGCGGCAACGTCCTGCATGTGAACCGCAGGTACTGCGACATTACGGGCCATGAGGCGCAGCAGCTGTGCCAGCGGCCCCTGCTGGCCCTGTTGGCGGCCGAAACCCTGGAGGGCGACCGGGTGCTGCTGCAGGAACTGACGGCGGGCCAGCGCGGGGCCCTGCAGATCGAGCGGCAGCTGCGGCGCCGCGACGGCACCCTGGTCTGGGTGGAGCTGCATATCTCCGCGCTGGGCCATGGCCCGTCCCGGCGGCTGATGGCGCTGGTGCAGGACATCAGCGCGCGGCGCCACCTGCAGCAGATGCAGCGCGATGGATCGCGCCATCTGCGCATGGTCATCCAGCGCCTGCCTCTGGGCTTGGCCATGCTTCAGGACGACGGCCGCTTCGCCTACTGGAACGAGGAATTCATGCGCCTGGCGGGCCACGGTGCCACGGCCGGCATGGATGGTGATGGCTGGTGGTGCAACATGTGTCCCGATGAAGCCCGCCGCCTGCGCATGCAGCGCCGCTTCGAGGCCGCGCAGGCGAGGGCGCGCGTGGCACAGAGCCTGCACAGCGGCGAGTCCGACAGCTGCGGCACCCTCAACTGCGAGGAATACCAGCTCATGGGCAGCGATGGCCGCACGCGTTCCGTATCGATAGGCGGTATGCTGCTGGACGAAGGCTGCCTGCTGATCCTGCAGGACCAGAGCCAGCGCAAGACCGCCGAAGAGGAAATCCGCCGCCTGGCCTTTCACGACGCGCTCACCGGCCTGCCCAACCGCCGCCTGCTGGTGGACCGGTTGCAGCAGGCGCTGGCCTCCAGCCGCCGGCGCGGGCGCTGCGGCGCCGTCATGCTGCTGGACGTGGACAACTTCAAGGCCTTCAACGACAGCCTGGGGCTGGAGCTTGGCGATGTGCTGCTGCGCATGATTGCCGAGCGCCTGGCGCAGTCCCTGGGGCCCGAGGCCACGCTGGCCCGCCACAGCGGCGATGACTTCGTCGTGCTGCTGGAGGACCTGGGCAAGGACTCCATGCATGCGGCCTCGCAGCTGGAAGGCGAGGTCCAGCGCATGCGTTCGCTGCTGCAGCAGCCGCTGCAGTTGGCAGGCCAGTCCTGCCACATCACGATGAGCATTGGCGCCAGCCTGTTCGGCGAGCAGGAACTGAGCGCCGACGAGGTGCTGCGCCGCGCCGAAATGGCCATGTACCAGGCCAAGGGCATGGGGCGCAACACGCTGCAATTCTTCGATCCGCAGTTGCAGGCCGTGCTGCGCTCTCGCACGGCCATGGAGCAGGAAATGCGCGAGGGCCTGGTGCGCAGCCAGTTCGTCCTGTACTACCAGCCGCAGATGGCGCACGGACGCATCGTGGGCGCCGAAGGCCTGCTGCGCTGGAACCACCCGCGCGAAGGGCTGGTGCCGCCCTCGCTCTTCGTCTCGCTGGCCGAGGAGACCGGCCTGATCCAGCAACTGGGCGAATGGGTGCTGGGCGAGGCCTGCAGGCAGCTGGCGCAATGGGCGGCGGACCCCGAAATGGCCTGCATGGTGCTGGCCGTCAACGTCAGCCCGCGCCAGTTCCACCAGGCGCGCTTCGTGGAGCAGGTGCTGCAGGCGCTCAAGGAGCACGGCGCCAACCCGCGCCTGCTCAAGCTGGAGCTGACCGAAAGCCTGCTGCTGGCCGACGTGGACGACACGGCCGCCAAGATGGCCACGCTCAAGGCCCACGGTGTCGGCTTCTCGCTGGATGACTTCGGCACAGGCTATTCCTCGCTGGCCTATCTCAAGCGCCTGCCGCTGGACCAGCTCAAGATCGACCGCAGCTTCGTGCGCGACGTGCTCAGCGACCCCAACGACGCGGCCATTGCGCGCACCATCGTCGCCCTGGGCACCAGCCTGGGACTGCAGGTCATTGCCGAAGGCGTGGAAACCGAGGCGCAGCGCCAATTCCTCGAAGACCAGAGCTGCCACGTCTGGCAGGGCTACCTGCTCAGCCCGCCCGTGCCCGTGCGCAGCTTCGAGGCCCTGGTGCGCGAGGCCGCCCCCTTGCAGCGCCCCCCGGCCTTGAGCCCCGCATGCCTGACCCCGCCGGCGCAACACCGGCCCGAAGTGGCGGAATGCACGGACGCCAGCACGGGGCCAGAGGTCCCTTCAAACCATTCTTGACATTCGCAGCGGCCCCGCCCGGGCCGCTTTCCATTCTTGAGAGGGGGTGGCGCGCGGTATCATCCCGAGCTGCCTTGTTCTTTCCCCACCTCCTTGTTTGTCCGTTCGCCGCGGACCGCTTTGTGCCTGCATCGTGCGCCTGAATTCCATCAAGCTGTCCGGCTTCAAGTCCTTCGCCGAGCCCACCAACTTCATGCTGCCGGGTCAACTGGTGGGCGTGGTGGGCCCCAACGGCTGCGGCAAGTCCAACATCATGGATGCGGTGCGCTGGGTGCTGGGCGAAAGCAAGGCCAGCGAGCTGCGCGGCGAGTCCATGCAGGACGTGATCTTCAACGGCACCACGCACCGCAAGCCGGCCAGCCGCTCCAGCGTGGAACTGGTTTTCGACAACAGCGACCACCGTGCGGGCGGCCAGTGGGGCCAGTTCGGTGAGATCGCCGTCAAGCGCGTGCTCACGCGCGAGGGCAACAGTAGCTACTTCATCAACAACCAGGCCGTGCGCCGCCGTGACGTGCAGGACGTGTTCCTGGGCACGGGCCTGGGCCCGCGCGCCTACGCCATCATCGGCCAGGGCACGATCAGCCGCATCATCGAGTCGCGCCCCGAGGAGCTGCGCCTGTTCCTGGAAGAGGCCGCAGGCGTGTCCAAGTACAAGGAGCGCCGGCGCGAGACCGAGAACCGACTCTCGGCCACCACCGAGAACCTCACGCGCGTGGAGGACATCCTGCGCGAGCTCAACAACAACCTCGACCGGCTGGAGAAGCAGGCCGAGGTGGCGGCGCAGTACAACGCGCTGCAGTCCCAGGTCACGCTCAAGCAGCAGCAGCTGTGGTTTCTCAAGCGCGCCGAGGCCGAGGCCGAGCAGGACCGCGTGCGCGTGGAGGGCCTGAAGGCCGTCAACGAGCTGGAAGAGCGCATGGCCGACATCCGCAACAACGAAAGCGGACTCGAAACCCTGCGCCAGGCCCACTACGACGCCAGCGACCAGGTCAACCAGGCCCAGGCCAAGCTCTACGAATCCACGGCCGAGGTCGGCAAGCTGGAGGCCGAGATCCGCTACGTGCTCGAAGGCCGCCAGCGCGTGCAGCAGCGGCTGCAGCAGCTGTCCGAGCAGGTGCTGCTGTGGAACAGCCGCCGCGAGGAGGCCGAAGCCGAAATCGAAAATCTCGACGGCGCCGGTATGGACGCCGAGGAACAGGCCGAGATGCTGGCCGCCCAGGTCGAGGAGCAGAGCATGCGCCTGCCCGACCTGGAAGAGGCGCTGCGCAATGCCCAGAAGGCTGATGCCGACCAGCGCGCCAGCGTGGTGCAGGTGCAGCAGCAGATCCAGGTGCTGGCCGCCGAGCAGCGCAGCCTGGACGAGCAGCGCCGCCAGTTCGAGACCCGCTTCGAGCGACTGCGCGCCGACCGCAATGCGCTGGAGACACCCGACGAGGCCCGCCTCCACAATCTGCAGTCCCAGCTGAACGAGGCCCGCGAACTGGCTGAAATGGCCGATGCCGTGCTCAACGAGCTGCAGGACTCCGTGCCCCAGCTCGATGAGGACCGTCGCACGCGCCAGCAGGCCGTCAATGCCGAGGCCGCGCGCCATGCCGACCTGTCGGCGCGTCTGGAAGCCCTCAAGGCCCTGCAGGAAAAGGTCAAGACCGACGGCAAGCTCCAGCCCTGGCTGGCCAAGCACGGCCTGGACGGCATGCAGGGCCTGTGGAGCCGCATTGCCATCGAACCCGGCTGGGAAAACGCGCTGGAGGCCGCGCTGCGCGAACGCCTGGGCGCGCTGGAAGTGGGCCGGCTCGACATGGTGCGCGGCTTCCTGGGCGCAGGCGGGCACGATGCGCCGCCCGCGCGTCTGGCCTTCTTCAGCCCGCCGCAGGGCGCCCCCGCGCCCGCGCCGGGGCGCTGGCAGCACCTGTCCGATCTGCTGCGCGTGAACGATGCCGGCCTGCGCGCCGTGCTCGGCGACTGGCTGCAGGACTGCTACACGGCGCCCACGCTGGAAGAGGCGCTGTCGCGCCGCGGCGAGCTGCGGCCCGGCGAGACGGTCTATGTGCCCACGGGCCATGCCGTCAGCAGCCACAGCGTGAGCTTCTATGCGCAGGACTCGGAGCAATCCGGCCTGCTGGCACGCGCCCAGGAAATCGAGCACCTCGAAAAGGAAGTGCGCGCCCAGGCGCTGATCTCCGACGAATCGCGCACGGCCCTGGTGCGTGCCGAAAGCGCCTATGCCGAGGCCTCGCAGCGCTTGGTCAGCGCCCGGCGCGAGGCCAGCGAATCGCAAGGCCGCGCCCATGAGCTGCAGGTCGAGACCCTGCGCCTGTCGCAGCTGGCCGAGCAGGCCCGCGCGCGCAATGCCCAGATCAGCGCCGACCTGGCCGAGGTCGAGGCCCAACTGTCCGACATCGAGGAGCGCCGCGTGGCGGCCGAAGCCCGCTTCGAGGAACTGGACATGCAGCTGGCCGACAGCCAGGAGCGCCATGCCCAGCTGGGCGACAAGGTGCTGGAGTCCGAGCGGCGCCTGAACGAATCGCGGGAGCAGCTGCGCACGCTGGAGCGCCAGGCCCAGGAGGCCACCTTCTCGCGGCGCAGCCTGGAGGCGCGCCGGGGCGAACTCAGCCGCACCATAGAGACGGCCAGCCAGCAGGCCCGCTCGCTGGCCGACGAGCAGCAGCGCGCGCAGGACGAACTCACGCGCCTGACCGATGCCGCCGCCCAGGGCGGCCTGCAGGACGCGCTGGATCTGAAGATGCAGCGCGAGCAGGCCGTGGCCGCGCGCCGCAGCGAATATGACGACCTGACCAACAAGCTGCGCGCCAGCGACGAACGCCGCCAGCAGCTGGAGAAGGCGCTGGACCCGCTGCGCCAGCGCATCACCGAATTCCAGCTCAAGGAGCAGGCCGCGCGCCTGGGCCTGGAGCAGTACTCCACCTTGCTGGAGGAGGCCGGTGCCGACCTGGCCGCCGTCTCCCAGTCCATTGCCGAGGCCAATGTGCGCATGCACGGCCTGCAGGGCGAGATCGACCGGCTGCACCGCGAGATCGCCGCCCTGGGCGCGGTCAACCTGGCGGCGCTGGACGAGCTGAAGCTGGCGCGCGAGCGCAAGACCTTCCTCGACGCGCAGACCGAGGACCTGACCCAGGCCATGAACACGCTGGAAGATGCCATCCGCAAGATCGACGCCGAGACGCGCGAGCTGCTGTCGGGCACCTTCGAGACCGTGAACGGGCACTTCGGGCGCATGTTCCCCGAGCTGTTCGGCGGTGGCCAGGCCAAGCTGGTGATCACCGGCGATGAAATCCTCGACTCGGGCGTGCAGGTGATCGCGCAGCCGCCCGGCAAGAAGAACCAGACAATCCACCTGCTGTCCGGTGGCGAAAAGGCGCTGACGGCGATTGCCCTGGTCTTCGCCATCTTCCAGCTCAACCCGGCGCCGTTCTGTCTGCTGGACGAGGTGGACGCGCCGCTGGACGACGCCAACACCGAGCGCTATGCCAAGCTGGTGGCCAGCATGAGCAAGGGCACGCAGTTCCTGTTCATCAGCCACAACAAGATCGCCATGGAAATGGCGCAGCAGCTCATCGGCGTGACCATGCAGGAGCAGGGCGTGTCCCGCATCGTGGCCGTGGACATGGAGTCCGCGCTGTCCATGGCTGAGCTATCCTGAGCATGTCCGCAACCTTCCGAACCTATTTGCTGGAACGACGTTTCATTCCTTCATTCCATGAGTAACCTGCAAATCAGTCTGGCCGTCCTGGGCTTTGTGGTGCTGGCCCTGATCATTGCCTACAACAGCTGGTCCGCACGCCGCAACGCACCCAAGCGCGCCGACCCCGTCGAAGAGGCGCAGCGCGATCCCTCGCGCCATGAGCCCGGCATGGACACCGTGGGCCACGGCCCGGACCTGACGCACAGCCTGCGCGAGCCCGTGCTGGGCGACTTCGGCACGGCAGCCCCGGGCCAGAGCCCTGCCGCCGTGGACCGCTTTGCCGAAACCGATGCCGAACTGGCCCATCTGGTCCAGCTCGAAGAGCAGCAGCGCCAGGCCGAGGCCCAGGCCGCTTTGGCGGCCAAGGCAGCCCAGGCGGTGCAGACCGCGCAGGCTGCCCATGCCCTGCAGGCGGCTGAAGACGCCAGCGCATCGGCACCCGCATCTGCGTCAGTGCCTGCGCCATCCCCGTTGGCACCGCAGTCCATCGAGCCTTCCCTCAACGACGCGGCCCTGACCAGCGCTGCGGCCAGCCGGCCGGGCCTGGATGCGCTGATCGATGCCATTGCCCCCGTGCAGGTCGGCCAGGCCGTGCCTGGCGAGCTGGCGCTGCAGGCCCAGCCGGCCACGCGGCGCGCGGGCAACAAGCCGTTTGCCATCGAAGGCATGAACCAGTCCACCCACCAGTGGGAGCCGCTGCAGCCCGGCCAGCGCTACCTGGGTTTCCAGGCCGGCGTGCAGCTGGCCAACCGCACGGGTGCGCTCAACGAGATCGAGTTCTCCGAGTTCGTTGCCAAGGTGCAGCGCTTTGCCGACGCGCTGGGCGCCACGCCCGACGTGCCCGACATGCTGCAGGAGGTGGCGCGTGCGCGCGAGCTCGACCAGTTCGCCAGCGAGCACGATGCCCAGCTCACCTTCATGCTGCGCGCACGCCAGGCCTCCTGGAGCGCGGGCTATGTGCAGCAGAACGCATCGCGCCAGGGCTTTCTGCCGGGCTCCATGCCCGGGCGCATGGCCCTGCCTTCGCCCACGCCCGGCATGCCGCCGGTGCTGGTGCTCAACTACGACCCGCAGGCGGCCATGGCCGACGACCTGGACACCTCGGTGGTGCGCGAGTTTCTGCTGAGCCTGGACGTGCCCCAGGTGCCGCGCGGCGAGCAGGCCTTCGTGCAGCTGCGCCAGGTGGCCGAGCGCCTGTGCCAGACCATGGATGGAGTGCTCTGCGACCAGAACGGCTACCTGCTGCCGGCCATGGCGCTGGACCCCATCCAGCACGACCTGGAACAACTCTATGACAAGCTCGACAGCCGCGAGCTGTCGGCGGGCTCCATGCTGGCGCGGCGACTGTTCAGCTGACGCGGCGCGGTGCCCCTGGTGCACAACAGGCTCCTGGCCTCAACCCCATGAACGACAATCTGGATCTCTTCTCCGGCGCAGCCCCCGCGGCGCCGGAGTCCGGGGCCGCCCCCGACAAGGTGCTGGCCAAGGTGCAGGCGCTGCGCGCCCAGCTCAACCAATGGGCACATGAGTACTACGTGCTGGACACGCCCACCGTGCCCGACGGCGAGTACGACCGCGTCTTCCAGCAATTGCAGGCATTGGAAGGTGCCTACCCCGAACTGGTCACCCCGGACTCGCCCACGCAGCGCGTGATCGGCGCCGTGCTCGACGGCCTGATGCCCGTGCGCCATGCCGTGCCCATGCTCAGCATCCGCACCGAGACCGACAACGAGGCCACGGGTGCCGAGGCCTTCGACGCACGCATCCGCAAGGAGCTGGAACTGGCCGAAGGCGCACCGCCCGTGGAATACGTAGCCGAGCCCAAGTTCGACGGCCTGGCCATGAACCTGCGCTACGAGAACGGCCGCCTGGTGCAGGCCACCACGCGCGGCGACGGCGAGGTGGGCGAGGACGTCACACACAACATCCGCACCATCCGCAAGATTCCGCTGTCCCTGCCCGAAGGCAAGGGCGTGCCGCCCGTGGTCGAGGTGCGCGGCGAGGTCTACATGGGCCGCGCCGACTTCGTCCGGCTCAACGAACGCCAGCAGGCCGCCGGCGGCAAGAGCTTTGCCAATCCGCGCAATGCGGCGGCGGGCTCGGTGCGCCAGCTGGACTCGGGCATTGCTGCGCAGCGACCGCTGTCCTTCTTCGCCTATGGCCTGGGCGAGATCACGCCGGCCGCGCAGGGCGGCCCCGACTTCGGCACCCACTACGCCATGCTGCAGACGCTGCGCGACTGGGGCTTCCCGGTGGCGCCCCAGGTCTGCATTGCCAAGGGCGCGGCCGAGCTGGTGGCCTTCCACCAGCGCATGGGCGCCGAGCGCGCCACGCTGCCCTACGAGATCGACGGCGTGGTCTACAAGGTCAACAGCCTGGCCCAGCAGCGCCAGCTGGGCTTTGTCTCGCGCGAGCCGCGCTGGGCCGTGGCCCACAAGTACCCGGCCGAGGAAATGCCCACGCGCATGGAAGGCATCGACATACAGGTCGGCCGCACGGGCAAGCTCACCCCCGTGGCGCGCCTGGCGCCCGTGGCCGTGGGCGGCGTCATCGTCACCAATGCCACGCTGCACAACCTGTTCGAGATCCGCAAGAAGCGCGTGCGCACCGGCGACACCGTGGTCGTGCGCCGCGCCGGCGATGTGATTCCCGAAGTCGTGGGCCGCGTGCCCGGCGACCGGCCGGCCTATGTGCCCAACTTCCGCATGCCCGCTGCATGCCCCATCTGCGGCAGCGCGGTGTCGCGCCCCAAGGGCGAGGCCAACCACCGCTGCACGGGCGGCCTGTTCTGCCCGGCGCAGCGCAAGGAGGCCATCCTGCACTTCGCCGCGCGGCGCGCCATGGACATCGAGGGCCTGGGCGACAAGCTGGTGGACCAGTTGGTGGACGGCCATGTGGTGCGCACGCTGCCCGACCTCTACCGCCTGGGCCTGGTGGCCCTGGCATCGCTGGACCGCATGGCCGAGAAGTCGGCCCAGAACGTGCTGGATGCGCTGGAGAAATCCAAGAAGACCACGCTGTCGCGATTCCTCTTCGGCCTGGGCATCCGCCAGGTCGGCGAGTCCACGGCCAAGGACCTGGCCCGCCATTTCGGCCAGCTGGACGCCATCATGGACGCCAGCGTCGAGCAACTGCTGCAGGTGCGCGACGTCGGGCCCATCGTGGCCGAGAGCATCCACACCTTCTTCGCCCAGCCCCACAACCGCGAGGTGGTCGAGCAGTTGCGTGCCTGCGGCGTGCACTGGGAAGAGGGCGCGGCGCGCGAGCAGACCGCCCAGCCCCTGGCCGGCATGACCGTGGTGCTCACCGGCACGCTGCCCACGCTGGGCCGCGACCAGGCCAAGGAGATGCTGGAGGCCGCTGGCGCCAAGGTCTCCGGATCGGTCAGCAAAAAGACCAGCTACGTGGTCGCCGGCGCCGAGGCCGGCAGCAAGCTGGCCAAGGCCGAGGAACTGGGTGTGCCCGTGCTGGACGAGGCCGGCATGCTGGCCCTGCTGGCGGGTGACCCCCCTGCTGCAGCCGCAGCGGAGCAGGGCTGATGGCGCTGAGTCCGCGCAAACCCGTGGTCGGCCTGGCGCTGGGCAGCGGGTCGGCGCGCGGCTGGGCGCATTTCGGCGTGCTGCGCGCGCTGGAGGATGCGGGCCTGCGGCCCGACATCATCTGCGGCTCGTCCATCGGCGCCCTGGTGGGCGCCTCCTATGCGGCCGGTGAAATGCAGCGCTTCGAGGAATGGGTGCTGGGCCTGGGCATGCGCAAGGTCTTCGGCTTCATGGACTTCAACATCGCGGGCGGCATGCTCAAGGGCGAGAAGCTGATCTCGTTCTGGCGCGAGCATTTCGTGGACTCGGCCATCGAGGATCTGAAGATTCCCTTCGGCGCCGTGGCCACCGACCTGCATTCGGGTGCCGAGGTCTGGCTGCGCAAGGGCTCCATCGCCGATGCCGTGCGCGCCTCCATCGCGCTGCCCGGCCTGTTCACGCCCGTGCAGCGCGAAGGGCGGCTGCTGGTCGATGGCGGCATCGTCAACCCCGTGCCCGCCTCGCTGGCGCGCGCCATGGGCGCGGACATCGTGATCGCGGTCGATCTCAATGCCGACATCATGCGGCGCCACATGCGGCCGCTGGCGCCCGCTGCCGCCATGGCCGCTGCGCCGCCGCTGGAGGAGGCCCCGCCCGCCGTGGAGCAGGGCGTGGCGCCCGAGGACCTGTCGGGCCAGGCCAGCGCCGTGGCCGGCTCGGCCTGGATGCGCCGGCTGCAGCGCGGCGTGATGGGGTGGATGCCCGGCCACCACCGCGATGAGGCAGGCCGCGAGACCGAGCCCCCGCCCCGGCCGCCCTCGCTGCTGGACGTGGTGATGACCAGCGTCAACATCATGCAGATGCGCATCACGCGCAGCCGCATGGCGGGTGACCCGCCCGAGCTGGTGATCGCCCCGCGCCTGTCCCACCTGGGCCTGCTGGACTTCCACCGCGCCCGCGAGGCCATCGACGAAGGCTACGAGGCGGCGCAGGCCGCGCTTCCGGGCCTGCGCCACTGGGGTCTGTGAGGCCCCGGGGGAACGCGCCCTATGCCGCCTGGGCATCCCAGGCCGCCTCGCGCTCCACTGCTGCCGCGCTGCGGTCTGCGTTGGCCGCCGCGCCGCGCGAAGGCTGCAGCCGTTGCATCAATGCAGCCGGATCCAGGCACTGGATCAGCGGCAGGCCCGCGCCGGCATGCACCAGCTCCCGCACCAGGGCCGGCGTCGTGGAGGCCACGCTGAGCATGGGCGATTCCACCAGCGCGCTGGCCGGCAGCCGGTGCACGCCTTGCAGCGCGCTGACCAGCAGCCCCACGCGCAGGCCGCCGTGCTGGACCACGATGACCTGCGACTGCTCGGTGACCACGCCGGGCCGGCCCTGCAGCAGCGCGGCCAGGTCGAACACCCAGACATAGCCGCTGACGCTGCCCTGGCTGCGCCGCGCCAGCGCACCCACGCAAAACGGCAGCCGCCCTGCCGCCACGGGCGAGATGGCGCTGGCGGGCAGGGCCTCGCAGACATCGGCCGCCCGCAGGGCCAGCAGGCTGGCGCCCACGTAGAAGCTGGCCAGTTCCACCGGCGCATCGCCACCGCCGTGCGCGGCGAGCGCACGCGCGACAGGACGCGAGCCATCCAGCCGCGTGGCCGGCGCCAGGCGCAGGGCGCGGTTGCGCGCATCGGCATGCACGGGCCCCAGCCGCTGTAGGCTCAGGCTGACGAGGCCGGCCAGTGTGTCCTCCGTTGCGATTTCCTTTGCATCGCGTGCCGCGCCCTGATCCAGCCGGAACTCGCGGTAGCCGCGCCCGGCAGCCATGCCGACGATGCAGTAGTGGCCTTCGATTTCCTCGATGCTGCTGCGTACCTCTCCATCGGCCAGCGTTGCCAGCCCGGCCACGCCTTCTATGCAACTGCCCAGCGGCCGACCGCCGTGGCTGGCGGCGATGATGCGGCCGTCGCGTGCCACGTAGAAAGCCTCCATCGGCAAACGGGGCAGGCCGTGGTCTTCGGGGCCGGCGTCTTCGGACTGCTCCGGTGCAGCGGCCTGCAGCATGGCCTGCAGTTCTCGGCGCGTGTGGAACAGCAGGGCAATGCCGCCGATGGCGGGGCCCTGATCTGCGCCCTGCCCATGCCCATGTCCATTGGTGGTTGAGGGGGCGCGCAATGCGGCGTGGTAGACGTGGACGGGCAGGCCTCCATCGTCCAGCTCCTGCACGTGATAGGCCTGGGCATCGCGCAGCGCCATGGTGGCCTGCAGTGCCGATGCCTGCACGCGCACGCCGGGTGACAGCGGCAGACCGGGTTCGTCCTCATGGCTGCAGGCCAGCACCAGGCCCTGGGCGTCATACAGCGCAATGCGCGCATAGACGGTGTACAGCGCATTGAGCTGCTCCAGCAGACGCTGCGCGGCGTCGTGTGCCTGTACCGACAGGGCCAGGCAGCCGCTGTTGTCTTGCAGCACTTTCTGCAGGCCTGGCGTCAGGGCCCACCAGCGGCAATCGTTGGCGCGTTCGTAGAGATTGCGCTCCAGCAGGTCCATCAGCAGCCGGTTCAGCGTGGTGTGCTCCTGCAGCCGCGTGGACAGCGCCGTCTCGTGCAGGCCGTGGATGGCGCGCGTGAACACGGCATGGGTCAGGTCGCCGGTCTCGCTCATCTGCTCCAGCACGGCCTGCAGCGGGTCCGGGTGGGCCGTGCCCTGCACGGGGGACTCCGGTGCCTGGCTGGCAGCCAGCACCTGGCCGTTCCAGACCACGCGGCGTATGTCGTCGGCCGCGCGTGCCATGGCGTGCAGGGGCGGGCAAAAGCCCCGGGACTGGGCCATCAGTCCTTCGGCGATGGCAGGTTCCAGTGCCTGCAGGACCTGCGGCCTTTGCTGGGTGGCGAAGGCCAGGTCCAGCGGCGCCATGACCTGGGTCTGCCAGCCCTCGGGGCCCGCATAGCCCTGGTAGGGCAGGGTGCGTGCCGTACGCACCAGATAGGTGCGGCCGGCGTGGATCAGCGGCTGCACGGCATCGCCGTGGTGCATGGGCACGCGGCTGCCGGGGGCGATCCAGTGGTCATCGCTGCTGGCAATGACCACTCCAGCCGCATCCAGCAGCAGTCCCACCTGGGCGCGCGGCCCGCCCGAGGCAAAGATGGCCTGCATCTCGGCCGCGAAGTCGAAGCTCAGGCACAGCACGCCGAGCACCGCCATGGTGCGTGGATGCAGCAGGCGCTGCGCGTAGATCAGGCGGTCTGCGCCGGGCAGCACGCAGCTGGCGCCGAAATGGCTGACATGGCCGGCCTGCTGCAGGCACTGCTGGAACCAGCCCTCGGCGCAGGGCGGCAGCGGCTTGTCGCCTGCCTGGGCGCGTGCACAGACTTGGCCCTGGGTGTCCAGCAGCAGGATGTCGTCGTAGACCGTGTACTTGGCACGGTAGGCCTGCAGGTGCAGCTGCAGCGGAGCCTGCCAGGCGTGCAGGCCGCCCGCGGCCATGTCCAGCAGGATGTCGCCATCGCCGAGCTGGGCCATGGCCTCGCACAGCACGGAATCGGCGGCCAGGAAGCCGACATCGGCCGTGCGCTCGTAGAGGCTGCGCACCAGCAGGTCAATGGCATGGCTGGACTGCATGCCCAGCTGGGCCATGGCTTCCTGCGCGGACTGGGCCAGCTGCGACTGCAGCAGGCCTTGCTCCAGCTGCTCCAACCCCTGGCGCGTGTCGGTCAGCATGGACACCAGGGCCTGTCCCTGCTGCGAGGCCTGCATGCGGGCCGAAGCCTCGATGAGACGCCACATGAGCCGGATCTCGCGCAGGTCGGCGGCGTTGCGGTTGAGTTCCCGCAGGTGGGGAAGAATCAGGTCGGTGGGCAGGGATGTGGCCATGGGGCGCTCCGCAGTCAGGTTCAGGTTCGGTAAACCAACTTTTCCGCTCAGGGAAAAGCCCTATGCAAAGAGCAAGAAGGAGGCCAGTTTGTGACTAAATGTGTCTGCAAGGTGACATAGGGATGACGGACCGCCGCCTGCTCCCCGCACGCAGCCCGTCCGGTGCCACACCGGGGCATGGCCCGGCATCACCGCAGTGCGTACGCCGGCGCCCCGTGCAGCACGGTGGTGCCTGGCGGCCGTGCAGGCCTACAGGCTCAGGTCGATGGAGTGCACCCGGTGCGCGTCCAGCAGGCCGGCAGCCCGGTCGGCGAAGTAGCGCTCCAGCGTCACGCGCACGGTGCGGAAGGCCAGTTCTTCCCAGGGAACATCGGCCTGCGCAAACAGGCGGGCCTCCATGGTCTCGGGGCCGGGGTAGAACTGCTCGCTGCGCAGACGGGCGCGGTAGAACAGATGGACCTGGCTGACCTTGGGCACGTCCACGATGGAAAACAGCGGCCCCATCTCGATGTCGGCGCCGGCTTCCTCGTCGGTCTCGCGCTGGGCACCGCGTGCCGTGGTCTCGGCCAGTTCCATGAAGCCTGCGGGCAGGGTCCACAGGCCCCGGCGCGGCTCGATGTTGCGCTTGCACAGCAGCACGCGGCCGTCGTCGGTCACGGGGATGGTGCCCACCACGTTCAGCGGGTTCTCGTAGTGGATGGTGTGGCAGTGCGGGCACACGGCGCGCTCGCGCGTGTCGCCATCGTCAGGAAGGCGGTAGACCACCGCCGTGCCGCAGGCTCGGCAGAACTTGATGGGGCTGCGAAAAATCATGCCGACACCATGAAAGTGAAAGCGCCGCCAGACGGAAGGCAGTAAGGCATTCTGTGCGGCGGACCGTAGGTTCAAACACAAAGGCCGGCAGGCCGGGGAGCGTGCTCCCTGCTGCCTTGCCGGCCTGTCGCCAGGCTCAGAGAAAACTCAGGCGATCTTGACGCTCAAGGGGCTCAGCCCGTCGATGCGGCCTTCCAGCAGGTCACCGCGCACCACGGCGGCCACGCCTTCGGGCGTGCCCGTCATGATCAGGTCGCCGGGCTGCAGTTCCCAGGCCGCCGACAGGTGCTCGATGGTCTCGGCAATGTTCCAGATCAGCTTGCCGATGTCGCTGCGCTGGCGGTCGGCGCCATTGACCTGCAGCGAGATCGCGGCCTTGGCGATGTCGCCGGCCTCGGCTGCCGGGGTGATGGGGCCGATGGGTGCGGCATGCTCGAAGGCCTTGCCGATGCACCAGGGGCGGCCCTGTTTCTTCATGTCGTTTTGCAGGTCGCGGCGCGTCATGTCCAGGCCCACGGCGTAGCCCCAGATGTAGTCCAGCGCGTCGGCGGCCAGGATGTTCTTGCCCGCCTTGCCGATGGCCACGACGAGCTCGATCTCGTGGTGCAGGTTGGAGGTCAGCGTGGGGTAGGGCATGGTGCCCGTGGTGCCGGCCTCGACGGGCACGATGGCGTCGGCAGGCTTGAGGAAGAAGAAGGGCGGCTCGCGGCCGGTGAAGCCCATCTCCTTGGCGTGTTCTTCGTAGTTGCGGCCCACGCAGTAGATGCGGTGCACGGGGAAGCGCTCGGGGCGGCCCAGGACGGGTACGCTGGCCACGGCGGGCGGGTTGAAAACGTAGCTCATGTCGGTGTTCCTCTGGCGCCTTGTCTCTTGGGCGCCGCCGCAAGTGTGCCATGCATCGGCGCGGCTGCACGGTATGCTTTGCAGTCTATGAAGCTCCACACCTACTTCCGCTCGTCGGCCTCCTACCGCGTGCGCATTGCGCTGCAGATCAAGGGCCTGGACTATGAATCCGTACCCGTGCACCTGCTGCGCGGCGACCACAAGGCGCCGGCCTATGCCCAGCATGTCGGCGATGCGCTGGTGCCGGCGCTGGAGACCGAGGACGGCCACTGGCTGACCCAGTCCATGGCCATCATCGAATATCTCGATGAGACCCATGCCGAAATACCGCTGCTGCCGCGTGACGCCCTGGGCCGTGCCCATGTGCGCGCACTGGCCCAGATGGTGGCCTGCGAGATCCATCCGCTCAACAACCTGCGCGTGCTCAAGTACCTGGTGCGCAACCTGGGTGTCTCCGACGAGGCCAAGAGCGGCTGGTACGTGCATTGGGTGCGATCGGGCCTGGAGGCCTTCGAGCGCCAGCTGGACCTGCTGGCCGCCGAGCGCGAGGCCGCCGGCCTGCCACCTTCGCTGTTTTGCTGGGGCGACACGCCCACGCTGGCCGACTGCTGCCTGGTGCCGCAGATCTTCAACGGCCGCCGCTTCGACGTGAGCCTGGACGGCCTGCCACGCCTGGCGGCCATCGTCGATCGCTGCGAGGCGCTGCCGGCCTTCCAGAAGGCCCATCCCTCGGCCTGCCCCGACGCGGAATGAGCGCGGCCCGGCCTGACTCCATCCCCGCATCCTGGCTGGTGCCCGACTGGCCCGCGCCGCCCGGCGTGCACGCGCTGTGCACCTCGCGCGAAGGCGGCGTCAGCACGGCGCCCTGGGGCAGCCTGAACCTGGGCGACCATGTGGGAGACGACCCGCAGGCCGTGCGCGCCAACCGCCAGCGCCTGCAGGAGATCGTGCGTGCGGATACGCCGGATGCCTGCGCGGTGTTCCTGCAGCAGGTGCATGGCGTGGATGTCATCGCACTGGATGCAGGCAGCGCGCAGGGCCAGGCCTTCGATGCCTGCGTGACCAGCGCCTCGGGCGTGGTCTGCACCATCATGGTGGCCGATTGCCTGCCCGTGCTGCTGGCCCATCGCAGCGGCGCCGTGGTGGGCGCGGCCCATGCGGGCTGGCGCGGTCTGGCCGGAATGCCGCCTGGCCATGCGGGTCAGCCGTTGGCAGGCGGTGTGCTGGAGTCTCTGTTCAAGCGCTTTGCCGATCAGCTCCGGACCGCGCCCGAGCAGGTGGCGCCGCAGACCCTGGCATGGCTGGGCCCTTGCATCGGTCCGCGTTCCTTTGAGGTCGGTGCCGAGGTGCGCGCTGCCTTCATCGCGCATGACGCCGCCGCCGCCGCGCATTTCACCGCCATACCTCAGGCGGGCGAGGGCACCCCCAAGTACCTGGCCAGCCTGGCCGGGCTTGCGCGCCAGCGCCTGGCGGCGCTGGGCATCACTGCCATCCATGGCAATGACGGCAGCGACGCATGGTGCACGGTGCTCAACGACTCACGGTTCTTTTCGCACCGGCGCGACGCTGCCCGCCTGGGCAGCAGCGGCCGATTCGCCGCCTGCATCTGGAAGGACTGAGGGCGCGGGCGCGTCCGGTGCGTCCGCCGTGCCCTGCGAGGCCTGCTGCTGCGCCAGCCAGGCCTGGCGCTCGGCCAGTTCGCGCGCATGGCGCTTTCGGTTGCGCGCGGGCGTACCCATGATGTAGATCACGATGGACAGCGGCAGCAGTCCATACAGTGCGAAAGTGACCAGGGCGCCGAGTATGCTGCCCGTGGGGCTGGCGGCTTCGGCCACGGCCATCATCAGCGTGACATACAACCAGGCGATAACAACGAGATACATGGTCGATTCGAAAAAGGCGCACCGGGCACGGGTTTTTGTGGAGGGCTGTGCCGGGCAACGGGGGGCTCGCCTGGGTCACAATCAAAACGGATGCCCCGCAAGCCCCAGGCTATTGCGAACGGCATCCGCGAACAAGGATGCAGCATGAATTTTGACCCACTCGCAGGCCTGCCAGGCCAACCCATCCAGCAATTCTGGAACGAGCAATGGAGCCGGACGCTGCAGATACTGCAGCAGATGGGATCACCGGGAATGCCGGGGGCACAGGGCGCGGGCATGCCGGACATGGCCCAGGCCTGGAAGGCTGCAGTCCCCGAACCCGGCGCCTTGCCCGAAAACGCGCTATCGCTGGACCCCGAAAAGCTGCTGGAGCTGCAGCGCCAGTACCTGGACGGCGCCAAGGCCATGTGCGAGCAGGGCGGCGCCCAGGCGCTGCTGGCCAAGGACAAGCGCTTCAACACCCAATCCTGGGCCGACAACCCGCTGACGGCGGCCACCGCAGCCACCTATCTGCTCAACAGCCGCATGCTCATGGGCCTGGCCGAGGCCGTGCAGGCCGACGAGAAGACCCGCAACCGCGTGCGCTTCGCTGTGGAACAGTGGCTGGCTGCCATGTCGCCCAGCAACTTCCTGGCACTCAATGCAGAGGCGCAGAAGAAGGCCATCGAAACCCAGGGCGAGAGCCTGGCCCAGGGCGTGGCCAACCTGCTGGCCGACATGCGCCAGGGCCATGTGTCCATGACCGACGAGAGCCTGTTCACCGTGGGCAAGAACGTTGCCACCACCGAAGGCGCCGTGGTGTTCGAGAACGAGCTGTTCCAGCTCATCGAGTACAAGCCGCTGACGGACAAGGTGCACGAGCGGCCCTTCCTCATGGTGCCGCCGTGCATCAACAAGTTCTACATCCTGGACCTGCAGCCCGACAACTCGCTGATCCGCTATGCCGTCAGCCAGGGCCACCGCACCTTCGTGATGAGCTGGCGCAATCCCGACGACAGCCTGGCGCACAAGACCTGGGACAACTACATCGAAGACGGCGTGCTCACCGGCATCCGCGTGGCACGCGAGATCGCGGGGGCCGAGCAGATCAACGTGCTGGGCTTTTGCGTGGGCGGCACCATGCTGTCCACCGCGCTGGCCGTGCTGCAGGCACGCCACGACCGCGAGCATGGCGCAGCTGCTGCTCCGGCGGCCAAGGCGGCTCCAGCCAAGCGCGCGGCTGGCAGCCGCAGCGCCGCCCGGACATCCACAGCCCGCGCCACGGCGCCGGCCGGCGTGCCGTTTCCCGTGGCCAGCGTCACGCTGCTGACCACTTTCATCGACTTCAGCGACACCGGCATCCTCGATGTCTTCATCGATGAGTCCGTGGTGCGCTTCCGCGAAATGCAGATGGGCGAGGGCGGCCTCATGAAGGGCCAGGACCTGGCATCGACCTTCAGCTTTCTGCGTCCCAACGATCTGGTCTGGAACTACGTGGTGGGCAACTACCTCAAGGGCGAAACACCGCCGCCGTTCGACCTGCTGTACTGGAACAGCGACTGCACCAACCTGCCCGGCCCGTACTACGCCTGGTACCTGCGCAACCTTTACCTGGAAAACAAGCTGGTCCAGCCCGGTGCGCTGACCGTCTGCGGCGAGCGCATCGACATGCACCAGCTGCGCCTGCCGGCCTATATCTACGGCTCGCGCGAGGACCACATCGTGCCCGTGGGCGGCTCCTATGCATCGACCCAGGTGCTGGGTGGCGACAAGCGTTTCGTCATGGGCGCATCCGGCCACATCGCGGGCGTGATCAATCCGCCGGCCAAGAAAAAGCGCAGCTACTGGCTGCGTGAGGACGGCCAGCTGCCGCCCACGCTCAAGGAGTGGCAGGCCGGCGCCGACGAGTACCTGGGCAGCTGGTGGGCCGACTGGAGCCCCTGGCTGGCCGAGCACGGCGGCAAGCTGGTCGCGGCGCCAAAGCAGTACGGCAAGGGCAGGGAATACACGGCCATCGAGCCGGCCCCGGGCCGCTACGTGCTGGCCAAGGCCTGAGGCACAATCGTTTCGATGCTGCAGCGCAATAACGCCGCGGCTTGAATGCAGGGTGCCGCTGCCGCAGCTTCGGCAGTGCGCGCCCGGGCATCCCTTCAAGAGTCCAAAGAAAGGTCCGTCATCATGGAAGACATCGTCATCGTTTCCGCTGTCCGCACTGCCGTTGGCAAGTTCGGCGGCACCCTTGCCAAGATCCCCGCCACCGAACTGGGCTCCATCGTGATCCGCGAGGCTCTGAGCCGCGCCAAGGTCGGCACCGACCAGGTCGGTGAAGTCATCATGGGCCAGGTGCTGGCCGCTGGCGCAGGCCAGAACCCTGCACGCCAGGCCATGATGAAGGCCGGTATCGCCAAGGAAACCCCGGCCCTGACCATCAATGCGGTCTGCGGCTCGGGCCTGAAGGCCGTGATGCTGGCGGCCCAGGCCGTGGCCACGGGCGACAGCGAGATCGTCGTGGCCGGCGGCCAGGAGAACATGAGCCTGTCCCCCCACGTGCTGCCGGGCTCGCGCGACGGCCAGCGCATGGGCGAGTGGAAGATGGCCGACACCATGATCGTGGACGGCCTGTGGGACGTCTACAACCAGTACCACATGGGCATCACGGCCGAGAACGTGGCCAAGGAAAAGAGCGTCAGCCGCGAACAGCAGGACGCCCTGGCCCTGGCCAGCCAGCAAAAGGCCACGGCCGCGCAGGACGCCGGCAAGTTCGTGGATGAGATCGTTCCCGTCAGCATTCCCCAGCGCAAGGGCGATCCCGTGGTCTTTGCGGCCGACGAGTACATCAACCGCAAGACCAACGCCGAGGCGCTGGCAGGCCTGCGTCCGGCCTTCGACAAGGCCGGCTCGGTGACGGCCGGCAATGCTTCGGGCCTGAACGACGGCGCCGCCGCCGTGGTGGTGATGAGCGCCTCCAAGGCCAAGGCCCTGGGCCTGACGCCGCTGGCGCGCATCGTCTCCTATGCCACCAGCGGTCTGGACCCCGCCACCATGGGCCTGGGCCCGGTGTTCGCCTCGCGCAAGGCGCTGCAGCGCGCAGGCTGGTCTGCGCAGGACGTGGACCTGTTCGAGCTGAACGAAGCCTTCGCGGCACAGGCCTGTGCGGTGAACCAGGAGCTGGGCATCGAACCGGCCAAGGTCAACGTCAACGGCGGCGCCATTGCCATCGGCCACCCCATCGGCGCATCGGGCGCCCGCATCCTGGTGACCCTGCTGCACGAGATGCAGCGCAGCGGCGCCAGGAAGGGTCTGGCCGGCCTGTGCATCGGCGGCGGCATGGGCGTGGCCATGACCGTGGAGCGCGTCTGAAAGGCTCCGGGAAAACGTTAGCAAGCTTTCAGGGTAGATCCTAGGCTTGACTAGGGCCTGCCCGAAGAGGGGCGCAGCGCACGCGCTGCATACTAGCCATGCGAGGGGGCCGGGCCCAGAGGCTCAGGCACCCTTGGCGATAACCGGCGTCAATGTTCCGGTTGTCATGGATAGATTGATCTGAAGCAACCATTGATTGACAGGAGAGAAGAATGGCTCAAAAAGTAGCGTATGTCACAGGGGGAATGGGAGGCATCGGAACGGCCATCTGCCAGCGTCTGCACAAGGAAGGCTTCAAGGTCATCGCAGGTTGTGGTCCGTCGCGCGACTTCCAGAAGTGGCTTGACGAGCAAAAGGCGCTGGGTTTCACCTTCCATGCATCGGTGGGCAATGTGGGCGACTGGGCTTCCACCGTCGAAGCCTTCAGCAAGACCAAGGCCGAGCACGGCAACATCGATGTGCTGGTCAACAACGCCGGCATCACGCGTGACCGCATGTTCATCAAGATGACGCCCGAAGACTGGCAGGCCGTGATCGAGACCAACCTCAACTCCATGTTCAACGTGACCAAGCAGGTCGTGGGCGACATGGTGGAAAAGGGCTGGGGCCGCATCATCAACATCAGCTCGGTCAACGGCGCCAAGGGCCAGGCCGGCCAGACCAACTACTCGGCCGCCAAGGCCGGCATGCACGGCTTCACCATGGCGCTGGCGCAGGAGTTGGCCACCAAGGGCGTGACCGTCAACACCGTGAGCCCCGGCTACATCGGCACCGACATGGTCAAGGCCATCCGTCCCGACGTGCTGGAGAAGATCGTGGGCACTATCCCCGTCAAGCGCCTGGGCGAGCCCAGCGAGATCGCATCGATCATCGCCTGGCTGGCTTCGGAGGAAGGCGGCTATTCCACCGGCGCCGATTTTTCGGTCAACGGTGGCCTGCACATGCATTGAACCTGCAAGGGTTCGCGCTGCAAAGGAGCCTCCGGGCTCCTTTTTTGTTGGGCAGCCCCGCGGCAAATGTCCCAGAAATGACAAAACCCGCTGAAGCGGGTTCTGTGGAAGAGGGGGTCTGCACGGAAGGCCGTCAGACCGGTGGTGTCAGAGACTGGGGCACCGTGTGCGCCAGCCAGCGCCTCAGCGCTTGCGATCGCGTTCGTCTTCGGGCCAGATGGACATGATGGCGTTCGTTTGCATGGAAACTTCTCCTGTATTGCTCTCTTAACGCGGGCTGGATTCAGCTGGTTGACAGGTTTTTAAAAAATTTTCGAAGGAAGTCGAAACTTTTTCGTGACCCGGTTTTCAAGCGCTGCGGGGGCCGCGCTTGCGGTCACGGTCATCCCATGGCCAGACAGCTTGGGCCAGCGCAGCGGCTGCAAAGCGGGTCTGCAGGGCGGTGTGGGAAAAGATGTCGGTCATTGCAGTCACTCCTTTGCGTGTTCAACGCGGGGCAGTGGCGGCAGGTTGACTCAGGGATTGCCCCAGGACGCAAGCAATTGCAAGCCTGGAGGTGGGGATCTGTCAGTTTGAAGACAGATTCCTGGCGAGGTGAAAAAAAATCCGTTTCCTGACAGAGGCTTACGGGCGTGGCGGGCCGATGTCGATGCTGTTACGCCTCGTTGCCCGCAATGCGTGGGCACAGGTCAACCCGGGGTGAAAACGTCCATCAGGCAAAAATCAGGGTCACGGCAGGCGCGTCGTCCACGATGTAGCCGCGGTACATGCCGGCGCTGTTGAAGGGGCAGTGCACGCGTCCGTCGCTGTCCACGGCCACCACGCCGCCCTGGCCACCGATGTGTGTCAGCGTGCCCCGCACTGCGGCGTCGGCTGCGAGTTCCAGGCTTTGCCCCAGGTAGCGCATGCGCGCATGGATGTCGTGCGCGATGGCTGCGCGCAGGAAATGCTCTCCGGTTCCGGTGGCCGCCACGGCGCAGGTGGTGCTGTCGGCGTAGAAACCTGCGCCCACCACGGGCGTGTCGCCCACGCGCCCGGGGCGCTTGTTGGTCAGCCCGCCGGTGGATGCGGCAGCGGCCAGGTTGCCATGCACATCGCGCGCCACGGCGCCGACCGTGCCCATCTTGCTGTTCTCGTTCAGCGGAGCAAGGTGCGCCGCCAGTCCGCTGGCGTCGTGGTCCAGCAGCGCGGTCTGGCCGGATTGCGCCTGCACCCGGCGCAGCTGTGCCAGGCGCTCGGCAGAGTCGAAGTAGCCTGCATCCATCCGCGCCAGCCCGCGTTCATCGGCAAACCGCTGCGCCCCTTCGCCGACCAGGAGCACGCACTGGCCGTCATCAAGAACATGCCGTGCCAGCGCAATCGGATTGCGCACCTGGCTGACGGAAGCGACTGCGCCGGCCCGCAGGTTGCTGCCGTCCATCAGGCCGGCGTCCATCTCGTGGCGCGCGTCGCGCGTGTAGACGGAGCCGCGCCCGGCATTGAACAGCGGGCAGTCTTCCAGGGACTGGCACGCGGCCTGGACGGCGTCCAGCGCGCTGGCGCCGCGCCGCAGCAGGGCGGCGCCCGCCTCCAGCGCCTGGGCCAGCGCGGCGTGGTAGGGGGCCTCGTCGGCCTGGCCCTGGATGACGGTGCCTGCGCCGCCGTGCACGGCAATGGAAAATTTTCGGGAGTTCTGGGTCATGTTCATTGGAGTGCGTAGCGCGATTCCAGGAAGCGGCCATAGCGGGCGATGCCCAGGCCGATGAGCAGGTAGACGGCACAGACCACCATGTACATCTCCACGAAGTACGCAATCCAGTGGGGGTCGCTCATGGCCATCTTCAGGGAGCCGGTGATGTCGTAGATGTTCACGATCGCCACCAGGGAGGTGTCTTTCACCGCGCCGATGAAGTTGCTCACCGTGGGCGCGATGGTCACGCGAAGCGCCTGCGGCAGGACCACGTGGCGCAGCACCTGCACCCTGGTGAAGCCCATGGCCTGGGCCGCCATGACCTGGCCCTGGGGCACGGCCTGCAGCCCGCCGCGAAACACCTCGGCAAGATAGGCGGCGCTGAAGGCCGCCAGGCAGACGGCGATGCGGACCATGGGGTCCACCCGCCATTGCGCGGGCACCAGCATGGGCAGCACGAAGGCCCCGAAGAACAGCAGCGTGATCAGGGGCACGCCGCGCACGGCCTCGATGAAGCCCGTGCACAGGATGCGGATCAAGGGCAGGCTGGAACGCCGGCCCAGGGCCAGCAGAATGCCCAGCGGAACGCCGGCCAGGCAGGCGATCACGGCAAGGAACAGGGTCAGCGGCAGGCCGCCCCACAGATCGCTGGGCACGGGTGCCAGGCCGGCCACACCGCCGGCCATCAGCACGCCGAAGCCGGTCAACCCGGCCAGCAGCATCGCCATGCCGGCGGGGCCGAAGAAGCGCGGCAGTGCCGCCACGCCCACGCTGCCCAGCAGCCAAAGGCTGGCGACGACGGGGCGCCATTGCTCTGCCACGGGATAGCGGCCCAGGAATACCAGGCGGTATTTCTCGCGCACCACGCCCCAGCAGGCGCCGGCCGCAGTGCGGCATGTGTCGGGGTTGGCTGCGGTTTCGGCGTCGAGCAGGCCCCAGGCCAGCAGCTTCCAGCCTGCCCACAGCGCGGCCAGCAGCAGCGTGGCGGTGATGAGCCCGGAGAGCGCATCCGGAAACAGGCTGGCGCGCAGGCGCTGCGCCAGCGGAACCCGGGGCGGGGCCACCGGCAGGGCCGGTGCGCGGAGTACGGCACTCATGGGCAGGTCTTTCCCGGCTAGCGTGTGATGAAGGCACTGCGCTGGTTGAAGGCATTCAATGCCAGCGAGGTCAGCAGGTTGATGGCCAGGTAGACCACCGCGATGATGGTCACGCATTCGATGGCCTGGCCGGTCTGGCTCATGGCGGTGTTGGCGACCATCACCACGTCGGGGTAGCCGATGGCCACGGCCAGCGAGGAGTTCTTGATGGTGCTGAGCGCCAGGTTGGTATAGGGGGGAATGATCACCCGCAGGGCCTGCGGCAGCACGACCAGGCGCAGCTGCTGGCCGCGGCGCATGCCCAGGGCCGAGGCAGCATTCCATTGCCCGCGCGGCACGGCCTGCAGACCGGCGCGCACGATTTCAGCGCAATAGGCGGCGGCATACAGGCCCAGGGCTCCTACCAGGGCCAGGAATTCAGGCGTCAGCGCCAGTCCTCCGTCGATGCCGAACATGCCCGGTTGCGGGGAACTCCAGTGCCAGCCCGCCGCGCTGTCGTACACCGGGCCGGGCAGGGCCAGCCCCGCCTTGCTCAGAAAGCCCAGGGGGCCGATGGCCAGAGGCCGGTCCACGTCGGGCAGCAGCGAAGTCAGCGCGAAATACCACAGCAGCACCTGCACCAGCAGCGGGATATTTCGTGCCACATCGACATAGAGGCGCACGGCGCCGCGCAGCAGCGGATGCCTTGCCACTGCGGCCACGCCCAGCAGCAGGCCCAGCACGGTGGCCAGCACGAGCGCGGGCACGGCGGCGCGAACCGTGTTGGCCACGCCGGCCGCGACCGCACGCAGGTAGCGGTCGCCGGGCTCGTAGGGCAGCAGCCCTTCGGAGATGGAAAAGCCGGCTGTCTGCTCCAGAAAGCCGAAGCCCCCGGCAATGCCGCGCGCGGCCATGTTGCGGCTGGCGTTGTGCGCCAGCCAGCCCAGCAGCAATATCAGCAGCCAGCCGATGGCGAGCTGCAAGGCCAGCCGGCCCCAGCGTGGCCGGGTGGGGGCCGGTGGCTGCCGTGCCCCGGTGTCGATGGCATTCACGGCTTTCACAGCATCTACAGCGTTCGCGGCGTTCATGGCAGGGTGCCCTCGGCGCGTCAGTTCATCGGCGGCGACATCATCAGGCCGCCCTTGGTGAACAGCGCGTTCTTGCCGCGCGGCACGTTCAGGCCCGACCTGGCGCCCAGGTTGCGCTCATAGCTCTCGCCATAGTTGCCCACGGCCTTGACGATGCGCAGCGCCCATTCCCTGTCCAGCCCCAGCTGCTTGCCCAGGTCGTCGCCCTGGCCCAGGAAACGCTTGACCTGGATGCTGTCGGAGCGGGTCTTGAGCTCGTCGGCATTGGCCTGGGTGATGCCCAGCTCCTCGGCCTCGATCATGGCGTTGAGTGTCCAGCGCACGACGGCGAACCATTCGTCGTCACCGCGGCGCACGGCCGGGCCGGCCGGCTCCTTGGAGATGACTTCGGGCAGGATCACGTAGTCGTCGGGGTTGGCCAGTTCCTTGCCGCGCAGCACGGCCAGGGCGCCGAGGTCGCCTGTATAGGCCTGGCAGCGTCCGCTGCTGAAGGCCTGCAGGGCGGCTTCGGGGTTGTCGAACACCACCGCCTTGTAGTTGAGCTTGTGGGCGCGAAAGTACTCCGACAGGGTCTTTTCCGTGGTGGATCCGCTGATTACGCAGATGGTGGCGCCAGAGAGCTGCTTGACGCTGTTCAGGCCGGGCTTCTTCCTGGCCATGAAGCCCTGGCCGTCGTGGAAATTGATGCCCGCCCACATCAGGCCCAGGCCGTTGTCGCGTGTGAAGGTCCAGGTGGTGTTGCGTGCCAGCAGATCGATCTCGCCGGACTGCAGCGCCGTGATGCGTGTCTGGCCGCTGGTGGGGATGAATTTCACCTTGGTGGCGTCGCCCAGGGTGGCGGCCGCCACGGCGCGGCACAGATCCACGTCCAGCCCGGACCAGTTGCCGCTGCCGTCGGCCAGCGCAAAGCCTGCGCGCCCCGTGTGCACACCGCAGGCCACGGCGCCGCGCTGCTTGATGCCATCCAGCGTCTTGCCTGCGTGGGCCGGCGCGGCAGCGAGCGTGGCCGCGGCGGCCATCGAGGCGAAAAGAAAGCGGAAACGGGCAGGGGCATTCATGCGGAGTCCTTTGCGGCGGGATGGGGGGCCTGGGGTTGCGGCTTGCTCGCCGCAGGTGAAGCGGGGCTGCTGTCCGGTGTCAGGTAGGGAAGCACCGACTCGGACAGTTCGACCAGGCTGCGCACGGCCTGGGGCGTGGCGCGGATGACCTGGGTGGCCAGCGCTTCGACCATGGCCATGGCCGCCAGCACCGACGATGGCAGCAGAGGGTGGGCGGCAGGGGCCAGCAGCACGTAGTCGGCCTGGCCGGTCAGCGGGCTGGTGGCCTCGTCGGTGATGGCGATGGTCAGGGCGCCCCGCTGGCGCGCATGCGCCGTCAGCTCCACCGCTTCGCGTGAGTAGCGCGGCAGCGAGATCGCGATCAGCACGTCCTGCTCCGTCAGCCCCGTCATGCGCCGGACGGCTTGCTCCGTGCCGCCTGCGCAGGCCACTTCCAGCACCTGGGGCAGATAAGGCTGCAGCGCGTCGGCGCCAAAGGCTGCCACATGGTGGGAGCTGCCAAAGCCCATGAACAGGACGCGCCGCGCGCGGCAGATGCGCTGGGCCAGTTGATCGAGCAGGCCGGGGTCGCAGGCCTGTGCGGCCGCCTGCAGATTGCGCTGCGTGTGCTCGAAGGCCTGCGCTCCCACGGCGCTTGCGGCAGGCTCGTGCGCCGCGCGCAGCTTGTTCACGGGCTCCAGGGCCTGTTGCAGCTGGCGGCCCAGGTGCAGGCGCAGATCGGCAAAGCCTTCGTAGCCGGCGTGCTTGGCGAAGCGGTTGACGGCAGCCAGGGAACCGCCACAGGCATTGGCCACTTCCTCGGCGCTCAGCGTGACGGCCAGCACCGGATGCGCGGCCATCCAGCGGCCGACCCGGGCGACGGCGGGCGAGCCATCGACGCTGGCGCGCAGCAGTTCCTGTACGGCGGGATGGGGATGGAGTTCCATGAATGAATGAAAGTGAATGGTCTCTTTCATTCATTATTTTTTAGGAATGAAATCTTTCATTCAGGGGAAACCCTGAACCGAACGATCCATGCGTTCCGCTGGCTGCGGGGGAGTGCGAGGGCGTGAGGGGAGTGGGGGGGAGGGCGGGGCCTCAGGGCCGCACTTGGGCGGAGCCGAAGTGGAGCGCCGTCTTCACGCGGGACGACGCTGGTGGCAGACGGTCATGGGTGCGAGCAAGGGCCTCGCACCCATGGGGCCGCCTGATTTTCGAGAACGACTGGAATCAGTCGGACATCGCGGCCGACAACTGCTCGATCTGCTCGCTCAGTTCCAGCCAGCGTTCCTCCAGGCTGTCGATCTCGTCGTTGCAGGCCTTGAGGCTGCGGCCTGCTTCGGCCATCTCGGCGGGCGAGATGGGCTGGCTCAGCAGGCCCTCCAGCCGCGTGCGTTCGGCCTGCAGCTGGGGCAGGCGCTTGTCCAGCTGTTCCAGTTCCTTCTTGAACGGCCGGGTCTTCTCGGCCATCTGCTGGCGGGCCAGGGCGGCCAGGCGCCGTTGCTCGCGCTGGTCTCCGGCGCTGGCGGCCGGTGGCGTGGGCGGGGCAGCGGGGGCCGGGGCCAGCGCAGCAGCCACGGGGGCCTGCACTGCAGGTGCTGCAGCTGCTGCACCTGCTGCGGGCTCCACCTGCGCTGCCGCCTTGCTGGTGGCCGCAGCCGCCTGTTCGGCCTTGCGGGCTTCCTCGCGCAGGCGGCGGGATTCTTCCAGCAGGTAGCGCTGGTAGTCGTCCAGGTCGCCGTCGAAGGGGCCGACCACCCCACGGCCGACCAGCCAGAAGTCCTCGCAGACCGAGCGCAGCAGGGCGCGGTCGTGGCTGACCAGCATGACGGTGCCGTCGAAGTCGTTGATGGCCATGGCCAGGGCCTCGCGCGTGGCCAGGTCCAGGTGGTTGGTGGGCTCGTCCAGCAGCAGCAGGTTGGGGCGCTGCCAGACGATCATGGCCAGCACCAGGCGGGCCTTCTCGCCGCCGCTCATGCTGCCCACGGCCTGCTTGACCATGTCGCCGCTGAAGTTGAACGTACCCAGGTAGCTGCGCAGGTCCTGCTCGCGGGCCTGCGGGCCGGTGGCGCCGGTGTCCCGTGCCAGGCGGATCATGTGCTCCATCGGGTTTTCGCCGGGGCGCAGCACGTCCAGTTCCTGCTGGGCGAAGTAGCCGATGTTCAGGCCCTTGCCTTCAGTCACGGTGCCGGCCAGGGCCTTCATCTCGCGCGCGATGGTCTTGACCAGGGTGGACTTGCCCTGGCCGTTGGCTCCCAGGATGCCGATGCGCTGGCCCGCCAGCACCGAGCGGTTGACGCCGCGCAGGATGGTGGTCGCCTGGCCTTCGTCGTCCAGGTAGCCGAATGCGGCGTCCGTGATCGCCAGCATGGGGTTGGGCAGGTTGGCCGGCGGCTTGAACTCGAAGGTGAAATCGGCGCTGGCCAGCATGGGCGCGACCTTTTCCATGCGCTCGATCTGCTTGACGCGGCTTTGCGCCTGCTTGGCCTTGGAGGCCTTGGCCTTGAAGCGGTCGATGAATTTTTGCAGGTGGGCGATCTTTTCCTGCTGGCGCTCGAACGAAGCCTGCTGCAGCAGCATCTGCTGGGCGCGCAGTTCCTCGAACTTGCTGTAGTTGCCGCCATAGCGCGTGACCTGCGCGTTTTCGATGTGCAGCGTGGTGTTGGTGATGGCGTCCAGGAATTCGCGGTCATGGCTGATCACGACCAGGGTGCCGGGGTAGCGCTTGAGCCAGGCTTCCAGCCAGACCAGGGCGTCCAGGTCCAAGTGGTTGGTGGGCTCGTCCAGCAGCAGCAGGTCGGAGGGGCACATCAGCGCGCGCGCCAGCTGCAGGCGCATGCGCCAGCCGCCCGAGAAGCTGTTGACGGGGTGCTCCAGCTCGGAGACCTTGAAGCCCAGGCCCAGGATCAGGGCCTGTGCGCGCGGCACGGCGTCGTGCGCGCCGGCATCGGCCAGGTCCACGTGGGCGTGGGCAATGGCCATGCCGTCCTCGCTGGCCTCGGCGGCCGCGAGCTGGGCGTTGAGCTCGCTCAAGCGGGTGTCGCCGTCCAGCACGAATTGGGTGGCCGTCTCCGAGGTCTCGGGCATGTTCTGCGCGACCTGGCCCAGGCGCCATTGCGAGGGGATGGAGAACTCTCCGCCGTCCTCGGCCAGGCTGCCGTTGAGCAGGGCGAACAGGCTGGACTTGCCGGCGCCATTGCGTCCGACAAGGCCGACTTTTTCACCGGGGTTGATGGAGACGGAGGTGCTGTCCAGCAGCACGCGGGTGCCGCGGCGCAGGGTAATGTTGCGAAGGCTGATCATGAATGGGCAGGATTATCCCAGCGATTGCGCCAGGGCAGGATTGCCGCCCGCCATGCCCGTGCCCGGCCACGGTGCAAAGCCCTGGTACCAGGCCCTAGATCGGCTGTATGCCCACGCGCTGCATCATGGACTGGGTGAACTGGATCTCGCGCTCGAAGCCCTTGGCATAGGCTTCGGCGCTGGTGATGGCGACCTTGCCGCCTTCCTGCTCCAGCAAGGCGATGACCTTGGGCTGCCTGAGCACCTCCTCCAGCGCCGTGCGCAGCCGCTGGACGATGGCCTCGGGCGTGGCGGCCGGCACGGACACACCGCCCCAGGACGTGAGGTTGACGTCGGGCACGCCCAGCTCGGCCAGGGTCTGCACCTGGGGCAGCTTGGCGTTGCGCTGGGGGCCGGCAATGGCCAGCGGCACCAGCCTGCCCGCCAGCACCTGGGGATAGGCCACGGAAAACAGCGGGGCGCCGAAGGCCACCTGCTGGCCCAGCACGGCATTGACCAGCTCGGACGCGCCCTTGTAGGGCACATGGTTGACCTGCAGGCCCATGCTGGAGGCCAGCATTTCCACGCCCAGGTGCGATGGCGTGCCCACGCCGCCCGATGCATAGTCCAGCGCGCCCGGCCTGGCCTTGGCGCGGGCGGCCAGGTCATCCAGCGTGCGCATCCCCGAGTCGGCATGCACGACGACCAGGATGTCCGAGCGCGACATGCCCAGCACATGGCGGAAGTCCTTGAACACGTCGTAGCCGGGGCTTTTGTACATGCGCATGGCGGCGGCCATGGGCGAGCCCGAGTACAGCAGGGTGTAGCCGTCCGCCGGCGCCTTGGCCACCTGGCGGGCGCCGATGTTGCCGCCCGCGCCGGCGCGGTTGTCTATCACCACGGGCTGGCCCAGCTGGGCCGACAGCGCCTCGGCCACGATGCGCGCGGCCGTGTCGGGGCTGGTGCCGGCCAGGTAGGGCACCACCCATTTGATGGGGCGCGTGGGCCAGACGCTGTCGTGCGCGGAAGCTGTGGCGGCCCAGGGCAGGCCTGCCGCAAGCGATGCGGCGCCTGCAGCCCGCAGGAATTGGCGGCGGTCCTGGCCGCTGCTGGTGATGTGTGGCATGGCTTTGTCTCCTGGTCTTTTGTCTTTTCTGTTTGCTGGCGGAGTGCTGGGGCTGCCGGCCAGCCTCAGGCGCCGGCCCGCTCCAGCAGCTCCTTGGCGATGGTGTTGCGCTGTATCTCGCTGGTGCCCGTGAGCACGCGGTACATGCGCAGCATGCGGAACAGGAATTCCACGCGCCGGCCCTGGACGATGCCTTCGCCGCCATGGATCTGCACGGCGCGGTCGGCAATGCGGAACGCCGTCTCCGAGCAGAACAGCTTGCTCATCGAGGCCTGGGCGCGCGCATCGATGCCGGCGTCGATGGCGCGGGCCGTCTGCACCATCAGTGCGCGCGCGGCCATCCATTCGGTGGCCATGTCGGCCAGCATGTGCTGTATGGACTGGAACTGGGCAATGCTGCGGCCGAATTGCTGGCGCCCCAGCGCATAGTCGCGCGCATCGCGCAGCGCCACCTGCGCCAGCCCCAGCATGGCCGGGCAGTGCAGCAGGCGGTTGACGGTGATGCGGCCCAGCGCCAGGGCCAGGCCCCGGCCTGGCTCGCCGATCAACTGGGCCGCGGGCACGCGGCAGCCGTCGAGCACGATGTCGCCCGTGCTCGATTGACCGGCCATGGTCTTGTAGCCGCTGACCACCTGCACGCCCGGTGCATGCAGGTCCACGAAGAAGGCGCTGATCTCGCGCTGCGGGCTGCCTTCGGGCGCGGTCGAGGCCATGAGCACGGCGAAGTCGGCAAACGGCGAGCCCGAGATGAAGCGCTTGCGGCCGTGGAGCACGTAATGGTCGCCTTCCAGCACGGCGCGCGTCTCCAGCGCGCCCGCGTCCGAGCCGGCCGCCGCCTCGGTCAGCGCAAAGCAGATGGACTTTTCGGCGCGTGCCACGGGCAGGATGAACTGCTCCATCTGCAAGGGCGTGGCCTTGCGGATCAGCGCGCCTATGCGCGGCGGGCCGCTGAGTTCGCCCAGCACATGGGGCGCGAAGGGCGATCCCGTGGCGTAGATGGCCTCCTTGACCAGCACCTGGTCGAGCACGGACAGGCCGGCGCCGCCCATGGCCTCGGGCAGGGTCATGCCGTAGAAGCCGCGCGCATGCGACAGCTTCCAGACCTGGCGCAGCAAATCGGTGGAGGCGCTGTTTTCATGGTCCACGTCATGCGCGCGGGCGAGGTCCGCCAGTTCGCCGTGGATGAAGGCGTTGAGCGCGTCGATCAGGCCGGCCGCGCGCTCCGAGCCTTCAAAGGGCATTTCCAGCAGGGCAGCGTTGGCGGTGGGGAGTGTGTCCTTGGCGTTCATCTCAGTTCACCTTGCGGGCGTGGTTGGCCCAGTAGGGCGCCTGCACGGCGCGGCGCATGACCTTGCCGTTGGGGTTCTTGGGCAGTTGCTGCACGAATTCGATGTGGCGCGGGCGCTTGAAGCCGCCCAGGCGCTCGGCGCAGAAGCGGTCCAGCGCGGCACTGTCGCCGGCCAGGCCGGGCTTGAGCACGATGTGGGCGGCCACGGCCTCGCCCCATTTGTCGTCGGGGATGGCGAACACGCAGGCATCGGCCACCGAGGCATGTTCGTAGAGCACGGACTCCACCTCGGACGGATAGACGTTGAAGCCGCCGCTGATGACCATGTCCTTCTTGCGGTCCACGATATAGACAAAGCCCTGCTCGTCCATGCGGGCCAGGTCGCCCGTGTGGTAGCGGCCGTTTTTGAGCACCTCGGCCGTCAGCTCGGGCGCGCGCCAGTAGCCTGCAAAGACATCGGCGCCGCTGACCACGATCTCGCCGATCTCGCCCTCGGGCACGCGGCGGCCTTCGTCGTCCACCACCTCCACCAGGGATTCCAGAAAGGGCCGGCCGCAGGATGCCAGCCGCTCGGGCCGCGACGCGCGTGCCTGCAGGTGGTCCTGCACCGTCAGGCCGCAGACGCCGGAGGTGGTCTCGCCCGCGCCGTAGCCCTGGGACAGGATGGGGCCGAACACGTCCATGGCCTGCAGGATGCGCGCGGGCGCCATGGGCGCTGCGCCGTAGCCCAGGCGCAGCAGGTCGGGCAGCGGGCGGTAGCGGCCGCCGATCTCGGCCAGCAGCATGTTGATCATGGTGGGCACCATGAAGGTATGGGTGATGCGCCGCGCCTGCATCTCGGCCATGAAGGCGCCAGGCTCGAAGCCCGAGAACAGGTGGATGGTGGCGCCCGTGCACAGCGCCGGCACCATCTGCATGCCCGAGGCGTGGGTGACCGGCCCCACCAGTCCCAGCACATGGCCGGCCTGCATGCCCTCGCCGCGCATCAGGAATTTGCGCAGCTGGGCCAGGCGGTTGCCGAAGGTCTGCATGGCGGCCTTGAGCACGCCCGACGAGCCCGAGGTGTAGTGCAGCACGGCCACCTCGTGCTCGTGCACGTCCACGGGCTGGAAGCGGTCGCTGGCGCGGGCGAGCAGCGCTTCGTAGTTGCTGTCGGCAGGGCCGTCCAGCAGCAGCAGGCGCACGTCGGCAGACTGCAGGTGCGGCTTGAAGGCCTCGGCGCGCGCGGCCGTGGTCACGATGATGGAAGCATCGCTGTTGGCCGCGATATCGCCTACTTCGCGTGGAGACAGGCGTGCGTTGAAGGGCGCCTTGATGAGCCCGGCCTTGTAGCAGGCGATCTCGATCTCCACGATTTCCACGCAATTGGGCAGGTAGATGCCCACGCGGTCGCCGCGGGCCAGCCCCTGGGCAAGCAGGGCGTTCGCCAGGCGGTTGGAGCGCTGCTCAAGCTCTGCGTAGCTGATGCTGCGCGTGGCGCTGGTCACCGCAGGCTGCGCGGCATGGGCCCTGCAGCTGCGTGCGACGAGTTCGCCGACATTGGGTATGGGGAGGGAATGGGGGTGGCCTGCGGTGGGCCGGGATGTCTCGTGCATGGCATTCCTTGGCTGAAGCCGCGCGTTTTGCGCGGCGTGCCATGCACTGTTGCAGAAGAGGACCGGGCCGGGGAAATACCGATTAGTGATTCAGTTGCATCAGAAAAATTGATGTCCAGACCAACCCTTGCCGTTTTTGCTGATGACCATCGGACTGCTGCATCACATCTGCTGCGGATGCTGCCAGCGCGCCTGCCAGAGGCCCGCCGTGATCAGTTGCCGGGCCTGGTCCAGCAGTGCCTGCCGGACCACCTGCAGTGCCGGGTCACCGCCGCGGTTGGCCTGCACGGCCAGGAAGTAGCGGCGCAGCAGCGCGGGCGCCGCGACCTGGGCCACGATCCAGCCGGGCTGGAGGCCCGTGGGCGCCGCCTTGGCGCCCTCGCGCAGCCAGGCGGGCGCATCGCTCAGCGAGCAGGCGGGCGTGAAGGTGAAGCCCGCGCCGCAGTGGTAGAGCGAGCGGATGACGCGCGCGGAATCGTGTTCGTGGACGATGTTCAGCCGCAGCTCCCGCGCATCGGCGGCGGCCTCCACGGTCTGGCGGATGGAAAAGCGGCGCGACTGCAGCACCAGCGGCAGCTGGCAGGCATGGGCAAAGTCCATGTGCGGCAGGCCGCCGTCCGGCGCCGGGCGCAGCAGCGGGGCGACGCTGCCATCGACATCCTGGCCGCAGACGTAGATGGATTCCTCGGCCATGGGCTGCACCTGCAGGTCATGCAGGCTGGCCGTGTCCACAAGAATGGCCAAGTCGGCGCGCCGGTCCAGCATGGCCTTTTGCACCATCAGGCTGAGGTCGTCGAGCACGAAGATGCGTATGCGCGGGTGGCTGTGGCGCAGGCTGGCAATCAGGGGGCCTGCCAGCAGGCTGGTCAGCAAAAAAGGCAGGGCGATGGTGACCGAGCCTTCGGGGCCCTGGGGCAGGCGCTGTATGCGCTCGCGCATGGCATCGGCGTCGGACAGCAGGCGGCGGGCGTCCTCGTACAGCTGCGCGCCGGCCGGGGTGGGGGTCACGCCGGCGTGGCTGCGCTCCAGCAGTTGCGCACCCAGCTCGCCTTCCAGCTTCTTGATCTGCGCCGTGAGCGCGGGCTGGGCCACGTACAGCGAGTGCGCGGCGCGCGAGAGGCTGCCAGCCTCCAGCACGGCGATGAAGTAGCGCAGCGCCCGCAGGTCCATCTCAGCCCAGGGGGCGGTATTGCGGGCGCAGGGCCTCGATATCGCCTTCGGTCCAGGCGCGCAGTGCCTCCTGGGTGATCAGCAGCACCTGCTCGTCGCCCGAGCTGGTGTCCAGCCAGAACACGGGCAGGTCGGGGAAGGCGGCTTCGAAGAAGTCCTTTTCATTGCCGATCTCCAGCACGACCACGCCTTCCTTGGCCAGGCGCGAGGGCAGGTCCTGCAGCAGGCGGCGGATGAAGTCCATGCCGTCGGCGCCGCCGGCCAGCGCAAGCTCGGGCTCGGCCTGGTACTCGGCGGGCAGGCGCGACATGCTGTCGGCGTTCACATAGGGCGGGTTGCACAGCACCAGGTCCCAGGGGCCGGGCAGGGCGGCCAGGCCGTCGCTCTCCAGCAGTTGCACGCGCTCGGCGAGTTCATGGCGGTCCACGTTGATGCGCGCCACGGCCAGCGCGTCGGCCGAGATGTCGGCGCCCGTGACCTCGACCTCGGGCCAGGCCATGGCCGCCAGGCAGGCCAGGCTGCCGTTGCCGGTGCACAGGTCCAGCACGCGGCGCGTGCGGTCGGACAGCCAGCCGTCGATGCTGCCGTCGGCCAGCAGTTCGGCAATGAAGCTGCGCGGCACGATGGCGCGCTCGTCCACGTAGAAGGGCACGCCCTGCAGCCAGGCCTCGCGCGTGAGGTAGGCGGCGGGCTTGCGTGTGCGGATGCGCTCGGCGAACAGCTCGGCCACTTCAGCCTGCTGCTCGGCGCTCACCGGCTGGCTGGCCAGGGACTCGGGCGCGCCGGGTGCCAGTTCGCTGTCCAGCGGCAGGCCCAGCTTCCACAGCGTGAGCCAGGCCGCTTCGTCTTCGGCCGTGGCCGTGCCGTGGCCAAAGGCCACGCCGGCCGCCGTGAGCGCTGCGGCGCCCGAGGCCACGAGGTCGGCGATGGTGCTGCCCGAGATGGCGGGAATATTGGCAGGGGTGGGGGCGGATGTCATCGTCGGCTCCTTGGGCGCGCGTTCAGGCGGCCTGCTGGCGCTGCAGCTCCTGGAGCGTGCGGCGGTAAATGTTCTTGAGGGGCTCGATGTCGGCCACCACGATGTGCTCGTCGATCTTGTGGATGCTGGCGTTGGGCGGGCCCACTTCCACGACCTGGCTGCAGATCTGGGCGATGAAGCGGCCGTCGCTGGTGCCGCCCGTGGTGGACAGCTCGGTCTCCAGGCCGGTCTCGGCGCGGATGGCCGCCTGCACGGCATTCACCAGCGTGCCCGGCGTGGTCAGGAAGGGCTGGCCGCCGATGGTCCAGGCCAGCTCGTACTCCAGTCCATGGCGGTCCAGCACGGCGTGCACGCGCTGCTGCAGCGATTCGGCCGTGGACTCGGTGCAGAAACGGAAGTTGAAGTCGATGGTCACATCGCCGGGAATGACGTTGGATGCGCCCGTGCCGCCATGCATGTTGCTGATCTGCCAGCTGGTGGGCGGGAAGAAGGCGTTGCCCTCGTCCCATCGCGTGGCGGCCAGTTCGGCCAGGGCCGGCAGGGCCTGGTGGATGGGGTTGCGCGCCAGCTGCGGGTAGGCGATGTGGCCCTGGATGCCCTTGACGGTGAGGCGTCCGCTCATGGTGCCCCGGCGGCCGTTCTTGATCATGTCGCCCGTGCGGTCCACGGAGGTGGGCTCGCCCACGATGCACCAGTCCAGGCGCTCGCCGCGCTCGCGCAGCAGCTCGACCACGACCTTGGTGCCGTCCACCGAAGGGCCTTCCTCGTCGCTGGTCAGCAGCAGGGCAATGTCGAAGGAGGGAGTTGGCGTCTCGGCCAGGAACTCCTCCAGTGCCACGACAAAGGCGGCGATGGAGGTCTTCATGTCGCTGGCGCCGCGGCCGTACAGCTTGCCGTCGCGGTGCGTGGGCACGAAGGGCGGGCTGCTCCACTGCTCCAGGGGGCCGGTGGGCACCACGTCGGTATGGCCGGCAAAGACCAGCACGGGCCGGTCGGTGCCTGCGCCGGAGCGCCTGGCCCAGAGATTGCGCACGCGAAAGCTGTCTGGGCCGCTGTCGATGCGCTCGCAGGCAAAGCCCATGGGCAGCAGGGCATCGGCCAGGAGTTCAAGGCAGCCGGCGTCTTCGGGAGTGACGGAGGGCAGGCTGATCAGCTGCTCGGTCAGTTGCAAGGTGCGGGACATGGTGGGAAGGTCAAAAAATCAAAAAAGTCGGAGGGCTGGCTGGCGCCAGCGTGCTCCGACATTGTGAACGCTGCAGGCCCGGCTGTTCAGTTCGGCTTGACTTCCAGCATGATTTCGGTGAACGAGGGCATGTCGTCCTCGCCGGGCGTGGCCAGTTCGGCGAACTGGCTGGACGGCGCGGCATGGCCGGCCTTGACCACGTCGTTTTCCAGACGCCACATCAGGTTGGTGGGCGAGTCGGCAAAGGCCAGTCCCTCGGCGCGGTCGATGCGGCCCGAGCGGATCAGCTGGGCCAGCGCCTCTTCAAAGGTCTGCGAGCCTTCGGCCATGGATTTCTCCATGGCCTCCTTGACGCCCGAGAAGTTGCCGCGCTCGATCAGGTCGGCGATCAGCTTGGTGTTGAGCATCACCTCGACGGCCGGCATGCGGCCGCCATCCACGGTGCGCACCAGGCGCTGGGAGATCACGCCCTTGAGCGCTGCCGACAGCTCGCCCAGCATGGTCGGCCGGATTTCCTCGGGGAAGAAGGACAGGATGCGGTTGAGCGCGTGGTAGCTGTTGTTGGCGTGCAGCGTGGCAAGGCACAAATGGCCCGACTGCGCAAAGCCCATGGCCGAGGACATGGTCTCGCGGTCGCGGATCTCGCCGATCAGGATCACGTCGGGCGCCTGGCGCAGCGCATTCTTGAGCGCAACCTGCAGCGATGCCGTGTCGGATCCCACTTCGCGCTGGTTGACGATGGAGCGCTTGTTGCGGAACTGGTATTCGATGGGGTCCTCGATGGTGAGGATGTGGCCCGTGAGCTTTTCATTGCGCGCGTCGATCATCGAGGCCAGCGTCGTGCTCTTGCCCGAGCCCGTGGAGCCCACGACCAGCAGCAGGCCGCGCTTTTGCATGATCAGCTCGCCCAGCACGGGCGGCAGGTTCAGCGTGTCCATGGGCGGGATGTGCTGGGCGATGAAGCGGATCACCACGGCGCAGCTGCCGCGCTGGTGCATGGCGCTGACGCGGAAACGCCCCACGCCGCGCAGCGGCACGCCCATGTTGAGCTCGCCCGTCTCGTCCAGCTCCTGCAGGCGCTCGGCCGGCACGATCTCGGCCAGCAGGCTGCGCGGCGCATCGGGCGGCAGCAGCTGGTTGTTGATGGGGACGCATTCGCCGTTGATCTTGATCAGCGCCGGCGCGTTGACCGCCAGGTAGACGTCGGACGCCTGCTTCTCGCCCATCAGGCGCAAAATCCTCTCCATCGTGCCCATGTGTTCCCCCAAATTCGTGTGCTGTCGCTGTTCTTGGATCGTTGTCACGCGCTTTTGACGTGAAACGGGCGTCCGCTGCCTGGTGGCCGGGGACGCCCTCGAGAGTATGCCTTGGTCCATCCCCTGAACAGGGGATGTTTTGGCGCCGCAACCACGCCTTTGGCGCGGTCCGGATGCAGGTCAATCGCGCAGCAGGTCGTTCAGGCTCGTGGTGGAGCGTGTCTTGGCATCGACCTTCTTGACGATGATGGCGGCGTACATGCTGTAGCGGCCGTTGTCCTTGGGCAGGTTCCCCGACACCACCACCGAGCCGGCGGGCACGCGGCCGTAGCTGGTCTCGCCGGTCGCACGGTCATAGATGGGAGTGGACTGGCCGATGTACACGCCCATGGAGATCACCGAGTTCTCTTCCACGATCACGCCTTCGACGATTTCGGAACGCGCGCCGATGAAGCAGTTGTCCTCGATGATGGTCGGGTTGGCCTGCAGCGGCTCCAGCACGCCGCCCAGGCCCACGCCGCCGGACAGGTGCACGTTCTTGCCGACCTGAGCGCAGGAGCCCACGGTGGCCCAGGTGTCGACCATGGTGCCTTCGTCCACGTAGGCGCCGATGTTCACGTAGGAGGGCATCAGGATGGCGCCCTTGGCCACGAAGCTGCCACGGCGGGCCACCGCCGGAGGCACGACGCGCACGCCGGTGGCGGCGATCTCGGCTTCGGTCATGCCGGCGAACTTGGTGGGGACCTTGTCGAAGAAGTTCAGGTCGCCGGACTGCATCAGCACGTTGTCCTTGAGGCGGAAGGACAGCAGCACGGCCTTCTTGATCCACTGGTGCACGGTCCACTGGCCCACGCCTTCGCGCGTGGCCACGCGCAGCTGGCCGTTGTTCAGGGCTTCGATCACGTGGTCCACGGCCTCGGTCACTTCCTTGGGCGCGGCAGCGGGGGAGAGGCTGGCACGGTTGTCCCAGGCGGTGTCGATGATGGATTGCAGCTGTTGCGTCATATGGCTTTGGTGATCAAAGGGTTTGTGAGGAAAGGGGTGGCCAGGCGTGGCTCAGCGCTGGCGTGATTCTATGAATTGTGCAATGCGCTGGGCCGCCTCCAGGCATTCGGCGGTCTCGGCCACCAGGGCCATGCGCACGCGCCCGGCGCCCGGATTGCGGCCATTGGCCTCGCGCGCCAGGTAGCTGCCGGGCAGCACGGTCACGCCGGTGGTGGCATACAGCTCGCGGGCAAAGTCGGCGTCGTCCAGGCCCAGCGATTCGGGAATGCCGGCCCACAGGTAGAAGCTTGCGTCGGGCAGGCGCACATCCATCACGCGCGCCAGCACGGGGGTGACCTGGTTGAACTTTTCGCGGTACAGGCGGCGGTTCTCCTCGACATGGGCCTCGTCGCCCCAGGCCGCGATGCTGGCCGTCTGCACCACGGGGCTCATGGCGCCGCCGTGGTAGGTGCGGTACAGCAAAAAGGCCTTGATCAGGGCCGCATCGCCCGCCACGAAACCGCTGCGCAGGCCAGGCACATTGCTGCGCTTGGACAGGCTGGTGAACATCAGCAGGTTCTTGTAGTCCGTGCGGCCCAGGCGCTGCGCGGCTTCCAGTCCGCCCAGTGGAGGCGTGCCGTCGAAGTAGATTTCGCTATAGCACTCGTCGCTGGCAATCACGAAGCCATGGCGGTCGGACAGCGCAAACAGCTTTTCCCATTCGGCCAGCGGCATCACCGCGCCTGTGGGGTTGCCGGGAGAGCACACGAAGATCAGCTGGGTCTTTTCCCACACGTCGGCGGGAACGCTGTCCCAGTCCACCGCGAAATTGCGCGCAGCATCGCTGGGGGCGTAGTACGGCTGGGCGCCGGCCAGCAGGGTGGCGCCTTCGTAGATTTGATAGAACGGGTTGGGGCAGATCACGCGCGCGCCGTCCTGGCTGGCGTCCACCACGACCTGGGTGAAGGAGAACAGGGCCTCGCGCGAGCCGTTGACCGGCAGCACCTGGGCGGCGGCGTCCAGCGCAATGCCGTAGCGCTGGCGCGCCCACTGGGCGCAGGATTCGCGCAGCGCGGGCTCGCCGGCTGTGGCCGGGTACTTGGCCAGGCCGCCCAGGTCGGCGCTCAGCGCCTGTTCGATGAAGGGCGGCGTGGCATGGCGGGGCTCTCCGATGCCAAGGCTGATGGGGCGCACGCCCGCCGGTGGCTGGACCCCGGCGAACAGTTTGCGAAGACGCTCAAACGGGTAGGGCTGGAGTCGGGAGAGCAGGGGATTCATGGGCTCGCATTATGGATTGATGCGCTTTCGGCATGCCGTTGTCACAGGGGACTGCGGGTCTGCACGCTGGCTTTTTTGCATTCTGTTACCTATTCTGGCATGGTCTCGACTGGGGCCATGCCAACTCGTGTGGCGAGGCCTCGCAAACGGTGAATTCCAGATACCAATGACAAGAGAGGCAGACAGCTATGCAGGCAGGCGCTGGCATGGAAAAAGATAGAAGCAGACATCGTAAGCATACATCCGGCCCAGGTGCCGGCTTCCTCGTATGCACGGTGTGGGCATTGGCGGGACCGGCGCTGGCGTTGGTGGCCGATTCGATGGGCCTGGGGCCCTGGGTTTGGGCAGCCTTGCTGCTGTGGGCCGGGTTGCTGCTGGGCGGCATGCACAGGCTCTGGTCGCGGGTGATCGGCGAGCGCGAATTGCTGCAGCAGGCCATGCAGGGCATCGCCCAGGGAGACCTGAGCCAGCGCGTGGCCGTGGAGGCTGCGGCCTCCCAGGAGGGCGCAGGCGCCGTCCAGACGCCCAAGGCCTTGCTGGGCGGCATGGTGACCTCGCTGTCGGGCATGGTGGCCGATGTGCGCAGCAATGCGGCCCTGGTGGCGCAGGCCGGGCAACAACTGGTGAACGAGCACCAAGCACTGTCCGATCGCACCGAACTGCAGGCCACCAACCTGGCCCAGACCGTGGTCAGCGTGGAGCAGCTCAGCAGCGCCGTGCAGCACAACGCCGACGTGGTGGGCGTGGTCCACCACCAGGCCAGCGCGGTGCGCGGCGCGGCCGATGAAGGCGTGGTGGCCATGGGCCGCGCCGTGGAGTCGGTGGAGACCATTGAAAGCAGCGCCGGCCGCATGCGCGAGATCATCGGCGTGATCGACGGCATTGCGTTTCAGACCAACATCCTGGCCCTCAACGCTGCCGTGGAAGCGGCGCGTGCGGGCGAGCAGGGCCGCGGCTTTGCCGTGGTGGCCAGCGAGGTGCGCTCCCTGGCCGGCCGTTCGGCCGAGGCGGCGCGCGAGATCCGCCACCTGATCGGCGATGCGCTGGCCCAGGTGGAGCACAGCACCGAACTGATCCGCACGGCCGGGCGAGGTATGGAGCGCGTGACCGAAGGCATCCGCCAGGTGGCCGAGCACATGGGAGAGCTGTCGCAGTCCACCGGCAGCCAGAGCACGGGTCTGGCCGAGATCAGCCGCGCCGTTCACCAGATCGACGAGATCACCCAGCACAACGCGCAGATGGTGGGCCATGCGCTGGACCAGGCCCGGGCGCTGCAGCAGCGCGCGCAGATGCTGTCAGGGGCGGTGTCGCGCTTTCGGCTGCAGCAGGGCACGGCGGAGGAGGCCGTGGCCCTGGTCGAGTCGGCCCTGGGCCTGGCGCGGCGCGGAGTGGCCACCGAGGCACTGCTGGCCGCCGTGAACGACCCCGGCCAGCCCTTCCATGACCGCGATATGTACGTTTTCGCCCTGGCCGCCGACGGCAGCTACCGTGCCTTTGGCGGCAACCCTGCGCGCGTGGGCGTGCGAGTCCAGGAATTGCCCGGCGTGCGTGGCGAACAGCTGCTGACCGACATCATTGCCCAGGCCGAGCGCGGCCCAGGCTGGGTGGAGTACGACTTCAGAAACCCGGCCACGCAACAGGTACAGACCAAGATGTCCTTCGTCTGCAAGCATGGCGGGCTGTACTGGGGATGCGGCGTCTACAAGAGTCTGGCGCTGGCGGCATAGCCTTGGCCTGGAAGGCAGACTGCCGCCTGGCGGGCTTCACTGGCACGCGTTCGGCGATGAACCGCCGCCCGCGCGCTGGGCACGAGCGCGGGCCAGGATGGCGGCGATGGTGGCCTGCTTGCTCTCGGCCACGGGAGGTGCGGGGCAGGGTGCGTGAGGGCTGGCGTCGTCGTCGGCTGCCTGCTCTGCCTGCGCACGAGGCGTCGGTGCCCGGCTTGCACTCAAACGCTCGCGCTCCACTTCACGCTCGCGGTGCAGCACATAGCGCTGGCGCGCATGCTCGGCCTGCTGGGGGCTCCAGGCAGACCAGCCTGTGGCCGGGCCGCTGGCGTTGTGCAGTTCGATGCAATCGACCGGACACACGGGAATGCACAGTTCGCATCCCGTACAGTGGGCTGCGATCACCGTGTGCATGAACTTGTTGGCCCCCAGGATGGCATCCGTGGGGCAGGCCTTGATGCACAGGGTGCAACCGATGCACCAGGCCTCGTCGATCACGGCCACGGTGCGCGGGGCTTCCATGCCGTGCTCGGCGCTCAGCGCAACAACGGGCCGGCCCGTCAATGCGGCCAGCCGCTCCACGCCCGCAGCGCCGCCCGGTGGGCACTGGTTGATGCCAGCCTCGCCCGAGGCCACGGCCTGGGCGTAGCTGGCGCAGTCAGGGTAGCCGCAACGCGTGCACTGCGTCTGCGGCAGCGCGGCGTCTATGCGCGCTGCCAGATCGTCGCGGGCGAGCATGGCGGTGGAGGACATGGCGTGGCGGGCTTGCTCGGGAATCAGCCTGCCTGCACCTTGGCGCCACGCTTGCGTGGCTGCTCGGCGGCCGTTGGCGCGTCATCGCTCAGGCTGCTGGCATGGCCTGCAGCGCTGGCGGCGGTGGCGCTCTCGGGCTGGTGGGTGCTGATGAATTCGCGCACCTGCGGATAGACGATCTCTCGCCAGCGGCGGCCGCTGAAAATCCCGTAGTGTCCCGCGCCCGGCACTTCAAGGTGCCTGCGCTGATCCGCGGCAATGCCCGTGCACAGATCGTGCGCAGCCCGCGTCTGGCCGGAGCCGGAGATGTCGTCCAGCTCGCCCTCGATGGTCAGCAGGGCGCTGCCCTTGATGTCCTGCGGGCGCACCAGTTCAACCTTGTCCTCGGGCGAACGCACTTCCCAGGTGCCATGGACCAGCTTGTAGTCCTGGAACACCGTGGCGATGGTCTCGAGGTAGTAGTCGGCATCCATGTCGAGCACGGCGTTGTACTCGTCATAGAACTTGCGGTGGTGCTCGGCGCTGGCGTCGTCACCCTTGATCAGGTCCTTGAAGTAGTCGTAGTGGCTCTTGGCGTGGCGATCCGGGTTCATGGCCACGAAGCCCGAGTACTGCAGGAAGCCGGGGTAGACGCGGCGACCCACGCCCGGATAGCCTTCGGGCACGCGGTAGATCACGTTGTTCTCGAACCACTCGAAGCTGCGGTTCTGCGCCAGGTTGTTCACCGAGGTCGGCGAGCGGCGCGCATCGATGGGGCCGCCCATCATGGTCATGGACAGCGGAGGCGTCTCGCCACGGCTGGCCATCAGCGACACGGCCGCCAGCACCGGCACCGTGGGCTGGCAGACGCTGACCACATGGCACTGGCCGTACTTGCCCTGCAGGTAGCGGATGAACTCCTGCACATAGTTCACGTAGTCGTCGAGGTGGAACTCGCCATCGGCCAGCGGCACCAGGCGGGCGTTCTTCCAGTCGGTGATGTAGACCTTGTGGTCGCCCAGCATGCTTTGCACCGTATCGCGCAGCAGCGTGGCGTAGTGGCCCGACAGCGGCGCCACGATCAGCACCACGGGCTGGCTCAGCATGGTCTGCAGTGTCTCGGTGTCGTCGGAGAAGCGCTTGAAGCGGCGCAGCTCGCAAAACGGCTTGTCCACTTCGACCCGCTCGCGGATCGTCACGTCCACGCCGCCGACATCGACGCTGCGCAGGTTGAACTCGGGCTTTTCGTAATCCTTGCCCAGGCGGTAGAACAGGTCGAACCCGGCGGCCATGCGCTGGGACATCGGACCCTGGCTCAGCAGCGAGTGGGGGTTGCTGTAGAGCTTGGCTGCAGCCTGCGCGAAATCGGCAAAGGGCTCGACCATGGCGCGCTGGATTTCGTAGAGCTGATAGAGCATGGATACAAGGGGTTGTTTGGATTTGTTGCAGTGCAATATATCAGCAGCACGCTAAGAAAATTGGTAGTAAAACCCCTCTAATGCTGTCGCTTAAGTGATAGCTTGACTGATGGTTGTAAGCTGGCGGCCGCCCAGCCCCCGGCATTCCTGCAATGCAGTGCGGCGCGCTAGGCGGCAAGCGCCGCTTCGGCCGGTTTGGTGCGCGCAAGCCGCATCACCTCTGAAGGCGGCAACTGCTTGAACTGGTGGTTGCTCCACACCTGGCGCCAGCGCCGCGCACCTGCCAGCCCGTTGCGCAACCCCAACATATGGCGGGCTATCGAATACCAGTGCGTGCCGTGCGTGCGCGCCTCTCGCTCCATGTAGGCCACCATCTGCTCCTCGATGGACTCGCGCGTGTGCTCCACGCCAGCATCGCCGTAGTACAGCGCATCCCACGAGGCCAGCCACCAGGGGTTGTGATAGGCCTCACGCCCCACCATCACGCCATCGACCTGCTGCAGCAGCTCCTGCACGGTGGCGTCGGACTTGATGCCGCCATTGATGGCAATGGTCAGCTGCGGAAAATCCTGCTTGAGCCGGGCCACGATCTCGTAGCGCAGCGGCGGGATCTCGCGGTTTTCCTTGGGAGACAAGCCTTTGAGCCAGGCATTGCGTGCGTGAACGATGAACACGCGGCATCCCGCATCGGCCACCGTGCCCACGAAGTCACGCACGAATCCGTAGCTCTCGTCCTTGTCGATGCCGATGCGGTGCTTCACCGTGACAGGCACGTCCACCACATCCACCATGGCCTTCACGCAATCGGCCACCAGCGGCGCCTCGTTCATCAGGCAGGCGCCAAATGCACCGCGCTGCACCCGCTCGCTGGGGCAGCCGCAGTTCAGATTGATCTCGTCATATCCCCACTGCGCTCCCAACCGCGCAGCCTGCGCCAGATCCGACGGCTCGCTGCCGCCGAGCTGCAACGCCACCGGATGCTCCTCGGCCTCGAACCGCAGATGCCGTGGCACATCACCGTGCAGCAGTGCGCCCGTGGTCACCATCTCGGTATACAGCAGGGTATGGCGGCTCAGCAGTCGGTGCAGGTAGCGGCAGTGCTTGTCAGTCCAGTCCATCATGGGCGCAACGGACATGCGCCACATGCTGGCAGGTGCTTGATTTTCTACGTTTGTCATTGATCTGATTGGTTTTTTGCTCTGGCGTCGTTGCCTGGTTCTTCGCCATCCAACCCCGTTTTTGCTGACTTTCTCGCTGGCTTTGCCACATCCTTCACCTGTCGCAAAACAGATGGAACCATCACTTCACGCAAGCGCGCACACGGCTTGCTTGCTCGCTTGCCTGCACCGCACAGATCCGGCTGATGGAGAACGGCACGTTTGTCCACCGCGAAAGCCAGGCCTACCGTCGGAAAGTGCTGGCCAATGAGTGGCTGCGCAGGCGCGAGCACGAGATGGACCAGGAGCACGCTTTTGGCCAGGCGCCAGGCCGTGCACAAGAAAATTTCAGTGGGGGAGCTACTGCGGGATTATGTCAGTGCGGTCAAAAACGTGACTGAGTGGGGCCGTTGCAAAAAGGCCGGCATCGCGCGACTGCAGGCCTCTGGTCGGGCCGACCTCCAGGCCGCCAAGCTCACGGTGCAGGATCTGATGGGCCACACCAAGAAGCGGTGCACGGAGGACGAGGCCGGCCCGCCGCCGTGCTCAATGACATGGTGTGGCTGCGCCAGGTCTTCCTGCATGCTTCGGCCGCGCGCGGCATTGATGCGCCGCTGCAGGTGCTGGACCGCGCCAGGCTCAAGCTGCTGCGCACGCGGGTGCCCGCCTACGCGGCAGGGCTTCAAGCGTGGCCGACAAGACTGCCTTGAATCCAAGTGAGAGCTCTCCCTGGAGCAAATTTCATCCATTGCGCGAAACTGGGGTAATGGTAGCTAGATGTAAGTGAGTGGCGAGAAGCGGATAAATTTGATCTTCATTCATTTGGTGTTGGTAAAGAATTTCTATCTGCACATTGCCTTTCGATGGCATATTGGTGAGGCCATGCATCGAATAAGACAAATGGAGGCACGCCAAATGAATGTTAGAGAGAGGCAAGAATCATTCGCGCCGCAATCGCGGTTGCAAGCATTGATGGTTGATTGCGAGGTGGAAGATTTTTCAGGGTTGGGCCTGTTGCTCGGTCAGGCTGGATATGATGCGCGAATGGCGGCAAGTGCGCCGGAAGCGTTGGCTGAGTTTGCTGGTGGACGAATTGACTTGTTGATATGCAATACGCGTGTAATTGACAAGGATGGTGGGCAGTGGCTGGAAAATCTCGTTGGGCAGTCCCCTGATCTGTTCGTGATTTTTCTTTCGGAATGCAGTCCCGTGGCAATTACGAAAGGCCTTGGTCGGTTGCTGGGCTTGCACCGTCACATAGTCAAACCTTGGAATAGTGAGCAATTTTTGGCTGTCATTGAGCAACTGAATGATCAAAAAATTACACGCTATGAGAATATTCGGCTAGAGCAAAAAAATAGAGCGCTGACGAAGGAGTTGGCAGAACTAAATGCAACTGTTGAGCTGACTGCCCATGAGCATGACGACGAATTGTTGGAGGCACATAGGAAACTTAAAAAAAGCTTCGTCGCATCGATCCGAATGTTTTCAAATCTGCTTGAGTGGCGAGGGGGGATACTTGCCGGACATTCAAGACGCGTTGCGGATCTAACCCGCCGAACCGCAAGTATTATGCAGCTAAGTGAAGCAGAGCAGCAGAATGCTTTTGTCGCTGCGCTCATTCATGATATCGCTCATATTACTCTTCCCGATGGGATGTTAAGCAAGCCCGTCCCAAGTTTAAGTCATGAGGAACTGGATAAGTATAGAAACCATAGCAGTTTGGGAGAGCAACTGCTTCTGTCGATAGATGATGCGCATCTTGTCGCTACTCTCGTCAGGTCTCACCATGAGCGATTCGATGGAGCAGGTTACCCTGATGGCCTAAAGGGGAAGGATATTCCAATAGGTGCTCGCATAATAGCGGTTGCTGATTTTTACGATGACCTGATGGTGGGGCATTTGAGCAGTAAGCCGCTAACTTGCGCAGAGGCAAGAACGCTCATTTCGCATAGTAGAGGAGCACAATTTGATCCAGAGGTTGTGGATGCTTTCTTGCAAATTGTGATTCAGGCGACCCCTGCTCCCGACCCGGCTCCAATTAATGTCCCCTGTTCGGAACTGAGGCCAGGGATGACTTTAGCTCAAGACTTCGTATCGAGGGAAGGCTTGGTCTTGCTTACAGCAGGTCGAGTTTTGACGCCAGAGTTGATACGCAGAATGCAATTGCGTGTTGATCTTGGTCGAAAGTTTCCAATTCGTGCTGTAGCGACGGCTGTTTGATTGGATTGAATAATTATTTTGGTCTGGACTTGATCCAGTTTTTTATAGCCTTCGCTCTCTGGTTGTTTTTGAGAATTTGAGTAGAATTTCTCCATTGGTTGTAATTGCTTGTTTTTCTGATATGTCAGCTATAAGTGAAGGCGGTACTTCTGTTGAATACAGCTTGTTTTTGCTTATTCTATATAAAATCCTCGTTTTTCCGACTATGAATTCATCTCCTTCGATTATTCCTATATACCGGCCATTTTTTGTATAGGCTTTCCACCATCCGCCTTCGATCATTTTATGCCTCGCTGTGCTGTGATTTATTATTGGCGCCACCATGCCAATTCTTGAGCATGAAATGTTATTATGAAAGCCGCCCGATATTTCAATTGATGCAAAATTTGACAAAGTAATTGATTTTGATAATTTATTATCAAAATCGCGCCTGGCAAGAGTAATATCTGGATATACGTGGAAACACGGATGGTCACTTGGCGTAAATCTCGACGTCGTGCCTACCAAGGCTGCCACCTTCGGCAGGATGAGCAAGGAACACATGCAGGCGCCGCAGTGGGAGCGCATCAAGCGGGATTGCTGGAGCCGGTCCTCGCTGCGCGTCCGTAGGACTCTCGCCACCGGAATCTTGCCCAGGGACCGACAGCCTGCAGCCTGTTGCTGGCACACCATGACAGCTCTGAAGCAACAGGAGCAATGAATGGCGATTTCAGAAAAGATCCAGGACCTGCGCAAGTGGGACGACTCTCGCAAGGGATTCACGGGAGAGCATTGGCTGGTGCTCGGTGCCGGCCTCTTGGCGCTGCGCCATGCCCGGCGCGCGGAAAGTGGCATGGGCCGCCTTGTGAGTGGTGCGCTGGGCACGGCATTGATAGCGCGCGCGGCCACGGGCCGCGACGGTGTATTGGGAACGGCAGGACGATTGGCTGCAAAGCCCACCCTGGCCGAGCGCCTGCTGATCGCCGCGCGCCGCCTGTAGACGCCCGGACAAAGGAAAGGCCCGCAGTTGCGGGCCTTGCTTTTTCAGGTCAGGCCTGCATCAGCGCTGGCGGCGCATGCGGCGCATGCCGAATATTGCCAGCAGGGCAGACATCAGGATGGCGCCCCATTCGCTGAGCGTGGGAACGGCTGCTGCGCCGCCTGCTGGGGCTGCTGCCAGCACGGGCACGAGCGGATCGGCGATCACGCCCACGGCAGGGTTGGTGTCACCAGGGCCGTTGTCCGTGATGGTGTAGGTCACCGTGGTGCGCGCGCTGTCCACGATCACGTTCAGCGCGGTCGCAGGGTCAAACCAGCCGCCGACACCATCGGGCTTGCGGAACTGCACGCCTTCGGGGAGAGCGCTGGGATAGGTGAGAGTCATCGTCACAGATCCTGTGCAGTTTTCGGCGCTGAAAGCGAATTGTCCGCTGGGCGCTTGCAGGTTCGGTGGGGTGGAGGTCACAGGTCCGAAGCCGCCGCCAGGTTGCAGCGTGCAAGTGGTGCCGCCGCCGGACATCGTGGCAGACGGTATGCCGGTCATGCCAGGCACGCTGCCGGGCGCGCTCACCAGTTGCAGTTTGCGTGGCGTGGCTTGTGTGCTTGCAGAGGCTGCACCGGTTGTCCCGTTGGAGGCTGCGACCGTGAAGTTATAGGTGAAGCCATTGCTCAGGCCAGCCACGACGATGGGGGATGTCGTTCCTTGCTGAGTGATCACGCCAGGCGCACCGGGCACGGCCACGGGGGTCGCGATCACGGTATAGCCTGTGATGGGCGCGCCGCCATTGGAAGCAGGTGCAGTGAAGGTTACCGTAGCCTGCCCGTCGTCTGCAGCGATGTTGCCGATGGTGGGGGCTCCGGGTGCCGCTGCATTCACCATGAAGGTTTGAGACACCTGTGATGCAGGCAGGTAGCTTGCGTTACCACTTTGGTTCGCATCAACGGTGCAAGAGCCTGTGTTCACAAAAGTCAGCGTGCCGCCCGTGGTGACCGTGCACACCGCAGTTGTGTTTGCGCTGAAGGCCACCGGCAGGCTGGAGCTGGCCGTCGCGGTCAGTGTTGGCGTTGTGCCGAAAGTTTGGTCGCCGGGGTTTGGGAACGTGATGTTCTGGTTTTGCTGTCCATTCACCAGTACGCCGGTCGTGGCGCCTACGTTCGCCAAATTCAGCACAACGTTGGCGCCACCGCTCGTCATCGTGCTCCCGTTGAGATCGATAGCGGTTCCTAACGACACTCCATTTGCGTCAACATCACCTGGCTGCACGGTATATATGAAGGTCAGGGCGGAGCTGTTGCTGCCACCGACGAAGTTCGCTTGCCGCAGAGTTGAACCGATCGTCAAAGGAATTGAGGGCGTGCCGCCAGCTGTGACGGTCACGGGAGCGCTGTAGGTCACAGTGAACTGCAGGCTCTGTCCAGCACTATAGGTTCCGTCGGGGGGGACGCTTACTGATTGCACTGAGGCGGCAGGAGCTACAAGCGTGTAGCTCAGCGTGGTTTGGCAGGCTTTGGAGTCTGTGATGGTCACCGAATATTGACCGGGAGCCAGTCCTGTCGCGGTTGCCGCTGCGCCACCGGAGGGGGTCCATGAGTAAGTGTAGCCAGGAGTCCCCCCTGTCGCGACAACTGTTGCGCTACCGTTGTTGCCTCCAACGGGATTGATATGCGACTGTGTGCCTGACAATGTTTCGGGCTGTCCAACGGTCGTAGACGCTGTTCCTTGCAGGCCGTTATTGTCAGTAACCGTAACTGTATAGGTGCCTGCTATGAGCCCTGTTGCGGTAGCGTTTGTGCCTCCAGAGGGACTCCATGAGTAGGTGAAGGGCGCAACACCGTTCTGGGTGATTTGGGCAGTGGCCGTGCCGTTGTTTGCCCCGTTACAAGAGGCATCGGTGTGGGACGCGGACAAGGTCAGCTGTGCGCTTGCAGAGCCGGTGTAGGTGACAAGAGCAAAGATGCCGCCTAGCACCCATGTGCGGAAAACCCCAGAAGACATGTTGTTCCCTTACTTTGGAGATCGGCGCAATCTCTCTAGCTCTGTTTGCTGAACTTTTGTTTGATGACGAAACGCACTGCAAATTGTATGAATTTGTGTATATTGTGTCTATCACTGAAACTTGGTAGTTACTCCGGCTAGACGGCCTGGTCCTGCGGCAGTCGTCCCAAGCCTGCCAGCTTCGGGGGATGGGCACGGAATACAGGCAGTTTCCGCAGTGGGAACGCATCGAGCTGGACTACAGGGCCGGCATCAAGGGCCTGAGGCAAATCGCAGCAGAGCAGGACATCAGCCAGGGGGGCGATCCGCAAGGCGCTGAGAGTGATGACTGGAGCTGGGTGCTGTCGGAGCGCATCCATGACAAGGCCGAGCAGTCGGTACGCAAGGAGGCGGTACGCAGCGAGGTCTGCGCGGAACGCAGGGCGTCCGAGCGGCCCACGGCCCTTGTGCGCTCACCGCGACGGCCAAGAAATACGGCAGGACTGAGAGCCATTATTCGAACTCTTCGGCGCCCGAGGAATGATCGTTTCTGAATGGCAGGCTTCGCTTGAGAATAAATCCGCAGGTGGTGATGACTGGACAAAGCGTCAACTTCCGGAGGGTGCTCTGAGGCTATATTCCGTCTGCGGGAAGCTGCGTTCGTAACTTGAACGCATGCGCCTGGGAGGGCGTTTCATGCGTGCGCCTGAAGCTGTGTCAAGGCTTGCGATAAATATTCAGAGGAAATTGGCAATGGGTATCGCTTTTCGTCAGACTGAAATCAACATCAAGATTGCCAAGAAGCAAGGCAAGGAGATTTCCAAGCTTCTGCAGGACAAGGGATGGATTGCAGAGGATATGCCGTTGGATGCCGCAATGGCAGCTATTGGCTGGCATGGAAAATATCAAAAAACTCTGCTGATAATTGATGAGATTGATGTTGATAAAATAACCAAACAGGTATCCGAACAGTTCGAGGCTCTGGCTTCTTTTGTGCGAGATGGAAGCTTCGTCCGTTTTGAATCAGAGGAGAGCAGTAAAGACTACGCTCTATGTGTTTTCGAAGGGGGCAAGGCTCATGGCTATGGATGGTTGGGAACCCATGAAAAGACCGCAGTGGTTGCCGCCATCGGAACTGTGCCCAGCGGTCCATGGAATGAGTATATTCATGACGAATCGCCTTCCCGAGAGAAGCTGACAGATCACCGCTATTGGGCGGTGATGGCCTGGAAAATGGCTGAGTACATTCAGTTCATTGCTCAGAGTTCCAACAGCTTCAGCGCCAAAGATAAGGAACAAGCTTATTGGATCATCCGCGCTGGTGAGGCCGCCAGAACCACTTTACTGGGGACGCGTCCTTTGCTCGTTCAGGATATTCAGATGTATGAGAAGGATGTGAGTGAGATTCCGCGGCTCATTGCAAGCGACTTGCATGAGGTGAAACTGCGCTGGTTAAAAGGGCCGCGTAAGAAGTTAGCAGCGTTGGATTTTGACATCAATGCTGGTGAATTGCAGGCGCTCCTCCGCTACCGTGATACATTTGCGCCGACGAAAGAGTTCTTGGTTGATGGACAGGAGGGTGTATATCAACCGGAAGTGCTTGAATTCTTAGAATGCCTGCGTGATGCGTCTTGGTTTCAGCAGCTTTGCAAGCTGGCGAAGGATGGCGATAAACGTACGGAGGTCATTCTGGAGTTTCACGGGTGGATGTCCGATGTAATGGAAACTGCCGATCTGAAGGAGCTTTTGTTTAAACTGCATTGGATTGCCTCCGCTGACAAGGGAAGCGCTGCCCTCGTTCCTGGTGTGAGCAGTGAAGAGATTTCTTCGTATATGGCTGGCGAAATCTACAACGCAATGCAGAGAATCAGCCAACTGGCCGCAATAAAGTAGGATGGCGTAGAGGCTGCTTTTGTCGGTGAAAGCACTTTGCTATCAACCAGCCTTGCGAAGCCTTGGCTCGCATGCGCCAGCACTGTCTTGCCAAGACTGACAGCCTCGAGGGAGTTCCGTCCGCGAGGTAGTGCATACCGCAGACCCCCTAAAGCGCCGCCGATGGCGGCATTGACCTGTTCGAGCTTGGCGTTATCTCTATCAATGTACCTCATGATGGGCGGCGGCGATGGCTCTGCTAAACGCAATCAATTGAGACCGTGAATCAGAAGATGGATTAGCGATGCGCCTCCGGAATCGGGAGCGGCAGATCCCGTCCGCTGGAGTCAATGCTGCGGACTCCCGCGCCAAATGCGAATGTTTTCTTGGTTGAAAAACTCAATAATTAACTTTTTGTTTCTGTTGACAATGATTGACACTTTCAATCATTTCACTTGTGCGCGCCTTGCGCTCAGGTTCAACGGAACTTGTCTGATGAAGTTTTCCCTTTGGCGATGTCTGGGTGGAGCAGGCTTGGCCCTCATGCTGTCCTCCAACGCAGCGGCCCAGTGGTCCTATCCACCGGGCAGCTCTCTGGTTGTCCCGGCGGGCGGGGCCGTGGACCTGTCCTGCTCTGCGCTGGACATGCAAGGAACCCTGGACCTGGGAGGCGCGCTGACCGTCGATTCTTCGGCTACGTTCGCAAGTGCCGCCGCCATCACCAACAGTGGCGGAACGCTGTCGGTGGGTGGTGACCTGCAGATCAACGGATCACTGAATGCCGGCAACAACACGATCGAGCTGCGCGACGGCTGCGATCCGGGCAACACCAGCCAGCTCAGCGGCACCCTGGTCGTGCAGAACCTGACCATCAGGAGCAGCACGGGCCGCACCTTTGTGCTGCCTGTCGGGGCAAATATCACCGTGCTCGGGACGCTGACCGTCGAGGGAGTGCCTGGTCAGCCTGTGGTGCTGCAGGCTGCCAGCGGCACTGCGGTCATCAACCTGGGTGCCGGTGCGACGGTGGTACGCACCAATGCGACGGTTCCGCCCACTGTGCAGATCGGTGCAGGTCCCGGCCCATCGGCTGCGGCCATTCCCACACTGAGCGAGTATGGGTTGGTCCTTCTCTCTGTGCTCATGGGACTGGCGCTTTTGCGTCAGCGCCGCACTGCACAACGTTAGCCACTACACATTCAGACCATGAAAACCATGAAATTCACGCTGCGCTCTGTCTCTTTCGCCGCGGCCATCGTCTTGAGCGGCGCTGCAGTGGCGGCTCCTGGCGGCGCCGACATCACCATCACACCACCGGCCAATGGTGGATTCGTCATCAAGAACAATGCAGGCAATGCAGAGCGGCTCCGGGTGATGGAAACAGGCGATGTATATCTGCCCAACCTGTCCAATACAACGGAGGCTGGCAGCGTGGCCTGCTATGACGACGCGACGGGGCGGCTGGGCAAGTGCGCAGCAGGGGCGATTGTGGGGAACCCGGGTCCAACGGGAGCAACCGGAGCGACCGGTGCCACAGGACCGGCGGGCGCGACCGGAGCCACCGGCCAGGCAGGACCGGCGGGACCCACAGGTCCGATTGGCATTCAAGGCCCAGCGGGCCAGACAGGCGCTCAAGGCCCCATTGGTGCCACGGGCCTTCAAGGTCCGACGGGGGCGCAGGGTGATATTGGCTTGCCTGGTCCCACAGGCCCCACCGGTCCAGCAGGGGCCGGAGGAACTACTGCCACCTCAATGGCTGCTCACAACACTAGCGGTTCTGTAATAGCTGTGGTTCTCGGTGGGACCGATATACCATTGCCTCAGTCGCAGAATCTCTCTGGCTTTATGGCCAATGGTTCAAATACGTCATTTACTGTTCCGTCGAGTGGTAGGTACAGGATTAAATATTCTATTAAAATTAATAATAATATGCTTGTTTCGGCAAGGGTTTTGTTGAATGGTACGCCAGTTGAGGCGCTTACAGAGAATACGGCAACCAGCGTCTCAAGATTCGATGGCGAATCAATTTTGGCTTTGGCTGCCGGCGATACACTGAATGTTCAATTCTTTGGAATGCTTGGGGCGGTGACTTTGCAGTCAGGGAACGGCGCGGCTCTAATTGCGGAAAAGTTAAGCGATTAGTATATTTAAACGCTCATAGAAGCGAGCGTTATGCTCGCTTTTTTAATTTTCGTTGTGTGAATTTATAGCTTAAAGAATTGTATTTTTGATAAAGGAGAGTATTAAGGTATTCAAATGGTCTGCGGGTGTCTGAGGAAAGACGGAGGGGTGAAGTAGATGTGCCCCGGGTGCGGGCTTACACATCGTCACTGAGGTTTACATAAAAGCTTCTAAGCGCTTAATACAAGACTGCTTGTCAGGCCCCCACTTTGACCAAAACCTGCCCAAGGTAGGCCGAAATTGGGCTAAAAAGGAATGATTTCAACAACACCACCTCATCGGTCGGTACATGCAGACACCCGGATCTATGCACCATTAGAAGCGCAACTGAGCGAGTGATGCTGCAAAGTTGCTACGGAGGATTGGGGGTATTCCTCTAAGTTGCTGTCAGATAATGATTTTCTTCAAATATCAATCCAGTCCATCATGGGTGAAACGACATGCGCCACATGGCGGCGGGTGCTTGGGATTCGCGGTGTGTCATTGATTCGATTGAAGTTTCTGCTGCGCATGCGCTTTTGTGCTTTGCACCATCGCACGCCTGTCTTTGCTTGCAGGTGACAGGTGAACTGCAGCCATGCATCGCGCGGTTCCGATCCCTAAGAAGGCGGCCAATCCATCTGTCGCCAGCCTGGGCAGTATGGTCGCCGTGCGGCGGCAGCGGCGCTGTAGAGGACGGTGGCCGCCGGTTCGGTCAAGGGGCAGGGCGCAGGCAACCCTAAATTATGTTAGGGAGGGTAAAGACGTGGCCTGTCCGGGGCTGGCTGGACTGGGTCATGGTGCAAAGCCGCTCAACAGAGGTGCGGCGCGGTTATCAGGTAAGCAAGGATGGCAGTGCACACACAAGCCAAGGCAACCATCAGTCCCAGCCACATGCCTTTGCGGGCGAGCATTGCCTCGTCCTTTGCACGGGCGGCCTCATTACGGTAGAAGGCGGCTTCTTTTTGCGCTTCCATCGCGCGATTTCGTTCTGCCCGCAGTGCAGCTTCCGAAGCTATCGCGCTGCGCCTGGCGTACTCGGTTCTTTTGTCTTCGCGCTCTTCCTGTTCCCTTCGCCGCCCCTCCAGCATGTGGCTGAACGGCGTCGATCCTGTTATTTTTTGGCGGGGTGGGGTATCTACCCCGCTGGGTCGTACTTTGAGCAGTATGGGTTGAATTGGAGTACTTTTTTTGGTGGGGCTGTCTGGTGTTTTTTGAGTTTTTATCTCGTTATCTGGTGTATTTTTGGAGATGGGATTTTCTGAAACCTTGATATTGATTTTAGGGTTTGATGTGGTTGGTGTAGATTTGCTGATTTTCGCGTTGAACTCGATGAGGGGAATCCCTGGTGAAACATGGGTTTCCCGGGTCTTATTGTTTGCATGGCTGGTGGGCTTTGAATTTTTTGATGCGATATAGGAATGGTTTGATATTTGGTCAGGAGTTTTTACTCCATGCGGGTAGGAATGGAGAAACGAAGCATATTCAAAGCCACCTGAAGCCTGCTGCTGGAATAGATTAATATCTTTCGGCGGTGATTGCAATTGCGATGAGCCTTTTGAGCTTGATGTTGCCGATTGGAGGTCAGGTTCCGGAAGGCTCTGTGGCGATTGGGCAGTTTCATTCCCGAGAATTTCTTCAGGCGACAAGGCAGAGATGCTTGCATTCAAGGCCGCTCTCATCCTGTCCAGGGCTTTGTGATCACGTCCTGCGATGGATCCACTCGGGCCTGCGGCCTGTAAGCTGAGATCAGCAGGAGGAGTGGGGCTCTGCCCAAGATGATTTTTGGGCATGTTGCTTTCCGATTCTCTGTCTTCTTGCAACTTTTTCGGATCTGTCATTGCTCTCTCACGGTCTCAGATGTGATCAGGCTATTGTGTCATCCCGGCCGCTTGGGCCTTGCCTCTGCAAGGCAATGAAGCACTTGCCGGTCATCATTGTCCTTGGCGCAGTCAACGGGCCTGCGGCGCCCTTGACGGCATCAATACTCGGCGTTTCTGAACCTGGCAGCCGACGCAATGACGATGTGCCAATAGCACCTCACTCGTCCGCGCTGTTTCTGCCCGGCCCCTTCACCGGCCCACGCCCTTGCCCAGCGACAGTATTTCGCTCGCATGGACGATGGCCTGGGCAATCTCCTCCACCGAGCTTCGCCGGCTCATGGCCTGGGCGCGGATCATGTCGTAGGCCTGGTCTTCGTTGATCTGGTGGGTCTGCATGAGGATGGCCTTGGCTTCGGCCACGCGGCGCTGGCCCAGCAGCTTGGCCTGGAGCTTGGCGATGCGCTGCAGCTGCTGGCGTGATTCCTTGTGGTTTCTGCGCGCCAGCACCAGGGTGGACAGCAGGCCGAAGGAGCGGATGGGCGTGGGCAGGATGGCCTGCACCTGCAGCTCCAGCACTGCGGAGACGATGGTGGGGTTCTCGTAGTTGACCACTGCGATGGCGGTGGGCGGGCTCTCTCCCTCGCCCTGGGTCCAGGTGTAGTTCAACTGCAGGTGGTCGGGGCGAACGGCCAGGAAGACCACGTCCGTGCCTTCGGGCAGGCTGGGCTGGGGCGGCCAGATGGCCTGGACCTGGCAGCCTATGCGCTGCAGTTGCTGGGCCAGCAGGCGGCCGTCCGCGTCGTCGGGGTGGACGACGGCAATGCGCAGCTGGCGCAGTTCCTTGAGCTGGGGCGAGGTGGCGCGCAGCAGCGGCTTTCTTTCCAGCAGCGGCCGGCCTGTGGCAGCGCTGCCTGCGTCCTTGTTCGGGGCGGCATCCACGCTCAGTTCTCCAGGGCACCGAGGCTGGCGGTCCAGTCGCCCAGGGAGTGGGTGACCAGGTAGGGGTCGGGCGAGACGGCCCGGGTGGCCTGGCGCACGATGGTGAAGCCGCCCTGTGCGTTGGCGCGGCCCACGCGCGGGTGCAGCCAGGTGTGGTGGTTGCCGGGATCGAGCCGGATGCGGCCCTGGGGCGCGTCGAACTCGCTGCCCAGCAGATGGGGCAGCAGATCGCCGATGCGGTCGCTGCCGGCCTGGCGGAAGGCGTTGGCGAACAGGTGCATCTGAAAGTAGGCGGCTTCCCAGCACAGGTTGGGCCGGCAGTCGTCGCCCAGGCGCTGGCGCAGCCGGGCCAGGCAGCGCGCATTGGCCGGTGAATCGATGGACTGGAAGTAGGGCGCGGCCGTGAAGTGGCCGGCCGCCACGTCGGCACCCATCTGGGCGATCTCGGCCTCGGAGGTGGTGAGGCTGGCAATCGGCATGGTCTGCGGGTTGAAACCCGCATCGGCATAGGCGCGGTAGAGGCTGGCGGTGGAATCGCCGACCACGGTGGAGAAGATGAAGTCCGGCTGCCTTGCGCGGATGTCCTGCATGATGGCCGCGTAGTCGCGCTCGGTGGCGTCCAGCGGCAGGTAGTGTTCGCCCAGCTTGTCGCTGCCCGGGTGCTGCATGACCAGCTCGCCCATGATGCGGTTGGACTCGTAGGGATAGATGTAGTCCGAGCCGATGAGGTAGACCCGCGCGCCGAAGCTGCTGGTCATGTAGTCGGCCAGCTGCACGCTGTTCTGGTTGGGCGCGGCGCCCGTGTAGATGACATTGCCCGAGAACTCGAAGCCTTCGTAGAGCGTCGGATAGAACAGCAGCCGGTTCCACTTCTCGACGATGGGGATGACGGCCTTGCGGCTGCTGGACATGTAGCAGCCGAAGATGACGTTGATGCCGTCGCGCACGATGAGCTGCTCGGCCAGCGCCGCATAGCGGGCCGGCGTGGAGGCCGGGTCGTAGCGCACTGCCACCAGTTCACGCCCCAGCAGGCCGCCCGACTCGTTGATTTCGTCGATGGCCAGCTGCGCGCCCTGCAGCTGGGACTGGCCTATGGTCGATGTGGTGCCGGTGGCCGAGTAAAGAATGCCGACTCTGACGGGGTCGTTCATGGGTTCCTTGTATGCCAGGTGCTGGCGTGCGTTCTTTGCAGGCTTCAGGTTAATCGAGATTTCCGTGGCGCTTGCCGTGGTCAGCGGCCGGCTGCGAGCCTTGCGCCCATCTGGGACAGCCGCCTTGGCAGATGCCGCGCGTCGTCGGCAATGCCGTAGTTGCGCCCGCCAAAGATGTGGCGCACATAGCCGTCAGCCTGGCTGTCCACGGCCAGGCAACTGATGCGTATGCCTGCGGCGCGGGCCTGCTGCACGGCGTGGCGCGCGTCTTCGATCAGATAGCGCTCGTCATGCACGTCGATGTCGGCGGGTGCTCCGTCGGTGATCACCAGCAGATGGCGCTGGCCGGCAGGCTCGGCCGCCAGCAGGCTGCTGGCGTGGCGCAGGGCGGCGCCCAGGCGTGTGGAATGGCGCCCCTGCAGTGCCTGCAACCGTGTGGCCGCTGCTGCGGCAAAGGGTTGGCCGAAGTCCAGCAGGCGCAGGTAGCGGACCTCGGCGCGCGTGTTGGACGAGAAGGCGTGGATGGCCAGGCGGTCCACGCCGGTCCTGTGGCCTGCGCGCGATTCGGCCAGCATGAGGGCCGCCTGTTTCTCCAGCTCCAGCAGGCTGGCGCCGTGGGGGCCGGGCGTGTTGACCGATTCGGAAGCGTCCATCAGCACCAGCAGGCTGGTGGGGCGCGGGCCTTTGCCGGCACGCATGAAAAGGCGAGGTTCCGGTCGCAGGTTCAGGCGGCGGTCCACCTGGACCTCGATGGCGGCATTGAAGTCCAGGTCATCGCCTTCCCACTGGCGGCGCAGGCGCTGGCGCCGGTCCAGCTGGCGTGCCGGCGGCAGCGGCAGTAGCGGCAGTAGCGGCAGTGTCTGTCTGCCGGCTTGGGAGCCTTTCCCGGCCAGAGCCTCGGCCTGCCATGCGGGCAGGGTGTCGATGACGGTGCACCAGTCCGTCTTCAGGCGCTCCGACCTGCGGTCCCATTCGGGATAGCTGTGGCGCGACAGTTCCAGGCCTGGGTCCAGCGACTGGCCTTCCTGTGCATCGTACTGCTGTCCTGCGCCGGCCGATGGAGGAGGGGCCGCGCGCGCAGCGGTCTGCTGCAGCGCAAGTGTGTCTTCCTCGCCCTGGGGCGACTCCGGATGCTGCCAGAGATAGCTGTTGTCATCACGGTAGATGCTGGGCACGGCATGGTGCTGCGGGTCCATGCGCACGCGCATCTGGCCCAGGTCGTTGGCCAGGATGGAGGCAATGGCCCGGAATGCGGCGTAGTCCTCCAGGCCATGGCGCGTGGCGGTGTCCTCGAACAGGTCACGGGCCTTGTGGATCCAGTGGTTGCCGTCCATACGGCCTGGCCACAGCAGCATGCGGTCCAGTCGGGCCATGAAGGCGGCAAAGCCCAGGTCGGATGGGTCGGGCTCGGGCGCGATGCAGGCCTCGAACCAGTGGCGCACGCCGGGGTGCTGCAGGCACAGCAGCCGCTCCACGCGCGCATCTTCCAGTGCGCCCACCACGGCCTGGCCCATGGGCTTGAGGGCGCTGCTGTCTTGGCGGGCGGGTGAAAAGCGCAGATGGGCTGCGGCATGGGCCATCGTTGCTGCGTGCAGGTTTGCCTGAATGGGCAAGTGGGCGGGAATCAGCAGCCGGGCAGGCTGGCTGATCAGCACGGCGCGCGGCGGCAGGGCGTGGGCCTGGCCCGGCGCCGGCGCCCTGGCCAGCGCCTGCACGGCGACAGGCTGGCGCGCGAGGCCGCTGGCCAGCAGGCCCAGCGTGTGCAGCAGACGGGACTCTTCGGGCAAGACAGCGGAGACGATGGCCATGGCGCGCGGCCCTCAGGCGCCGAACTCGGCTTCGACCAGCTGGCGCAGCGCGGCGGCGGTGTCGGGGTCGTCGGTCAGGGCGCTGGTGATGGTCATGTCGCAGCTGTCATGCACCGGCATGCCGTCGCGCATCAGCAGGCCTGCGTAGATCAGCATGCGGGTGGAGGCGCCTTCGTCCAGGCCCCGGTGGCGCAGTTCGCGCGTGCTGCGTGCCAGGCTGACCAGGCTGCGAGCGGTGGCCGGGGCAATGCCGGTCTCGTGGGCCACGATGTCCGCCTCGATCTCGGGCGCCGGGTAGTCGAAGTCCAGGGCCGCGAAGCGCTGGCGGGTCGATGGCTTCATGTCCTTGGCGCTGCTCTGGTAGCCGGGGTTGTAGGAGACCACCAGCTGGAAGTCGGGATGGGCATGCACCACCTCGCCCTTCTTGTCCAGCGGCAGGGCACGGCGCGCATCGGTCAGCGGGTGAATGACGACCGTGGTGTCCTGGCGGGCTTCCACCACCTCGTCCAGATAGCAGATGCCGCCGTGGCGCACGGCAAGGGTCAGCGGGCCGTCGTGCCAAGCCGTGCCGTCGGCATCCAGCAGGTATCGGCCCACCAGGTCGGAGGCTGTCATGTCCTCGTTGCAGGCCAGCGTGACCAGGGGGCGCTTGAGTGCCCAGGCCATGTACTCCACAAAGCGCGTCTTGCCGCAGCCCGTGGGGCCCTTGAGGATGAGCGGCATGCGGTGCTGGTAGGCCTGCCGGTACAGCTGCACTTCGCGGCCCGAAGGGCGGTAGAAGGGCTCTTCCTCGATGCGGTAGGCCGCCAGCGGGTCGGTGGCCTGGCTGGCAGGAGCGTGCAGCGGGCCTGTGGTTGTTGTCGTGCTCATCTTCACTCTTCACCTTTCCGTGTTCATGGGCGGGCCTGCCCCCGGGCCTGCAGGCTGCGGAGGCAGGACGCTGTCAGCGGTGCCTGGGCGCTTCGTGCGGAATGCCTTCGATGGGGCATTCGGGCGTGCCCACGGTGGTGCGCGTGAAGGACTCCACCATCTCGCGCGTGCCCTCGGGATCGTTGACCCACTGGCTGTAGAAGTTGTAGGGGCAGGCGGCCACGCCCTTGTCCCCGTCGCCGGAGTTGATGGTGCCGGTGTAGCCGCGGTGCACGAGCTTGAACAGGTGGTTCTGAGACTGGCCGTTCTTGCGCGCATCGCGGATCAGGTGCTTGGACAGTTCGGCGTACTGGATGCCCATCTCCTCCTCGCCGGTCTCGCCCAGGGTGCGGCCATCGAAGCCGATGATGGCCGAGTGCCCGAAGTACGAGTACACGCCGTCGAAGCCCGCCGCATTGGCCACGGCCACGTAGCAGTTGTTCATGAAGGCCATGGCCTTGGAGACCATGATCTGCTGCTCCTTGGCCGGGTACATATAGCCCTGGCAGCGCACGACGAGCTCGGCGCCGCGCATGGCGCAGTCGCGCCAGATCTCGGGGTAGTTGCCGTCGTCGCAGATGATGAGGCTGATCTTCAGGCCCTTGGGGCCCTCGCTCACATAGGTGCAGTCGCCCGGGTACCAGCCCTCGATGGGCACCCAGGGCATGATCTTGCGGTACTTCTGCACGATCTCGCCCTGGTTGTTCATGAGGATCAGGGTGTTGTACGGCGCCTTGTTGGGGTGCTCCTCATGGCGCTCGCCGGTCAGCGAGAACACGCCCCAGACATTGGCCCTGCGGCAGGCGTCGGCAAAGATTTCGGTCTCTTCGCCCGGGATGGCGCTGGCCGTGTCGTACATCTCCTTGGCGTCGTACATGATGCCGTGCGTGGAGTACTCGGGAAAGATCACCAGGTCCATGCCCGGCAGGCCGCGCTTCATGCCTACCAGCATGTCCGCGATCTTGCGGCAGTTGTCCAGCACCTCGGCCTTGGTGTGCAGGCGCGGCATCTTGTAGTTGACCACTGCCACGCCGACGCAATCGTTGCTGCTGGAAATATCTCCGTGTCTCATGCTGCTGCTCCTGAAGGGGTTGAGGGGGCGGCGTGCGGCATCGCTGCCCCTTCGATTCCCGGCCAACAAAAAAAGGCCCGAACCGCTCCAGGTCAGGGAGCGGTTCGGGCCTTGTTGCCCGACATCTGCGCTGGCAGCTTTGGCAGCGGATGTCGTCTTGTCGGTGATGCGGGAATGAACCGGGGCGATGCCTTATCGCCGTGCATGCATTGTTGCCATGCACCCGCCCCGCGCATATACGTCATATGCCGGTTGTGGCGGGCGCGAGGCCGTGGTATTTCCCGCGCGCGCTCTGCGCCCTGGTCCCTCAGAAGGACCCGAACATGGTGCCGAGCGTGATCACCAGCACCAGGGCCAGCAGTGGCGCACCAATGGTCATGATGGCGATGTTGCCGTACGACTGGCGGTGCGTGAGGCCGCAGATGGACAGCAGCGTGATGATGGCGCCGCTGTGCGGCAGGGTGTCGAAGCAGCCGGCCGCCATCACGGCCACGCGGTGCAGCAGCTCCGGGCTGATGCCCAGCTGGGCGGCCATGGCCAGGTAGTCCTTGCCCAGCGTGGACAGCGCAATCGACAGGCCGCCTGACGACGACCCCGTGATGCCTGCCAGCACGTTCATGGCCACGGCCTCGGAGATCAGCGGGTTGTGGGGCGCCACGTTGAGCACGGCCTCGCGGATGATGGCAAAGCCGGCCAGGCTCGCGATGACGGCGCCGTAGCCCACTTCCGAGGCGGTGTTGAAGATGGGCAGCATGGAGCCCAGCACGCCCTTGTTCACCGACTCCTTGAGATTGCGCCAGCGGCCCAGGCCCAGCAGCACCAGTGCGGCGCAGGCCACGGCCAGGGACAGGATCAGCGCCCACAGGCCCGTCTGCTTGGCCGGGTTCACGGCAGGAAAACGGTCCTTGAGGAAGCCGAAATCCATTTGCGGGAACACGCCGTAGGTCAGCAGCGCGTTGACCGCGATCACCAGCACCAGCGGCAGCAGGGCCAGCAGCAGCGGCAGGTCCCGGCGGCTGTGCAGGGCGGGGTCGCTTTCGTCATGCAGGCCCTGCTCGACAGCGTCGTCATGATCGCCGTAGCCTTCGCCCGCCACGCGTGCCTTGGCCGCGCGCGACTGCAGCCACCACAGGCCCAGGGCCAGCATGGTCATGCCGCCGATGATGCCCAGGCCCGGCGCCGCGAACACGTTCGTGCCGTAGTAGGGAATGGGAATGGCGTTCTGGATGGACGGCGTGCCCGGCAGCGCCGTCATGGTGAAGGTGAACGAGCCCAGCGCGATGGTGGGCGGTATCAGCCGCTTGGGCACATGGGCCGCGCGGAACAGCGACTTGGCAATCGGATAGATGGCAAAGGCCACCACGAACAGCGAAACGCCGCCATAGGTGAGCACGGCGCAGGCCAGCACCACGGTGAGGATGGCGTGCTTCTCGCCCAGCACGCGCATGATCCAGTGCGATATCGCGGTGGCTGCGCCCGAGTCCGCCATCAACTGGCCGAACAGCGCGCCCAGCAGGAACACCGGGAAGAACTGCAGCATGTAGTTGCCCAGGGCGCCCATGAAGGTGCTGGTGTACAGCGGCAGCATGTGGCCCAGGTCGCCGGACAGCAGCACGGCCACGGCGGCCATCAGGGGGGCCAGCAGCAGCACGGAGATGCCTCGATAGGCCAGGAACATCAATCCCGCCAGTGAAATCACGATTGCCAGGGTACTCAAATCGTCTCCAGTCCAGTGGTTCTAGTCAAAAAGACAGAATAAATGCGGATGGGTGACAATTTGGCGTAATTGGCGTGCTTTGTAGATGATTTGGCGCAATATGTCGCCACGTTTACCCGTGTTTCCGGGCATTGGCGTGCGATTGCTGCCCCAGACGACGGTGCTGGCCAGGGGCGTTTCCGACCCGGCCTGTGTGTGCCGTGAACAGCGTTTGATCAGCGCCTGATCACGGGGTTTTCGCCGGGGGAGTTTGCCCGCTGCTTCGCGCACGATGAATCGTTGTGGATGTATCGGCTCTGGGTGTGGCGCGGTGCTCTGCCATGCTTGCGTGTCCGTCACGCCACAGCATTTTTTGCATGGCAGAAAACGCAGGGGCTCCAAGCCGTTTCCCTGTGAAAACAGGGCCTGAATGCCGCTGTAAAACCCTAAGTCTTCTACAAGACTTAAAAAATCCGGCAGGTTCCGCTTAGAATTTTGTATTGTGGGATCGCATTGCAGAAAACGCCGGGGCAGCATGCTGGCGCGACGGGGCATTGCGTGACGGTCCTACAGCGTCAGGCTGCACCGGCCCGTTTCCCCTAGCGGATGTCCGGTTCGACGGCCTGCGGCGCGACCCCTACCTTTTTCACTACCTGAGACAAGAGATGAGCACGCAGCAACCCACCATCATCTACACCCTGACCGATGAGGCCCCGCGCCTGGCCACCAGTGCCTTCCTGCCTGTGGTGCGCGCCTTTGCAGCACCCGCCGGCGTGAATGTCGAGACCGCCGACATCTCCGTGGCCCACCGCATCCTGGGTGAGTTCTCCGAATTCCTGGCCGAAGACCAGCGCGTGGCCCACACCCTGTCCGAGCTCGGCAAGAAGACGCTGGAGCCCGATGTCAACATCATCAAGCTGCCCAACATCAGCGCCTCCGTGGCCCAGCTGACGGCTGCCATCAAGGAGCTGCAGGGCAAGGGCTACGCACTGCCCGACTACCCCGAGAACCCGTCCAACGACCAGGAAAAGGACATCAAGGCGCGCTACGGCAAGTGCCTGGGCTCGGCCGTGAACCCCGTGCTGCGTGAAGGCAACTCCGACCGCCGCGCTCCCGCCGCCGTCAAGAACTACGCCAAGAAGCACCCGCACTCCATGGGCGAGTGGAAGCAGTGGTCGCAAACCCATGTCTCGCACATGGAGCACGGCGACTTCTACCACGGCGAAAAGTCCATGACCCTGGACAAGGCCCGCGACGTCAAGATGGAGCTGACCACCAAGAGCGGCAAGACCGTGGTGCTCAAGCCCAAGGTCGCGCTGCAGGCCGGCGAGATCATCGACTCCATGTTCATGAGCAAGAAGGCGCTGTGCGACTTCTACGAAAAGGAACTGGACGACTGCCGCGACGCCGGCATCCTGTTCTCGCTGCACGTCAAGGCCACGATGATGAAGGTCTCGCACCCCATCGTGTTCGGCCACTGCGTGAAGATCTACTACAAGGAAGCCTTCGAGAAGCACGGCAAGCTGTTCGACGAGCTGGGCGTCAACGTCAACAACGGCATGTCCACGCTGTACGAGAAGATCGAGACGCTGCCCGCCTCGCTGCGCGAAGAGATCATCCGTGACCTGCACGCCTGCCAGGAACACCGTCCCGCGCTGGCCATGGTGGACTCCGCCAAGGGCATCACCAACTTCCACTCGCCCAACGACGTGATCGTCGATGCGTCCATGCCCGCCATGATCCGCCAGGGCGGCAAGATGTGGGGCGCCGACGGCAAGCCCTACGACTGCAAGGCCGTGATGCCCGAGTCCACCTTTGCCCGCATCTACCAGGAGATGATCAACTTCTGCAAGTGGCACGGCAACTTCGACCCCAAGACGATGGGCACCGTGCCCAACGTGGGTCTGATGGCGCAAAAGGCCGAAGAGTACGGCTCGCACGACAAGACCTTCGAGATCGAGGAAGACGGCGTTGCCAACATCGTCGACCTGGCCACCGGTGAAGTGCTGATGAGCCAGAACGTGGAGCAGGGCGACATCTGGCGCATGTGCCAGGTCAAGGATGCGCCCATCCGCGACTGGGTCAAGCTGGCCGTCACGCGTGCACGCAACTCCGGCATGCCTGCCGTGTTCTGGCTGGACCCCTACCGTCCGCACGAGGCCGAGCTGATCAAGAAGGTCAACACCTACCTCAAGGACTACGACACCACGGGCCTGGAAATCCACATCCTGTCGCAGGTCCGCGCCATGCGCTACACGCTGGAGCGCGTGGCCCGCGGCCTGGACACCATCTCGGTGACCGGCAACATCCTGCGCGACTACCTGACCGACCTGTTCCCCATCATGGAACTGGGCACGTCCGCCAAGATGCTGTCCATCGTGCCGCTGATGGCCGGTGGCGGCATGTACGAAACCGGTGCCGGCGGCTCCGCTCCCAAGCACGTGCAGCAGCTGGTGGAAGAAAACCACCTGCGCTGGGATTCGCTGGGCGAGTTCCTGGCACTGGCCGTGTCGCTGGAAGACCTGGGCATCAAGAACGGCAACGACAGCGCCAAGCTGCTGGCCAAGACCCTGGACGAAGCCACCGGCAGGCTGCTGGACGAGGACAAGTCGCCTTCGCGCCGCACCGGCGAGCTGGACAACCGCGGCAGCCAGTTCTACATCGCCCTGTACTGGGCGCAGGCCCTGGCTGCCCAGACCGAGAACGCCGAGCTGGCCGCCAAGTTCGCTCCCCTGGCCAAGCAGCTGGCGGACAACGAGTCCAAGATCATCGAAGAGCTGCGCGCCGTGCAGGGCAAGGCCGTGGACATTGGCGGCTACTACCAGCCCGACGTGGCCAAGATGGACGCCGTGATGCGCCCCAGCGCCACCTTCAACGCCGCCATCGACGCGCTGCGGTAAGCAACTTCGCCTTTGCCGGGGCCAGACCCCGGCAGGCTTGAAGCATGACCGGCCTGCCCGCAAGGGCGGCCGGTTTTTTCATGCCGACATCGGCAGAAAACCGCAGGCGAAAAAAAACCGGCCCAGAGAGCCGGTTTTTCTTGGAATTGGACGCTATCAGTAGCGACCGCCGCCGTGGCCGCCATTGCCATAGCCGACGTCGGCACGCTTGCCTGCATAGCCTTGCGGGCTGTAGCCACCCGAGCTGCGGCCTTCTTCACGAGGACGCGCCAGGTTCACGACAATCGAGCGTCCGTCCACGGACATGCCGTGCAGGCCGGTGATGGCGGCCTGGGCGACTTCGGCAGAAGCCATCTCCACAAAACCGAAGCCCTTGGAGCGGCCGGTTTCGCGGTCCATCATGACCTTGGCGGAAGCCACGCTGCCGAATTCGGCGAAGTTGCTTTCCAGGCTGGAGTCGGTCACGGAGTAGGGCAGATTGCCCACGTAGATTTTGGTGGTCATAGGAAAACCTCTTTGCTTAGATGTGCGCAAACGGGCGCACCGTTGGAATGCAGGCGGAGGACTGTGCAATCCGCCGCAGGAAATGGATAGGGGTTCGCAGCAAGCGGGCCATCAGCACGCAGGCGGGTGCTGCATGCAGGTCTGAAGCCAGCCTTGGGTGACGGCAAACAGCCGTGCCGCTTCGCTGGAGGCGAATGCCTTGTCGAAACGGAATACGCGGCAGTAGCTGCCGTTGCCCTGGGAGCGATGGACCGAGAAGGAGGCACGGAAGCGGCCGCAGTCGGTCGGGTGTGTCGAGGGCGAGACGACGTACTTGCCCATGGGAATGCCGGTGTTTGAAATGTGGTTCAGTCAGGTTCGCAGCCTTGAAAAGGCCTGCGTGAGCATCTAGGAACTCGGTTGGCTGCAGCTCTACAGACCAACTGGGCGACAAAGGTCGCGAAACACATCCTGCAGGAAGCGGCTGGCAAGCCGTTGCGCGGGAGATGTGGTTGCCGACTCAGGTACTGGGTACGGGTCTCGACAACGGTGCTGACTATATCCTGTTGAATATTTAAACGCAACTTAATATTCTTTTTAATTGTAAAAACCTGCCTGACAGCTGTTGTTTTGTTATGTTATAACGTCACAATTCTGATGTGGCGCAACATCGCCAACCGTTTTCTGGAACAGGAAATCACCATGCCCACCCCTTTGACCGTCAACCAGCAACGGGTGCTCGACGCCCTGCGCCAGGCCGGTGCACCGCGCACGGCCTATGCACTGCTCGACCAGCTGCGTGACCACGGGCTGAGCGCCCCCACGCAGGTCTACCGCGCGCTGGACAAGCTGGCCGAGCAGGGCGTGGTCCACCGCCTGGAGTCGTTGAACGCCTATGTGTGCTGCTCGCACCCGGATGAGGGCAGCCATGACTTCTCGGCCTTTGCGATCTGCGACAGCTGCGGGCAGGTGGACGAGTTTGTCGACGACGCGCTCAACCGCTGCCTGGGCAGCTGGGCGCACGGCCATGCGTTCGCGCTGGCCCATTCGAACATCGAGCTGCATGGCAAGTGCTCTGCCTGCACTGCGCTGCACGCCTGAGGCCCTGCCTGCCGCACGCGGCTGCAGTGCCAGCAGCGTGCTCCCTTTCCCTGCTTGAGAGATTCCATGATGCATACCGTAGCGCCGGTTCGGCCGCCGCATGCCCGATTGCCGGTGACCGTACTGTCGGGCTTTCTGGGCGCGGGCAAGACCACCTTGCTCAACCACATCCTGCACAACCGCGAAGGTCGGCGCGTGGCCGTCATCGTCAACGACATGTCCGAGGTCAACATCGACGCTGCCCTGGTGCGTGATGGCGGGGCCGACCTGTCGCGCACCGACGAAAAACTGGTGGAGATGAGCAACGGCTGCATCTGCTGCACGCTGCGCGAGGACCTGCTGGTGGAGGTGGCACGGCTGGCGGGTGAGGGCCGCTTCGACCAGCTGGTCATCGAGTCCACGGGCATCTCCGAGCCGCTGCCGGTGGCCGAGACCTTCACCTTCGCGGGCGAGGACGGACGCAGCCTGGGCGATGTGGCGCGGCTGGACACCATGGTGACCGTGGTCGATGCCTTCAACTTTCTGCACGACTATGGCTCGCGTGACAGCCTGCGCTCGCGCGGCGAATCGCTGGGCGAGGAGGACCGCCGCACCGTGGTCGATCTGCTGATCGAGCAGGTGGAGTTCTGCGATGTGATCGTGCTCAACAAGATCGACCTGGTCACCGATGAGGACTGCAGCCGGCTCATGGCCATCCTGCGCGGGCTCAACCCGCGTGCCAGGCTGGAGATCGCCTCCTTCGGCCAGCTGCCGCTGGATCGCGTGCTCGATACGGGGCTGTTCGATTTCGAGGAGGCTTCCAGGGCGCCGGGCTGGCTGCAGCAGTTGCGTGGCACGCACCAGCCCGAGACCGAGGCCTATGGCGTTGCCAGCTTTGTCTACCGCGCCCGCCGCCCCTTTCATCCCCGGCGCTTCTTCGGCCTGGTGCAAAGCGAATGGCCGGGTGTGGTGCGCTCCAAGGGGTTTTTCTGGCTGGCCAGCCATCCGGCGCTGGCCGGCTCCTGGTCGCAGGCCGGCGCCGTGGCCCGCCATGGCCCGGCCGGGCACTGGTGGGCCGCCGTGGAGGCCGAGCGCTGGCCGCGCGACCCCGAAAGCGTGGAGCGCATCCTGGACAAATGGGTCGATGGCGTGGGCGACGCGCGCCAGGAACTGGTGCTGATCGGCATGGGCATGGACGAGCAGGCGCTGCGCGCACGCCTGGACGAATGCCTGCTGACCGATGCGGAAATGGCCCTGGGCCCGCAGGCCTGGGTGCAATGGGACAACCCGTTTCCCGACTGGAATTGAACGAATACCGCGCCGGCCTGGGTCGGCGCGGCCACTGGAGCCCCGAATGCTTGCACCTCTTCCCGATGTTTCCCTGACCGATCCCGCGCCCAGCCTCAGCCCGCTGCAATGGGTGGGCATGCAGGGCATAGACCTGCCCGTGACCGTGGCCGAGCCCGGCTACTGGCGCGAGCTGCATGCGCGTGCCGACGTGCAGGTCGATCTTCCTGCGGCCCATGTCAAGGGCATACACATGTCCCGGCTGTACCGCCAACTGGACAGCCTGGCCGAGGAATCCGCACTGTCTGCCCTGGCGCTGCGCCATGCGCTGCAGGCCATGATCGACAGCCACCTGGACTGCCAAAGCCGCAGCGCCCGGCTGCGCCTGTCGCTGGACCTGCTGACCCAGCGGCCCGCCCTGGTCACCCACGATCTGTCGGGCTGGAAGTCCTATCCCGTGCGCCTGGACGCCACGCTGGCGCAGGGCGTGTTCCAGCTGCGGCTGCAGGTGGGCGTGGGCTATTCCTCGACCTGCCCCTGCTCGGCGGCACTGTCGCGCCAGTTGCTGGAGCAGGGCTTTTTGCAGGCCTTTGCGGGCGAGCCGCTGGTGGAGCCGGACCAGGTGGCTTCCTGGCTGCGCCGGCACGGCACGCTGGCCACGGCACACAGCCAGCGCAGCGAGGCCCAGGTCAGCGTGGACCTGGCCTGTGATGCGCCCGACCTGGGCATCCTGCCCCTGATCGCCCGCGTGGAGCAGGCGCTGGGCACGCCCGTGCAGACCGCCGTCAAGCGCGCCGACGAGCAGGCCTTTGCCGCGCTCAACGGCCGCAACCTGATGTTTGTCGAGGATGCGGCGCGCCGCATACAGGCCGCGCTGGAAGGCAGCTACGCCCAGCCGCGCGTGCATGTGCGCCACATGGAGAGCCTGCATCCGCACGACGCCGTGTCCTGGGCATGACCCGCGAGCCGGCCCCCGTTTGTCTACAACCCAAGGAGTTTTCCATGCAAGTGCTCTCGTCCCTCAAGGAAGCCAAGCTGCGCCATCGAGACTGCCAGGTGGTGCGCCGCCGCGGCCGCATCTACGTCATCTGCAAGAGCAACCCGCGCTTCAAGGCCCGCCAGGGCGGCGCAAAGAACAGGCGCAAGGGATGATCCGCAAGAACCCGCGCGGCGACCTGCCGCGCATCCATGCCAGCGCCTTCGTGGACCCCACGGCCATCCTGTGCGGACTGGTGATCGTGGAGGAGAACGTCTTCATCGGCCCCTATGCGGTGATCCGTGCCGACGAGATGGATGCGGACGGCCACATCGATCCCATCGTGATCGGTGCCCACTCCAACATCCAGGACGGGGTGGTGATCCACTCCAAGTCCGGCGCGCGCGTCAGCGTGGGGCAGCACACCTCGATCGCCCATCGCGCCATCGTCCACGGGCCCTGCACCGTGGGCAATGGCGTGTTCATCGGCTTCAACAGCGTGTTGTTCAACTGCGTGGTCGATGACGGCTGCGTGGTGCGCTACAACGCCGTGGTCGATGGATGCCACCTGCCGCCGGGCTTCTACGTGCCGTCCACTGCGCGCATAGGCCCGGAGACCGACCTGTCCACGCTGGCCCAGGTGCCCGCCGACGCCAGCGATTTCTCCGAGGACGTGGTCCGCACCAACAACGAACTGGTGCGCGGCTACAAGGCCATCCACAATGAGTTCTGACCGGCCGGGAGGGCTGCATGTCCGATTCCGCTGACCTCAAGAACCTGGGGCTGAAGGCCACGCTGGCGCGGCTGTGGGTACTGGACATCTTTCGCCACGGGGACCAGCGGCATCTGGCGGCGGAGGAGGTCTATCGCCAGCTGCATGACCAAGGCCGGGGCACCAGCCTGGCCACGGTCTACCGCGTGCTGGCGCAGCTGGAGCAGGCCGGGCTGCTGCGGCACCAGCGCTTTGCGGCGGGCAAGGCGGTCTATGAACTCGACGACGGCGAGCACCATGACCACCTGATCTGCACGCGCTGCGGCCTGGTGCAGGAGTTCCACGATGCGGTGATCGAGCAGCGCCAGAAGCTGCTGGCGCGCTCGCATGGCTTTGCCATCGTGGAGCACTCCCACATCCTCTACGGGCGCTGCGTCAAGCCCGACTGCGAGCGGCTGGCGGGCCGGCAGGCCCCTACCGCTCCTTGAGGCTGCGCTGCGCACGCTCGCAGATGCGGCGCGTGGCGGGCACGGGCGATTCCTCGAGCCATTGCGCGCACAGGGCGCGCACCCAGTCGGGCCGGCTCTTGGCCGCGTCGTTGAGCCAGTTGGCCACCGAGTCCTGCACATAGGGCGAGGCATCGGCGCGCAGCCGCCGCAAAAGGGGCAGGGCGATCTCCGGCTGCTGCTTGAGCGCCGTGATATGGCTGCACCAGACGCCGCGCGGCCGCAGGGCCTCGCTGGCGAAGCGGCGCAGGCGGTCGGAGGGCCGCCTTGTCCACCGGGACAACTCGGCCACGGCCTGCGGCAGGTCGCTGGCCAGATGCGGGCGCACGCCCATCCACGACCATTCGCGCACGCCGAAATGCGAGTCATCGGCCAGCGGCTGCACCAGCTCCAGGCGCTGGCTCAGGGTCAGGCCCGGCTGCGCACCGGCCATGAAGCAGGCCCAGCCGCGCACCGTGTCAGAGCGGTGCGTGAGGCAGCGCTGCCAGCCGGCCTGGCCCAGTGTCTGCCACAGCAGGCCGCCAATGCACTCCATGCGTTTGAGAATGCCAAGCTGGCCCAGCGCCTGCGCCGTGTCCTCCAGCTGCGGCCACGCGTCGGGAAAGACGGCCTGCAGCAGCCGGGCCTGGTCCACGGCCAGGCTTTCGGTCAGCGTGGCGGTCTCGATCTCGCCCAGCGACAGGGCCTGCAGCAGTTCGGGAGTGATGTCGACCGTGCGGTTGGCGCCCTTGCGCCGGGGGGCGGGCGCCGTCATGCGCTGGCCTCCACGCCTGCGGCGGCCTTGGCCAGCAGCTTTCCCAACTGGCCGCGTTCGGCGGGCGACAGGTTGGAAAACAGGCCGGCGATCCATTGGCTGTGCCGGGCAAACAGCTTGCGCGCCAGCTGGCGCCCCTTGGCGGTGAGCTGCACGCGCAGCGCGCGGCGGTCGGCCGGGTCGGGCAGGCGCTCGGCCAGGGCCTCGCGTTCCAGGCCGTCCAGCAGGCCGGTCACGGTGGCGCGGGTGATGCCGGCCTGCTCGGCCAGGTGGTTGGGCGCCAGCCCTTCGCTGGCGGATTCCAGCAGGAACAGCAGCACGAAGCGCCCTTCGGACAGGCCATGGGGCGCCAGCAGTGCGGCGCAGTCACGGTCGATGCGCGCAGCCAGGGACAGGGTTTGGAAGCACAGCCGCATGCTGTCCACGTCGTCCAGCTTGCGGCGCTCGGCCTCGGCCAGCAGGGCCTGGTATTTCTGTTCGAGTTGCATGTGGCAAGCATACAGTATGGTGGCTAACCATGTGGCTGCGCCTCCAGGCAAGCAGTGGCCTGTGCGCGATGGCTGCGCTTGCGGCGCAGCCTGCGCACGCCTATGAGCACGCCCGTGGCGCTCATCAGCAGGCCGCCCAGGCTGAAGGCCAGCAGCAGCCCATCCCACAGCGGCCGGCGCTGCAGCAGCGGCAGCCAGTCCCAGCTGTGCAGCATGGCGAACAGCCAGCGCTTGAGGCGCTGGGTGCCGTCCAGCCGGCCCAGTACCTGGCCCGTGTGCGGGTCGATGTGCACCCAGCTGGCCGCAGCATCGCCATACACCACGCGCATCACGGGCAGGGGCTTGTCATGGCCGCCCATCATGGTGTGCTCGGCGCGCTCGTACCAGTACAGGTCGTGCGCGGTCAGCCATTCGCTGCGCAGCACGGGTGCGTCGATCAGCACGGCCGCGCGGTCCAGCAGGGCCTCGCGCGAATGGGCCACGGGCGCGGCGCTGGCGCTGTCCAGCACCAGGGGCGTGCCGGCTGCGGGCTGGGCCAGCACCTCGGTGCGGCCTGCGGTGCGCAGCCAGCGCAGTTCGCGCACGGGTCCGCCCGCTGCGGCAATCAGCGACTGCGGCGTGGCGTCGCCCCCTGTCAGGCGCAGAGGGCCCTGCTGCCACCGGGCCATGTGCAGTGGCGGCGTGCCCGTGTCGAACAGGCGCCAGGGGTTCATGGACATCAGGCCGCTGAAGATCCAGGCCAGCGTGGTCAGCGCGAACAGCAGGCCCGCCACATGGTGCCAGCGCATGGCGAGGCCCGGGTAGGGCGTGCGCCGGCCGCTGCGGTAGGGCTGCCTGAACCGCCAGCGCATCACCCCGACCACGGTGCCGGTGATGGCCACGGCAATGCCGACCAGCGACAGCACGTTGACGATGTCGGCCCAGGCGCCGTCAAAGGCATTGCCCCGGAACATGTACAGCCAGTGCAGCCAGGCGCCCAGGTAGTTCCAGCCGCGCTCGGTGCGCGTGGCATCGCGCACCACCTCGGCCGTGCGGCCGGAGATGTAGAGCAGCGTGCCCTGGGCATCGTCCAGTTGCACGCGGTGCAGGGGGCGGTGGATGTCCAGCGCGCGCGAGTGGCTGAAGGCATCCTCATCCACCGTGCCCAGGTAGTGCAGGCCCGTGCCGTCCCCCGCGAAGGCGCGGGCACTGGCCAGGGCCTGCGCCTGGCTGGTGGCACCCAACACCTGGCCGCTGGCCGCATCGATGGCCACGGGCTGGCGCCGCCCCTCGGGCGTGACCAGGTAGCTGGCACGGCCGGCGCTGCCGGCATGCAGGCGCAGATCCTTGAGCGGGCCGTCGATGCCGGCCGCGCGCAGCGCCTCGGCGGGCGCGAGCAGGGCGGCGTTGCCATCGAGCGGGGGCAGGTGGCGCAGCCGTTCGGCCTCGGTGAGCTTGGGGTAGCCCACATACATCATCACCATGCCCGAGACAAACCACAGCGCAAAGAACAGGCACACGGCAATGCCCAGCCAGCGGTGCAGCAGGAACAGCCAGCGTTTGAGGTGAAGGCGCATGGCGCGGCCCTCTCTCAGAACGCCACGCGCAGCGTGATATCGGCCGTGCGCGGCGCCCCCAGGTAGGCCATGGTGCTGGTCAGGCTGGCGGCGTAGACGCGATCGGTGGCATTGCGCAGCCGTGCAACCACGGTCATGCGCGGGTCGATGCGGTAGCTCATGCCCAGGTCCAGCAGCGTGTAGGCAGGCCAGGACAGGGTGTTGGCCGCGTCGGCATAGATACCGCCCACGCGGCGCAGCCCGGCGTTGGCCTCCAGCGCCGGCGTGATGCGGTAGCTGGTCCAGAGGTTGAGCACGCTGGCGGGCGTGTTCGTGGGCCGCTTGCCCGCCAGGGACACGCCGCCTTGCTGGTAGTTGTCATAGCGCGCGTCCACATGGCTCCAGTTGCCCTGGATGGACCAGCGCGGCGTGGGAGCCAGGCCCATGGACAGCTCCACCCCGCGCGAGGACTGCTGGCCCACCAGCACCGTGCGCGTGCTGTCCTGCGGGTCCTGGGTGGAGATGTTGCGGCGCGTGATGTGATAGACCGCCAGCGCCGCCGTTCCCTTGCACTGCCAGAACGACAGCTTGCTGCCCGCCTCCACCTGGCGGCCCGTGGTCAGCCCGGTGTTGTTGATGGCGTCGGCAAACGAGGCGCCCATCAGCATGCCCGACGGCGGATCGGCCGCCGTGGAGAACTGGGCGTAGAGATTGGCCTCGGGCGTGGCATCCCAGACCAGGCCCACGCGCCCGGTCGTCGGGCTATAGCTGCGGCTGTAGCTGGCGGGCAGCGCGGGCGTTACATCGCGCCGGTTGGTCAGGTCCACATCGATGCGTTCATGGCGCAGCGCCGTCAGCAGGTGCAGGGCCGGGGTGAGGGCCGTGCGGTTTTCCAGGTAGAGCGCGGTGGTGGTGACCTTGTTGTCGCGGTCAGGCCTGAATCCGGGCGCCATGCCTGGGATGTCGTAGAAGTTCTCGGTGGTGAAGTCGTACGGGTTGACCGTGCTCACCGTGCCCGACAGGCTGTTCGGAAAGCGTGTCTGCCGGTTCACGCTCACATCCAGCCCAAAAGCCCATTCGCTGCGCCTGCCGGCCAGCTCGCCCAGGTAGCTGCCTTCGATGCGGTCGCCCACCATGCGCTGGTCATGGCGCTGCAGCAGCGCCGCCGAGCGCACCACCGCGGTGTTGTCGGGCGTGAAGCGGTAGGTCTCCACGTTGCGGTAGTCGCGCAGCGCGTCATAGGCGTAGAAGGTGTTGCTCAGCTTGAGCCGGTCGCTGGCCCGCCATTCGGTGATGGAGCGCAGCCACTGCACGCGCTGGGCGTACAGGCCGTCGGCGCTGTTGTAGTTCTTGCCTAGGGTCGCCTCGTCAATGCGCGCCTGGCCGCGCAGCGGGTTGAGCAGCGGCGTGCCCCAGTAGGGGCGGTCCACGCGCTCATGCTGGGCCTCGTAGGCCAGGGTGTGCGTCAGGCCGCCACCCAGGTCGGACAGCAGCGAGGCCGCCAGCTGCGTGGAGCGCGACTGCGTGCCGCTCACCCAGCTGCCGGCGTCGCGGTGGTTGAGGTCCAGGCGCAGGTAATGGGTCGTGCCCTGGCTGTCAGTGGCATCGCCCAGGCGGCGGTTCAGCCCGACGGAGGCTTCCTTCAGCCCGTAGCTGCCCAGGCGCAGCTGGCCTTCGGTGAAGCTGTCGCGCAGGGCCAGCTTGGTGATGTAGTTCAGCGTGCCGCCCACGCCGCCTGCGCCGTAGAGAAAGCCGGAGGCGCCGCCCACGGCCTCCACCCGGTCGTAGATCCAGCTGTCCACGGGCCGGGCCGCAATGGAGTACTGCAGGTTGATGCCGTTGAACAGCTGGCTGACCGACCCCGTGCCGAAGCCCCGGTAGCTGATGCCGATGTTGCCGGGCGGGCTGTAGGCCGTGACGCCCGGAATGGAGCGCAGGATCTCCTGCGTGTCCTGGGCGCCACGCGCCTCGATGGCTGTGCGGTCCACGATGTGCACCGAGGCCGGCGTCTCGCGCGCCGTCAGGCCCAGGCGGCTGGCCGTGCCCACGGTCTTGTTCAGCGGCAGCAGGCCGTTGGCATCGGCCGTGGCCTGGTCAGAGACCTCGACGGGGGCCAGCGGGATATCGGCCTGTGCCTGCGCTTGTGCTTGCACGCCAGGCGTCCAGGCCGTGCCCAGCGCGCAGCACAGCGCTACGGCCAGGGGATGGGGGCGAAAGAGGGGTGCAGGCAGGCGCAGAGGCGCTGCCATCGCGGGGAAGGGGAAGGAATTCACGAACTGACTCCGGGTCTTGCGCCGCGCATGCGGCGCAGGCGGGCCGGGCGCGCATCAGCAGGCCCGGCGGCGATTCAAGAGAACACGGCAGTCAGCGGAGGAGGGCCGCGCGCCGGCAGCGGCGCGCGTGTGACGGAGGCAATGTGCGCCGCCACCAGCGGCAGCAGCGCGTGGGCCAGCGGCTGCTGGTGGGGCACGGCCATCTGCGGCAGGGCCGGCGGCGGTGCGCCAGCGGGCAGGCACATGGGGCAGTCAAGCTGGTGGTGGCCCATGCCCGGGGCTGCGCTGTCGCCCAGCGCCACCAGCTTGACGTCGCCGCTGGCCGTGCAGACCAGCTCGAAACCCTGGGGATGGACCAGGGGCGAAGCCACGGCAACGCCCAGCGTCACGGCAAACCAGGCCAATATCAGCCGGGTGAGCCAGAACGAGGAGCGAAGCGCTTGCATGGGCCGTGATTATGGCTTGGCGGGCGCGGGCGCGGGCGTGAACAGGCTGCCGCCCAGCTTGACGCCGGCCTTCAGGCCGCGCTTGGCGAACCAGCCCTGGTTCATCTCCAGCACATAGCGCACGGGCTTGGCCGAGCAGTGCGAGTCCTCGGTCATGGGCTTCATGTCGGCCAGGTTCACGATGGTGCCGTCATCGGCCACGAAGGCGGCGGTCAGCGGCAGCAGGGTGTTGCGCATCCAGAAGCACTGCACGGCAGGCACCTCGAAGACGAAGATCATGCCCTCCTGCTGGGGCATGTCCTGGCGGAACATCAGGCCGATGGCGCGCTCGCGGTCCGAGGCGGCCACCTGGGCATCGATGCGGTGGATTCCGGCCGTCAACTCCACGCGGCGCAGATTCATCTGGGGGCTGCCCTGGGGCTGTGCGCCTGCCGATACGGCGGCGCCGGCCAGGCAGGCGGCCATGAGCAACCGCTGCAGCGCGCGGCGGGAAAGGGATGTGTGGAGGGGTGTCGCAGGCTTCGTCATCTTGCACATTCTGTCGCAGGGGGCGCGTGGCCGGACGCAAAAATCGGCCTGGCCGGGCCATCATGGCCGGGCGGGCGGCAAAAAGCCCGCAGTGCATTGCTGACTTGCGGGCTTTTTTGAGGGGATGCCTGCTGGCATCCCTTGGCATGGATCAGGCCACGGCCTTGTGTGCCTTCTTCGTGGAGCGCTTGGCGTGCTTCTTGCCGGAGTGCTTGCCGCTCTTGGCGACCTTGGCCTTCTTGGCTGTGTGAGCGGGAGCAGCTGCGGAAGCGGCCGTGGGAGCCGACATCGGCGCTTCGGGTGCTGCGGCGGCCTGTGCGAAGGCGCCTGCGGCAAACGAACCGGCGATCAGGACAGCGAGGAGTTTTTTCATATATGCCATTTCCTAGAAAAGCGGTAGAAGCCAAGTTGAATCAGACAACGGTGCGAAATTCTTGATGCACCGCACATGCTCAACGCGTTTACTGTATCGCCGTTGACAGGAGGGCGGCCCGATTGTCGTTAGAATTTTCTGCACCAAATTCGTGCCCGATCCGGGCATTCACTCTTGCCTCGTGCACCAGCCAACGGAGACCCGTCCCCATGAACCGCTTCCAGCACATCCAGGTGCCGGCCGAGGGCCAGAAGATCACTGTCAACGCCGACATGTCGTTGAACGTGCCAGACCAGCCCATCATTCCTTTCATCGAAGGCGACGGCACCGGCGTGGACATCACGCCCGTGATGATCAAGGTGGTGGATGCCGCCGTGGCCAGGGCCTATGGCGGCAAGCGCAAGATCCAGTGGATGGAGGTCTTCGCGGGCGAGAAATCCACGCGCATCTACGGCCCCGATGTCTGGCTGCCCGAGGAAACCATGCAGGCCCTGCGCGAGTACGTGGTCTCCATCAAGGGCCCGCTGACCACGCCCGTGGGCGGCGGCATCCGCTCGCTGAACGTGGCGCTGCGCCAGGAGCTGGACCTCTACGTCTGCCTGCGCCCCGTGCAGTACTTCAAGGGCGTGCCCTCGCCGCTGAAGGAGCCCGAGAAGACCAACATGGTCATCTTCCGCGAGAACTCCGAGGACATCTACGCGGGCATCGAGTACGAGGCGCGCAGCGACAACGCCAAGAAGCTCATCGACTTCCTGGTCAAGGAAATGGGCGTCAAGAAGATCCGCTTCCCCGAGACCTCGGGCATCGGCGTCAAGCCCGTGTCCATCGAGGGCACGGAGCGCCTGGTGCGCAAGGCCATCCAGTACGCCATCGACAACGACAAGCCCAGCGTGACCCTGGTCCACAAGGGCAACATCATGAAGTTCACCGAAGGGGGCTTCCGCGACTGGGGCTACGCGCTGGCCGCGCGCGAGTTCGGCGCCCAGCCCATCGACGGCGGACCCTGGCTCAAGTTCAAGAACCCGCGCACGGGCCGCGACATCGTCATCAAGGACTCCATTGCCGACGCCTTCCTGCAGCAGATCCTGCTGCGCCCGGCAGAGTACTCGGTGGTGGCCACGCTCAACCTCAACGGCGACTACATCTCGGACGCGCTGGCGGCCCAGGTCGGCGGCATCGGCATTGCGCCAGGCGCCAACATGTCCGACTCCGTGGCCTGCTTCGAGGCCACGCACGGCACGGCCCCCAAGTACGCGGGCAAGGACTATGTGAACCCGGGCTCCGAAATCCTCTCGGCCGAGATGATGCTGCGCCACATGGGCTGGCGCGAGGCGGCCGACCTGGTCATCAGCGCGCTGGAAAAGGCCATCCAGAGCAAGCAGGTGACCTATGACTTCGCCCGCCTGATGGACGGCGCCACCCAGGTGTCGTGCTCCGGCTTTGGCGAGGTGATGATCTCCAAGATGGATTGACGGGCGTCCGCGCTCCATGAAAAAACCGCGCCAGGGCGCGGTTTTTCTTTGACCGGCGTTGACGGGTCAGTTCTTGGGCAGCGCACAGCCATCAGGCCCGCAATCCTCGCCTTGGGGCGCCGCGTGTTCGCCGGCGGTGATGGCCGCAACCTGCTGCACCCACTCGCCCAGCTGCGTTGCCCAGCCCTGTGCATCTCCCAGCCAGGGACCGATGTCGATGCGCTGGATGGCGCGCTGGCCCGGCTGCTCGGCCTCGGGGTGGTCGAACTCCAGCGCGAAGGTCGGGAAACCATGGCCCTGTGCCAGGTTCAGCCATTCGCGCGCCTGGGTGATATGCGCCTGGGTGGCAGCGCCGGACAAGCGCTGGAAGGCCTGGGCAAAGGCCTCGCCGTCCAGTCCCAGGTCACGGGCCAGTTCCTGCAGCACGGCGGGGTCGCTGATGCGGCGGCCTTCCACGTAGTGGGCCTGCTGCTGGCGCGCCAGCATGTCCAGGCCCCGGCCCGCCAGTTCCTCGGCGGCCAGCAGGGCCGTGGTGGGCGGCTCGGAGTCCAGCACGGCGCCCAGGTCGTTGAGCAGGCCGTCGAAGTAGGCAGGGCCGAACGGCTGGCCCGTCATCTCGGCAATGCGCTGGTCGTGCGGCATCACATGGCCGCGCCAGTCGGCCGTGATGGTGCGGGTGTGGGCGCCCGTGAGCATGCCGCCGCCATGCCATTGCAGCGTGACGCCGGGCACGCTGCGCGCGGCCTTGACCAGGGGCGCGGCGGCATAGCACCAGCCGCACAGCGGGTCGAAGATGTAGTGGAGGACAAAGGGCGGCTGCGCGGTCGTGGTCATGGCAGGAGCGGGCTGTGATGAAGGCGCCCACTGTAGCGGCTATTGGCTTGCCCGTGACGGGGCAGGGCCGCAGGCAGAATGGGCGACTGCCGCCGTGCAGCCACCGTGCTGCCATCGTCGATCCCGTCTGCATTGCCATGCGCCTCAAGTCCACGCCGCCTCCGTCCGACCCGTCCGCTTCCTCTGCACCGGCCGCCGAGCCCAGTGTCCAGTCCGTCGCCCGGCGCGGCATGCTGGGTTTTCTGCTGTTCTGGCTGCTGGTCATGGGCGTGCTGTACTGGGCCATGCAGATGTACCTGAAGCCGGCCGGCGTCAAGGTCCAGGCCGATGGCACGGTGGCCATTGCGCGTGACCGTGACGGGCATTTCCGCGTGGAAGGGGCCGTCAACGGGCAGCCCGTGCTGTTCCTGGTGGACACGGGCGCCAGCATGGTCGGCGTGACCGAGCCGCTGGCCGAACGCGCAGGCCTGGACGGCGGCGAGCCGGTTCGCTTTCGCACCGCCAATGGCGAGCGCGACGGCCGCATGGTGGTGGCCGAGCAGGTGCGCGTGGCCTCCCTGGTGGTCAGCGGCCTGCGCGTGGGCACGGGCTATACGGGCAGCACGGACAGGGATGCGCTGCTGGGCCAGAACTTCCTGCGCCAGTTCGATGTGGAAATACGCGGCGACCGCATGCTGATCCATCCGCGCGGCAGCGGGTCTTCGCCCAGGCAGTAAGTACGTAAGCAACTAAGTAGCTAACTAGCTAAGCAAGGGAGAGGGACATGACAAACAACGGCTTTCGCACCGACAGGCGCAGGTGGCTGCAGACGGGCGCAGCCCTGGCGACGCTGGGCTGCACGGCCTGTGCCAGCGTGGGGCAGGGCGGTGCCTTTTCCACCGGCACCGGCCTGGCCGAGGACCTGGGCGAACGCCTGGACCAGGGCGTGCAGAGCGGAGAACTGGCGAACCTGCACGCCGTCGTCGTGATGCGCCACGGCCGGCTGGCGCTGGAGCGCTATTTCGAGGGCGAGGACGAACGCTGGGGCGAGCCGCTGGGCAAGGTGGCCTTCAACGCCGACTCCCTGCACGATGTGCGCTCGGTCAGCAAGAGCATCGTCGGCCTGCTGTACGGCATGGCCTTGGCCGAGGGCAAGGTGCCCGCGCTGGACACGCCCCTTGTCCAGTCTTTTCCCGCCTACGGCGATCTGGCGGCCGATGGGCGCCGGCGCGCCATCCTGGTCTCCCATGCCCTGGGCATGACCATGGGCCTGCAATGGGACGAGGACCTTCCGTATTCCGACCCGCGCAACAGCGAAATCGCCATGGAGCGCAGCAGCGACCGCTACCGCTACGTGCTGGAGCAGCCCGTCGTCGCCACGCCCGGCGAACGCTGGTGCTACAGCGGCGGGGCGACGGCACTGCTGGGCCATCTGATCGCGCAGGGCAGCGGCATGCCGCTGCTGGACTATGCGCGGCACAAGCTGTTTGCTCCGCTGGGCATCGACCAGGCCGAGTGGACGCCTGGCACCAACGGCGAGGCGGCCGCCGCCTCCGGCCTGCGCCTGCGGGCGCGGGACCTGGCCCGCATCGGCCAACTCGTGCTGCAGCAGGGCGAATGGCAAGGCCGAGCGCTGGTGCCCCGGCATTGGATTGTGCAATCCATTCAGCCGCGCGTGGACGCCTGGCCCGGCCTGCGCTACGGCCACCACTGGTACGTGGGGCAGACCCGCGCCGGCCTGGCGTACTACATGGCCATCGGCCTGGGCGGCCAGCGGCTGGTGGTCGTGCCCCAGCATTCGCTGGTGTATGCCGTCTTCATGGGCAACTACGACAGCCCCCAGCAGGTGCAGCGCGTGGGCGCCGTGCAGGGCCTGATCGCCGCTGCCTTGCGGTGACTGCCTTGCGCTGACAGCCTTGCCCTGACAGCCGTGCGCGGGCACGGCGGGCGTGCGAGAATCCCCGCTTCCAAGGTCGGCCGCATGCCCGGCTCGCGCAAGCAGGGCGCGAAGCGGGGCGGGCCGGTGCGTGTCGAGGCTCGATCCACTTTCCTGGTTCCGGTGCCGGCCCATGAGCCCCAGAGGCCATGGCGCCGGTTGTTTCTGCCTCCCGCATGATCGCCAGATCACCGTTTGCCCGTGTCCCACCGCCAGCCCATCCGCATCGCCGACCGCCACCAGTTCGACACCCTGATCGACGCCCGTTCGCCTGCCGAATTCGCGCAGGACCACATTCCCGGTGCCATCAACTGCCCCGTGCTCGACAACGAGGAGCGCGCCCGGATCGGCACCATCTACAAGCAGGTCAGCCCCTTCGAGGCCAAGCGCCTGGGCGCGGCCATGGTCTCGGCCAACTTGGCGCGCCATCTGCAGGAAACCTTCGCCGACAAACCGGCCAACTGGAAGCCGCTGGTCTACTGCTGGCGCGGTGGCCTGCGCAGTGGTTCCATGGTCACCTGGCTGCGCCTGGTCGGCTGGGATGCCCAGCAACTGGCCAACGGCTACAAGTCCTATCGCGGCCATGTGATCGAGCTGATCGACCGCCTGGTGCCCCAGCTGCGCCTGCAGGTGCTGTGCGGCGCCACCGGCAGCGCCAAGACCCGCGTGCTGCATGCCCTGGCCGAGGCCGGCGAGCAGGTGCTGGACCTGGAGGGCTATGCCAGCCACAAGGGCTCCTTGCTGGGCAACCTGCCCGGCGTGGAGCAGCCCAGCCAGAAATACTTCGAGACGCTGCTGGCCCAGCAGCTGGAGAGTTTCGATCCGTCGCGCACCGTGTACGTGGAAGGCGAGAGCGCCAAGATCGGTCGCGTGTCCCTGCCGCTGGTGCTGGTCGAGCACATGCGCCAGTCGCCCGTGATTGCGCTCGATGCCACGCCCGAGGCACGCCTGGCCTACCTGCTGCGCGACTACGCCTACCTGGGCGACGATCCGCAGATGCTGGCCGACAAGCTGGGCTGGCTCAAGGAGCTGCAGGGCAAGGAGACCATCTCGCGCTGGCAGGCCTGGGCGCATGAGCGCAGCCTCTCGCCGCTTTTCTCCGAGCTCATGGCCCAGCACTACGACCCGCACTACGAGCGCTCGCAGGAGCGGCATTTCACGCAGTGGCGCACGCGCCGCAGGGTGCAGGCCGACGACCTCAGCGAGGCCGGCATCACCGCGCTGGCGCGCCAGATACTGGCGCTGGATGGGGCATCGGCCGCATGAAGCAGCCGCGTGAATCAGGCGTTTGAATCAGCCGTGTGAGTCGGCCAGCACCGGATACAGCGACAGCAGCAGCAGGGCCGCCATGCACCAGTTGAAGCGGCGCAGTGCCTGCGGCGAGCGCAGCGCGCGCCCCACGGCGCTGCCGAACAGCGTCCAGACGCTGACGCTGGGATAGTTCACGATGCCCAGCACCAGGGCGGCCAGCACCAGGTTGATGAAGAAATCCTCGCGCGGCGTGTAGGTGGCAATCACGCCGATGGCCATGATCCAGGCCTTGGGGTTGACCCACTGGAAGGCCGCCGCCTGCCAGAACCCGAAGGGCCGGGCACCCGCGTTGCCGCCGTCGATGCCGCCGCTGCCCGCGATCTTCCAGGCCAGCCAGACCAGGTAGGCCGCGCCCAGGTACTTGAGCGCGGTGTAGATCACCGGCAGGCGCTCGAACACCGCGCCCAGGCCCGCGCCCACCAGCAGCACCATGACCACCACGCCCACGGTGATGCCCAGCATGTGGGGCACCGTGCGGCGGTAGCCGAAGGTGGCGCCCGAGGCCGTCAACATCACATTGTTGGGGCCGGGCGTGACGGAGCTGACGAAGGAGAACATGGCCAGTGGCAGCAGGAACGAGGTGTGGGCGGTATCGAAGGGCATGGTGGCAACAGGCATGACAGGGAATCCGGCGCCCTGTCTGCGCATGCCGCAGGCCGCGGCGCCGTCAGGCCATGCTAATGGCAGTGTTCGGTACAGTAGCAGTACACTTTGCCAGAACAATTTGCCAACTGGCCTGCCCACATGACCCTGACACTTGATCCCGCAGCCACGCCGAAGCAAGCGCAGGCACAGCAGACACCGCAGGCACCGCGCGCATCCTCAGATACGGCTTTCCAGGCCGCTGCGCCCTGGCGTCCGCTGCGCTCCTCCGATCTCTCGCTGGTCGAGCAGCTCGTGGACCACTACGGCAGCCTCATCCGCCACCATGGCCTGCGCGCGGGCTCGCGGCTGCCCTCGGTGCGCGCGCTGGCGCGGCAGGCCGGCGTCAGCCGCGATACCGTGGTCCAGGCCTACGACCGGCTGGCCGCCCAGGGCCTGGTGCATTCGCGGCGCGGCTCGGGCGTCTTCGTCAGCGCCCGGCGCGCGGCCCAGGCCTTGCCGCGCGCCAGCCAGGGCCTGCCCACGCTGGAGCAGGGCGCAGCCTTCGATACCGCCTTTCTGTTGCGCAGCATGTTCCGCGAAGGCACGGAGCATTCGGGCGACGCCGGCATGCTGCCGCCGGAATGGCTGGACCAGGAGATGCTGGCCTCGGCCCTGCGCGCCGTCGGCCGCAGCACGGGCACCAGCCTGCTGACCTATGGCGTGCCCCAGGGCTATCTGCCGCTGCGCCAGCAGATCGCCTCGGTGCTGCAGGCCCAGGACGTGCCAGCCCACCCCGAGGCCCACCTGATGACCGTGGCCGGTGTCACGCAGGGGCTGGACCTCATCGTGCGCAGCCTGGTGCGCCCTGGCGATACCGTGCTGGTGGAAGACCCCGGCTGGTTTCTCATCTTCGGCCGGCTCAACGCCCTGGGGGTGAACGTGGTCGGCGTGCCCCGCCTGCCCGGCGGTCCCGACGTGGAGGCGCTGGAGCGGCTGGCCCGCCAGCACCAGCCCCGGCTTTTCATCCTGAACACGGCCGTGCACAACCCCACGGGCCAGACCCTGTCGGCCGGCGTGGCCCACGAGGTGCTGCGCATTGCCGAGCGCCACGACTTCTACCTGGCCGAGGACGACACCTACTCCGACTTCCTGCCCGGCGTGCCCGTGCGCCTGGCCGCCATGGACCGGCTGCAGCGCGTGCTCCTGGTGGGCGGCTACTCCAAGACCCTGGCCGGCAGCCTGCGCGTGGGCTATGTGGCGGCGCACACCGACCTGATACGGCGGCTGACCGACCTCAAGCTGCTGGGCGGGCTGACCACGGCGCTGCCGGGCGAGCAGGTGGTGCACCGCGTGCTGGCCGACGGCCAGTACCGCAAGCATGTGGACCGCCTGCGCGAACGCGTGGACCGCGCGCGCAACCGCTGCCTGCGCATGCTTGAAGCCCTGGACTGCCGCGCCCCGCACGAACCGCAGGCCGGCATGTTCGCCTGGGTGGACTGCGGCGTGGACTCGGAGGTGCTGGCCCGCCATGCCGCGCCGCAGGGCCTGCTGCTGGCGCCGGGCCTGCTGTTTTCGCCCAGGCAGGCCGCGGGCAGCATGCTGCGCATTCCCGTGCCCATGGTGGAGCAGCCCCAGACCTGGAAGATCCTTGGCCACCTGCTGGCGCAGCACCGGGGCGGTGGTGGATGAGTGGACGGTGCAGCAACACTGCCTGACGGGAGGTTGACGCTGCCGGCGCCAGGGCGTGTAAGACAGGGCATCGGGCCTCGGCGCCCCGGTAGTGCGCTGCTATCGTTCCGGGATGACTATTGAGCTTGTCTTGCCAGGGGAGGCCGGCCGAAGAGCCGGGGTGAACGACAGCCAGCCCCGGCCGGGAGGTGGCGCTGCGCGCCGCCTGGCGCCCGTGCTGGCGCTGCTGCTGACGGCGGGCTGCGCCGACACGCCCGCGCCGCGCGGCAAGGTGGAGGGCGCCTCGTTCGAGCCCAGCGAAATCGTGCAGTCCGACAGCAACCGCATGGCCACGCTGGCCATGAAGGAGAACCTGGACAGCCTGATGCGCATCATGGACAAGCTCTACCTGCGTAACCCCGCCGAGTGGAAGAAAACCGCCGAAAGCCGCGAGGCCGCATCCGCCTACGTGCGCATCGCCATCACCGAGCGCCAGCCCTGGGCCGACCTGCGCGGCGCCCAGGACGTGGCCGCGCTCTCGCTGGCGCTGCAGCCCGACTTCAAGGGCGACCGCGTGGCCGCCTTCGTCCATGCGCTGGCCGACACCATCATCACGGCCCACGGCGGGCGCACCAGCTTCACCCTGGTCCATGGGCTGGACCCGCAGCTGATCTACAACGCCGCGCGCAACGTGGAAGTGGCCAACTGGATACTCAACTCACGGCGCAATGCCGCTGGCGGGCCGCTGCTGCTGTCCAACCACCTGGGCGACGACGCGCGCAACCTGAGCTTCGAGCGCGAGATGGGCAAGATCATCGGCCGGCTGGACCTGATCGCCAACTACACCACCGAGCGCTACAGGCGCTCCTTCATCGGCTACGGGCAGGGACTGGTGGCGGGACCCTTCATGCAGTTCCTGCCCGTGCGCTGAGGCGGCAGGCGTCAGGACTCGTCACACAGAACGATGGTGACCAGAGCGGAGGTGTCTTCGATGGCGCGTACCGCATGCGCCATGTTGGCCGGCAGGTGCATCAGCTGGCCGGCCTGCAGGGACTGGCGGCTTTCGCCGAGCATCACCTCCAGCTCGCCTTCCAGGCAATGCAGGCTGACGCTGCCAGGCACCTTGTGCGGCGGCAGCGACTGGCTGGCGCGCAGCACCACGCGGATGACCTCCATGTCCTGGGACTTGAACAGGGCACAGGTCCGGGCGCCCGCCAGCCGCGCACCAAACGGCAGGACATCGATGGCTTGAGCGGTCAGTGCAAAGGGGGTGGCCATGGCGGACCTCCAGGCGTTGGCGGGCAATACTGCCATTGTCCTCCGAAGCACCGCAATCCATCAACCGCAGCTGTGTGACAGCAGGGGCTTGTGCAGGATCTCAGCCCGGCACGCTGGCCTCCACCAGCAGGGTCAGCAACTGCAGCGACTCCTGCCAGCCCAGGTGACAGGCCTCGGCGGGAATGACGGCGGGCACGCCTTCCTGGGTCACATCCATTTCAGTGCCGCAGAACACCTCGCGCAGCGTGATGGTGGTGATCATCTCTCCGGGCAGTTGCGGGTCGTCGAAGCGGTCGGTATGGCGTACCAGCCGGCCAGGCTCCAGGTCCAGGAACTCCCCGCCGAAGCCGCTGCGCCCGCCCGTGGACAGATTGACGAAGGCCATGCGGTAGCGCCCGCCGACCCGGGCGTCGAACTCGGGCACCTCGCAGATGTAGCCGTGGGGCGGCAGCCATTTGGCCAGGGCAGCGGCCGTGGTGAAGGCCTGGTACACGCGCTGCGGCGGCGCCTTGAGGACGCGGTGCAGCCGGATGGTGTGGACGGTGTGTGACATGCGGAACTCCTTGGCGTGGTGTCGTGCAGGGCTGCCAGCCTCGCACCGATGCAGTCCTTGCGCAAGAGGCGACACATGGAGCCTGATGCAGGATTCAATGATTCATAAATCGAATCCTTGCTTGGTTTTAAAGAATTGGACTTGAATCATTGACGCCCGCACCATGGCGGCGAGCGCTGGATACACAGCGCCGCTTTCCATAGGAAACAGGAGACAAGCAAATGAAGCATTCCCCGTTGCGCAGGGCCCTGGCCCTTGGCGCTCTCAGTGCCATGGCCGTCGTTGCAGCGCCCGCTGCGCAGGCCCAGGGCAGCTATCCCTCCAACCCCATCACCCTGGTCGTGCCGTTCGCGGCCGGCAGTGGAACCGATGCCGTGGCGCGCGTGGTGGCTACCCGGCTGGGCGAGCGGCTCAAGCAGCCCGTGATCGTGGACAACAAGGCCGGCGCCAATGCCCAGATTGCCGCCAACCATGTGGCCAAGGCCAAGCCGGACGGCTACACGCTGTTCATGACCACCAACACCTCGCACTCGGCCAACCCCTGGCTGGTCAAGGGCCTGAAGTACGACCCCGTCAAGGACTTCACGCCCGTGGCGCGCGTGGGCGAGCTGCCGTTCGCGCTGCTGGTCCACCCCTCCGTGCCCGCCAAGACCGTGCAGGAACTGATCGACTACGCCAAGGCGAATCCCGACCGCCTGTCCTACGGCACGCCCAACAGCACCTCGCTGGTGGCCTCGGAAACCTTCAAGTACGTCACGCACGCCCAGATCACCTCGGTGCCCTACAAGTCCAGCCCGCAGGCGTTGACCGACCTCATGGGCAACCAGATCCAGGTCTACGTGGCCGACCTGGGCTCCGCCTGGGGCACGATCAAGACCGACCGCGTGCGAACCCTGGCCGTGACGGCGGCCAAGGGTTCCACCCTGCTGCCCAATGTGCCGGCCATCGGCAAGACGCTGCCGGGCTTCGACATTACGTCGTGGAACGGCATCTTCGGCCCGGCCGGGATGCCGGCCGAGATCACCGAGCGGCTGAACACCGAGCTGCAGGCCATCCTCAAGGACAAGGCCGTGCAGGAGCAATTGGCGCAGGTCGGCTTCGAGGTCTGGCCCACGGCCACGCCTGCCGAGTTCGCCACCTATGTGAAGGACCAGATGGCCCGCTGGGGGCAACTGGTCAAGCAGGCGGGCATCGAGGCGCAGTGAAGGAGAGCCGCATGGAACAAGCGCAGCAAGGGCAGCAAGGCCCTCTTGCAGGGGTGAAGGTGCTGGACATGACCTCGGTGGTCATGGGGCCCTTTGCCACCCAGATCCTTGCGGGCCTGGGGGCCGAGGTGATCAAGGTCGAATCGCCCGAGGGCGACAACATGCGCCACGTCGGCCCCATGCGCAACCCCGCCATGGGCCACATCTTCCTGCAGGCCAACCAGGGCAAGCGCTCCGTGGTGCTGGACCTCAAGCAGGGCGCTGCGCGCGAGGCCCTGCTGCGCCTGGCCGAAGGCTGCGACGTGCTGGTCAGCAACGTGCGGCCCCAGGCCATGGCGCGCCTGGGCCTGGCCTACGAGGACGTGGCGGCGCGCAACCCGCGCATCATCCACGTGAGCTGCTGCGGCTTCGACCAGCGCGGCCCCTACGCGGCCCGGCCCGCCTATGACGACCTCATCCAGGGCGCCACCGGCGTGCCCTGGCTGGCGCAGCAATACGGCGGCGGCGAGCCGGCCTATGCCCCCATGACCCTGGGCGACCGCGTCACCGGCCTGCACGCGGTCTACGCCGTCGCTGCCGCCCTCTATGCGCGCGAGAAGACCGGCAAGGGCCAGGCCGTGGTCGTGCCCATGTTCGAGGCCATGACCCAGTTCATCCTGGGCGACCACATGGCGGGCCTGTCGTTCGAGCCGCAGCTGGGCGGCCCCGGCTATGCGCGCCTGCTCACGGCCCACCGCAGGCCCTATCGCACCAGCGACGGCCACCTGTGCGTTCTCATCTACAACGACAAGCACTGGCACAGCTTCTTCAACGCCATAGGCCAGCCCGAGCGCATGGCCGAGCCCATCTTCGCCACCCACAGCCAGCGCGCGCTGCACATCGATGCCGTCTATGCCGAAGTCTCGCGGCTGATGGCAGGGCGCACCACCGCCGAATGGCGCACGCTGCTGGACGCGGCCGATGTGCCCAACATGCCCATGGCCTCGCCCGAGGACCTGATCACCGACCCCCAGCACCAGGCCACCGGCTTCGTGCACGAGATAGAACACCCCAGCGAAGGCCGGCTGCGCACCACGGCCAGCCCCACGCGCTGGAGCGCCACGCCACCCGCAGAACGCGCCGCCCCCGCGCCGCGCCTGGGCGAACACACCCTGCAGGTGCTGCGCGACGCGGGCCTGACCGAGGCCGAGCTGGCCGCCCTGCAGGCCAGCCGCGCCTGCAGCCAGGCTGCCGCGCTGCAAGACGCCCCACCACAAACACAAGCGCAAACACAAACACAAACACAAACACAAACAGAAGGAAACCGCCCATGCCCCGCTATCTGATCCGCGAACAAGACGTGCCCGGCTACAGCCCCGCCAACCACCACGGCACCGTCAACCGGCGCCTGGTCAGTGCCGCCAACGTGGGCGCGCGCCACATGGAGCTGGTGCTGGGCACGCTGGAACAGGGCGGCGGCGCGCTGCCCCATGCCCACCCCGGCATGGAGCAGGCCTGCTACCTGCTGGCCGGAACGGCCGAAGTGGAAATCGACACCCCGGATGGCAAGGAACGCTTTGCCATGCAGCCCGGCGACACCTGCTTCTTCCCCGAGGACTGCATGCACATCTTCCGCGTGACCAGCGCCGAGCCCGTGCGCCTGCTGGTCTTCTACAGCCCGCCGTACGGCGAGAACCCCGAGCGCGTGCGCCGACCGGCAGCCTGAGCGCCGTCACCCCACAGACACAACAAGCGAACAGCTACAAGCAACGGAGAACACACCATGGACTTTCTGTGGAACGAAGAACAGGAACAGATACGCGACGCCGTCGAGCGCGCCTGCGCACCCTTCGATGCCGACTACTGGCTGCGCAAGGACCATGAAGGCGGCTTCCCGCACGACTTCCACAAGGCCCTGGCAGACGCGGGCTGGCTGGGCATTGCCATGCCTGAAGAGTTCGGCGGCGCAGGCCTGGGCATCAGCGAGGCAGCGCTCATGATGCACACCATCTCGGCCACGGGCGCGGGCCTGTCGGGCGCCTCGGCCGTGCACATGAACATCTTCGGCCTGCACCCCGTCGTCGTCTTCGGCACGGACGCGCAAAAGCGCCGCTGGCTGCCCCCGCTGATCGCGGGCACGGACAAGGCCTGCTTCGGCGTCACCGAGCCCAATGCGGGGCTCAACACCCTCAAGCTGCAGACCCGCGCCGTGCGCGATGGCGACGTCTACGTGGTCCATGGTCAGAAAGTCTTCATCTCCACCGCCCAGGTCGCCAACAAGATCCTGCTGCTGGTGCGCACCAAGCCCGTGGAAGAGTGCAAGGGCACGGAAGGCCTGAGCCTGTTCTACACCGAACTGGACCGCGAACGCATCGAAGTGCGCGAGATCGACAAGCTGGGCCGCAAATGCGTGGACACCAACCAGCTGTTCATCGACGGCCTGCGCATTCCCGCCGAGGACCGTATCGGCGAAGAGGGCAAGGGCTTCTCGTACATCCTGCACGGCCTCAACCCCGAGCGCATCCTCATCGCCGCCGAGGCCGTGGGCCTGGGCCGCGCCGCCCTGGCGCGCGCCACCCAGTACGCCAAGGAGCGCGTGGTCTTCGACCGTCCCATCGGCCAGAACCAGGGCATACAGCACCCGCTCGCCCAGGCCTGGATGGGGCTTGAGGCGGCCCACCTCATGGTGCAAAAGGCCGCCTTCCTCTACGACAGGGGCCTGCCCTGCGGCGCCGAGGCCAACGCCGCCAAGTACCTGGCAGCTGAAGCCTGCGCCAAGGCCTGCGAAACCGCCATCTTCACGCACGGCGGCATGGGCTACGCCAAGGAATACCACGTGGAGCGCTACATGCGCGAATCCTGGATCCCGCGCCTGGCGCCCGTCAGCCCGCAGCTCATCATGTGCTTCATCGCCGAAAAGGTATTGGGCTTGCCTAAATCGTATTGACCCCCTGAGTCGCTTCGCGCCTTCCCCCTTCTCGCTGCGCGGAGGGGGACGACACCCTCGGTGCGGGGCGGCCCTTCCTCGGTGTCTCAAAGTTGAGGTGCGCGGGTTTTGTGGCTGCGAACCATCTGAAGTCCCATGATTTATCAATCTGTATTTCAGAGGTAGCCATGGTGCAAGATGCCATCTCGCTTGCTCCCCATCCGCCGCCCCTCATGAAGACCCACCTGCTGCGCTATTTCGTCGCCCTGGCCGAGGAACGCCACTTCGGCCGCGCGGCCCAGCGCCTGTGCATCACCCAGCCGCCGCTGAGCATGGCGCTCAAGACCCTGGAGCAGGACCTGGGCGCCAGCCTCATGGACCGCGACGCCAAGAACGTGCGCCTCACCCCTGCGGGCGAGGCCTTCCTGGTCGAGGCACGCAAGGTGCTCGCCCAGCTGCAGCATGCGGCCGACGTGGTGCGTGGCGTGGCCGAGGGAATGCAGGGCCGGCTGGACGTGGGCATCACCGGCTCCATGGTCTACCGCCAGGTGCCGGATTTCTGCCGCGCCTTCCGCGCAGAGCGCCCCCTGGTCGAAGTCTGCCTGCATGAAATGTCCACGCGCGAGCAACTGCAGGCCATTGCCAGCGGCCAGATCGACTGCGGCTTTCTCAACATAGCCAACCCGCCAGACGGCCTGCAGACCCTGTCGATCGGCGAGGAACCCTTTGTCTGCTGCCTGCCCGCCACGCATGTGCTGGCGCAGCAGCCCGACATCGACCTGCGCGAACTGGCCCGCGACACCTTCGTCATGTTCGCCCGCGAAGTGGCACCGGCCAACTACGACAACGTCATCGCCTGCCTGCAGCAGGCCGGCATCCACCCCCACACACGCCACGCCGCGCGCCAGTGGCTCACCGTCATGGCCCTGGTATCAGCAGAGCAGGGCGTGGCCCTGGTGCCCAGCTGCATGCAGCGCGTGGGCATGAACGGCGTGGTGTTCGTGCCGCTGCGTGGGCCGCAGCAGGCCATGACGCCCGCTGTCATGGCCTGGCGGGCGGACCAGCCTGCTGCGGTGCTGCAGGCTTTCATTGAGAGGGTGAGGGCGATGGCCTCCACCGCCGTCAAGGGTGGTAGGGGTTGAGGGCTGTCACCTCTACAGACCCTTCGCAATAGTGCATGGCGAAAACCACCAGCTCCTTACCATTCGATTGAGTGATGGCCTCCACGTGCCAAAAAGGCACTTTTTCTCCCGGAGAAAACGTCACCTTGGTGATGTCGAATGCGTACTGAGGAAACTTCTCTTTCAGTTTTTTCAGTACATTCGTCCGAACCAGATTAAGGTCATGTTTTTCGCAAGCGGTTGCGTTTTTTGCGTCCCCGCATGCGGTGGTCAGCAAGACTGCGCCAGCCAACAAACTGCGCAAAAAGCTGGATCTTGTCAGAGCTTTTTTCATATCAACGGCCTGTGAAGTAATTGACCAAGGCCGTTGATGGAAGAATGCTGGCTGAAATTATGCGCGGATGTGCGGCGTTGTGCGGGCACCATCATCCAAGACGGGTTGCCATGGTACTTTCTTCTGTTTTAGGCTGAAGAAGGCACCATGGCTTCCTGGGGTCATAAACCTGGTTTACTATTGCTTCAATAGATTTCCATTATCCCATTCTCACTGGCCGAGTATTTGCTTTCCGAAACTGCTCGAGCAGAAACGGCCTTTCCCCCTGTGCCGGCCAAATGTGGGTACATGTAGCATAGAACTGCAACTTGCAGATTTGCGACTGGAATGCTACCAGCCATGGTGAAACCATTATTATAGCAATTTGGAATCCCTCGAACTCCAACGGCAAGTGAAAGATCGCCGCCTTTTGGTACAGAAAAGTCAACGCCTGCACTTGCAGATACTCTTGTGTATGAGCCAGCACGCGGGTAAGGGTCATAGCTTAGAGATAGAACAGGTCTGTAGTTCCATTGGCCACCAGGCATGTAATAGTAGTCAGATTGTTGTTTGAATGACATTTCCTTTTGAGGGGACGCCGGTTCGCAGTGAAGAGGTATATTCCTTTCATCGCTACCAATTACCATTTTTCCGGGAGATTCTGGATGCTTGTCTCCGTATATCTCGCACAGCCTCTTGTTGAATTCAATCGCTTCATCATTTTGATTGGTGGTTTCGTAGAGATATGATCCATTTGATAGCTTGACTAGATTGATGGTCACGGTACCACTCATTCCAGCCATGCTGCCAGAAATACTTCTGGCGACCATTGGCATGCCGTTCTTTTCAATTTCCTCATTCCCTATCAGAAAATCTTGAGCCATTGCAGAGATTGATACGAGAAAAAGTATAGATCCGGTCAGAATTTTACTTGGCATAGTTCCCTCTGTGCTGAAATGTTAATAGGCCTTTGCTGCCACATGGCAGTGACTGGCGCTATCAGTCTAAGTTCTTTCGAATTTTCAGATCAAGTGGAGACTGCTGTCGTTTTCTATTTTTTCTGAAAAATAAGATACTTCCTAGGAATTTGCGTGAATTGACGATCAGCGGTCTAAACACAAGCATTCGGATTCAAGATGAGCAAGGCTTTTGCTGGTTCGCAGGCTTGATGAATCCGTAAGTTTCTGGGGCCGTACATCTGAGTGCTCTTGCCGCTTTGGCAGTACCCCTGCGTCGTCGCCGATCGAGTCTGCCCACATTGCCACTACGCGGGCCGAGGGAGATGCGATGTGACGGGGTTTGAACTGCGAGACAGGCGCCCGGAATCTGCCGGTCACCACGGCGCCAGCCACACGACTCAGTCCGATGGCACAGCGTCGGTACTGCCCAGAATCTCCGCCACCTTGAGCGCCAGCGCCTCCAATGTGAACGGCTTGGTCAGAAGCTGCGTCCCGGGGTGCAGGTTTTCCTGGCTGAGGGGCGATGCCTCGGTGAACCCGGTGATGAAGAGCACCGGCAGGTCGGAACGGGCCAGGCGTGCCTCGTCGGCCAGCTGCTTGCCGTTCATTCCGCCGCGAAGCCTCATGTCCGTGATCAGCATGTCCACCCGGGTTCCGGCACGCAGTACCTGCAGTGCGGCGGCTGCATCGGCCACGGCAAGCACCGTGTAGCCCAGATCGACAAGCGCCTCGTCGATGAGATGGCGGATCGGGGCTTCGTCATCCACGACCAGCAAGGTCCTTTGGGCAGGAACCACCACCTGCCTTGCCGCATCGACCGCGCGTTCTGCAACGGGTGCGGCGTCGCACCGGGGCAGATACAGGCAGACGGTGGTGCCCTGGCCCGGCTGGGAGAAGATCCTGACCGCTCCTCCCGATTGCCGCGCGAAGCCGTAGATCATCGACAGCCCCAACCCTGTTCCATGGCCCACCGGCTTGGTGGTGTAGAACGGCTCGAAGGCGCGTGCAATGGTCTGCTCCGACATGCCGGTGCCCGTATCGGTGACGCACAGCGACACATAGCCGCCCGGCGGAAGATCCCACTCCCGGGCTGCCGCCTCTTCAAGCTCGATATTGGCTGTCCTGATGGTCAGCCGGCCGCCTTCGGGCATGGCATCGCGGGCGTTGATGCACAGGTTCAGGATGGCGTTCTCCAGCTGCGTTCCATCGATTTGCGCATGCCACAGATGGGCTGCCGGCACGATGTCGATGTCCACGCTGGCGCCCACCGTCCTGCGCAGCAGGTCCTCCCAATCGGCCAGGAGCGCGGCCATATCGGTGGGCTTGGAGTCCAGGATTTGCCGGCGCGAGAACGCAAGCAGCCGCTGCGTGAGCGTGGCGGCGCGCCGCACCGCCCCCTGCGCTCCATGGATGAAGCGCGTGAGGTTGTCCACCTGGCCGCGTGCCAGCATCCGCTGCAGCAGCTCCAGATTGCCCATGACGGCCGCCAGCAGGTTGTTGAAGTCGTGCGCAAGGCCGCCCGTCAACTGGCCCACGGCCTCCATCTTCTGCGACTGGCGCAGTTGCTCCTGCACCTTGGCCAGCGCTTCGGCCTTGGCCATTTCGGAGGTGATGTCGCGGCCCACCGCGTTGATGCGGCCTGCCGCCGAACGGGTGGACCAGGAGATCCAGCGGTAGCTCCCGTCCCGATGGCGATACCGGTTGTCAAACCGGGCATGCGCCATGCCTGTGGCCAGCTCCTGCGTGTCCTGGATGGTGCGCGCCAGATCCTCCGGATGGATGAGATGAAAAAGCGTCGTGCCCAGCAGCTCGTCTTCACGCCAGCCCAATACCTCGGTCCAGGCCGGGTTGACCGCAGTGATGATGCCCTCGAACGTGCAACGCATCATGATGTCGGAAGACAGCTGCCACAGTGCGTTGCGGTCGGCCGTGCGCTCTGCCACCTGTTCCTCCAGCGTGGCATTCAAGCGCTCCAGCGCGGCCTGGGCCTGCTTGCGCTCGGTGATGTCGGAGGCCGCTCCCAGCCAGCCGGTGATGGCGCCTGCGGCATCGAACAGCGGCACGGCGCGCGAGAACGCCCAGCCCACGCTGCCATCGACCTGGTTCACCCGGTGCTCGATCACGTAGTCCGTCTTCGTGCGGATGGCCCGCGCGATCTCCGCGCGCACCAGGTCGCGGTCCTCCGGGGGGATGTAGTCTTCCAGCCAGTTCGTGTTGGACGCCTGCGTGTCGGGGATGAACCCGCCGCCTGCCAACTGGTGCAGCTCGCTCCAGTCCGCACTGATGGAGTAGCGCACCTCCGAGGAGGACCGCACCAGCGCATCCAGCCGTTCCTCGCTCTGGCGCAACATGTCCAGCGCCCGCCGTTCCGCATCGATGTCCAAAATGGCGATGGCCGTGGCCACGACTTCCTTGTCCGCATTGCGCAGCGGCACCCCGAACACGCGCGTCCATACTTCGAGCCCCTGGGGCGTGTCATAGACACAGTCAACACCCGGCACCACCAGCTCCCCGCGGAACGCGCGGGCAGCCACAAACTGGTCGCGGGGGACGGGCTTGCCGTCCTTGTCCCAACTGCGCCAGCGCCCCCGGTCTTCCTCGGCCGACAGCAGCGAAGGGATGGGGGTCTCCGGCAGGAAATGGCGGTAGGCCGGGTTGGACATCAGCACCTTGCCGCCCTTGCTCACCAGGCACAGGCCTATCGGCAGATGCTCGATGAAATCCGAGAACAGCGTCTTCTGGTCTGCCACCTGCGCATCGAAGGGGTCCTGATCGCTGGCGCCCGCGCCCTGTACGGCGCTGGCATGGCCCGCCGTGGCAATCGCCAGTTGCGCCCGCAGCCGGGCGTTTTCCTCGCGAAGCAGGGCAATCTCTTCGGACTCTTGGATCATGGGGGGATGGAGCGGGGCGTTGGGTGGAGGAGAGGGGACAGCTCGCCGCTGGCGGGGACGGCGATGCTGCTGGGGATCATAGCTGTGACTGCTGGTGCGACCGATGTTGAGGCTGCAGTCCTCGGTGCGGCAATTCTTGTGGGACTTCGCCCTCCCAGGGACTATGGGGTTGAACTGGCCGTGCAATGGGCTGATTTGGGTCCCCAATGACCGATGAATCGGTCGACGAACGCTCGAAATGTGCCATTGAAAATATGGAAGTCGAGAACCTTATTGGGAAAATGGCAAAAGAATGCATATTTCCGCCAATTTCTCGAATATGAATCAAACAAATCGGCAATGAATGATCTGCCCCGTCGTGCAGGCCATGGCTGAAGGGTGGCGGCGATGGGGCTTCCCTGCGGGAAACGTGCCGCAGGCACCGCCGCTGCTGTGACTTTCATGTCACACGGCACAGCTGTCACGAAGAATACTTATGTGTTGCCTAGAGTTCCCGCAGCGGTGGCAGGAGGCTACCGTCATTCTCATTAATAAGTTCAGTTCGTATCTCGCCAATGAAAAATCAAAAAACGTGCTCGCGCATTCTGGGACTCGCGATGGGCACATTCTTCGCCTCTTCTTCCAGCCTGGCCTTGGCACAATCTTCCGTCACCATTTTTGGTGTGGTGGACGTCGGCGTCACCATTGCCAAGTCCGGCAGCAACAGGCTCAATGCGCTGAACTCCAGCCAAGGCAAGACCAGCTTGCTTGGCTTGCGCGGCACGGAGGACCTAGGCGGCGGCAACCGAGCTCAGCTCTGGCTTGAAGGCGGCCTCAACCCCGATGTCGGCTCTGGCGGCAGCAGCGGCTCCCTTGGCTTCGAGCGCCGCTCCACGATCGGGCTGAGCAACAATTCCTGGGGTGAAATCCGGCTGGGTCGCGACTACACCCCCAGCTACAACATCTTCACCGCTTTCGCGGGCCCCGACACCACCACCGGTGTGCAGGCCAATCTGTTCCAGACGATCCGCCAGACTGCCTACAACGCCGCCAGCCAAAGCGGCGTGGTCGACCGCACGCGCATCAGCAACGCCGTGGGCTACTTCCTGCCGAGCGACCTGGGCGGTATCTATGGCCAGTTCTCGGTTTCCTTTGGCGACGAGAACGCCTCCGGCTCTGGCGCAAGCAAGGCCCGCAGGTACATAGGCGGCAACCTGGGCTATCGCTCTGGCCCGCTGAACGTGGGTATCGGCTACGGCAGGATCGACGGCACCGCAGCCGTGGCTTCACCCAGCGCCATCGCCGCAACCAGCGATCTGGAAGATCTGGTGCTGGGCGCCTCGTACAACTTCGGCAGTTTCCTGCTCAATGGCGGATACAACAGCCTGAAGTGGGAGCCCGTCAACGGCGCAACCTCCGGGAAGGTGGACGGCTTCTACCTGGGCGCGACCATCCCCATGGGGCCAGGCAGCTTGCGCGTCAAGTACGCCAGCGCCAAGTTCAGCGGCAACGCCTCTGCCCTCACGCGCAGCGGCGGCAAGGCCGACAAGTATTCGATCGGATATGTCTACGACTTCTCCAAGCGCACCTCTCTGTACGCAGGTCTGGCGCGTGTGAACAACAAGAACGGCGCCAGCGTCGGCCTGATTGGCGGCCCTGCGGGTGTGGCCAACGCCGGCTCGACCGGTGTGGATCTGGGCATCAGCCACTCGTTCTGAGCGGCGCAGCGCCTTTTCCAGAAACGAAGCCTTCAAGCTTGGGCAGGCCCTTGCCACGCAGGGCCTGCCGATCTGCCTATCTACCTATCAGGCTTGCCTCTTCTTCTCAAGACCTACTCGCCATGCGACCCCCCAATTCTTCTCCCTGCCTGGTGGCAGTGATCGCCGCCGCGGCTGCCTTGCTGAGCGCCTGCGCCGACACCCGCCCGCTCCAGGCCGCCGGCTCCGAGACGGTGACGCAGACCACCGGCGTCGGCAGCATCCGCGCCACCGTCACGCGCCAGGAAGTCCAGTTCGACGACAGGTTCTATTTCCCCTACGAAGGCCAACACCCCGCCACCAAGGCCGATTTTCCCAAGGGCTTTCTGCCAGCCTACGGTTCGGGCCTGGCCTTGAAGGGCAGGCGTGCCGACGGCACGCTGGAGTTCTACGCCATCACCGATCGCGGCCCGAACGCGACCACCGGCCCGGTCACGCAGATCACCGACGGCTCCAATCCCGCGGGCTTTGCCAGTTCCACGGTGTTTCCCTCGCCCAACTTCACTCCGTCTATCGGCGTGATCGCCCTCGGAAAGGACGGAGCCAGGCTCGTCTCCACCCTGCCGCTCAGATTCAGCGCCACACAGAACGCCAACGGCCGCGTGCAGCCACGGGGCATCACAGGCAACACGGGCGAGCAAGTCCTGGACGACACCTTCACCTATCCCGGCAAGGCCAAGGGCTACAGCGAATTCGGCCTGGACACAGAATCCGTGGTGGTGGATGCCGCACGCAATGTGCTGTGGGTGTCCGACGAATACGGACCCTTCATCGTGAAGATCGACCCGGCGACCGGCATCATCCAGAAGAAATACGGGCCCGGCACCGGCGCGGCCGATCTGCCGGCCATTCTCGCCAAGCGCCGCGCCAACCGTGGCATGGAGGGGCTGAGCATTGATGTGGCCAGCGGCAAGCTGCACGGTTTCCTGCAAAGCCCCCTGGACGACGGCAAGGCCGACTACACCACCGCTGCCGTTGCCGACGCCACGGGCAAGTCGGAGAACGTGCGCGACTACGCTCGCTTTGTGCGCTGGGTGGAATTTGACCCGACCACCGAGAAAACCCGCCTGTTTGCCTTGCCCGTGGACAGCCGCTGGTACAACCAAGGCAAGACCGGCAATGCCAAGCTGGGTGATGTGGTCTCACTGGGCAAGGGGAAATTCATCGCCATCGAGCAAGGCACGGGCAAGGACAAGAAAGTCTTCAACGACCTGGTTCTGATCGAATTTCCGGCCAACGCCACCGACATCACCGCGCTGGGCTCCGACCTGGAAAAGAGCAGCCTGACTGGCAAGCCGGTCAATGGCTCGGACTATTCCAAGGTCGTGACGCTCAAGAAGACCCGGCTCTTCAACCTGAACGCCACCGGCTGGGTGGCCGAGAAGGCCGAAGGCCTGGCACTGGTTGATGACTACACGCTGGCGCTGACCAACGACACCGACTTCGGTGTTTCGCTGGCCGTGCTGGACGCCAGCGGCAAGGAAATCGAAGGCTCGAACGTCACCAAATGCATGGTGGACGCCGACGGCAGGATCGTGAACGACGGCCAATGCGCCAAGGGCGCGGCGAGCCTGCGCTTTACCACCAATGACGTCAACGATCGCACGCAGCGACTTTGGACCTTTAAGTTCAGCAAGAAACTGAGCGAATACGGCGCTCCCTGAACGACTGCGACTGCGACTGCATTGCATAGGCAAGACAACGGGGCCACGGTAATTCAGGGCGGTTCGTCCAGCGCGAAGGCGCTGCGACGGGCCGCAACGCTGATGCCGCTTCCTATGGCATCTGCACGGAGCAGCGCCGCCGTTGCGGCGAAAGTGCGGCGTTGCCGCAATGGCTGGACCTTTCGACCTCCAGCAGTCTTACGGCATTGCCCAAAGCGGTAGTCGTCGAGTGCGTAGATGGCAGGCATACGTCTGAGCCAAGCACTTTCACAATCAAATCCTCCTCTGCTTGGTCATTTCAGAAGCGCCTTCAAATTCCATGCTGGTTTCCGCGTGAGTCGAGGAAATTCAACAGAGAGCCGTTCAGAATTCAATTCCGGATTTTCGATGGCTTGGGATTGGCCAGTCATCGAATTCCTGAAGAGATGGTGCGTGCGGTATCCTCAGCCGCTCTGTGGAGGAGAAGAAAGTGGCGGTACTGATTCCTGCGATGGGAGCGTGCGTTGGGCGCATGACGCCTGGCGAGCGACGGCTGGCCGAGCGTTTGGAGCAAAAGCTCGAAGACGATTACATGCTCTGGTATGACGTGCCCATCGGCCCCAAGCAGACGCATCCTGACTTTGTCGTCATTCATCCACGCAGGGGCGTTCTGATTCTTGAGACCAAGGATTGGCGGCTCGAGACGGTTCAAGAGGCGACCAAACAGGCCTGGACGCTCATCGTGGATGGAAGACCCAAGGTCGTCATCAATCCGGCAGCCCAGGCGCGACACTGCGCCATTCAAGTGGTCAATGCACTGGAGCGGGATCAGCAACTCATTCACGGCGAAGGCCCTCATCAGGGAAAGCTGGCATTTCCCTGGGGCAGCGGCGTGGTGTTCACCAACATCACGCGCAAGCAGTTCGAAGAGTCTGCACTGGACCAGACGATTGATGCGCATCTGGTCATCTGCAAGGATGAGATGCTGGAATCCGTTGATGCGGAGGCTTTTCAGCAGCGCCTGTGGAACATGTTCCCCCACGCTTTCGGCAAAGCCATGTCGGTGCCGCAGCTCGAGCGCACGCGGTGGATCATGTTCCCGCAGGTGCGTGTTCCGGTGCAAGGCAGCCTTCTGCCGGAAGACGCGGACGAGCTGCCGGACATCATGCGCGTCATGGACTTGCAGCAGGAGCAACTCGCGCGCAGCCTGGGCGATGGGCATCGCGTGATCCACGGAGTTGCCGGCTCAGGCAAGACCATGATTCTTGGCTATCGTGCGGAACACCTGGCCAAGACCGCTTCGACCAAGCCCATCCTCGTGCTCTGCTACAACGAGCCCTTGGCCGTGAAGCTCAATGCCTGGTTTGCGGCCAAGGGCCTGGCCGATCGGGTGCATGCCCGCAACTTCCACAAATGGTGCCGCCAGCAGTTGGTGGCCTATGGCCAGACGCTACCCGCTCAGGGCCCGGGCATGTTTGATCAGATGGTGGAGTTTGTGATTCGCGGCGTGGACCGGCAACAGATTCCGTCCGGGCAATACCAGGCCGTGATGGTCGACGAGGGGCACGACTTTCAGCCTGAATGGCTCAAGCTCGTCACCCAGATGGTGGACCCCGAGACCAACAGCCTTTTGATCCTGTACGACAGCGCCCAGAACATCTATGGCAAGAGCAAGGCGCGTGGCTTCAGCTTCAAGAGCGTGGGAATCCAGGCCTCTGGGCGCACGACCATTCTCAAGATCAACTACCGCAACACCAGGCAGATTCTGCAAATTGCCAACCGCGTCGCCGCCGAGTTCCTGCAACCCAATGCCCAGGATGATGACGGTGTTCCGCTGGTGCAACCCATCAGCTGCGGCCGCGAAGGGCAGGAGCCGCTGATCGTGCGCCTGCCGAGCTTGCGGGACGAACCCGCCAAGATCGCCGAGCTGCTGGCTGCGGCGCATCAGGAAGGCCACGCCTGGGGTGACATGGCCATCCTGTGCCGCGATCACGACTCCATGAACCAGTGCGCCATGGCACTTGGCCGCCGAAAACTGCCGCATCGCGTGCGACATCGTTCAGGTGACTTCGATCCACTGGCCGACACCATCAAAGTGATGACAATGCACGCCAGCAAGGGATTGGAGTTTCCGGTCGTGGCCGTTGCAGGAGTGGGGCAGATGCCGCGTGAAGGCGAAGATGCGGCGGACGAGGCCAAACTGTTCTATGTGGCTGCGACGCGGGCGACACAAAAACTGGTGTTGACTGTGGCGGGCGAAGGGGCGTTTGCGAAGGCGCTGGTGAATGCGGGATGAATGCGGGGTGAGGGCAGGGCGAGGACGGGCACAAGTCCGTGGTGCGGTGGTCAGGGCTCCAGGCGTGGTACCAGTGGCGTTGCACCCGCAGCGCATTCTTGAGGATGGCGCTGCGATCCGAAAATGATTTTGCGCATATCACCCTTCCCACTCGGATGTGCACGCCATCTTGCCACTCGGCGCATTGCGCAGGCGGTTCAGGAAATCCAGCTGGCTTTTGGCCGTTTGATTCCCTTTTGCAACGGCTTGCCGCAGCCAATGCACTGCTTCGCAGCGATCCGCTTTCACCGCGGTGCCATACAGGGTTGGGCCTGCCAGAAGAATCCATGCCAGTGTTTCCTGGGCTTGTGGCTCGCCATCCCGGGCCGCCTGGCGCAGCAACGCGAGCATGGCGGCGTAGTCACCCGCAGTCTGCGCCTCCAGGGCCAGTTGAAACCGCTGCTCGGAAGTCGTGGCCATGTCCAACGGCAGCGGTGCCGCCTGCGCCAGCGCGCCGGATAGGGCCGCTGCGATGAACAAGCCGTGCCGTGCATGCCGGGCCAGCGTGGCAATTGGTGTGGCAATTGGGCGGAATTCGAATCGCATTTTTGTCTCCACTTGAACTGAGTGGCCCCATCGTCTTCGCAATCCCGGTCCTTGAAAATTCGGAATTGTCAAAGGCGCCCTCAGGGCCACCCAGAGGCTGACTCGAATCGGCCGTGCAGGCCCGGCGCGCACGGCGTCAGCCCATGAACCCCAGATCGATGGGATACGCCGAGCCGCCGAAGTTGCCGATGTGCGGCAGCACCCCCGCCAGCTCGGTATTCGCCACGCCGAACCAGCGCGCCAGGGTGGCGGCGTACTGGTCCACGGCAGTGCTGGGCAACAGGCGCCCCTGTCCGACATGCCACTGGTCCTCGCTGCCGCTGCCGTTTCCCACGCTGATGGGCGGCGGCGCGCCATAGAAGGACGCGCCACGCACCGCGCCGCCCACCACGAAGTGGTGGCTGCCCCAGCCATGGTCGGAGCCGTCGCCGTTGGAAGTCAGCGTGCGGCCGAAGTCCGACGCGGTGAAGGCCGTGACCTTGTCGGCCACGCCGAGTTCGGCCGTGGCGTTGTAGAAGGCCGTCATGGCGCTGCTTACCTTGTCGAGCAGCTGCGGCTGGTTGGCGATCAGGTTGTCGTGCAGGTCGAACCCGCCCAGCGAGACGAAGAACACCTGCCGGCGCGTGCCCAGCGCGTTGCGTCCGGCGATGAGCCGGGCCACCACCTTGAGCTGGTCGGCCAGCGGGTTGTTGGCAGGAAAGGCGGTGGACAGGCTGGCGCTGGAGAGGGCTGAAGAGATCTGCCCCTCGGCACTGATGGAGCGCTGCGTGACGCGGGCGTACTCGGCCTCCATCGCGTGGCTGCCGGCCGTCTGCACCAGCTCGCTCAACAGGCCGCGCACGGCGGTCGATCCATAGACGCTGGTGCCCTTGACGGCGTTGATGGGCACGGCGCCGCCCGGGCTGATCTGGTACTGCAGCGCCTGGTCGCCCGAGAGAAACACGGCGTTGCCCGTGGCCGAGATACAGGTGAAGAGCGACGTGGCGTTGGACGACAGCGCCAGGTCGCCCAGGTTGCCACCCCAGCCCAGAGTGGAGCCTTCTGCGCCCTGCGACTGCCAGACCGACTGCTGGTCGTTGTGCGAGAAAAGCTTGGGCGGCAGCGGGTAGCTGCGCCGGTCGCCGGTGGCATATTGGGCCCGCGTGAGCGGCACCAGCAGCGGGCCGACGTTCAGTTGCACCGCAGCGCGGCCCGCGTTGAAGAGGCCGGCCAGGCCCGTCATGGATGGGTGCAGCGCGTACTGCATGCCACCGGCCAGCGCCGTGCGGGGCTGCAGCAGCGTATTGCCCAGCGCGGCGCGGGCCAGGGCAATGCCACCGGCCGTGCCGTCGCTGTTGCCGCCGCGGATGGCGGAGTACTGCCCGTAGCGGGTGCTGTCGTAGGGCACGACGGTGTTGGCGTAGTCGCAGCCGCCATAGAGGAAGACGCAGACCAGCGCCTTGTAGTCGCTTGCCTCGAAGGCGGCGGCCTCGCCCAGCGCGGCAAGATTCAGGGCGAAGGGCAGGGCGGTACCGGCGGCGGCCAGTTGCGTGCTGCGGCGCAGGAATGCGCGGCGCGTGTGGCGGGCGGGGTCGATGAAATTCATGGAGATGTCGCTTTGCTTTGCAGACGTTCGGTCACTTGTTCGGTCACTTCTGCACCAGATATTCGGGGCTGGCCATCACCAGCAGCACGGCGGCTGCCACGCGGTTGAGCTGGGTGGCGGTGTTGCTGGTGGCCGTCACCGGCGTGGCATTGAGCGCTGCCACGATGCGCGCCTGCGTGGCGGCCGATACCTGCCCTGCCGACAGCAGCAGCGCCACCTTGCGCACCAGCGCGGCGGCGTCGGCCACCAGGGGCAGCAGGTTGGCGTAGCTGCAGGTGATGTCGAAGCCGTTGGCTGCGCTGCTGCCGCCCTGGGGCAGGTCTGGCGCGTTCACGTAGTAGCCGAAGCGGATCACGTTCTGCATGAAGTTCAGGTAGCCGCTCACGCTGGTCTCGGTGATGATCTGGAACTCCGGCGCCACCTGGCCCGTCGTGGCCAGGGGCGTGGAGGGCGGCACGTAGCCTGGGCGGAAGAAGTTGAACACCGAGCCCGAGCGCAGCGGGCTCTGGCCCAGACGGGTGCCCGGGTCGCTCAGGTTGTCGATCTTCCAGGTGCCGCGTGCCGACCGCAGCCCGAAGGTGCGGCCCCACTGCACGAAGCGCACCATGGGCTCGCGCAGGCGGCCGTACTGGGGACTGGCAAGCCCTGCCGCGCCGCGCGCCTCCGGGTCCAGCAGCACGGTGGCGATCACGGCGCGCAGGTCGCCCCGCGTGCCGCTGCCGTTGTCGGCGAAGGCGGCGGCCACGCGCCCCACATAGGCAGGGCTGGGGTTGCTGGTGACCAGGCGCTGGATCAGCTGTCGCCCGATGAAGGGCCCCACGTTGGGGTGGTTGAACAGCGTATCCAGCGCCGCCTTCAGCGCCGCTGGCCCCGACGTGCCCGCAGCCACGGTGGTGCCCAGGAAAGTGGCGGCCAGCGTGGAATGGCGCGCGGCGTTGAAGGCCATGGGCAGCAGCGCCTGCTGCAGCCCCGTCACCGTGCTGCCGCTCAGGTTGGTGGGCTGGTTCTTGCTGGTGTCGTAGTCGTAGCCGGTGAAGACGCGCGCCAGGTTGCTCACATCGGCTGCCGAATAGGTGTCGATGCGGTTGCCGCTGCCGTCGCGCTGCTCGGTGCCGTCGGGGTTGAGGCGGTAGAGTCCGATGGTGAACAGCTGCATCACCTCGCGGGCGTAGTTCTCGTCGGGCTGGCGGCCGCTGCGGGCGTCTTCCTTCTGGTTGCCGCGCGTGCTCAGGTAGATGCCCATGGCCGGGCTGAGCGTGACGGCCTCCAGCAGCGTGCGGAAGTTGCCGAAGGCATGCTGGTTCAGCAGATCCCAGTAGCCGGAGGCCAGGAAGATGCTCCAGGGCTGCTCCAGCCCCGTGGTGGAGACCACCATGATCTCCGACAGCGCCAATGCCACACGCTTGCGCACGGCGTCGCGCTCCGTGAAAAGCTGGCTCCAGAGCATGAAGTCGGAGGGATACGAGACGTTGTCGTAGCGCGTGCCGGCCTCTGCCACGCCGTAGCCGCGCTGCATCAGCCAGGCCGTGCCCGTGGTGTCCACGGGCAGCGCGAACTGCTCGGCCAGCCAGGGGCCGTAGCCCTTGGCGCGCAGCGCTGCGATCTCCTCGTCGGTGGCCGAGAACTGCGCCTGCAGCAGGAAACGCGCGGCCTCTTCGTCGCTGGCGGGGGTGGCCGTGGTGCCCGTACCGGTTCCGCCACCAGGGCCGGCGCCCGTGCCGCCAGTGCCGGTGCCGGGGGCTGAATCGCCCCCACCGCCCCCGCAGGCCACCAGCAGCGCGGCCGCAAGGGAGGAGGCCAGGGCGGGAGGAATCAGGGAGCTCTTCGGTTCGTGGCCGAGGTGGCCGGGCTCTGCGCAGGCAGGCAAGGAATCCGCGGGCGCGCGGTCGGGCGGCTGCAGCGTGGAGGCTGCAGCCTGTGGTGTGGGGTGCATTGTGGGCTTTCAGGCAGAGGCCGGGGCGTGGCAACGAACTGCCTCGCTCTTCGGCGCGTGGCGCAGAGTGTTCCAAGGATTTCGGAGGTGCGCAGCCATCTTGCAGCCCAAAAGCGTGTCAAGACGTTATACGGCGCAGGGGCTGCAGGGGGCTGTATGCAGGGTTGACGCTGTGGAGCCTGGGCAAAGCCCGATGTGGGCCGCTCGCCTGCCGGTGTTCTGAGGGGATGCGCAGCGTTGTGCGGGTGCAACCATGCCAACTGTGTGCTATTCCCGTTTCGTCCTTGTCCCAACTGGTCCAGCCGAGGCCCCTCAGGTTCAGTCGCAGCGCCGACTATCCAAGATTCCAACCAAGGCGTATGAGTACGAGGATTTGATGCAAATGCGGGAGCAAGTCCACGCAGTCGTTCAAAGCCTTAGCTCCAGCAAGCGTTTTGGGGCACGCAGATGGAAGACAGCATTTCGAGCAATGGGCGACAGCGCCCATCTGGATAGCCAAATGCGGCTACTCAAGACGGGTAGCCCACTAGCGTCATTCATGTCGAATGACGGGGTTCGATATGAAGTGACTCGGAGCGGAGTCGAGGATACTTTGGGTGCTAGTCAAGATCAATCCATAGAGCACTGCATCAGCGAAGTGCTGATCATTCATGCCGAAATGTAAAAAATTGAATCCGTATTTGGCGCGGCCACTGCGTCAAACTAGACTACAGAAAAAAGTCAATGCTGTGGCAATCAGGGCAATATCAGAATTTTTTGCGAAAACGAATCATGAGGGAGGAAGTATGGGTTTTACTATTGGAAAAATTGTCTACGTCAATAAGGTGCCGGCATCTGGTTGGTTATCAGTTGCATTGAAGTCATCTGGCGTCTGGGTTCCATTGCTGGAATATACAAGACTGCAAATCACAGATATTTCTCATAACCGCGTCTATTTCAAAATTCTGGATGGAGGTCAGAAGAATAAAATAGCCAGCCTTGGTGAAAATAACGCGAAAGAATATCTCGGATCAAATGCGCCAAAGCAAGCTGGTGCTCAGGTCATAGTTAAATATGGGGCCATTGATGAGGTGTATTCCAGAGCGAGAGGTGAGAAATACAAACAGCAAACTGGCACCTTGATTGTTGACGGCATCAGCGCTTTAGTGACACTGAACACGGATCTTGGCGCAGTTACGATTGAGGGCGGCTTCACACCGATTCCCCCTGGGATCTATAAGATTCTTGTACCGCCAAATCCACACGACAAGAATATGACCGAATTCTATAGAACACAGGTCGAACCCAGTCTGCGCTCAGATCAGGTATGGTTTCCGATCGAATTTGGGGATAACAGCAGATTCATCCACCTTGGAAATATATCAGAAGGATGTGTTACTGTCATGGATTTGAATAAGTGGAACGCGATCTACAAGGCTTTGATTAGCCATCGTACGCCAGACGGACGCTATGTGGGTAAATTGACGGTGCAAAAATGATGATGAAAATTATATTCATACTCGTCGGATTGATGATTTCCGGTATCACGTCTGCCGGTGAAGATGCTTTGCCGCCAATTCAAGATTTGCAAGAAATAAAGAGATCCGCAGATGAGTTTTTGAAAGAAGAAAACAAACGCCAAAAAACGGAATTCACTACTGCGCGTGTCAATCCAAAGATAATAGTTGAGCAATGCGCTACTTCTCTTGAATCAGATTGGGCTCCATCGGACGGTGGACCAGCCAGAAAAAGCGTTCAAGTCGTCTGCAAATCGACATTGCACAACAAAAAAGTGTGGCGTGTTTTGGTGCCAATTGTGGCGCCAATCACACCCAAGAATTAGAGTGAAATCCTAAGCATCAGGAATACTTGGCTACCGCGTAAAGTGACTCACACCACTTGGTCAGAGCCCACCGCAAAGCAGTTGTGCTCGTTGCCCTCATGGCACGACGTCCCGTAGGCAAAGAACTGTGGCGACAGTTACAACCCCTGATCCCTGCCTTCGTTCCCTTTGCCAAAGCCGGTGCGCACAAGTTCGCAGCTAGCGATGAATTCGCCCGCATCGGCATCTTTTGATCGATTGGAGCCGGGCCAGCATTGATGGCTCCTCGATACCAAGCCCCCGGGGGGCCAGGAAACGGGCCCCAACCCCACGGACACAGGCAAGCTCGGCTCCAAGCGACACATCGTTGTAGATGCCAGGGGCATTCCTCTGGTGATCTTGGTCAGCGGCGCGAACCGGCACGACTCCAAGATGTTCGAGAGGTGCGTGGACGCGATTCCTGCGATTGCTGGCCTGCCAGGACGTCCCCGCAAAAGACCATCGAAGCTGCACGCCGACAAAGGTTACGACTTCAAGCGATGCCGTGCGCACTTGCGACAACGGGGCATCGCCAGCCGCATTGCCAGGCGAGGCGTTGAGAGTAGCGAGCGACTGGGCAAGCACCGGTGGGTAGTGGAAAGGACGCACAGCTTGTTTGCAGGCTTTGGCAAGCTGCGAATCCGCTTTGAAAGACGGCTGGATATCCACGAATCGTTGCTGAAATTGGCGGCAGCGATCATCTGCGCACGCTTCGTCGATCGGTGGTGTTAGCCAGTCTAAAGCTCATTGATGTGCGTTTGCTGGATCATCTAATCATCGGCAAGGGCGAGCCCTTTTCCTTGGCCGAGTCCGGCTTGATTTGAGCGAGCCCGCTTCATTCCAGTCGTTTATCCACTTGTCGCCATCAAGTGCCTTGCGCTCGATGGCGGCAGCCTTCTCAGACCACTTACGGGTTTGCTACAGGCGTTGCGTGAATGGCGTCGTAGATAGCTTGCGCGATTTTCGGGCTGCGCAGATAAGCCTCAATGTCATGGCGATTGTCTTTATTATCGATCACATCGGTAATATCTTCGACGCCATCGAAGCCAATGGATTTTTTGACAATCGCTTTTCCCAAAGTGATGAAATCTTCTTTATTGCGACCATTGATCCACCGCCCTATCGGCGGGGTGGGCAGCATGCCGCGCTTGGGCAGAATCGGGCGGAAAATCGCCACACTCAGGGGCGAGCCCAGGGTCACGAACAGCGGGCATACGCGGTTAGCTAGTGGCTCGCTGGCCAAAAGTCGATAACTTACCACCGAGCCGAGGGAATGGCCGATAATAATTGCGGGATCGGATTTGCCCTCAAATACCTGTTTTTTTACCAAGGCATCTATTTTGGCTGTCAATGCGGGATCGCCGATATATACCGATGCTTGTTTGAGAAAAAGTTTGGCAACGTACTTGCCCTTGGTGGGCAGCAAACGTTCCAGCACATTGGCGAATGCGATAACCCAGCCTTCGTGGGGAACGCCTTGCGCTACCGCCTGCAAGGGCACGCCTGCTTGCGCAGCGGCCGCTTGTAGTTCCTCTTCAGTGATGCCGGCTTCTTCAGCATAGGCGCGCAGAAATTCAATGGCCAAACCCGAGGAAACTTGCCCGCCGCCCATTTCCACCACGGCAGTGCCTTGAGTGCTGGCTTGCGCGAGGACATCCGCGTAATACGCGGTGTCTACCGTGAACGCTTGACTTGGCGTGAGCCCCAGGCTTTCCCAGCCCGCGTTGAGTGCGGTCATCCAGCGCGCTTGAATTTCCTGGACGGTGGATTTTTCATTATTGATTCCATGTACGAGTACCAATCTCATGACGAGGCTCCTTTAAAAGCTGAGGAGATGGCCGCAACGGCTTTCTTTCCTGCAAAGGTGGAAATTGGTGAAGGCGCTAAATTTTCAATAAATTCCCAGCAGGTTTTATGAAACTGATGTGGACTATTTTGCATGTATGACCAGCCAGCTCTAAGCAGGGGTGTCAACCCTGCAACCGGTGCAGAAGCAACTTCTCGGGTTGCCTCAAATGTAAATCTGGGCGAATCGGCGTAGGGAGGATTTTCTGCTTCAACCGGTGGTAAATCTACAAAAAAACCAGTATCTTTTTTGCTCAATGGAATCCCGCTTAACAGGGCAATATCAAACGGAATGGGTTGTTCGTGGTAATGGTAATAAAATGCCATGCGACGGATATTGTTAATATCCCCTGCTGCTTTGTACAAGTATGCGGAAACTATGCCGAGCATAGGATCAAAGTGTTTCTTGCCTCGCATGGATTCAAGAATTTTGGCGGCGTCGGCTGATTTTAAAAAACCTCTAGTCAGCCCCTTCAATGCCTCAACAGAACTCAAACCCATCGGTTCTCTATTAGGGCCAAAAAACGATTTCCAACTGAGGGACTCCAGTCCTTCTATATTTTGCTCATATGTTTTAGGAAAGCAAACGCAGAACATTAAGGGCATCATGGGGATAAGGCTTATCGCACTTCCATTGAATTCAAGACAAACTGTCGTTCCATGGGGCGAAAGATTTTCCTTTGCATCAAAAAACACCTTTACCGCTCCATGGGGTGTTGGCTCCACTGTATCTTCTGCAGCTCTTTGCCACTCTATTTTCTGCGAAGACACATTGCATTCTTTGCCACCAATCACCACTAAACCTGGCTTGGGTATTTTATATTTTAATTCACCATAAATATGGTCAACTAATGAGCGCCTCCAATTCGAACGAGAGGACTTAAATCGATCATTTTGACGTGTTTCAAATTTTTCCTGTTCCCTGAACTGTGCTGCAAATTTTGCGGATTCATGCGAAATGTTTTTCGATTTTCCGTTTTCATTTTCCGAAAGTCTATTGCTGACATCAAAATAGTCAACAATTAATTCCGAAATACCCATATGGGAAGATTCCGCGCTACCCAATAATTCCCCAAAATCCGGCTCTTGCGGAAGATCGTCAAAAATTGCATAAATATGTTCTACAGGGCGGAATCCAGCGTCACATTGCGTATTTTGCACCTGACCCACGGCCAGTGCCGCCGACGGAACATATTCCTCCAGATAATCGGCCAGACTTTGACTGGTAACCACTTGGCGGTTTGATGTGAGTAAAATTCGATCCAAATTTGCGCCCCTTGGCCCAGACAGCGCGTCAAGTAATATGGAGGAAAAAATAGGATAGGCTGGCTGGCCATCTTTTGCAGGCGCTATAAATGAGCTTGTGCCGTTTTGGCAAGAGTAAAAAACATCCTTCTGATAATTCTTCGGACTTCCTTCAAGAACATCCAGCACTGGATTGGCTACGCCTCTGAGCGCAATTGGTGACCGGCAAGCATCGCTAATAAACGCAATCTGCTTTGGCTCATAGGAAGCCAATGCTTCGCGAAATGCATTTGCACTTATGCGTTCATTCCACTGATTGGGGCCGGCAGATAAGATAAAATATTGGTCCGGCCAATCCGCGAAGCCATGGCCACAGAAATAGACAACAATTCGCTTTCTATCGAGCAAAAACGAGGGGTCCGTTGTTCCATCGTCTTCTTTTGGAGTGAGTACTGATCGAATGGAGGCGATGTCGACAGGATTTTCTCGATCATTAAAGACGCACACATCATACGACTTAGCGGCCCATTCAGCCATCTTGTCCACGGCTTCCAGTACGCCTGGCAGCGTTTCCATGCCCTTTGGCTTATGCACGCCAATCGCAATAAATAGCGGCTTTCGCATCCGAAATCCCTCTCAAAAATTTAACTCATCCATGACAGGCCATGCACGCTGTACGCACCAGGCAGTTCCCATCGCCAAGCGCACCAACTGGCGGCCTGTAACATTCAGAAACCGCAGTCGATGATATCCGATTGTTTCTCGCGCTCTGGGGCGCGATGCGCTGCACTTGCGCAATCATGAACTCTTGGAGCGTCCACGTGCGCACAGTCCATTCCGCCGTTCAGGTGCGGGCTCGGTGTTTTCCCTTGGCATTGGCCATCACGCTATTTGCCAGCGGCGCAACCGCCACTGAGGTCTGGGTCGTAACCGATTCGCAGCACCCTGTCAGCGGCACCCGCAAGCCACAGCGCCATATCGAGTTGGATGCGGCCCAGGCCATTGAGGCACAACTCTCCGCGCAGCTGGCGAATGATCCGCAAGCCGCCGCCAAGCTGGTGCAACAGCGCCTCAACCAAGGCGACGATGGGCTGCAAAAACGCTTGGCTCGGGCTTAGATGTTCAGTCCCACAGTGAGATGGTGCGGATGAAGTCTAAAGCGGCTTGGATCTTTTTCCCATGCCTCGCAAATCGCCCGGAATGGTGTCTTCCACCTGAGCGCCTTCAAGTGTTTGCCGAAGTTGTAGCTTTGTATGAAGGCCTGGACATGCTCCCGTAGCTGCTCCAGTCCCTCGTACTCGTACGCCTTTATCGTGGATTCCTTGATGGTCCGGTTCATGCGCTCGACCATGCCGTTCGTCCAGGGGTGATATGGCTTGGTGTGCCTTTTATCGACACCGTTGAACTTGCAGATGCGTTCAAAGATGTGACCGATGCATGTGTCGGTGACGCCGCCTCTGAAGCGTTCTAGTCACGTAAAGGCCATGCCGTTGTCCGTCAGAACGGTATGTATGCGGTACGGGAAGGCCACAAGCACCTGCCGAAGGAACTGTGCTGCATTGGCTTTCGTGGCCCTGTCAAAGAACGCGACATGCGTGAATTTTGTGACGCGATCTATGGCGACAAACATGTGCTGTCTGCCACTGGAGATCTTCATTTCAGCGCTGTCGATGTGCACGAAGCCCAGCGTCGTTTCTTCAAACTTTCCGTGCCTTCGTGGCAGGTGCGTTACGGGTTGTCGGCTGATTCCGTGACGCTGCAGGCATCGATGCAAGGCGCTGCGGCTGAGCTTGGGTGCTGTCTCCAGGAGCTGTCCCATGAGATCGTCCAGCGACAAATGCCCTTGCTTGCGTAACGCAATTGCCAGATGTTCTTGCTCTTGAGAAAGATGCCGGCTTGCTCTGTCCCGAGGACCCATAGGCTCGTAGAGCACCGAGGTGCGGGCACGCCACTTGGCCACGGTCTTGGGATTGATGCCGTAGAGCTTGGCCAAGGACCGATGGGAGCCGGTCGCTAGCTGGAGCTCTGCGCGGATACGCGGCGTTGTGCGGGCGCTGCCATGCAGGCGGATTGCCATAGTGCTTTCTCCTGTTCCAGGCTGAAGATGCACCATGACTTCCTGGGACCGTACATCTAAATTATGTGTTAGCGGCTCTTAGATGAGTCGTTCGTCGGGAACATCTTCAAAGCCACCTACGGAACCTATGCTGCCGTGGTTGCCCGGATTTCCGTAGTTTCCAGCATTTCCGTAGTTTCCATAAGATCCATAGTTCATAGACCTATGCGGGGAGTTGCGCCGACGCATAAGCCGATTGCCCGATACGATTTCACCGAGATACCGTCCCCGCATATCGATAAATATTCCCTGATTTTCAAGAAAATGACCGATGTTCTTGCCCTGGGGGGCGTGCAATTGACCTCCAACCAGATTGGCTATGTGTTTTCCCTTGCTATTGAACAAGTACTCCATGTGAACTCCGAATGTGGTCTATAGGACTAGGTAGAGCACCTTACTTTAAGCCATTGTGCTACTACGGTGGTCAATGCGCACGTACCTTAATCCATGCAGTTGGATGCCGGCAAAGATCGACCGCTTCTGGCCGACAGCATTTCCTTCACTAGGTGTTTTTTCCAGACTTCTCTACTCGCCTATCCACTTCACCCACCAAATCCCCCGGCGCAACCCCCAACACCTTGCATAGCTTGAAAACAGACCGAAGGCTCGGACATTTGCTACCAAGCTCCAACTGGCTGATGTAGTTGCGCGCCAGCCCGGCTTCCGCGGCAAGGGCTTCCTGGGACAGTGCACGCTCATTGCGTAGCTCACGCAACAGGCTTCCAAAGGCTTTATCAAGTTCTGTCATATCTGCTCACTAAAGTGAGCAAAGCTTCCGGGTTTGCGTGCAGACAGTCTTCCACCTATAGTTGGAGTTTTGTAAAGCAGCGATGGCGCTTCCAGCAGATGGGCGTCGCATTTGCCCATTGATCTTGGGCGCTGAGCAACTCTCGACTGGAGCGCAGATGGAGCAGCAAGTCTTGGCCACCACACCCCCACCCAAACTCGAAGACCTCGCCATAGACGCCGTCCTGCACATGGGCGCCGCGCTGGATGTGCTGGACCTGCACGCTCGCCACAAGGTCACGGCCATCAATTGCGTGTGTCGCGATCTGCTGCGCATCTACTACGTGAAGGCCGACCAGGCGCAGTCGCTGGAGCCGCAGGACAAGGAACTGGTGGGCCTGCTGCACGACACGGCGGTGAACCTGGGCTATGCCATTGAGGTGGTGGAGCATCTCAATGGCGATGAAGCCGACGACCCCATTCTTTATGCCGTGAGCTATCTGCTCAGGGCGGCGAAGCGGTTTGCGGATGAGGGCGTGTCGGTGGCGTTGTCCTGAAGAGCGCAGCAGGCGCGGATGGCCTGCGGATATGGCGGGAACGAGGCAAAAAATGGGCGAAAAAAAGCGCGCCCCATGCTGAAGCGCGCTGCCGGGTTGGGGCGGTGTGTCAGTCCTTTTTGGCCCGGATGACTTCGCCGCCCACGGCGTCGATCTTGACTTCCATGAGCGTGCCGTTGGCCTGCAGCACTTCGACCTGGTAGCTGGTCTGGCCCCAGTGGGAGTCCAGTTCCGCGCTGACGGGCGTGCCGGGGGTGTGGCGGGTGGCGGCCTGGATGGCTTGCTCTATGGTGGATTTGGCCTTTTCCAGGCGCTGGCGGTCCTTGCGCTTGGCGGCGCCGTCGTTCTTGTGCTGGGTGGCGTGGCCGGTGATGGCGTTGACCCAGACTTCCACGCTGTCGCCGGCCGGGGTGATGACTTCGATTTCGTAGCGCGGGCCCGTGCCGTCGCCGTCGTCCAGCTGGGCTTCGATGGCCTTGCCGGGCACGGCCTGGGTGGCGCGGGTGATGGCCTGCTCCAGCGGGATCTTGGCCTGGCTGGTGATGGTCTGCCATTCGGCCACCGATTTGGCTGCGGCGGGCAGGGCGGCGGTGGCGCAGGTCAGGGCCAGGGCGATGGAGAGGGCGGCGGTGCGTGCGAACGGGGCAGGCTTCATGGGTGTGTGCTCCTTCCGGGAATGGGGTTGGACAAGACAACGGTCGGGGCCATTGTCTCCACCGTCCCGGAGAGCGGTTGTCGGAGAGGGCGCCCTTTGCCCCCTCCGGGGTGCTGCGGTTTGATCCCGCGCAAGCTCTGCGTTCAGAGGCCCAGCACCTTGGCCACGTAGTCGGCGTCCTTGTCGCCCCGGCCCGAGAGGTTGATGAGGATGTGCTGGTCCTTGGGCAGGCCGGGCGCCACGCGCATGGCCCAGGCCACGGCGTGGGCGCTTTCCAGCGCGGGGATGATGCCTTCCACGCGCGACAGCTGCATGAAGGCGTCCAGGCATTCCTTGTCGGTGACGGATTCGTACTGCACGCGGCCCAGGTCCTTGAGGTAGCTGTGCTGCGGGCCCACGCCCGGATAGTCCAGGCCCGAGGCAATGCTGTGCACGGCAGCCGGCGTGCCGTCTGCGTTTTCCAGCACGTAGCATTTCATGCCGTGGATTTCACCGGGCTTGCCCATGCTGAGCGTGGCCGCATGGCGGCCGGGCTTGTCCGTGCCTTCGCCCGAGGGCTCCACGCCGACGAGCTTGACCGAGGCATCGCCCAGGAAGGCCGTGAAGATGCCCATGGCGTTGGAGCCGCCGCCCACGCAGGCGGCCACGTGGTCGGGCAGCTTGCCGTGTTTGGCCTGGAATTGCTCGCGCGCCTCGCGGCCGATGATGCTCTGGAAGTCACGCACCATCATCGGGAACGGGTGGGGGCCGACCACGGAGCCGATGGCGTAGATGTAGTCGGTGGGGTTGGTGAGGTATTCCTCGAAGGCGCTGTCCACGGCCTCCTTGAGCGTGGCCGCGCCGCGCGTGACGGGCACGAGCTTGCAGCCCAGGATGCGCATCTTGGTGACGTTGGGGTGTTCCTTCTCGATGTCCACCTGGCCCATGTGGATCTCGCATGGAATGCCCACCAGCGCGCAGGCCGTGGCCAGGGCCACGCCGTGCTGGCCGGCGCCGGTTTCTGCGATGACCTTCTTCTTGCCCATAAACTTGGCCAGCAGGGCCTCGCCCAGGCAGTGGTTGATCTTGTGGGCGCCGGTGTGGTTGAGGTCTTCGCGCTTGAGGTGGATCTGTGCGCCGCCGAGCTGCTCCGACAGGCGCCGCGCGTGGAAGATGGGGCTGGGGCGGCCCACGTAGTCGGCGAAGAGCTGGGCCAGTTCCTGCTGGAAGTCTTGGCGTTTGGTGATTTCTGCGTAGGCGGTGTTGATGTCGTCCATGGCCTGCTTGAGGTGGGGCGGGACCAACTGGCCGCCGTAGGGGCCGAAGTAGCCTTCTGCTGTGGGCATGGGGGAGAAGGTGGGGGGTGTAGTGGTCATGGTTGCTGGCGGGTGTTCTGTGGAATGGCGGATGTTGGCGGTGGCAGCTTACGTAGGGCTGCCATGGGTCTGAAGAGAGAAAACCCCGGTCGGGGTTTCTTGTTTTTGACCCTGCCGGGTGGTTGTTTTTCGAGGCCGGGTTTCGGCCCGGCAGCCGACTGCCCTTTCTTGATTCGCCAAGAAAGGTCAGATCAAAGAAGGCGACCCGAATGCCCGCGTCCCTCCGCTTCGCTGCGGGCAACCTGCGTCGGGCCGCCTGCGGGGTGCGCCGTGAAACTCGTTGCGCGCTGCGCGCTCCGTTCAGACAACTGCGGCGAGTCAGTTGACGAAGCAGTCCTGTCCTGCGGCAGGACTGCAACCCCGCAGACGGCCCGACGCAGGCGCGGGCATACGGGATTGGGGGCGGGGAGATGGGGCGGGGCCGGGGGCGTCAGCCGTTCTTTTGCAGGGAGCGGATGACGCTGGAGAAGTCCAGGGCGCCGTTGCCTGCGATGGAGTGCATGGCGTACATTGCACGCGCCATGCCGCCCAGGGGCGTGGAGGCCTTGACGGCCATGGCGTTTTCCTGGGCCAGGCCCAGGTCCTTGAGCATGAGGTCGGTGCCGAAGCCGCCTGCGTAGTTCTTGGAGGCGGGGGCGTTTTCGTGGACGCCGGGGAAGGGGTTGTATTTTTCCAGGGCCCAGTTGCCGCCCGAGCTGCGGCGCATGATTTCGCTGAGGACCTTGGGGTCCAGGCCGTTGGCCACGCCCAGGGCGATGGCTTCGCTGGTGCCGATCATGAGGATGCCCAGCAGCATGTTGTTGCAGATCTTGGCGGTCTGGCCCGCGCCCACGGCGCCGGCGTGGAAGATGTTGGCGCCCATTTTTTCGAGCAGGGGGCGGGCGCGTTCGAGGTCGGCGTCGCTGCCGCCGACCATGAAGGTGAGGGTGCCTGCAATGGCGCCGCCCGTGCCGCCGGAGACGGGGGCGTCGATGAAGGCAACGCCTGCGGCTTCGGCGGCCTTGGCGACCTTTTGGCTGGTGGCGGCGGCGATGGTGGAGCTGTCGATGATCAGCGCGCCCTTGGCAATGCGCTGCAGCAGGCCGGCTGCGCCGTCACGGCCGAGGAAGAGGCCTTCCACATGCTGGCTGGCGGGGAGCATGGAGACCACGGCTTCTGCGCCCTGCACGGCGTCTTCGGCGCTGGCGGCAATGCTCACGCCCTCTGCAGCGACCTTGGCGCAGGCGTCTTTGGAGAGGTCGAAGGCCTTGACCGTGTGGCCGGCCTTGTGCAGGTTGATGGCCATGGGGCCGCCCATGTTGCCGAGTCCGATGAATGCGATCTGCATGTGCTTGTCTCCTGTGTTGTGAAGCTTGTGGTGTGTCTCAGTGAACCGTGTCGTCGGTGTAGTTTTCGCCGGGGTCCATGTCGCCGGTGTCCTTGTCACCGTTCGCAATGTCGGCGCCGCGTTCCTTGAGCAGGGAGCGCAGGATGCCGCGGTGGCAGCGTGCCTCCTGCTCGCAGTAGCAGCCGATGGCAAAGGCGCTGTGCTGCGAGAGGGCGGCCAGCAGGTCCAGGGTGCGGCTGGCGGCGGGCTCGGCCATTTCCTTGCGGAATTTGCGCACGAATTGCTGCCAGAGCTTGTCGGCCTCGGCCTGCTGGCCTTGGTCCTGCAGCCGGTGCGATTCGAGCGCGGTGTGCATGGTGTCGGGCTGGGGCGAGAGTTCGGGGTACCAGACGTCGTAGTAGTCGCGGCTGGCGAATTCGGCCTTGGGCACGCCGCGCGGCGGGCGGCGCACGGTGCCTATGCGCAGGCCTTCATCGGCGTGGCGGGGGCTGCCTAGCTGGACGATGCGGATGGGCATGGGGCTCTCCTGCAAAGGGGGCTTATTCGTCGCCGAAGATGGGGTGCTTGCGTGTGCGGCGCCCGGCCGGGGCGGGGGGCGCCGGCGGTGTCTTTGCTTCGGCGGGCGCGGGTTCGCTGGCCTGGGCCTTGCGCTTTTTCGGCGGCGTGGCCTTGGCGTGGGGGTTGAAGGCCAGGGCCTGGGCAATCCAGTGCTGCCACTGCTGGCGCGTGGCGTAGGCGGCGGGGCCGATGAAGAAGTAGCCGTCCATCTGGCCCTTGGACGAGAGCGGGCGCAGGCCCGGCGTCTCGGCCACGGCGGCGTGCTGCGAGGGCGGCAGGCGCACCAGCAGTTCGTCGTCTTCCACGCCCAGGCACAGCTTGCCGTTGACCATGAAGACATGGCAGCCGAACATGCGCTTTTCCTGCACGTCGTCGCAGCCGGCCAGGGCTTCGCGCACGGCGTCTATGAGGTGCAGCGTGGTGTCGGAAAGCGGGCGGGCGGGCATGGTGCGGGCTGGATGTGGATGGATCAGCGGATCATGTCCGGCGCATCGCCTTCCAGCATGCGCCGCGCGATGATGACGCGCATGATTTCGTTCGTGCCTTCGAGGATCTGGTGCACGCGGGCATCGCGCATGAGGCGCTCCAGCGGGTATTCGCGGATGTAGCCGTAGCCGCCGTGCAGTTGCAGGGCTTCGTTGCAGACCATGAAGCCGGCATCGGTGGCAAAGCGCTTGGCCATGGCGCAGTAGGTGGAGGCGTCGCGCGCGCCGGCATCGAGCTTGGAGGCGGCCAGGCGCACCATCTGGCGCGCGGCCACGAGTTCGGTGGCCATGTCGGCCAGCTTGAACTGCAGGGCCTGGAAGCTGGCAATGGGCTTGCCGAACTGCTTGCGCTCGTGCATGTACTGCTGGGCCTGGGTGAGCGCGCCCTGGGCGGCGCCCACGGAGCAGGTGGCGATGTTGATGCGCCCGCCGTCCAGGCCCTTCATGGCGATCTTGAAGCCTTCGCCCTCGCGGCCCAGCAGGTTGTGCGCGGGAATGCGCACGTTGTCGAAGCTGATGACGCGCGTGGGCTGGCTGTTCCAGCCCATCTTCTCTTCCTTCTTGCCGTAGCTGATGCCGGGCAGGTCGGCAGGCACGGCAAAGGCGGAGATGCCGCTGGCGCCCGAGCCTGCGTCGCCCGTTCTGGCCATCAGCACCAGCATGTCGGTGCTGCCCGCGCCGCTGATGAAGGCCTTGGCGCCGTTGATGATGTATTCATGCCCCGCCAGCTCGGCCCGGGTCTTGAGCGAGCCGGCGTCCGAGCCCGCGCCGGGCTCGGTCAGGCAGTAGCTGGCCAGCTTGCGGCCGCTGGTCAGGGCCTCGCCCCATTCGGCGCGCACGGCGTCGGTGGCCCAGGTGCCCAGCATCCAGGTGGCCATGTTGTGGATGGTGATGAAGGCGGTGGTGGAGGGATCGACGGCGGCCAGTTCCTCGAAGACCATGGTGGCGTCCAGGCGCGGCAGTTGCAGGCCGCCTGCGTTCTCGGGCGCGTACAGGCCGCAGAAACCCAGTTCGCCCGCCTTGGCGATGGCCTCGCGCGGGAAGATGGATTCACGGTCCCAGTGCGCGGCATGGGGCGCGAGTTCGGCCTGGGCAAAGGCGCGGGCCGATTCGGCAAAGGCGCGCTGGTCGTCGTTGAGTTCGAAGTCCATGGCTGGCTTGTCTCCTGCGTTGGGCTCTGTGGCCCTTGTTGTTCTGGGGTGGCTGTCGGTGGCTGTGGGTGCGTGCGGCGGTCAGTGCTGCAGCCAGCGCTCCAGCGCCTGCATGCGCTCCTGTGTCGCGGCCGTGAGGCATTCGTGGTAAAGGCGCGGGCCTTCGGGCTGGGTTTCGCTGTCTCGCGTGGCGGCCTTGCAGCGTGCCGTGCGGCCCTTGATCCAACCGTTCTGGTCGTGGCGCAGGCCCGTGCGCTTGCCCTGGGGCAGTTGCTGCATGACGTCCAGGTAGCGGATGTTGAGCGCGGTGTCGGCCTCCTGGAAGGCCTGGACCGCGCAGGCATTGCGGCTGGCGGCGGCGGTGGAGGCCGGGTCGCAGGCTGCACCGGCCTGCGCGTGAAGGGTCAGGGGCAGGGCGGCCAGGGTGGTGAGCAAGGCGGCACCCAGGCCCCGGGAGAGGGGGGCGGTCATTGGAAAACGCATGCCGCCATCATCCCAGAGCCGGGGCCTGCCCCGGATCAATCCAGGCCCGCCGACCGGTGCATCAGCGCAGGCTGATGGTGGTGTTCACGCCCTGGCTGGTGGTGCTGTCGTCGAACCAGCGCGCCGTGACGGTCTTGGTCTGCGTATAGAACAGCACGACCTGCTTGCCGTAGGGCCCCAGGTCGCCCAGCTTGGAGGCGCGGCTGCCCGTGAAGGAGAACAGGGGAACCGGCACGGGAATCGGCACGTTGATGCCGACCTGGCCCACGTCGATGTCTTCCTGGAACTTGCGCGCCGCGGCGCCCGATTGCGTGAAGATGGCCGTGCCGTTGCCGTTGGGGTTGGCGTTGATGAACTCGATGGCCTCGTCCAGGCTGTCGGCAGCCGCCAGGCACAGCACGGGGCCGAAGATTTCCTGGTCATACACGCTCATGCCGGGCTTGACGCCGCTGAACACGGTGGGGCCGACGAAGTTGCCCTTGTCGTAGCCGGCCACCTGGGGCTTGCGGCCGTCCAGTTCCAGCTTGGCGCCGTCGGCCAGGCCGCGTTCGATCAGGCTTTCCACACGCGACAGCGCCGCGCAGGACACCAGCGGGCCCACGTCGGTGCCGGGCTCGGTGCCGCCGCTGACCTTCAGGGTCTTGGACTTTTCCACCAGCTCGGGAATCCACTTCTGTGCATCGCCCACCAGCACGGCCACCGACAGCGCCATGCAGCGCTGGCCTGCCGCGCCGAAGGCTGCGCCCAGCAGGGCGTTGAGCGTTTGCTCCTTGTTGGCGTCGGGCATGACGATGGCGTGGTTCTTGGCACCCATCATGCATTGCACGCGCTTGCCGGCCAGGCTGGCACGGTTGTAGACATGGGTGCCGACCTTGGTGGAGCCCACGAAGCTGATGGCCTTGATGTCGGGGTGGTCGCAGATGGCGTTGACCACGTCCTCGCCGCCGTGCACCACGTTGAGCACGCCGGGCGGAATGCCGGCTTCCAGCGCCAGCTCGCACAGGCGCATGGTGACCATGGGGTCCTGCTCGGAGGGCTTGAGCACGAAGGTGTTGCCCGTGGCAATGGCCATGGGGAACATCCACAGCGGAATCATGGCCGGGAAGTTGAAGGGGGTGATGCCCGCGCACACGCCCAGGGGCTGCAGCACGGAATAGGTGTCCACGCCGTTGGCCACGTTGTTGGCCAGCTCGCCCAGCTGCAGCGAGCCGATGTTGGCCGCATGCTCCACCACTTCCAGGCCGCGGAAGACATCGCCCTCCGCGTCAGGCAGGGTCTTGCCCTGTTCGGCGGTCAGCAGCGCGGCCAGCTCCTTCATGTTCTCGCGGATCAGCTGCTGCAGCTTCAGGAAGATGCGGGCGCGCTGGCCGATGGGCGTCTTGCGCCAGGTCTTGAAGGCTTCCTTGGCATTGGCGACGGCGGCGTTGACCTCGTCGGGCGTGGCAAAGGGCACGCGGGCCAGCACTTCCTGCGTGGCCGGGTTGACCACATCGCGCCATTGGGTGCTTTGGGATTCGACCAGCTTGCCGTTGATCAGCAGCTTGACCGTGGGCGCCAAAACCTTGGCGGACGTGGATGCATTCATGGCTTGTCTCCTGTTGCGGTGGTGTCGGCCCGGCATGCCGTGCGCCGGGCGTTCATCGCATGGTAGCTGTGCGGTTTTTCGCAAGCAATGGAGATGTTTGCAGTATGCATGTGCGTTTTTGCACATCGGCATGCCAACTCGGCCACGCCAAAAAACATGGCCTGCGGTGTTCGCAGGCCATGCGGGTTCAGGGCTTGAAGGCTCAGTCCGTACCGGTGGCCGGCAGGCGGTCGTCTGCAGCGGGACTGGAGTGGTGTACGGCGCGGGCGGCGGGCTTGTGCAGCGGCTCCAGCTTCACGCGGGCGCTGGCGCCCAGGCCGGACTCCAGCTTGGTCAGCAGGCGCAAAAGCTCCTGCAGTTCCTCGTCTTCCAGCGGAGAGACCAGGCGGTGATAGGCCTGGTCCACCAGCGGCACGCTGGCGGCCAGCAGGGCCCGGCCCTTTTCGGTGAGCGTGAGCTGGTGCTGGCGGCGGTCACGCGTGCTCAGCGCGCGGTGCACGTACTCGCGCTCTTCCAGCCCGCGCACCAGGCGCAGCGTGGTCACCTTGTCGAAGCCCATGGCGCGCGCCAGGGAGCTTTGGTCGGAGCCGGGGGAGGCGTCGATCAGGACCAGGGCGCCGTACTGTGGCGGCGTCAGTCCCAGGGGGCGGCATTGCTCTTCAAAAATGCCGACCGAAATCTGGTGGGCGCGCCGCAGCAAAAAGCCAGGGCGCTGATATAGCGGCAGTGGTGCAGGCGTCATCGTGTCCATATGCGTCTAGTATTCTTGCAGAGATGTCCAGTATTCATTCGATTTCCACCAATTGTGCCCATTCTGGTGCATGATTACCATGCGTTTGCATGCTAACTACAAAAGAGGTCTACATGCGAAATTTTGTTGGCAGACGGCAATTTTTGAAGACAAGCGGATTGGGAGTATTGGGTTTACCCGTAGCAGGCGCCATCGCCAGCACCGAGAGTGTGCCTCTGAAATTGATTGTGCCTTTCACTCCGGGGACTGGAATCGACACGATTGCGCGAACGATCGGGCCTTTGCTGGCCAAGCGCCAGGGCCGGCCCGTGGTGGTGGAGAACAAGCCGGGCGCCTCTGGAAATATCGGAACCGAGGCCGTTGTGCGCTCGCCCGCCAATGGCCAGACGCTTTTGGTGACAGTGAATACCCTGGTGATGAACGCATCGCTGTATCCCAAATTGCCATTCAATCCGCTGACGGACCTCGAGCCTGTGACGTTGACCAGCTGGGGACAGCTGATTTTGGTGACGCCCACGGCCTCCGCCTATCAGACGGCGGCCGATCTGGTGAAGGCCGCCAAGGCCTCGCCGGGTCGCATCAATTACGCATCGCCGGGAGTGGGCACTCCGCACCATATGGCGATGGAGCTTTTCAAGAGCACGGCGGGCGTATCGATCACGCACATCCCTTATCGCGGAACAGGGCCGGCGCTGACGGACCTGCTGGGCGGCCAGGTGGAATGCATGTTCCTGCCCATTCATGTGGCATTGACGCATGTGAAGGCCGGCAAGCTGCGCGCGCTGGGCATTGGCAGCCAGCGGCGCCACCCGCTGCTGCCCGATGTGCCCACGCTCAAGGAGGCCAAGGCGGGCGATGTGAACGTGGATATGTGGTACGGCGTGTTTGCGCCGGCCGGCATGCCGGCGGACCAGGTCGATGCCCTCAATCGCGAGATCCGCGCGATTTTGGCGTCGGAGGAAGTCCGGCATGCCTTCGCGCCCCAGGGCATGGATCCGGCCGGCAGCACGCCGGCCGAGTTCAAGGCCCTGGTGCAAAAGGACGCCCGGCGCTGGGCCGATCTGGTCAAGGCGCGGGGGATTACCGCCGAGTAGGCGGGGCGGGCGCCAACAGCGCCCCTGGAGAAAGCATGGAGAGTCAGCGGATGAAAGTAGCGATCGTGGGGGGCGGCATCGCAGGCCTGTGCCTGGCATTGGCCCTGCATCAAAGAGGCATTGCCTGCGAAGTCTTCGAGGCCGTGCCCGAGGTCCGCGAGATCGGCGCGGGCATTACCCTGCTGCCGCATGCCATGCGCGAACTCAGCGACCTGGGCCTGCAGCCGCAGCTGGAGGCCCTGGCGATCGAGAACCTGGAGAGCGTGTTCTTCAACCGCTATGGCCAGTTCGTCTACCGCGAGCCGCGCGGCCGCCATGCCGGCTATGAGCTACCCGAGCTGGGCATCCACCGTGGCCGCCTGCACCGCGTTCTCTTCGAGGCCGCCGTGCAGCGCCTGGGCCCGGGCGCAGTGCACACGGGCCACCGCTGCGTGCGTGTGGACCAGTCGGCCCATGGCGCCACCGTGCATTTCGCGCCGGATGCCCAGGGCCATGTGCCGCCGTCGGCCATGGCCGACATCGTCGTGGCCTGCGATGGCGTCAACTCCGCCGTGCGGCGCCAGTTCTATCCGCAGGAGGAGCTGGCCTTCGGCGGCATCAACACCTGGCGCGGCGTCTCGCGCTTCAAGCCCATCCTCACGGGCAAGAGCTATCTGCGCATCGGCTCGGTCGATACCGGCAAGATGGTGATCTATCCCATCGAGGACAACGTCGATGGCCAGGGCATGCAGCGCATCAACTGGGTGGCCGAGATCCGCGACCCGCAGATGCGCATGAACGACTGGAATCGCGCCGGGCGCATGGAGGATGTGCTGGAGATTTTCGGCGGCTGGACCTTCGACTGGCTGGATGTGCCGGCCCTGATCCGCTCGGCCGAGACCATCTTCGAGTACCCCATGGTGGACAAGGACCCCGTGGAACAGTGGAGCTTCGGCCGCGTGACCCTGCTGGGCGATGCCGCCCACCCCATGTATCCCCGCGGCTCCAACGGCTCGGCCCAGGCCATGCGCGATGCGCGGGTGCTGGCCGACCTGCTGGCCGCCGACCCGCAGGGCGACCCGCTGGCGCTGCTGGCCGCCTATGAGGCCAGCCGCCTGCCCGCCACCAGCCAGGTGGTGCTGACCAACCGCTCCACGCCGCCCGACTTCATCATCATGAAGGCCGACGAACTCAGTGGCGGCCAGCCCTTCGGCCATATCGACGAGCTGATCAGCCAGGACGAGCTGCGCGCCATTGCTCGCCATTACGAGCAGGTGGCGGGGTTTGCGAATCCGCAGTCGCAGGGCTGAGGCAGGCGGCGGTCTCAATCCAGGCTGATATTCGCCTTCTGGATCAGCAGCTTGTACTGGTCCGCCTTGGTCCTGGCGAATTTCTCCATTTCCGGCACTTCCCAGGTGATGGGCTGGAAGGCGAAGGTGGCGAATTTCTCGCGCACCTGCGGGTCCTGCAGCACGGCGACCACGTCGGCGTGGATCTTGTCGCGCAGGGTGGCGTCCACGCCCTTGGGTGCCAGCAGGGAGACGAAGGAGTTCACGATCAGCTCGGCGGGGCCACCCGATTCGGCCACGGTGGGCACGTCGGGCATCTGGGCGATGCGCTGGGGCGCGGCCACGGCCAGGTAGCGGATCTTGCCGGATTTGTAGATGCCCTGGCTGGAGGGAATGCTGGCAAAGCTCCAGGCCGGATCGCCATTGGCCACCGAGGTGTAGAGCTGGCTGACCTCGCGGTAGGGAACGTGGGTCATCTTGCTGCCGGTCAGGAAGTCCAGCCATTCGCCGCCCAGGTGGCCGGGGCTGCCCACGCCCCAGGAGCCGTAGCTGACCTTGCCGGGCTCGGACTTGGCCGCCTTGATCAGGTCGCCCATGCTCTTCCAGGGCGAGTTCGTGGGCACGGCGACGAAGAAGGGCGTGAGGAACAGCGGCGCCACGGGGTCGAAGTGCTGCAGCGGATGGAAGTTGCGCTGCTTGTAGAGGTAGGGCAGGGCGGAGACATGTTCGCTGTCGAGCTGCAGCAGCGTGTAGCCGTCGGGCTTGGCGCGGCGTGCGGCTTCGATGGCGACAAAGCCGCCGCCGCCTGGGCGGTTGTCCACGGTCACGCCCTGCTTCCAGCGCGCGGAAAGCTTTTCTCCCACGATGCGCAGCACGGCGTCAGGGCCGCTGCCCACGGCAAAGGCCGTGATCACGGTGACGGGGCGCGTGGGAAAGCTGGCGGCGCTGCTGGAGCCTGCCTGCGCCCAGGCGCAATGCAGCGGGGCGATGGAGGCCAGCAGCAGGGCGGCGCCTGCGAGGGCCTTGCGGCGGGAGGGGACGGTGCCGAGGCGGCTGGATGGGGATGCTTTCACAGTCTGTCTCCTGTTGGATCTGCTTTTTTCACTGCTTGCAATGCCCCGGTCCTTCTGGCGAGGACTCGGGGCGGGTTAGGGCTGCCGGCAAAGGTGCGGCGGGGTTCAGGCGAAGTTCAGCCGGCGTCAGGCTGGGCCAGGGGCGCGGCCTGCGCAAAGGCGGGCAGGGCCGCGCAGGCCCTGTCCACTGCGCTGATCAGCGGCCAGCGGTCCAGGTCCACGCCAAAGCGGCGTGCGCTTTCGATCTGGGGAACCAGGTAGACATCGGCCAGCGTGGGTGCGTGGCCGAAGCAGAAGTCGCCGCGCCGCGTGTCGCGGGCCAGCAGGGCTTCGATGGCGTCGAAGCCGTCGGCAATCCAGGTGGCGCACCAGGCGTTGATGGCGGCCTCGTCCGCACCGAACTGGCGGCGCAGGGTCTGCAGGATGCGGCGGTTGTTGATGGGATGCACGTCGCAGCCCACGATGGCGGCCAGCGCGCGCACCTGGGCGCGGTCCTCGGGGTCGGCGGGCAGCAGCGGCGGCTCGGGGTGGCGCTCTTCCAGCCATTCGATGATGGCCGGCGACTGGATCAGCGTGCGGCCGTTGTCCAGCGTCAGCGCCGGCACCAGGCCCTGCGGGTTGACCTGCTTGAACGGCGCCTGGGCCTGCTCGTCCACGCGCAGGTCCACGGGGAAATAGTCAGGGCGCAGGCCTTTGAGGTTGAGCGCGATGCGCAGGCGGTGCGAGGTGCCGCTGCGGAAAAAGCTGTAGAGCTTCATGGTGGTGGTCTCCCTGGCCTTATTCAGGCTCGCCCACGGTGAGCGCGATCTCGCCCACGCCCTGCACATGGCCGGTGATGCGGTCGCCCGGCAGCACGGCGCCCACGCCCTCGGGCGTGCCCGTGTAGATGAGGTCGCCGGGCTGCAGGTGATAGAACAGCGAGAGGTCGGCAATGATTTCGCGGATGTTCCAGATCAGCTTGTCCACGTCGGACTGCTGCTTTGTCTCGCCATTGACGGCCAGTGCAATGGCGCCGGATTCGATCACCTGGCCCGGCATGGGCACGATCTCGCTGGCCACCGAGGACTGCTCCACATCCTTGCCCAGGTCCCAGGGCCGGCCCTTGTCGCGCGCCACCAGCTGCAGGTCGCGGCGCGTCATGTCCAGGCCGCAGGCGTAGCCGTAGATGTGTTCATGCGCCTGGTCCGCCGCAATGCGAAAACCCGCCTTGCCGATGGCCACCACCAGTTCCATCTCGAAGTGGTAGTTGTTCGTCTCGGGCGGGTAGGCCACGGTGGCACCCGATTCGGTCAGCGTGGACGGCGCCTTGGTGAAGTAGAAGGGGCGCTCCACGCTCTTGTCCACGGGGCGGCCCATCTCGACGGCATGGGCGTGGTAGTTGCGGCCCACGAAGAACAGGCGGTTCACGGGCAGGCGCTGCGTGCTGCCGCGCACGGGCAGGGATTGGACGGGGGGCGGGGTCCAGAGGTATTGGGGGGCGGTCATGGTATTGGCGATGGGGGAGTAAAGAGACATCGGAGGATTCAAGGCCGGACCTCGTAGAGGCCCAGCTTTCGGTGCAAAGGCGCCTCGTCGGCCAGGAAGAGGAAGGCGGGCTCGCTGGCGCTGGCATTGGCCAGCGTGGCGGGCGCCCAGCCGGGCACGCAGCAGGTGTCGGCCGGGGCCAGGTCGAAGTGGCGGTCCACGGCGGCCACGCTGGCGCCGCCCTCGATGACATGGAACACGCAGGCCGGCGAGCGCGCGGGCAGCTGCAGCGTCTGGCCCGGGCGCAGCATCAGCGCGTAGAAGCCCAGGATGTTTTCGCAGTCGGCCCCGGTCTCGGGGTTGGTGTAGGCCAGCTGCACGCAGTCCAGATCGGGGCGGTCGGCGGCCAGCTCCAGCAGCGCGGCGCGGGCATCCTTCCACGGGTAGCGCAGCATGGGGTAGGCCTTGGTGCTGCGGGCGAACACCTGCGTGGGGGCCAGGCCGCCGCGCGCATATGCCCGGTCGCCACGGCCGGGCAGGGCGGGCTGGCGCGGGCCGTCCACGTGGTAGGTGACTTCCAGGTAGTAGGCCAGGGGCAGGTCCAGCACATCGAGCCAGACCACGGGCTCGTCGCCGTCATGGCCATGCTCGTGCCACAGGCCCGTGGGCGTGAGGATCAGGTCGCCGCGCTCCATGGGGCATTTCTCGCCGTCGACCAGGCTCCAGGCGCCCTGGCCTTCCACCACCATGCGCACGGCATTGGGCGTGTGGCGGTGCGAGGGCGCCCACTCGCCGGGCAGCAGCAGCTGCATGCCCAGGTAGATGGAGGAGCTGGCCTGCATCTTCTCCAGCCCATGGCCGGGGTTGGCCAGCACCAGCACGCGGCGCTCGGCCTTTTCGATGGGCGTCAGCTCGCCGGCCTGCATGAGCAGCGGGCGGATGGCCTGGTAGGGCCAGGCAATCGGCTGGGTGCGCGGGCGCGGCGTGTGCGGCGGCATCACGTTGCGCAGGCTGGGCCACAGCGGCACCAGGTTGTTGCGCGTGAGTTCGTCGCGGTAGTCCTGGGGCAGGTCTTCCAGGCGGCCAAGTTCTTGCATGGCGGTCTCCTTGTGTTCAGTCTTCGGCGAGGCAGGTTTCGGCCTTCCAGCCGTACAGCCATTCCATGGCGTCGTAGAAACGCTGGGGCGTGCGGCCCTTCCAGAGGTCGTTGCGCACCAGGCGCTCCACGCCGCTGGCGTGGAAGATGCGGCCCATCTCGCGCGCGGACAGCACCACGCGCGCCGTGCGGGCAATGCGCGAGCGCTCGTACAGCCGCAGCGCCTGCGGCCAGTCGTTGCCGCAGCGCTTGAGCGCCTGGCCCAGCGTCACGGCGTCTTCCAGCGCCATGCAGGCGCCCTGGGCGATGTACTGCAGGGTAGGGTGGGCCGCATCGCCCAGCAGCGTGGCGCGGCCGAAGCTCCACTGGCCAATGGGCTCGCGATCGGCCGTGGCCCAGCGCTTCCAGCTTTTGGGCAGGTCTATGAGCTGGCGGGCGCGCGGGCAGCAGTCGCTGTAGTAGCTTTGCACCTCTTGGCGGCTGCCTTCGCGTACGCCCCATTCCTCCTGCTCGCGGCTGTGGAAGGTGACGACCAGGTTGTATTGCTCGCCGCCGCGCAGCGGGTAGTGCACCAGGTGGTAGTTGGGGCCGACCCAGATGCTGGCCGCGTTCCAGCGCAGGTCCTCGGGGAAGTCGTTCTTCTCCACCACGGCGCGGTACACCACGTGGCCGGAGACACGCGCCGCATCGCCCACGTACTGCTGGCGCACCACGGACTTCACGCCATCGGCGCCGATCAGGGCCTGGCCCACATGGAGCTGGCCGTGCTGGTCGCGCACGGTGACGGTGTCGCCCTCCTGCTGCACGGCTTCGATGCGGGTGCCCGTCAGCGTCTCGATTTGGCCGTGGGCACGCGCGCCTTCGAGCAGCGAGGTGTGGATGTCGGCGCGGTGGATCACCGCATACGGGTTGCCGAAGCGGGCGCGAAACGGCTCGCCCGTGGGAATGCGGCCGACCAGCCGCTCATCGAGCGCGTCGTGCATCACCATCTCGTCGGTATAGACCGCGCGGCCACGGGCCAGCTCGCCAATGCCCAGCGCGTCGAAGGCCGCGAATGCGTTGGGTCCCAGCTGTATGCCGGCGCCGATCTCGCCCAGCTGCGGCGCCTGCTCCAGCACCTTGACGGCGAATCCCTGGCGTGCCAGGGCCAGCGCGGCCGCCACGCCGCCAATGCCGCCGCCTGCCACAAGAACGGGCAGCGCCCGGGAAGAAATGCTGGTGCTCATGGATGTCCTGTGCTTCGTGGTGCGTGTCGCTCGCCTGGGGGGCAGATGCGTCGCGACTAATTAAACAGTATGCTGACGATGAGTGTAGTTTTGATTTGCATCAGGCCAGCCTGGGGTTTCCCTGGATGCAGGCCAAACGGTGGTGGACAGCATGTCCGGGTGAATCACCTGTCCGCCAGCCAACGCCAACGGAGGGCGCGGTTCATGCGAACATCTGCGCTTGCCCGCAGGGACCCGGAAAAGAGCGCAATGGCCATGGACTACCAACCCGCAGAACTAGAAAACTACCCCGGCTACCACATCCGCCGCCTGCAGCAGATCGCGGTGGCCGTCTTCATGGAGGAGACCCAGGAATTCGGCGTGACCCCCGTGCAGTACGCGGCGCTGTCGGCCGTGCTGCGCCAGCCAGGCGTGGACCAGCGCACGCTGGCGCGGATGATCGGCTTCGACACCTCCACCATTGGCAGCGTCATCGACCGGCTGGAGGCGCGCGGCCTCATGGTGCGCAACACCAGCCCGGCCGACCGGCGCGTGCGCCTGCTGTCGGTCACCGCAGAAGGCGCCGCGCTGCTGGCCGCTGCCGAGCCCTCGGTGCTGCGGGCCCAGCAGCGCATGCTGGAGCCGCTGCCGCAGGAGCAGCGGGGCCTGTTCATGGACATGATGGCCGTCCTGGTGCGGCAAAACGACGAGCTGGCGCGTGCGCCCAGCACGCTGGCCGCGCGCCGCGCCGCAGCCGACTGAGGCGGCCTCGACCCATGGACTGGGACCACCTGAGATTCTTTGGCGAGCTGGCGCGCAGCGGCAGCATGGCCGCCGCCGCGCGGCAACTGGGCGTGGAGCACACCACGGTGTCGCGCCGCATCCAGGCCCTGGAAAAGCAGCTGGGGGCCGTGCTCTTCGAGCGCGAAGCGGGCCAATGGCGGCCCACGGAGGCCGGCCGACAACTGCTGGGTGTGGCAGACGCCATGCAGCGCGCCGCAGCCGGGCTGGAGCGCATGCCGCTGGCGGCGGAATCCACCAGCCAGGGACCGTCCGGCCTGGTGCGCGTGGGCGCCACCGAGGGCTTCGGCACCCAGCTGCTGGCCCCGCAACTGGCCGCGCTGACGCAGCGCCATCCGCTACTGAGCATCGACCTGCTGGCCCTGCCGCGCCTGCTGCACCTGTCGCGGCGCGAGGCCGACATCGTCATCTCGCTGGAGCGCCCCACGCGCGGCTCGGCCGTGGTCACCAAGCTCACGGACTACCGGCTCTTCCTCTACGGCCAGCGCGAATACCTTGCGCGCCGTCCGCTGGTGGCGCGCACCGAGGACCTGCGCCACCACAGCTTCATCCACTATGTGGACGACCTGCTGTTCACGCGCGAGCTGCAGCTGCTGTCCACCCTGTTCCAGCCCGAGCGCTTTGCCTTTCGCAGCACCAGCATCACCGCCCAGTACGAGGCCGTGCGCGCCGGCGCCGGCCTGGCCGTGCTGCCCGCCTTCATCGCCGACCGCGACCCCGTGCTCAGTCGCGTGCTGCCCGCCGAGGCCTGCTTCACCCGCACCTTCTGGATGAGCATGCCCTCGGATGCCCGGCAGGTTCAGCGCATCGAGGCGGTCTGGGGGTTTTTGCGGGAGGCTGTGCAGGGGATGCGGGAACTGCTCAGTCCCCGGAGTTGATGCAAGAGGGCCTAACTGCAGGCGGGGTAAGCATCAGATAATAACGGGAGTCGTTATTATTGATCCATGATCCTCGATTTCAGATGTGCAGACACCCAGGCATTGATGCTTGGCAAGCGCGTTGCGCGGTTCGCCAACCTGGAGGTCGCTGCCATGCGCAAGCTGGTGCAGCTGAACGCAGCGACCTCCCTGGAGTTCCTGCGCATTCCGCCAGGCAACAGACTGGAGGCCCTTCAAGGAAGCCGCAGGGGCCAGTACAGCATTCGGATCAATGAGCAATGGCGCCTTTGCTTCGTCTGGGCAGATGGCCATGCCAGCCAGGTCGAGATCGTGGATTACCACTGAAAGGACTACAACATGACCCGCGAAGTCAAATGGCCGCACCCAGGAGAAATCCTGATGCACGAGTGGCTCGAACCCATGGGCCTGAGCCAGTACGCGTTGGCAAAGGCCATCGATGTTCCGCCCCGGCGCATCAACGAGATCGTGAAGGGCATGCGCGGCATCACGGCGGATACGGCGCTGCGCCTTGCGGTCTTCTTTGGCACGGACGCGCAAAGCTGGCTCAACCTGCAGTCCGACTACGACCTTGCCGAAGCCCGCGATGCCATGGCGGACGTGCTGGCGCGAATCCAGCGGTTTGAGCCCTCGCATCCCTGAGCGACCCCAGGGCGCACTTTGCCGTCCGCAGCATGATGCGTCTCCGGCGGTGCTTTGCCCCTGCCGCTATACTGCCCGCCCCGAATCTCGTCATCCGACAGCAGGATCCCTGGCATGCGCCTGAAAGCCCTTTTGCGTCCACTGGTGTACCTGAGCCTGGCGGGGCTGGCCGCTTGCGGCAGCAACCCGCCCAGCCCCTCGGCGGCCACGCCTGAGTCCACGCCCACCGCGCCGGGCACACCCGTGGCGCCCATCAGGATCGGTCTAGCCCTGGGCGGCGGGGCCGTGAAGGGCTTTGCCCATATCGGCGTCATCAAGATGCTGGAAGCCAATGGCCTTGCGCCTGCGGTGGTGTCCGGCACCAGCGCGGGCAGCGTGGTGGGGGCGCTGTATGCGAGCGGCATGAACGCCTTCGAGCTGCAGGAAAAGGCCGTGGCACTGGATGAGACCAGGATCCGCGACCTGCAGCTGTCCTCGGGCGGCCTGCTGGTGGGGCAGAAGCTGGAAGACTATGTGAACGAACAGGTGGGCCGCAAGCCGCTGGAGCAGCTGGCCAAGCCCTTCGTGGCCGTGTCCACGCGGCTGGAAGACGGCGAGCGCACGGTGTTCGCGCGCGGCAATACGGGGCAGGCGGTGCGTGCCTCCAGCAGCATTCCGGGTGTGTTCCAGCCTGTGGCCATCGGCAAGTTCCACTTCGTCGATGGCGGCATCACCAGCCCCGTGCCCGTGGACGCCGCGCGCCAGCTGGGCGCCGATCTGGTGATCGCCGTGGACATCTCCAACAAGGCCCGTGGCAAGGCGCCCGAGAACATGCTGGGCGCCCTGGGCCAGTCCATTGCCATCATGGGCCAGAAGCTGGGCCAGGCCGAGCTGGCCCGCGCCGACATCACCATCCGCCCCAAGGTGCTGGACATCGGCCCGGCCGACTTCACCCAGCGCGCCAGCGCCATTCTTGAGGGCGAAAAGGCCGCCGTGGCCGCCATGCCCCAGATCCGCGAGCGCATCGCCCAGCTGCAGGCCGAGCGCGCCAAGGCCGCGAAGCTGGCCCAGCAAAAGGCGGCCAAAGCCCAGCACCAAGCCTGCCTGGACCAGCGCTCGCGCATGCAGAAGCTGGCGGAGATGGCGGGGATGGATGGCGCCTGCGCCAGTCCTTGACGGGGTTCAAGGCAGGGCGGATCATGCCGGTGTCATGACGAATGAAAAGAACGGGCTTCGACTGGTGAAGCCATGCGGATCGCGGGCATGTGTAACGACATAATGCAGGCTTCCGTTCCGTGTCCTTTCTTCACTGATACAAGCCGCCATGGAAATAGTGCCGCAAGCGAGCCAGTCGAACAGCGAGCCTGATGATCACGACAAGGGTGCAATACCCAATGAGGCGAAATTCTTTCAGAACACCAAACGTACTGAACGCGCCTTGCTTCAAAAAATCGAGGGTTTGAATGTTTCCGCTGATGCGAAGGCCATCCTGGCCAATCTGCTGCGCTTGTCATCGCAGATCGGACGCCGACTGGTGCGCATCGGGCGGAAGATTCTTGATCTCATCTTTCTTACGCTAGACCAGTTCCCCACCTTGGCATTCGCCACAGCGGTTGCCTTGGTGGTCGGTGCATTGTTGAGCGCAGTACCGCTGATAGGAACATTGCTTGGAGCGTTGTTGAGCCCGCTGGCGATTGCATTGGGCATTGCCTACGGAGCCAAGAAAGAGATGGATTTTCCAGATCTGCAAGACAGGATCCGCCTGTTTGTTGCGCAATTCAAAGCGGCGCTGGCATGAAGCAAATCCATGAAATTTCCAGCGAAAATTTCACTCTGGACGGTGTGGAGCAGGTTGTTGCCGAGCCGCTGCGGTTCAAGGCAAAGTTGGCGATTGGAGAGAACGCCTATCGCTCTTTGCGAATGGTCAACCGGGGCCGTGAGCTGTGGGATGTTCTGGGGGCTGCTGGAACTGGCGCGGCAGTCGCCAAGTCGAGTCTGGTGGCTTCAACATTCTTTGCGCCATCTGGGCTATTGGGCGCAATCGGTATTGGAACCGCTGCCACACCGCTTGGGTGGGTCGCTTTTGCTGCATTGGCCTCGGGAGGCGCTTGCTATGGGCTCTATCGCATGTTTTCCAACAGCCGTGGATCTCGGGTCATTGAGATCCCCAAATTCCTGAATACGCCTCTCGATGTGCTTGCCTTGTCGTTGTTCGACCTGATTGCACCGCTTGCCCTACGAATTGCCGCTATGGGCGGAAAAATCGACCAAGAACAGCGCAGCGTGCTGGTGGAGCATTTGGTGGAAGAGTGGGGGTTTGACCCGAATTTCGTCGGTCAGGCGGTCCCGCTGCTGGAAAGCCAACTTGGACAGGGTCAGCCGCAGGACGTTGCCCAAGAGCTTGCCACCTTCCTCCACGCCAACCCGGACTGCAATCATTTGGCGATCGCTGCCGATCTGGGTGACTTTCTAAGGTCTCTGCTGGAGACGGGCAAACCACTTTCAGAGTCTGAACACACGTTGCTGAATGCCTGCATTGCCACGCTTTCGCAAGTTCCGGAGGGGGGGATGTCCAAGGCTTGGGCTCAGGCCCACCTCCGGGCCGGACAAGTTGCCGACGGCGTCGGCGGTACGCTGAGGGAAGCCAGCAAGAATTTGCCCAGCATGGAAGAGTTGCGCGATGCTGCCGACTCGACAGTTAACCAGGTCCGGCAATCTGCCCTGCGAGTGGGTACGTTGGCGAGCCAGGTTTTGCCAGAGCCCGCGCAACTGAAGGAGGCGGCAAGACGATCACTTGCGCTGGGCAAAGCCGGCGTGGACAGGATCAAAAACCGCCTTTCCCGGTAGTTGCTGTCCTTGCTGCGGCTCTACCTCTTGCCTGGACGTAGCTTGGAGTCCCTGCGCTGTTGTCTGTGCCGAGAGCGATTCATGTCCGTAGTTCATTCATACACCGGATACCGACGGCACAGCTCCGTCACCTGATCGCGGACCTGCGCAGCCACCTTGGCAAAGCGGGCGCCTTCCTGCGCGTCCAGCGCATCGAGCACATCGCACAGCCAGCCGGCCAACTGTTCGCACTGCGCCTGGCCGAAGCCGCGCGTGGTGACGGCGGGCGTGCCTATGCGCAGGCCCGAGGTCACGAAGGGCGAGCGCGGGTCGTTGGGCACGGTGTTCTTGTTGGTGGTGATGTGCGCCTCGCTGAGCGCGGCATCGGCATCCTTGCCGGTGTAGCTGCGGTCGGACAGGTCGATCAGCATCAGGTGGTTGTCCGTGCCGCCCGAGACGATGCGGTAGCCGCGCTGCTGGATCACGGCGGCCATGGCGCGGGCGTTGGCCAGCACCTGGCGCTGGTAGGTCTTGAAGCCGGGCTGCAGCGCCTCCTTGAAGGCGACGGCCTTGGCGGCGATCACATGCATCAGCGGCCCGCCCTGCACGCCGGGGAACACGGCCGAGCTCAGGCGGCGGTTGAAGGTTTCGTCCTGTCCCTTGGACAGGATCAAGCCGCCGCGCGGGCCGCGCAGCGTCTTGTGCGTGGTGCTGGTGACCACATGCGCGTGGGGCAGTGGGCTGGGGTACTCGCCCGCAGCCACCAGGCCTGCGACATGGGCCATGTCCACCCAGAACACGGCGCCCACCTTGTCGGCAATGGCGCGCATGCGGGCCCAGTCCTTGTGGCGCGAGTAGGCAGAGAAGCCGCCGATGAGCATGCGGGGCCGGTGCTCCAGGGCGATGCGCTCCATCTCGTCGTAGTCGATCAGGCCCGTGGCGGGGTCCAGGCCGTAGGGGACGATGCGGTAGTGGCGGCCCGAGAAGTTGGACGGGTTGCCATGCGTCAGGTGGCCGCCCTGGGCCAGGTTCATGCCCATGACGGTGTCGCCGGGCTGGGCCAGCGCCAGGAACACGGCGGCATTGGCCTGGGCGCCGGCATGGGGCTGCACGTTGGCGTAGTCGCAGTCGAACAGCGCCATGGCGCGTTCCACGGCCAGGCGCTCGGCCACGTCCACGTTCTCGCAGCCGCTGTAGTAGCGCTTGCCGGGGTAGCCCTCGGCGTACTTGTTGGTGAAGACCGAGTTCTGCACCGCCATCACCAGCGGGCTGGCGTAGTTTTCGGAGGCGATGAGTTCCACATGGTCTTCCTGGCGGCGTTTCTCGCTCTGGATGGCCTTGGCCAGCTGCAGGTCGAAGTCGGCCAGGGTCAGGGATGCGTCGTACATGGGTGAATGGTTCCTGTATTGGGGCAAGGGCTGTAGGGAGCGATGGTCATGCAGCCGCCAGCTGGCCTGCGGCGGGTGCGCCTGCCTGCGCGGCGCTGGCCGACTCCAGCAGGCAGGCCAGGCGGGCGACGATGTCGTCGATCTGGCGCTCGTCGCAGATCAGCGGCGGCAGCAGGCGGATGGTGGATTCGCGCGTCACCGTGATCAGCAGGCGCTGCTGGGCCAGCGCGCGGCCCACCAGGTCCTGGCAGTTGCGGTTCAGCTCGATGCCCACCATCAGGCCCTGGCCGCGCACGGCCAGCACGTCGGGGTGGCCGTGCAGCGCCTGCTGCAGGCCGTTGAGCAGGCGCCGGCCCAGTTGCCTGGCGCGGCCGGGGATGTCCTCGGTCTCCATGATGTCCAGCACCGAGCAGCCCACGCGGCAGGCCAGCGGGTTGCCGCCAAAGGTGGAGCCATGCTGGCCGGGCGAGATCAGGTCGGCCGCAGGCCCGCGCGCCAGGCAGGCGCCGATCGGAATGCCGTTGCCCAGGGCCTTGGCCAGGGTCATCACATCGGGGGCGATGCCCGCGTGCTGGTGGCCGAACCAGGCGCCGGTGCGTCCCAGGCCGGTCTGGATCTCGTCGAGCATCAGCAGCCAGCCATGCCGGTCGCACAGGCTGCGCAGCTGGCGCAGGTAGTCGGGGCTTGCCAGGCGGATGCCGCCTTCGCCCTGCACGGGCTCGATCAGCACGGCCACGATGTCGCCATGCTGGGCGGCGGCGTGGTGCACGGCCGCGATGTCGTCATAGGGCACGCGCACGAAGCCCGGCATCAGCGGCTCGAAGCCGCGCTGCTTGGCCGGGTTGCCCGTGGCCGACAGCGTGGCCAGCGTGCGGCCGTGAAAGCCGTTGTCCATCACCAGGATCTGCGGCCGCGCCACCTGCCTGCGGTGGCCGTGCAGGCGCGCCAGCTTGAGCGCGGCCTCGTTGGCCTCGGCGCCGGAGTTGCAGAAAAAGGCCGTCTCCATGCCGGCCAGGGCGCACAGGCGCTGGCCCAGGCGTTCCTGCCAGTCGATGCGGAACACGTTGGAGGTGTGCAGCAGCAGGCCGGCCTGCTCGGCGATCACGGCGGCGATCTCCGGGTGCGCGTGGCCCAGGGCGGTCACGGCCACACCGGCAATGGCGTCCAGGTATTCGGTGCCGTGCTCGTCCCAGAGCCGGGCCCCACGGCCACGGACGAAGGACACGGGCTGGCGGGCATAGGCCTTCATCAGGCGGGAATCAAGGGGTTGCATGGCTTTTTGCATGTCAAGGTCCTCAAGCGGGGTCAGGGTTGAATCGAAAAGGGTGGCGAGGGGGCGCGTTCAGGGCAGCGCCAGGGCGGCGGGATCAGGGCCGCCGGCGGGCCAGTAGAAGCTGTCCGGCTGGGCGCGGGCGCCGAAGATGGCCTGGCCCACGCGCACCACGGTGGCGCCTTCCTCGATGGCGATCTCGAAGTCGCCGGACATGCCCATGGACAGTTCATCCAGCGAGATGCCCGCCGGCGCGCCCTGGCGCAGCTGGTCGCGCAGGCTGCGCAGCAGCACGAAGCACTGGCGCACGCGCTCGGCCTCGCTGGAGAACAGGGCCAGCGTCATCAGGCCGCGCACGCGCAACGCACTGAAGGCGGGCAGGGCCTGGACAAATCCCTGCACCTCGTCGGGCGGCAGGCCGTACTTGCTGGCCTCGCCCGAGGTGTTGACCTGCACGAACACGTCCAGCGCCCGGCCTTCGGCCTGCAGACGGCGGTCCAGCGCCTCGGCCACGCGCAGGTTGTCCAGCGCCTGGAACTCGCTGGCAAAGCGTGCCACGAGCCTGGCCTTGTTGGTCTGCAGGTGGCCGATGACGGACCACTGCAGATCGGCCAGGTCCTGCATGGCCTCCCATTTGCCGAAGGCTTCCTGCACCTTGTTCTCGCCCAGCATGCGGCAGCCCGCCGCGTGGGCCAGGCGCAGGCTGGATTCGGGCTTGGTCTTGCTCACGGGCAGCAGGCGCACGCTGGCCGGGTCGCGCCCCGCGCGGCGGCAGGCAGCGGCCATGCGCGCCTGCACGGTGGCCAGGTTGTGCCGGAAATCGTCCACCGTCTCGGCCTGGGGGTAGCGGCCGTGCTGGTCGTGGCGCGTCAGGGTGTCGGCGGCTCGGGCGGTGCCGCCGGTGGTGTCTTGTGTCGCAAGCATGGTTTCAGCTCCTTTTGATGGCGGCATCGGCGGCGGGCACGTTGCCGGTGCCCGCCTCGCTGCGGGCGGCCCGGCGCGGCCACTGGCCGTTGAGCACGGCATGGGCCACCAGGCCGATGACCAGGCCCCAGAAGGCGCCGCCTATGCCCAGCATGGAAATGTTGGCCGCGGCGGCCAGGAAGGTGATCAGCGAGGCCTCGCGGGTTTTGGCATCGGCCAGCGCATTGGCCAGGCTGCCGCCGATGGTGCCCAGCAGCGCCAGGCCCGCCAGCGTGGTGATGAAGGTGGCCGGGAACGCCATGAACACGGCCGCCAGCGTGACGCCGAACACACCCACCAGGATGTAGAACACGCCCGCAGCGATGCCTGCGATCCAGCGCCTGGACGGCTCTTCATGCGCCTCCTTGCCCGTGCAGATGGCGGCCGTGATGGCGGCGATGTTGAAGGCGTGCGAGCCGAACGGCGCCATCAGCAGCGAGCCCAGGCCCGTCAGCGTGACGATGGGGTTGGCGCTGGTCTTGAAGCCGTCGTTGCGCAGCACCAGCATGCCGGGCATGTACTGCCCGGTCAGCGTGATAAGGAACAGCGGCAGGGCCACGCTCAGCAGGGCGTTGAGCGTGAACTCGGGCCGCGTGAACACGGGCGCCGCGAATTGCAGCTGCAGCCCGGACAGGTCCACACGGTCCTGCGCCAGCAGGAACGCCAGGCCCAGCGCCAGGATGCCGACCACCGCATAGCGCGCCGTGAGCCGCTTGAGCAGAACGTAGGCCACGATCAGCAGGCCGGACAGCACCGGGTCCACGCTCATGCCGCCAAAGGCCTTGATGCCGAACTGCAGCAGGATGCCCGCCAGCAGGCCCGAGGCCACGCCGGGCGGAATCAGCCGGATCACGCGCTCGAACCAGCCCGACAGTCCCAGCACCACGAAGGCCGCGGCCGACACCACATAGGCGCCCACGGCCTCGGCATACGGCGTGGTGGCCAGGGCCGTCACCAGGAAGGCGGCGGCCGGCGTGGACCAGGCCGTGATGATGGGCTCGCGCGAGAGCCAGCTGAGCACCAGCCCGGTGACGCCCACGCCAATCGAAATCGACCACACCCACGAAGCCGTGAGTTCCGGGCTCAGGCCGGCCACCTTGGCGGCCTGGAACACCAGGATGAAGGTGCCGCCGTAGTTGACGATGACCGAGATCAGCCCGGCCACCACGGGGTGGATGAGGTCGCTGAAGCGAAGGGGTGAGTGTGTGTCTGATGAAGGCATGGTCTTCTCGTTTTCCTTGGGGGTTGGATTCCTGGCTGTCTGGGGAAAGGGGTATTTGAGCGCCGAAGTGGACTGAATGATCCATACACTTCGCTCTCTTGTTGCAGACCACTTTGCAATGGGCGCGCAGCATTTGCGTCAGTACAATGGCCTGCCAAAGAGGTGCAATGAGATGAAAGGCGGCAGACCGCATGAGCAAGACCTTCGAGCTTGAGACCCTGAAGATCCGCATGGGAGATGCCGACCTGCGCCAGCTGGACCTGCACCAGCGGGTGCAGCGCGCCATGCGTGCGCTGATCCTGGATGGGGCGCTGCTGCCGGGCCTGAAGCTGCCGGCCACGCGCTCGCTGGCCGACTCGCTGGGCATTGCCCGCGACACGGTGGAGAACGCCTACACCCAGCTGCACCGCGACGGCTTCATCGTGCGGCGCCAGGGATCGGGCAGCTATGTCTCCGAGACCATCGGCACCGAGCTGCGGGGCCGGGCGGCGCGGCGCGGCCGCTTGCCCGAGCACGAGCGCAGCGCCCATGCGGCCGGTGCTGCCGGTGCTGCCGGTGCTGCCGGTGCCATAAGGGCAGGTGCCGGCCTGAGCCGGCGCGGCCAGGCCATCGTCGATGGCGGCGGCATCGCCGACCAGCAGACCATTCGGGCCTTTGCCACCGGCCTGCCCGAGACGCGCACTTTTCCCACCGATGTCTGGGAGCGGCTGCAGCGGCAGGCGCTCAAGGACTACCGGGCCAGCGTCCTGCTGCACGGCGACCCGCAGGGCGCCGAGCCGCTGCGCAAGGCCATTGCCACCTACCTCAACCTGGAGCGCGGCGCCAAGGTGGACGCCGGGCAGATCTTGGTGCTCAGCAGCACGCGGCAGGCGCTGTTCCTGTGCGCGCAGCTGCTGGTGGATGCGGGCCGGCCCATCCTGCTGGAGAACCCGGGCTACTTCGGCGCCCGCAAGGCCTTCGAGTCGGCCGAGGCCAAGGTCCTGCCCATCGACGTGGACGCGCAAGGCATTCGCACCGACCTGCTGCACGCCGACCGCAGCGGCGCCACCTGCGTCTATGTCACGCCATCGCACCAGTACCCCACGGGCGTCACCATGCAGCTGGAGCGGCGGCTGGACCTGATCCGCTGGGCATTCGAGCGCGGGCGCTGGATCATCGAGGACGACTACGACAGCGAATTCCACTACGACGGCATGCCCACCGCCTGCGTGCAAGGCCTGGACAAGCACGCGCGCACCATCTACATCGGCACCTTCGGCAAAACCCTGTACCCGGGCCTGCGCATGGGCTACATGGCCTTGCCGCAGGAGCTGGTGCGCGCCTTTGTCCAGGCGCGCAGCATCATGGACGGGCACACGCCCCAGATCCAGCAGTTGACGCTGGCGCGCTTCATGGAAGACGGCCACTACAACTCCCACGTGCGGGCCATGCGCAAGCTGTACGCGGGGCGGCGCGAGGTCATCCTCGAATCCATAGGCAGGCACCTGGCCGGCATCGTCACCGCGCCACGGCCCCAGGGCGGCATGCAGGTGCCCTGCCTGCTGGAGCCCGGCTGGTCCGAGGAAGACACCATCCGCCGCGCCGCCGCGGCGGGCGTGCTGCTGCAGGGGCTCAGCCGCCTGTACGCGGGCGAGCAGCGGCAGCCGGGCTGGCTGCTGGGCTATGCCTCGCTCACGGCCTACGAGATCGAGGCCGCCGTGCTGCGCCTGGCCAACGCGCTGCGGAAAAACTGACAGGTTGGGAGGCGCTGGACGCTGCATGCCTCAATAGGGCAGGGGAAAGCGCCCGGTCAGGTCGGACACGCCTTCGTGGATGGACTTGAGCGTGCGCGCGTTCATGGTGCCGCTGCGTATGCCGCCCAGCGTGGCAAGAATCATGTCGCCGATCTCGCGGAACTCGTCGGCGCCCATGCCGCGCGTGGTGCAGGCCGCGCTGCCCACGCGGATGCCCGAGGTCACCAGCGGCCGCGCGCCATCGCCGGGCACGGCGTTCTTGTTGACCGTGATGCCGATCTGCTCCAGCGCCGTTTCGGCGGCCTTGCCCGTCAGCTCCCAGGGGCGCAGGTCAATCACGCCCAGATGGCAGTCCGTGCCTGCGGACACCACGGACAGCCCGCCCTGCGACAGCCGGTCGCACAGCACGCGGGCGTTGTCCACCACGGCCCGCGCATAGGTACGGAAGGCGGGCTTGAGCGCCTCGCCCAGCGCCACCGCCTTGGCCGCCACCACATGCATCAGCGGCCCGGACTGCAGGCCCGGAAACACGGCGGCGTCTATGCGCCTGGCGATCTCGGCGTCGGCCGAGAGGATCATGCCGCCGCGCGGCCCGCGCAGCGTCTTGTGCGTGGTGGTCGTGGTCACATGGGCGTGCTCCACGGGCGAGGGGAACACGCCCGCGGCCACCAGCCCCGCCACGTGCGCGATGTCGGCCATGAAGATGGCGCCCACCCGGTCGGCAATGCGCCGGAACTCGGCCCAGTCCATCTGCCGTGAATAGGCCGAGCCTCCGGCAATGATGAGCCTGGGCCGCTCCTTCAGCGCAATGCGCCGCACCTGGTCCATGTCGATGAGTTGGGAGCGGGCGTCCACCTCGTAGCTGATGGACTGGAACCACTTGCCCGACACGCTCACGCTGGAGCCGTGCGTCAGGTGCCCGCCCGAGCGCAGGTCCAGCCCCATGATCTTGTCGCCGGGCTCCAGGAACGCCAGGTACACGCCCTGGTTGGCCTGGCTGCCCGAGTGCGGCTGCACGTTGGCGTGCGCGCAGCCGAACAGCGCCTTGGCACGCGCAATGGCCAGGTTCTCCACGGCATCGGCATTGGCGCAGCCGCCGTAGTAGCGCACGCCCGGATAGCCCTCGGCGTATTTGTTGGTCAGCACCGAGCCCTGCGCCTCCATCACCGCGCGGCTCACGAAGTTTTCAGAGGCAATCAATTCAATCGAACGCGCCTGCCGTGTCCGCTCGGCCGCTATGGCGTCCCAGGCCTCGCTGTCCGCGTGTTGGAGTTCCAGGGAATTGATTCTGGGGAGCGATAAATCGTCCATGTCGCATTGGCTGTCTTGGAGGCGCTGAAGCACGGGAATCGGCAGCGCCCGGGTTATGGAAGGATTTGGAAACCAGGGCGCATCGGTAATGGGCAGTCTACAAAGTGCAGCGGCCTTGATTCCGACCATGTTTGAGCGGGTGAGCAGACCAATTAAGGTGGCATGCCAATGTAAACCGTTGAAAAAAGCGGTCTGGTTCATTGACGAAAATAGGTCTGTTTGAATCCACGCTCTCTCCATAGAATTCGCCGCCAGACGTTGAAAGTCATGAGACCCAATACCGCCAGGAATCATCCGCAATCTGCAGTCGGGGAGATTGATTCAAGGTGGAATATGACAGAGTGAAGAAATCCATGACAACGTATCTGCCATCTGCAGCGTCAATTGCAGTGCCATTTGCGGTGCCATTTGCGGTGCCATTGGTGATTGCGGCAGATGGAGAAAGCGGGGGGAGGGAATAGGCGATTTGACTCAGATCAATCAAGTTCAATCACACGGAGTTGAAAAATGAATCTCGATATCTCTCGGACAAATGACGCCGTGCGCGATGCGCTCAAAAAGCTGTCCCTGCTCTGGAAGTCAAGAGCGGCCGTGAATCAGGACCTGCCTGATTACTGCGGCTTGGCGTTCGACCCCGCCCGGCAGGACTTCACCGCCTCGCTGCTGCCGTTTCGCGATCACCAGGCATGGGTGGAGGCGCCACAGCACCTGCGCGACCAATGCCTGTCCTACGCCTGGGGCATCTACAACCTCAAGACCATCTACATCGAGTGCAACGTGGTCACGCCGGCCTGCGAGGACATCATCAAGACCCCGCCGCCCAGCGCCAACCGCGCGCTGCTGCAGGACGTCATGTCCCAGGCCCTGCTGGACGAGGCCCTGCACACCCGCATGTCCATCATGGCCTGCAACTACATCTACGAGATGCGCGGCCTGGCGCCGCTGGACTACGCGGACTTCAACCTCGTCGGCTGGCGCAACGGCGTGCTGGCGCAGTGCGGCGCGGAATGGGAACGCCGCCTGGCGCGCTTCGCCATTGCCTGCGCCAGCGAGACCCTGATCACCGACTACCTCAAGACCATGGCCGAGGACCGCAGCATCCAGCCCATCTGCCACGAGGTCACGCGCACCCACGCCGTGGACGAATGGAGCCACTCCAGCGTCTTCAGCTCGGTGGCCACCGACATCGTCCAGGGCCTGAGCAACCGCGAGCGCAGCTACCTGCGCTCCATCATCCTCAAGACCGTGCAGATGTTCGCCAACAACGAACTGGGCGCCTGGTCCACCGTCTTCACCATGGTCGGCATGCCGCATGCGCGCGACATCCTGCACGACGTGGGCGACAGCAACGAGATCGGCGTCTACACCGACTCGGTGCAAAGCCTGATCGACCGCATCGGCCTGGCGGGCCGCAACCTGGGCGGCAGCGTGGCGCTGGTGTCGTCGGTCCTCGAGGAGATGCAGGCATGAGCGCCGCCCTCCAGGCAGGCAGCATGCTCGCGCGCTGCGCCGCGGCACGGGCAGAGGCGGGCGGCGTCATGGTCTACACCCTGCGCGTGCAGGGCGCCTCGGCGCAATTCCTCGGCGGCCTGCGGCCCGGCCGGCATGTGGCCGTCGAGCATGCCGACGCCAGTGGCACCATGCAGCAGCGGCTGTACTCCATCACCCGCTACGAGCCCTGCAGCGAGCACGACGGCGCCGGCCAGTTCGACATTGCCGTCAAAAGCTCGGGCCGGGGCAGCGTCTCCGACCACATGCATGCGGTGCTGCGCGCAGGCTCCACGCTGCCGCTGGGCGGCGTGGCCGGCGACATCACGGCCGACCTGGTGCTGGGCCTGGACTGCCTGGTCATGCTGGCCGGCGGCATCGGCCTGACCCTGCCGCTGGCGCTGCTGCGCGAACTGGACCGGCTGCGCCAGCAGGGCCGGCGCGTGCCCCGCACCACGCTGCTGCTGTGCTTTGCGCGCATGGCCGACATTCCGTTCCTGCAGGAGCTGCAGCAGCTGTGCGAAACGGCCCCCTGGTTCGACCTGCGTATCCACATCACGCGTGAAGACATTGCCGCCCACGGGCCCTTCGTGCCGGGCCGCCCCTCGCAGCAGTCCCTGCTGGCGCTGGGCCAGCCCCAGGCCGTCGTCATCTGTGGCGGCCACGCCTTTGCGCAGACCTTTCGCGAGCATGCGCGGGCCTGCTTTCCCGGTGCCATACAGCATATCGAGGCCTTCACGCCGCCTGCCGCATCCACCGCCCAGCCAGGCGAGACCGCGCAGGCATGCCAGCTGCAGATCGCGCACAGCGGGCAGATTGTCGAAGCCGCGTCCGGCAAAAGCCTGCTGGAGATCCTGGAAGGCGTGGGCATTGCCATCCGCAGCCAGTGCCGGGCCGGCATCTGCGGCAGTTGCCGCATCCGCATCACGGGAGGCAGTTCACGGCTGGAGGCGGACTTTTGCCTCAGCGACAGGGAAAAGGAAGCCGGCTATGCCTTGGCCTGCTGCACCTTCCCCTCGGCAGGCCATATCCACGTCGATCTCAAGCCCGGCGCCTGACGGGCTCCGCACGTTCCAAGCCAACCTCCTGTATCCACCTGAGTTCCTCCCATGAAAAAAGCCGTCGCGCTGCGCCACATCCACTTCGAAGACCTGGGCACCCTGCATACCGAGTTCGCCAGCCGCGGCTACGAAGTGCAGTACGTCGATCCCAGCATCGGCGAGCTTGACACCCTGGACCTGGGCCGTGCCGACCTGCTCGTCGTGCTGGGCGGCCCCATAGGTGCCTATGACGAGGCGCTTTATCCCTTCGTCGCCCAGGAGCTGGCGGCCGTGCGCCGCTGGCTGGACAGCGGCAAGCCGCTGCTGGGCATCTGCCTGGGCGCGCAGCTCATTGCGCGCGCGCTGGGCGCCAGGGTCTACCCGCTGGGCGTCAAGGAAATCGGCTTTTCGCCGCTCACGCTCACCGACGCCGGCCTGGCCTCGCCCTTGGTCAAGCTGGACGGCGTGCCCGTGCTCCATTGGCATGGCGACCAGTTCGACATTCCCGAAGGCGCCGTGCACCTGGCCGGCACCGCCATCGGCGCCAACCAGGCCTTTGCCGTGGGCCCGCAGGTGCTGGGCCTGCAATTCCATCTGGAGGCCGACGCGGCCCGGCTGGAGCGCTGGCTGGTCGGCCATGCCTGCGAGCTCGGCATGGCCCAGGTGGACCCGCGCACCCTGCGCGCCGATGCTCAGAAATACGGCGGCCTGCTGACCCTGGCCGCGCGCGATGTGCTGGCCGCCTGGCTGACCCACCTGGAGCGCAGCCGCTGAACCTGCGGCGCCGCCCATTCACCCATTTCCCCCCACGCCGGAGCCGCGCTGCGCGGCGCCGGAATCTCTGTTCCCGAAAAAAGGAGAGTTGAAGATGGTTGTCGTACTGTTCGAACTGCAGGCCTTGCCCGGCCAGAACCAGACCTATGTGGACCTGGTCAACAAGCTCACCCCCATGCTCAAGCCCATGGAGGGATTCATCTCCGTGGAGTGCTTCCAGAGCACGCTCAACCCCGAGAAAGTCATGTCCGTCACCACCTGGCGCGACGAGGAAGCCGTCGTCCAGTGGCGCAACGTGGAAGCCCACCTCAGCGCCCAGCGCGCCGGCCGCGACAAGATCTTCAAGGACTACCGCGTGCGCGTCACCCAGGTGCTGCGCGACTACGGCCTGAATGACCGCGCGCAGGCGCCCGCGGACAGCATCATGGGCAAGGCAGGCAGCTGCCCCGTCAGCCACGCCTGAGGGCTGGCGGTGCCGCAAAGGCCCGGCTGGTCCCCCTGCCGGAGCGCGATGCACGCCATCGAAAGATGCCGGCAGTGACTACGCTGCCGGCGCCAGGCCGGAAAAAAAGCCCGCTGAATGCTCAGAGGGCTTTTTTTCGGACGGCACAGATTCCTTCGCATCGGAACCCCACCGCACCGCACAGCATCCTGCGTGCCGCCGTGTGCAGCGCCTTCAGTTGCGAGCTGCCGCTGCCGCCATTTCTGCGAGGAACGGGCCTTGGGCCGCCTCGGGTTTGCGTTCGATGAGGAAGTCGTCGCGATCCTGGTCCTTGATCCAGTTCGGAGGCTTGCCGCGACCTGTCCACGTTGCTCCTGTAGACGGATCGCGATACTTCGCCGGTGCGCTGGTTTTTGCTGGGATGTAGGGGAACACTTGCTGCTGGGTGAATCCGAAATCGGTCACCAGCTTCTGGACCTTGGACAGGGCTGCGTCGGCCGCCGAGGTGCGGGCCTTGGCAATTTCCATGTCCAGCGCGGCCTTGGCCGCAAGGAGTTCTTTGAGGGACTGTGTCATAGGGGGTGCGAAATTTTTGAAGCCAGATTATGGGGCTGATGGGGCGCGCGCTTGCCGAACCTATCGTGCCGGATCGATCGTGCAAGCCTGGGGCGCGGGGAAGATGTTGCGGCTTGCGGCGCCTTGCACTGCCATGGGGCGCTGCGACGCGGGTGGAGCCGAATAGGTGGGTCTCGCATTGATTTTTTCGCTACCTAGATGGAGATGAGTCCCAATGGCTCATGCACGCGATTGAATTTTTTGAAACCACCTTCCGAGATCTGAAGGCGAAAGATGATAGCGCAGGCCTATGTCAGACTGCAGCGTGCAGGCCTGCCTTGCGTTGGGCTTACGCAGGCTGGGCGGCCAAAATCCATCTTCAACATCTTCACCGAGGATTTCTCATGATCATCACCACCACCCCCCAGATCGAAGGCCGCCGCATCACCCGCTACTGCGGCGTGGTCGCGGGCGAGGCGATTTTGGGCGCCAATGTGTTCAAGGACTTGTTTGCCGGGCTGCGCGACATCGTGGGCGGGCGGTCGGCCACCTATGAGCGCGAGCTGCAGCGGGCGCGCGAGATTGCGCTCAAGGAGCTGGAGGAACGCGCCCAGGAACTGGGCGCGAATGCCGTGGTGGGGGTGGACCTGGATTACGAGGTGCTGGGCCAGGGCAACGGCATGTTGATGGTGTCTGCCAGCGGCACGGCCGTGGTGCTGGAGTAGGCAGGGCCATCGGCCAAGCAGACCAAGCGGGCCAAGCCGGCCAGCGAAGTCAACGCGGCGCCGTGCCCGGCATCTGCAGGCAGCGGGCCAGCACCCGCGCTGCATCGCCCAGGCGCGGGCCGGGGCGGGAGACCACGTCCGTCTCGACCAGGTCCAGCGCGCAGATGCGGCCCGAGCGCACGGCGGGCATGCGGCTCCAGCCGGGGCGGGTGGCAAAGCTGGCCGATGGCGTCTGCGGCGTGTGGATGATGAGTTCGGGCTGCTGGCGCAGCACGTATTCGGGCGTGATTCGCGGAAAAGGGCCCAGGTTGGGCGGCAGCACATTGCGCGCGCCCAGGCGCTGCAGCAGCTGGCCTATGAAGGAGTCCGGCCCCGCCGCGTAAGGCGTGGCGTCCACCTCGAAATACACCTTCTGCCCGGCGGGCGCTTGCGCAGCCAGCGCCTTGGCCTGCTGGTCCACCTCGGCCTGCATGCGCGCCAGCAGGGCGTTGGCGCGCTGCACCTGCAGCAGCTGGTCGAGCTTGTGCAGTACCTGCTCCAGCTGCGCCATGTCGTTGGCGTCCAGCGCCAGCACGGGAATGCCGAAGCGCTCCAGCTGCGCGATGACGGGTGCGGAATACGCCATCAGCACCACGTCGGGCCTGAGCCGCACGGTGGCCTCGACCAGCGGGGCAAAAGTGTGGCCCAGCTTGGGCAGGGCGGCCACGCGGGCCGGGTGGTTGGAGAACTCGTCCACGCCCACGATGCGCTCACAGGCCTCCAGCGCGCACAGCGATTCGGTCAGCGAGGGCAGCAGCGAGACGATGCGCTGCGGCACGCGCTCCAGGCGCACCTGACGGCCGCGCATGTCGGTGACGGTGTAGGCGGTGGTTGCCCCGCCCGTTCCCGCATCCGCCGCCTTTTGCGCAAAGGCGTTGCCCGCGCAGGCCAGGGCGGCGATCAGCAGCAGAAGGCGGGGCAGGCGCACAAGCAGCAGGTGCATGGCGGTCAGGGCAGGGGAGTCCAGCGCACGCTGACGAACACGGTGCGGCCTGCGTTCGCATAGCCGCGCGTGGGGGCGTAGTCGCGGTCGGCGATGTTGTTGACGCGGGCCAGCAGCGTCCATTGCCTTGTCAGCTGGCGCTGGGCGTAGAGGTTGACCACGCCGTAGCCGCCCAGCTTGAAGGTGTTGGCCTCGTCGGCATAGCGGCCGCTGTACAGCTGCGCTTCGCCGCCCAGCGTCCAGCCGGCCGCCTGGGTGTCGGCGTTGAGCTTGAGCATGCGCTTGGAGCGGTAAGGCAGCAGCTTGCCGGTCTCCAGGTTCTCGGGGTTCATGAAGTCCAGCGAAGCGCCCAGGTTGGCGCTGCCCAGGCGCGTGCTGCCCGCCAGCGTCAGGCCGGTGATCTCCACGCTTTGCCAGTTGCGGTAGCAGTTGCAGGGAACGGCGCTGTTCCAGTCGTAGGTGATCAGGTTCTTGAACTTGTTGCGGTAGACCACGGCCGAGAGGCGGTTGGCACCGGCCGCATAGTGCAGGCCCGTTTCCACGTTGGTGCTGCTTTCTGGCTTGAGGTCGGCCGCCGCCTGGCCCGTGAAGCGTTCGTACAGCGTGGGAGTTCTGAAGGCCGTGCCGGCCGATGCCACCCAGCGCCAGCGCTCGTCGATCTGCAGGCCGTAGCCCAGACCGCCCGTGGTCTTGTTCTGCTGGTCGCGCACCTGGTCGTGGCGCAGGTTGGCGTCGAACTGGTGGCGGCCCTCGGTCAGGCGCCAGCCGGCCGACAGGGAGTTCTGCACGCGCCGGCTGTCGGTGTTCTGCGTCCAGGCGTATTGGGTGTCCAGCTTGTCCTCGCGGCGCTCCAGGTCGATGTTGAAACGGTGCTGGCCCAGCGTGAACAGGTTCTGCAGCAGGTAGTTGGTGGAGCGGCCCTTGGCGCTTTCGGGCGACTGGGTGTGGCGGTCGCTTTGGCTGTCGGTTTGGGAGATCTGGACCACGCTCTTGTACATGGCGTTCCAGCCGGCCTGCCAGCGCAGGCTGCCGGTGGTGTTCTTGACCACGTCGTAGTCGTCGAACGGCGGCGGGCTCTGGTCGTAGTGGGTGCGCAGGCGGCTGTGCAGCAGGCTGGCGTCGATCTGGTGGATGCCCGTTTTGTAGCCCGCGTTCAGGCCCAGCGAGGTGTTGCTGTAGCCATCCTTGTCCGGGTTGGGCGAGAAGGTGTTGCCGGGGTAGACGTCGAAGCCGTCGCTGCGCTCGTCCGCCAGGTTCAGGCCATAGGTGAAGCCGTTGGCGCCGCCCTGGAATCCCGTGGCCAGCTTGCTGGTGCCCTGGTCGCCGATGCCCGCCTCGGCATAGGCGCGGGTCTGGCCGTCCGCCCGCTTGGTGAAGATCTGGATCACGCCGCCCATGGCGTCTGAGCCATAGATGGCGGCGGCCGGGCCGCGCAGCACTTCGATGCGCTCGATCTGCGCCAGCGGCAGGGTGGACCAGACCGCGCCGCCCTGCAGCTCCTGCGAGCTGTAGCGCACGCCGTCGATGAACACGGCAGTGTGCTGGTTGCTGGTGCCGCGCAGGTAGACCGAGGTGACCTGGCCCGGCCCGCCATTGCGGTTGATCTGCACGCCCGGCACCTGCACCAGCAGGTCGGCCACGCCGGTGGCGCCGCTGCGGGCAATGGTCTCGGCGTCGATCACGGTCATGTCGGCCGTGACGGTGCGCAAGGACTGCTCGCTGCGCGAGGCGGTGACGACCACGGTATCGAGCTGGGAGGCCTGTGCGCGCTGCGCCTGTTGTGCCTGTTGTACCTGTGCTTGGGCCTGGCAGGCCAGCAGCGAGGCCGCAGCCAGGGCGGACAACGTGCGCAGTACGGGGAACGCCGAGGGCGAGCGAAGAGCGGCGCCAGGGGCGCGCGCGAGGGCGAGGGTGTGCATGGATGCGAGCCAGTTGCGCGCCAGCGACCCCGCCGGCACGGAAACCACAAAGACCGGCTGCGCTGCATGCGCGGCCGGCCGCCTGTTGGCCGGTATCCAGACTGGTGACGCACTCGCCAAGGCCTTCCCGGGCTGTACGCCCAGTGGCACGGGTTTGGCGGGGGCCGGTGCCATGCACGCGGCGTTTCACTCACTGTTGCGGGGGCAGTACATGCGGGCGGCTTTATCTGGCCGCCCCATGTTTCCCGTTTAACCGCAGCCCCTGGGGCTGCTGGCACCAACGGCGGCGATTGTACGGCGGGGCGTTCAGTGCCGATGTAAAGCTTGCTTGACATGCCCGCGGGTGGCATCGCACAATGTCAAGCATCCTTTACACATTGCGAGAGACTTCCATGAATCAAACAACGGTCACCAACCGCCGCTACCAGAAGGAGCTGGGATTTGCGCTGCTGCTCTACATGGCGCTGCTTGTCGGGGCGCTTTTGCTCAGCGCCGACATGCAGGCCGGGGCCCTGCGCACGGCCCTGCTGCTCAGCCCCATGCTGGCGTTTGCGCTGGCCGTGCGGGCCATCGTACGCCTGGTGCGCGATACCGACGAGTTCCTGCGCAAGTCCATGCTGGAGCAACTGGCGATTGCGGCGGCGGGCACGGCGGGCCTCACCTTCACCTACGGATTCCTGGAAATGGCAGGGTTTCCCAAGCTCAGCATGTTCATGGTGTGGCCCTTGATGGGTGCGCTCTGGGTGGCTGCCTCGGTGGCCCACTGGCTGCGCAGCCGATGAGCTGTTCCGCCAAAGTGCCCCGCCCATGAAAAACATCATCCGTGAACTGCGCGCCGAGCGCGGCTGGAGCCAGGCTGCGCTGGCGGACCTGCTGGGCGTGTCGCGCCAGACCGTCAATGCCATAGAGACGGGCCGCTACGACCCCAGCCTGCCGCTGGCATTCGCCATTGCCCGGGTGTTCGAGACCCGGATCGAGGCGATCTTCCAGGAGGGTTGAGCGCAGCGCTCAGGCCACGATCATGACCAGCAGCACCAGGCCCAGCAGGGCCAGGTAGGCCTTGGCATGCAGGGCATCGGGAATGCGGCCGATCAGCGGGGCTGCCAGCCTGATGCCCGTCCACGATCCGGCCGTCAGCAACGCAAAGGCCTGCAGGTCCACATAGCCCACATGCCAGGGGCTCAGCCCCGCGCCCTGCGATGCCAGCATGTAGGCAGCGGTGCCCGCCACGGCCATGGGCAGGGACAGCGGGCTGGCCATGGCCGTGGCGGCCGCCATGCTGGCGCCGCGCCGGCGCATCAGCGGCACGGTCATCACGCTGCCGCCCACGCCCAGGAAGGCTGCAATCGCGCCAATCGCCAAGCCTGCGATGGCGGCGGGCCTGCGGCCCATGGGCTGCAATTGGGCGGCGGTGCCGTGCACGAAGCCCGGGCGCAGCAGTGCGTCGGCGATGGTCAGGGCCAGGTAGGCGATGAAGGCCCAGCGCACCCATTCCCCGCTGATCCAGGTGGCGGCCGCCGCGCCCGCCACGGCGCCGGCCGCGATGAAGCAGGCCAGCGGCCGCACCTGCTCCCACGGCAGGGCGCCCGCGCGGTGCTGGCGCAGCGTGGCCATGGAGGCGCCGAAAATCATCACGCAGGTGGAGGTGGCCACGGCAATGTGCATGGCAGCCTGGCCAACGGCGGAGTCCGCGCCGTGGATGGAGGTCAGCAGCGCATAAAGCAGCGGAACGGCCACGAAGCCGCCGCCAAAGCCGAAGAGCACGGTGGTCACGCCGGCAAGCACACCGAAAGCCAGCAGCAGGAGAGGGAACACAGACAGTCCTTTGGAAAAAACGAGCAAGGACTGAACCTTAGGATGCTGCGGTTTGGCCTGCTTTCGCGGATAGGTCAATAATCCTTGAATTCCTGCCAAAGCCTGTTGGCTGTTTTCCGGACATTCCCATGCTCAACATCCCGCTGCATTCCGTGGACGCCGTGGCGCGCGATGTGCTGGCCATCGGCACCGACTACACGCCTGGCACGCTGCTGCCCACGCACAGCCACCGGCGTGCCCAGTTTCTCTACGGGATGAGCGGGCTGATGGAAGTGGAAACCGACGACGGCGCCTGGACCATTCCGCCCTACAGCGGTGTGTGGATTCCGGCCAGCAAGCCGCACAGCGTGCGCATGCAGGGCGTGAGCACGCGCAGCCTATACATCGAACCGGCTGCTGCGCCCCGCCCGGGTGTGCATTGCGAGGCCCTGGTCGTCTCCCCGCTGCTGCACCAGTTGCTGCTGTCCTGCGCCGACCTGCCGGCGCTGTACGACGGAGCGGGCCGCGACGGCGCCCTGGTCACGCTGGTGCTGCACGAGCTGGCCTCGGCCCGCAGCCTGCCGCTGTTCGCGCCCATTCCCCGCGACGAAAAGCTGGCCGCCCTGTGCAAGCAGTTCCTGGCCCAGCCCAGCATCCGCGCCACGCCCCAGGACTGGGCACAGGCGCTGAACAAGAGCCTGCGCACCTTCAGCCGGTTTTTCCAGCAGCACACAGGCATGGCCTTTGGCGCCTGGCGCCAGCAGGCCTGCCTGCTGGCAGCGGTGTCGCGGCTGTCTGCGGGCGCATCGGTCACGCAGGTGGCGCTGGATTTGGGCTATGACAGCCCCAGCGCGTTTTCCACCATGTTCCGCAAGGCGCTGGGGCGGGTGCCTTCGGAGCTGGTGAGCCGGGTCTAGGCGGGAACGCTGGCCTGGGCAGCCGTTTCCCGTGTCATGGTCCAGAACACCAGGGCCGCCAAGCTGAATCCCGCCCCCGCAACGCAGACCCCTTGCCAGCCAAACCGCGCGTAGGCGTTGGTGGAAATCAGCGCGCCCAGCCCGCTGCCCACGGCATAGAACAGCATGTACAGCCCCACCAGCCGGCTGTGGGCCTGCGGGTTGCTGCGAAAGATCAGGCTCTGGTTGGTCACATGCAGGGCCTGGCCGCCCAGGTCCAGCAGCACGATGCCGGCGACCAGCGCCCACAGCGATTGCTCCAGCAGCGCAATCGGCGCCCAGGCCAGCAGCAGGATCACCAGCGCGCCCAGGCTGGTGCGCTGCGCGAAACCCTGGTCGGCCCAGTGCCCGGCACGGGCTGCTGCCAGTGCGCCCACCACGCCGGCCAGGCCAAAGGCGCCGATGGCCGTGAGCGACAGGCTGTAGGGCGGTGCGCTCAGCGGCAGGACCAGGGCGCTCCAGAAGATATTGAAGGTGGCAAACATCAGCAGGGCCAGCATGCCGCGCGTGCGCAGCATGCGGTCCTGGCGCAGCAGCTGGAGCATGGATGACAGCAATTGCGTGTAGCCGGGTACGGGGGAGGGCACCGCCAGCCGGGGCAGTTGCCGCCACAGGGGCCAGGCCAGGGCCAGCATCAACAGGGCCGAGCAGGCGTAGACGCCACGCCAGCCAGCCACGTCACCCACGGCGCCGGCAAACACGCGCGCCAAAAGCAGGCCGATGAAAACCCCGCCCTGGGCTGCGCCCACCACGCGCCCGCGCTCATGCGCCTGGCTGGCGCTGGCCGCATAGGCGATCAGCCCCTGCGTCATGGCCGTGCCCAGCAGGCCCACGGCCAGCATGCCCGCCAGCAGCAGAACGGCCGAACGGGCGGTGCTGACGGCCGCCAGGGCCAGCACCAGGCCCAGCAACTGCAAAAGCATGAGCCGCCGCCGCTCCAGCCGGTCGCCCAGCGGCACCAGCAGCACCAGCGCCAGCGCGCAGCCGGCCTGCGTGGCGGTGACCACGCCGCCCACGGCCGCATGGCTGATGCCGAAGTCGGCCGCCAGCGCCTCCAGCAGCGGCTGGGCGTAATAGACATTGGCCACGCTCAGGCCGCTGGCAGCGGCGAACAGCAGCACCAGGCTGCGCGGCATGCGGACCGTGTCCGAGGCTGGGAAGGCGTTCATGGGTTGAATCCAGTTGCAAAACAAAACTGGTTTGATGCTAGTTGAACCAGTTTTGAAATGCAACCAAAATAGCGCCATGAAAGAAGACATCCGTCCTGACACACCGCAGCCCTGTCCGGTGGCCCGCTCCCTGGATGTGATCGGCGACCGCTGGTCGCTGCTCATCGTGCGCGATGCCTTCGACGGCATCAGCCGATTTGGCGATTTCCAGCGCAGCCTGGGCGCGGCCCGCAATATCCTGGCCGACCGGCTGCGCCGGCTGGTGGAGGCCGGCATCCTCGAAACCCGCCCGGCCGCAGAAGGCTCGGCCTACCTGGAATACGTGCTCACGGCCCAGGGCCTTGAGCTGTTCCCGGTGATCGTGGCGTTGCGGCAATGGGGCGAAGGCCATCTGTTCGCGCCGGGCGAGGCGCATTCGCTGCTGCTGGACCGCCAGACCGGCCAGCCTGTCGCGCCGATGCTGCCGCGCGGTGGTGATGGCCGGGCCTTGCTGCCGGGCCAGACCGTGGTTCAGAAAATCGATTGATGGATATCCATGCTCTCTGCCTTCATATCACTCATCTACGTACAGATTTCTCCCGAGCGCCTGACGCTGAAGGATCCGAAGACCGGGCAGACCCTCTCGGAGGTTCCCGAGCTGGCCCTGAGTCCGCCGCCCCGGCGCCGGATTCTCGCGGCCGGCCCGCAGGCCAGGCTCGCGGCTGCATCGGAGCCTGCCGAAGTCGTCAATCCCTTCGCCCACCCGCGTTCGCTGATATCGGACTTCATCCTGGCCGAGCAGCTTCTGAAGTACCAGCTCAGGCGCATGCATCGGCGTGCCTGGCTGGCGGCCTCCCCGCACATCGTCATCCATCCGCTCGGCGACCCCGAGGGCGGATTCACCCAGGTGGAATTGAGGGCCTTGCGCGAGCTGGCCAACGCGGCCGGCGCCTCGAAGGTGAATGTCTGGACAGGCCGGCCCTTGACCGACGAGGAATTGCTGACGCGCAAGCCCCCTGCGCAGGGCGGTGTCTGGGAGTGAGGCTTTGCTTCTCGCCATGAAAAAAGCGCCCGTCACAACGGGCGCTTTGTCCGGGTCAGCGCAAGGGCCGATAACGCGCTATCAGAACCGCGCCATCAGAACCGCGCCGTCATCCCCACGAAGTAGGTACGGCCGCCGTTGTCATAGTTGGCGCCGATGGTGCGGGTTTCCTTGTCGGCCAGGTTGATGATGCCGGCGCGCAGGGTCAGGGTGTCGGTCACGTTGTAGTTCATGGACACGTCAAAGGTCGTATAGGCCTTGGCGAAGGTGGTGGCCGTGCCCGTGGTCACGACTTCCTTGCCCACGTGGCGGGCGCTGAACATGGCGGACCAGCCCTGGCGGATCTGCCACTGCAGCGACGAGTAGATGGACAGCTCGGGCACGGCCAGCAGCGAGGCGCCCGTGCTCAGATTCTTGGACTCGAACATCTTGGTGATGTTGGTGTTCCAGGTCAGGCCCTTTGCCAGGGGAACGTTCACGAAGCCTTCCAGGCCGCGCGTGCGGGCACGCTGGGCGTTGGCCATGCGGGTCCACCAGAAGCCGTTGTAGAAGCCCAGCGGCTGGTAGTCGATCTTGTTCTTGAAGTTGGTGTGGAAGTAGGTGGCGCCCAGCGCCCAGCCATTGCGGTCCCAGCTGGTGCCCAGCTCGAAGTTGGTGCTGGTCTCGGGCTGCAGGTCGGGGTTGCCGGCCATGTAGCAGCCGCGCGTGCCGTCGGCGTTGACGCTGGTGCTGGTCCAGCCCATGCCGGCCAGGCTGCGGCAGCCGTTGCCCCCGGATTGCGTGGCGGCGCTGGCCGAGTTTTCCTTCAGGTTGGGCGCACGGAAGCCGCGCGAGACGCCGCCGCGCACCGTCCACTCCGAGGCCGGGTGGTACACCAGATAGGCGCGCGGGCTCCAGTTGTTGCCGTATTTCTGGTGGTGGTCCATGCGCAGGCCCAGCGTCAGCGCCAGGTTCTCGCGCAGGAAGATCTGGTCCTCGCCGAACAGCGCCCAGGTGGTGGCGCTCAGGCCCGAGCCCGAGACCGGGCGCCCCGCGTAGTCGATGGGCGCCAGGCCGATGGTGTCGCGGTTGTCCAGCGACTCGCGGCGCCACTGCATGCCCAGCGTCATGGCCTGGTCCAGGCCCCACAGCTTCAACGGCTTGTCGATGCGGCCGTCCAGCGTGGTTTCCTTGGAGTTGTTGCCGATGGTGTCGCCCTTGTCCTCGTACTTGTTGTGCACGAGGTTGAGCTTGGAGGTCAGGTCGCCCCAGCGCCCGTCATGGCTGATGCCGAACTTGGTCTGCTCCAGCTTGCTCAGGCCCCAGGGATAGACCACCTGGTCGCCCGACGCCGTGCGCGCGTCGGAGCCCGTGGCGCGCTGGATGCCTTGCGCGGCCTCGATGCCGATCACCTGGTCGGGCGTGAGCTGCCAGTTGAGCAGGGCGTTGAGGTTTTGCTTGCGCGAGCCGGCCGTGGACTGGTACGTGCCCGGGAAGCCGCCCGTGCTCTCGTCGGCAGCGCGGTCCGTGTAGTTGCCGCCCAGGCGCAGGCCGAACTTGTCGGACAGCGGGCCGCTGATGTTGAAGCCCAGCTGGCGCGTGTCGCCGCGGTCGCCGTCGGAGGGCTTGCTGTAGTTCAGCGTGGTCGAGCCGCTCCAGCGCTTGCCGATCTTGCGCGTGATGATGTTGATCACGCCGCCCATGGCGTCCGAGCCGTACAGCGAGGACATGGGGCCGCGCACCACCTCGATGCGCTCGATCATCTCGGGCGAGATCCAGTCCAGATCCTGCGAGCCCAGGTCGTCGCGGTAGTTGATGCCGGCCGAGTTGCCCTGGCGCTTGCCGTCCACCAGGATCAGCGTGTACTTCTCCGGCAGGCCGCGCAGCTTGATCTTGGACTGGGCGCCCGTGCCGGACAGGCCGCCGGTCACGCCGGGAATGGTGGACAGCAGCTCGCCGATGCTGGTGACGGGCTTGCGCTCGATGTCTTCCCGCGTGATCACGCTGATGCTGGCCGGCGCCTCCTTGATGTCCACGGCCGTGCCCGAGGCGGTCACCACCACCGTGGACAGGGACGTGTCGGCCTTGCTGTCGGCCGTCTGGGCATGGGCCATGGCTGTGCATGCCAGGGCAGCGCAAAGTGGAAGAGGGCGGAGCACCGAGATTCTGACCATCTTTGTAAAGTTCCGTATGGGTTAAAAATCAAGGTGCGAATGATAACGATTTGTATCTACATCTTTCCCTTCACGTAAAGACAGTTGTTTTTTGTTCACGCGTTATCTAATCGCTGGACACGCCTGAGGCGTTGTGCACAAGTCTGGTGCACAAAAATGAAGGAGGTTGGCAGGGCGCTGAGAGGGAGCACGGGGTGCGGCGCCTCCGTGCAAAGGCCGCCCCGGAGCGCAGGGGGCGGCCAGAAACCAGGTCAGCGCGGCTTGGCCACGGCGCCTGGCAGGGCGCTGGAAGGCTCAGCGCAGCTGCCCGAGGGTTGGCTTGATGCCCGGCGGCGCACGAACTGGTAGGCAATGGCCAGCAGTGCAAACCAGGCCGGCGTCACCACCAGCGCCTGGCGCGTGTCGGCCTGCAGGGTGAGCAGGCCCAGGATGGCCGCAAAGAACACCAGGCAGGCCCAGCACATGGCCACGCCGCCGGGCATCTTGTAGCGCGAAGCCTCATGCAGGGCCGCGCGCTGGCGCCGGTAGGCGATATAGGACAGCAGGATCAGCGACCACACGAACATGAACAGGATGGCCGATACCGTGGTCACCAGCGTGAAGGCTTCCACCAGATCGGGCACCACCCACATCAGAAACGCGCCGGCCAGCAGGCAGGTGCAGGAAAACAGCAGCCCGCGCGAGGGCACGCTGCTGCGCGACAGCCGGTGGAAGGACTTGGGCGCATCGCCCTTGAGCGCCAGGCCATAGAGCATGCGGCTGGTGGAGAACACGCCGCTGTTGGCCGACGAGGCGGCCGAGGTCAGCACCACGAAATTGATCACGCCCGCGGCGGCCGGCAGGCCTGCGAGCACGAACAGCTCCACGAACGGGCTCTTGCCCGGCACCACGTCGCGCCAGGGGGTGACGGCCATGATGGCGATCAGGGCCAGCACGTAGAACACGATGATGCGCACGGGAATGGAGTTGATGGCGCGCGGCAGCGTGCGCTCGGGGTCCTTGGCCTCGGCCGCCGTGGTGCCCACCAGCTCGATGCCCACGAAGGCGAACACCGCGATCTGGAAGCCCGCGAAAAAGCCCATCATCCCGTTGGGGAACATGCCGCCGTCGTTCCAGAGGTTGGACAGGCTGGCCGCACGCCCCGCAGGCGAGACGAAGGCGGCACCCACCATGTACAGCCCCGTTGCCACCAGGGCCACGATGGCCACGATCTTGATCATGGCGAACCAGAACTCGATCTCGCCGAACAGCTTCACCGTCAGCAGGTTCAGGCCCAGCAGCAGGCCCACGCAGGCAATGGCCGGGGCCCACTGGGGCAGGCCGGGGAACCAGAACTGCGAGTAGGCCGAGATGGCGATCACGTCGGCAATGCCCGTGACGATCCAGCAGAACCAGTACGTCCAGCCCGTGAAGAAGCCCGCCCAGGGCCCCAGCAGATCGGCCGAGAAATCGATGAAGGATCGGTACTGCAGGTTGGACAGCAGCAGCTCGCCCATGGCCCGCATCACGAAGAACAGCATCACGCCGATGATGGCGTAGACGAAGACGATGGACGGACCCGCCAGGCTGATGGTCTTGCCCGAGCCCATGAACAGGCCCGTGCCGATGGCACCGCCGATGGCGATGAGCTGGATGTGGCGGTTGGTGAGATTGCGCTGCAGGTCGTCTTGACCGTGCAGGCCCTGGCCGGCTGGCGGGGCCTTGTGTGTCATCAGAGAACTCCGGGGAAGACTGGCAAAGCGATGGCAGAAAGGGGGAAATCCGCCTGCCGCGGCCGTGTTTTCAGTCTCTGCATGGAGTCCATGCCTGGAAATGCGGCAGCGCAGCAAAACGGAACGAAGGCCGCGAGGATACCTGAACCTCGCCCCCGCATCAGCCCTGCCGCGCCGTGCCGCTCCAGTCAATGAAGCGGGTTTGATATGGGTGGATCAGCCGCGCGCCAGGCGCCGGGCGTTGGCCACTGCGGTGCGGTGCACGGGCGCCATGCCCTTGCCCACCACGCCCCACATGGCGTTGCTCCATTGCGAGGCCTGCGATGCCAGTGCACCCCCATTCCAGGTGGAGGCGCTCCAGGGCATCCACCACATGCGCATCCAGGCCTGCATCAGGGCCTGGCTGGCGACCATGGACTGCAGGCCCATGGCGGCCCAGGATTGGTGGAAGGCTGTCTGTTTCTCGGACACCATGCGCGTGAATTCGCGCCGGTCCCGTGCGGAGGGATTGGCCCCGGCCAGCGCCATGCGGGTGAGCCTGTGCGCCACCACCTGCGGCGCGGCAATGGCCAGATCGGTGGCCTGACGGGCCACCGAAGCTGCCTTGGAAGATTTGCGGTTTGCCATGTGCGCTCCTGAAGCTCTGGATCCATTTGCCGGATCTACTTGCCAGATCCACTTGCCGGTTCCACTTTAGCCAGATGCATGCCGGTCCGCGTAGGCCGATGACGCAATGCAGCAAAAACGCGTTTATCGCGGCTGGGGCCGGGGTGCCGGCGCGGCTCCGTCCTGCGTGACCTCAGATACCAGGGCGCGCCACCAGCGCTCGCCTGCATGGGGGGCGGCCAGGTCCACGCGCTCGCCCATCATGGGCGTGGCCACGGCAATGCCGTGCTCGGCGCCCAGGGCCAGCACGCGCTCGAAGGGGTCCCACCAGGCATGCATGGCCAGGCTGAAGGTGCCGTTGTGAATGGGCAGCAGCCAGCGTCCGCCCAGGTCGCGGTGGGCCTGCACGGTCTGGGCCGGGTGCATGTGGACATAGGGCCAGTGCGGGTCGTAGGCGCCGGTCTCCATCAGCGTGAGGTCGAAGGGGCCGAAGCGCCGGCCGATTTCCGCAAAGCCGTCGAAATAGCCGCCGTCACCGCTGAAGAAGACACGCAGCGTGTCGGCGCTTGCCAGGTCCTCGATGACCCAGGACGCCCACAGCGTGCGGTTGCCGTCGCGCAGGCCCCGGCCCGAGAAATGCTGGGCCGGAGTGGCCGTGAAGCGCAGGCCGTCCACCTGCACGTCCTGCCACCAGTCGAACTGGCGCACCTTCTCGGGGGCCACGCCCCAGGCCATGAGCCGGTCGCCCACGCCCAGCGTGCACAGGAAGAAGTCGACCCGGGGCGCCAGGGCGCGGATGGTGGCACGGTCCAGATGGTCGTAGTGGTCGTGCGAGAGCACCACGCCGCGCAGCGCGGGCAGCTCATGCAGGGCGATGGGCGGCGCATGAAAGCGCTTGGGGCCGATGAAGGAAAAGGGCGAGGCGCGCTCGGCAAACACCGGGTCGGTGATCCACCAGCCGCCGCGCAGTTTCATCAGCAGCGTGGAGTGGCCCAGGCGGTACAGGCTGCGCTCGGGCGCGGCGGCCAGGTCGGCCGGGGTGAGCCGCTGCACGGGCAGGGGCGCCGCAGGCTCGGTGTCCTTTGGCTTGTTGAAGAAGAAGTCCCACATCACCTTGGCGTCGGGCTGGGGGGCATTGGCCGGGCGGGGATGGATGTTGCGAAAGCGCCCGGCCGACGATTGGGGCGATTGGGAGTAGTCGGCAATCGGGGCGCGGAAGATGCGGGTTGTTTTCACGGTGCTCCGTCGGTGTTCAGGCCGCCGCCATCATGGAACCGATGGCGCAGCCCTGTCGAGATGGTGGTCTTGGCGGCCCCGTTCAAGGCGCCTTGCGTGTCGTCATGTAAACAAAAAAGGAGCTGCCCCTGCAGGCAGCTCCTTGTGGTGATGGCCCGGAGGCTGGTCATCAATGGGCGCCGGCCGCCTCGGCACCGCCGGCATGGCCCGCAGGGCGCCTGGTCATCCAGATCAGCACGATCAGCACCAGGAACAGCACGGACGACGCCAGGAAGATGTCGTCGGCGGCGCGCGTGTAGGCCTGCTGGTCCACCAGCCGGTTGATCTGGGCCAGCGCCTGCGCTTGGCTCAGGCCTGCGGCCTGCAGCCCCTGCAGGGTGACGCCGAACACGCCCTGGCCCTGGACCAGCCCTTCTGTCAGATGGGCGTGGTGCAGCGCGGCGCGGTTTTCCCATAGCGTGGTGGCGATGGAGGTGCCCATGGCGCCCGCCGTGATCCGCACGAAGTTGCTCAGGCCGGCGGCGGCCGGGATACGGTCCGGCGAGATGCCCGACAACGTGATCGTGGTCAGCGGAATGAAGAAGAAGGCCATGGCCGCGCCCTGGATCAGCGTGGGCACCAGGATGTGCATGAAGTCGGTCTCCACCGTGAAGCGCGAGCGCATCCACAGCACCAGGGCGAACACGATGAAGGCGCCCGTGGCCATCCTGCGCGGGTCCCACTGCGTGACCTTGCGGCCCACCAGCGGCGTCAGGATGATGGCGAAGATGCCCACCGGCGCCAGTGCCATGCCGGCCGTGGTGGAGGTGTAGCCCATCCACTGCTGCAGCCACAGGGGCAGCAGCACCACGTTGCCGAAGAACAGGCCGTAGGCAATCGACAGCGCCACCGTGCCGGCCGCGAAATTGCGGCGCATGAACAGGCGCAGGTCCACCACCGGGTGCGCATCCGTCAGCTCCCAGACCAGGAAGACCACGAAACTCACGATGGCCAGCACGCACAGCGTGACGATCTCGCCCGAGGCGAACCAGTCCAGCTCCTTGCCCTTGTCCAGCATCAGCTGCAGCGCGCCCACCCACAGCACCAGCAGGGCCAGGCCCACGGAGTCGATGGGCAGCTTGCGCGTGGGGGTCTCGCGGCTGCGGTAGATGCTCCAGGTCATCAGGGCCGACAGCAGGCCCACGGGCACGTTGATGTAGAAGATCCAGGGCCAGGAGATGTTGTCCGTGATCCAGCCCCCCAGCAGCGGCCCGACCACGGGCGCCACCAGGGTGGTCATCCCCCAAAGCGCCAGCGCCACCCCGGCCTTGGCCGGCGGGTAGCTGGACAGCAGCAGTGTCTGAGACAGCGGGATCATGGGCCCGGCGACCAGGCCCTGGAGCACGCGGAACAGCACCAGCATCTCCAGCGACGAGGCAAAGCCGCACAGCCAGGAGGTCAGCACGAACAGCAGCACGCTCATGGTGAACAGGCGCACGGCGCCGAAGCGCTGCGTGAGCCAGCCCGTGAGCGGCACCGAGATGGCGTTGGCCACGCCAAAGCTGGTGATCACCCATGTGCCCTGGCTGGGGCTGACGCCCACGTCGCCCGAGATCGCCGGAATGGCGACGTTGGCGATGGACGAGTCCAGCACGTTCATGAAGGTGGCCAGCGACAGGGCCAGCGTGCCCAGGGCCAGCTGGGCGCCCTTGAGCGGTGCGGGCCGTGCGGGCATGGCAGGCGGTGCCGAGGGTGGCGCGGCAGGCGGCACGGTCGGCCCACCCGGCTGCGCCGGCTCCGGCACGGCGGTGGTAGAGGAAGTCATAGGCAGTCCGCGTAGGTTCTGGGAAGGCGGGGAAGCGATGCCTGCTTACTTGGACTGCGTGGCCTGCGCGTCAACCGGCGCGGAGGCCACTGCGGCTGGCGCCTTGCCCTGTGACCTGTCTTGCGCATCGGCCATGGCAACGGGTGGCAGCTCGGGCAACTGCTTGAGCGGTGCCACGTTCTGGCCCGCCACGATGTGGGCAATGCGCTCCTCGGCCTGCGGCAGCGCCATGTCGTATACGGAGGTCTGGGCCACGGGTGCGTTGCGCGTGGTCGTTGCCAGCACCTCGCCCTGCTGGTCTCGCACGTCCACCTTGACTTCCATGGACAGGCCCACGCGCAGCGGGTGCTGTGCCAGGTCTTCCGGCGCCAGCGCAATGCGCACGGGCACGCGCTGCACCACCTTGATCCAGTTGCCGGTGGCGTTCTGCGCGGGCAGCAGCGAGAAGGCCGCGCCCGTGCCGGCACCCATGCCCACCACGGTGCCGTGGTAGCTGATCTTGTCGCCGTACACATCGGCCGTCAGCTCGGTCTTCTGGCCTATGCGCAGCTGGGCCAGCTGGCTTTCCTTGAAGTTGGCATCCACCCAGAGGTTGTGCAGGCCCACCACGGTCATCAGCGGCGCGCCCGAGGCCACGCGCTGGCCCAGCTGCACGCCGCGCTTGGCCACATAGCCTTCCACGGGCGAGACCAGGCGCGTGCGCTGCAGCGCCAGATAGGCCTCGCGCACCTTGGCGGAGGCGGCGATCACGCTGGGGTGCTCTTCGGCGCTGCTGCCCTTGGTCTGGGCTTCGGCAGCCGTCAGCTGCGCCTTGGCGGCGCGCACGGCGGCTTCGGCTGCCGAGGCGGCATTGCCTGCCGTGCGGGCCAGGGACTGGGCGTGGTCGAACTCTTCCTTGCCCACGGCGCCCGTGGCCAGCAGCGGGCGGCGGCGGTCCACGTCCTCGCGGGCGCGGGCGGCGTCGGCCTGCAGGCGGGCCAGGTCGGCCTCGCGCTGGGCCACCTGGGCGACCAGGGGGGCATTGTTGGCGTACAGCGTGCGCACCTGGCGCACGGTCTGGGCCAGTTGCGACTCGGCCTGGGACAGGGCGACCAGGGCATCGGCCGAGTCCAGCTGCACCAGCAGCTGGCCGGGCTTGACGTAGTCGGTGTCGTCGGCGCCGATGCTGATCACCGTGCCGCCGACCTGCGGCGTGATCTGCACCACGTTGCCCGCCACATAGGCGTTGTCCGTGGTCTGGTAGTTGCGGGCCACCATCCAGTGCCAGCCGCCCCAGGCGACGGCGGCCACCGCGACGGCGGCGGCGATGAGGGTCAGGCCCTTGCGGCGGCCCTGCGGATTGGCCACGGGCGAGGCTGCGGCCGGTGCGGCGGCAGGGCTGGGTGCTTGCTTGTTGGTGTCGGTCATGGTGTTCGGCGCTTTGTTATCTGTGAATGTGGTTGTGCGGCCGGGGCAGGGGGCTGGCGGTCTGTCACGCTGGCTGGCGGTCTGCCCGGTGGAGGGTCAAGAGTGCGGTGGGTTCCTGTGCGGGTTGCGATCTCAGTGCTGGCTGACCTGCACGGCATCCGTGCCATCGGTCCAGCCGCCGCCCAGGGCCTTCATCAGCGACACGCGCGTGTCCAGCGCGCGGGCACGCAGGTCCACGTCCAGGCGGCGCTGGGTGATCACCTGGGTCTCGGTGTTGAGCACCGTCACCTGGCTGGCCAGGCCGGCCTTGTAGCGCTGCACGGCAAAGTCGTAGGCGCGTTCGGCCTTCTCCAGCGACTCGGCCTGCAGCTGCTGTTGGCGCACCAGCGATTGCACGGAAGTGATGGCATCGCCCGCTTCCTTGACCGCATCGAGCACCACGCCGTTGTACTGGGCAATGGCGGTGTCCAGATCGGCCTGCGTGCCGCGCAATTGGGCGCGCAGGCGCTTGCCGTCGAACAGGGGCAGGCGCAGCGCGGGCGTCACGCCCATCTGGCGCGAGCTGCCCTTGAACAGGTTGTCCAGCCCGACGGCATTGAGGCCGATAAAGGCCGTCAGGTTGATATCGGGATAGAAATCCGCCCGCGCGCTCTCTATGCCCTGCGTTGCCGACTCCACGCGCCAGCGTGCGGCCACCACGTCGGGGCGGCGGCCCAGCAGGTCTGCGCCCAACTGGCCGGGCATGGCCTGGATCTGCAGCGCGGCCAGACGGGGCGCCAGCTGCAGCTGCGCCTCGGGCGCCTGGCCGCAGAGCACGGCGATGGTGCGGCGCGCCAGCGTGATCTGCTCGTCCAGCATCTCGATCTGCGTGCCGGCATCGGGCAGGCCGGCCTGGGCCTGGGTCAGCTCCACCTGGCTGTCCAGCCCGGCGCGCGTGCGCTGCTGGCTCAGCTCCAGCAGCGACTGGCGCTGCGTCAGCGTGCGGCCGGCCACCTCCTTCTGGGCAATCAGCCGGGCCAGCGCCACATAGCTGCGCGCCACCTGGGCGGCCAGCTGGTTGGCAGCGGCGGCGCTGTCGGCCTGGGCGGCACGGGCCTCGCCCAGGGCGGCCTGCAGGTCGGCGGCATGGCGGCCAAAGAAATCCGGCGTCCAGCTCAGGCCGGCCTGCAGGTTGCCGGTGTTGTAGGTATGGCCGGCAATGGGTGCGGGCACCAGACCGTTGGCGCTGTAGTGCTGGCGCGTGGCGTCGACGCCGAGCGTGCCGCGCACATCGGTGGCCGTGCTGGTGGCCGTGGCCAGGGCGGCAGCCTTGTCGAAGCGGGCGCGGCTCATGGCCAGGCTGGGGCTGCCCTGCAGCGCCTGGGCGATCAGGCCGTCCAGCTGGGCATCGCCCAGGGACTTCCACCAATCGGCGGCGGGCAGGCTGGTATTGGCGCCTGTCTCGGACTGGGCCGTCAGACCCAGGTCGGAGGCGCCCAGCCGGGCCAGCGGCTCATGGGCCGGGCCCTGGGAAGCACAACCGGCCAGGGCCAGCGCGGCGCACAGGGTGGCCGCTGCGGCGGCCACGGAAACAGAGGATTTGGGCATGGTGGTCTGCCTGTTGGGGGTCAAGAATCAGGAAATCGGAAACCGGGGCGGAAAAAGGGGGCTGGCGCTGTCAGGCCGCGGGCGCTGTGCCCGGGGGCGCAGCCTCCGGCGCGCGCATCGCATCGCCGTTGGCCAGCAGGCGGCGCAGCATGTCCAGCAACTGGCGGGACTCGTCATGGCTGAAGCCGGCCATATGGGCATTCATCACGCTGGACAGCACCTGCGGCACCTTGGCCGCCATGGCGCGGCCTTCATCAGTCAGCACCAGCTTGACCACGCGCCGGTCCACCGTGGAGCGCTCGCGCCGCAGCATGCCCTTGGATTCGAGCCGGTCCAGCGCCCGCGTGATGGAGGCCGGATCCAGCCCCAGGTCACGTGCCATGCCGGCATTCGTGGCGTCGCTGCACAGCAGCAGCTTGTACAGCGGCAGCCACTGCACATAGGTCAGCTCATGCTCGGCCAACTGCGCATCGGCCTGCTGGAGGATGGAGCTGAGCACCTTGCGCATGAGGAACCCCACGCTCTCGAAGGGCGTGTAGCTGCCAGGGCTGTAGAAGTCCGAGGGCTGCAGGCCGTTGGGCAGGGGTGGCTGGGTCATGGTGTCTTGCAAGTGAAATGATTGACTGCGCAATGATTGTTGCGGCAATTATTGCAGAAACACCGGTTGACCGTGTGACGCGAGGGTGCCGGGGACAAGGGAAGGGTTATCGGGGGCATGCAGTCGTTATAGCGGTGGAGACCTTGTTGCGGAGCACGGGGGACAGGCTCTCTCATTGCGGAGCGTGGCTATCGGAGCGATGCACTCCTTCCACGGGAAGACGGCAGTAGTTCTCTTTAAAGTGAAGTTTCGGGAACTCTGTCGCTGTTGGTGTGGTGATGGAGTGCAGATGCTCTGTAAGATGAGCGCGAACCAGAGCATTCGCTCAACTTCCGGCTGGCGCGGCATAGGAAAATCACAGTGCTTGATTGGATCGCGTTGATCCCGATTTATTGACTTTGTTTATTGTTTTTGGGGGATTAGTGAAAATTTCGTCGTTCGTCAAGATTTCCGTGTTTTTTCTGTGTTTTCTGACATTTATTCACTCGGTGTCTGCAGCAGTTCCTCGTAGCTTCTTTTATAGAGGATGGTTGAATAATCTGGGCGCTGCAAAAGACTATTCGACCCCTGAGGGTTACTGCGCCGACTATGCGGCAATGCGAGCCGGAGATCCACTGGATGACTACAACTTCATAAATCATAAAGTGATCGAGGTTGGTGATACGGCTGAGTGCTGGGGCTGGGTTCGTTCAAAAAGGGGGAGTGATATATATAATCAATATACTTATGTGGGAATGAGTATTATTAGATTTTGTCCTGAAAATTCCAAAAGTAATATTTATGGAACCTGCGATTGTAACTACGGAAGCATTGAGCTGAATAACCGTTGTGAAGCTGCTTCGGTTGATATGGGGCGCATGTGTCGCATCAGTGGATACAGAACCCCGTATCCTGTTATTTTGCCGATTGCTCAAAAGTACATGAACGAGGTTGATTACTTTGATGCAGGGGTGAATCCGCTATCCATCGAGAGGACCTACCTGCATCGCCGGCGGCAGAATGAATCGCTGATGGGGGCGGGATGGTCTCATTCCTACGCGGTAAGACTTGAGCATGTAAAGAATTCGCAAGGCATTTCGAAAAAGGCCCAAATTAACTTTGGTGATGGCAGCTATCTTTGGTTTGATTGGGTCAATGGGGCGTGGGTGGCAAGAAATGGATCAAGTAGTCTGACGCAGGTGGGTCATGGCTGGATTTTGAATGATTTGCAGAATGGAGATATAAGAAATTTTGATGAATCAGGAAAGCTTCTAAGGCATGAGCGGCGAAATGGCTGGTTTATTGAGTATGAGTATGATGCAGGCGATAGAATCGCCGAAGTACGCAATGGCTTTGGTAGAAGGCTCAACTTTGTTTATGGCTCACAGGGCAAGCTCCAGGATATCGACGTCGATGGCGTGCGCGAAGTTGGATTTGAGTATGATGCCATGGGTAATTTGCAGAAGGTAATTTACAAAGATGGATCAACGATAGGCTATAAATATGAGGACCTTAGATATCCTCATTTTTTGACCGGTGTTACTGACGAAAATAATAATAGATTGTCCACATTTAAATACAATGCAGATGGGCAAGTGATAGACACTGAGCGTGCGAATGGGGTGGCTAAATATCAAATTGGATATCCTTCGCAAGATTATGGGGAAACTCAGGTGATAGATCCGTTGGGGCGTCAACGTTTCTATAGGTATAAAAATGCTTTTGGTGTTCTGGAAGTCACTTCCAGTAGTGCGCCGGGTGTGAGTGGGGAACTAGATGCTGCCAGTCGTATTCAAGGCTCTTCTGGATTGCGTGAATCGGAGACTGATTTCAAGGGTGCCAAGAAAACATTTGGCTGGGATCATGGGCGACGCCTGCTGACGAGTGTGACAGAGGCGGTAGGAACGCCTCAGGAACGTACTGCCAACATGGAATGGCATCCTCAATGGAGCTTGCCTTCGAGAATAGTTGAGTCGGGGCGCCAGGCCAGCTACACCTACGACGCGAAGGGACGTCTATTGAGTTTGGCCGTCGGAGATGTGGGTGCAGCCGACAACTCTGCTCCAGGCTGGCAGTGGTCTTATGCTGCGTCTGGCCTGGTGGCCTCGGAAATCGCCCCTAACGGTGCCACCTCCAGCTTTGCCTACGATGGTTTTGGGAATCTTTCGAGCACGAAAAATGCTTTAGGGCATTTGGATCATTTTATTCATGGGGCTGGAGGTCGACTGCAATCGCATACTGCCACTACGGGGCTGGCTAGCAGTTTTGAGTATGATTTGCGCGGGCGCCTCATTCGTCTGCAACGTGATGGTGAAGTATCGCTGTATAGGTATCTTCCGTCCGGACAAATGCAAGGTTTGACCGCTTCCAATGGGCATCAGGTCAGCTATATATATGACAATGCCCAACGCTTGATTGGCTGGAATGATAATCGCGGTAACTCTGCTTCATACATCCTGGATAATATGGGAAATCGCTTGGATGAAATTGTTCGAGATGCCGGAAATCAACCAGCGTGGGTGGTGAAACGCACCATCAATAGTCTCAACCGTATTCAACGCCTCACTATCGGCGAAGTGGCGACAGAATTTGGCTATGACGCCAATGGCGACCTGATCAGCAGTGTACGGCCGGCCAACGGGTCAAGCCGTGGCACCAGCATAGGTCTTGACCCCTTGCGGCGAGTCGGCGCTATCACCAACGAAGACAACGCCAGCGCATCGCTGTCATACAACGCCCTGGACGCAGTCACATCCGCCCAGGACTTCAAAGGCGTCACCACCACCTACACCCGAGACGCCCTGGGCAACGCCAAGGCCGAAGCCACCCCCGACGCCGGCAACATCACCGCTACCTATGACGCCCTGGGCCTGATCGCGACCGCCAAGGACGCCGCAGGCCGCACCCTGACCGTGCAGCGCGACGCCCTGGGCCGTCCCACCCAGCTCCAGTACGGCAGCACCACAACCTCCACGCTGCGCTATGACCTGGCCGGCACCACCTACAACGGCCCCGGCGCCCCCAAGGCCAGCACGGGCCACCTCAGCGAAATCCAGGACCCCGGCGTCACCACCCAGTACCAGCGCGACATCCTGGGCCGGGTGCTGCGCAAGAGCCAGATCCTTGCCAATGGCGACACCAAGTCGCTGATCCACTCCTATGTACCTGCCGGGCAGGGCGGAGGCGGAGAACTGCAAAGCATCACCTACCCCAGCGGCAGGCAGGCCACCTACCTGTATGACAGCACAGGCCAGATCACGGGCCTGCAGTGGAACGGCCAGCCCCTGGTCACCGGCCCGGCCTGGAGCCCGCTGGGGCAGCCCACGGCCTGGCGATGGACGGGCTTTGCGCAGCAGCCCGGCGCCACGGCCACCCTGGCCGAGCAGCGCAGCTACAACACGGCAGGCCAACTGGCCAGCAGCCAACTGCTGAACCTGACCTGGGATGCTGCGGGCCGCATCAGCCTGATCCAGCAGCAGCACATGCTGCCGGGTACGGCCGCAGCCCAGCAGGCCAAGCTGTCCAGCGCCTTCAGCTATGACGCCGTGGGACGCCTGACGGCCAGCGCGCACAGCGCCCCTGCGGGCCTGGCACTGCCCACTGGCTGGAGCCTGGCCGACACCATCGAGCTCAGCGCCTCCGGCTATGCCTGGGATGGCAATGGCAATCGCACGGAGGTGCACTACACCAACGCCTTGGCATCGGGCACCTCCACGCTCAAGCGCAACTACCAGACTGCGGCGGGCACTAACCGCCTGCAAAGCTATGCCCAGACGCTGCAGCGCCCGGGCAGCGTGGCGCAGAACAGCAACGTGACCTTCAGCTACGACGCTGCGGGCGCCCTGGTCAAGAAGGGAGACAACCACCTGCACTACGGCGCAGATGGCCGCATCGCCAAGGCCGGCGAATACGCGGACGCTGCCGACGCAAGAGCCGTCAGCTACGTCTACAACGCCCTGGGCCAGCGCGTGTTCAAAAGCGATGCGCGCGGCGCAGGTCAACCGACCACGCTGCAGACCCTGTACGCCGAAGACGGCATAGGCAGCACCGTGCTGGGCCAGTACGCCAACCAACGCAGCGCCAACAGCGCAGCTCCGGCAGGCCAGAGCGACAGCACGGAAATCATCTACCTGCCCACGGCCAGCGGCCCCATGCCCATTGCGGCAGAAATCAACGGCCGCCTGTACGCCATCCACACGGACCACCTGAACACCCCCAGGCGGCTGACCAACCAGCAGGGACAGGTGGCCTGGCAATGGCTGATCTCGGGGTTCGGGGAAGTGCGTCCCACCACGGGCGACCGTGGCTACGGCCAGACGGTCAGCGGCCCCAGCTATGCGCAGGCGGTGAAGTTCGACCTGCGGTATCCGGGGCAGGTGTTTGATGAAGAGACGGGGCTGTCGTACAACCTGCACAGGTACTACGATGCGGCGACGGGTCGGTATATGCAGGCGGACCCGATCGGGTTGGAGGGTGGGTGGAATCGGTTTGGGTATGTGGGTGGAAATCCATTGAATTTCATTGACCCTAAGGGGCTTGAGGCTCAAATATGTACTTATCCTGGGTTTAATAACGACTGGCCTCATGTATTTACTTGTGTTAATGGTAATTGCGCTGGGTGGTATCCATCGGGGTATAGCGGGGCAAAACCAAAAGGGCCATGGGCAGCAATGATGAATAGCAATGGTGCGTATGTTGATGACAGCGATATTGTGGATAAAAGTTACTGTGGTAAAGTTGCTGGCTGTGATGAAAAATATATTGACCAATGTGTTCTGGATTGTAGGTCTGGTGGGAATAAGCCGAGTAAATATAATCTATTTAATGAAAATTGCATGAGCACTGCGCAGCAGTGTGTGCAGAAGTGCGTTGTTAATTCTTGTAAGGCAAAAATATGGAATTTTTTAAGATAATGAAATTACTGAATAAAAAATTCTATATGATTTTGTTGTTTTTTGTGGGGTTGATTTTCTCTGGTGCGATATTTATCTCTACGTACCCCTCTCCTAGAGATATTTTGGATAAAATCGAAGAATTTATTTCCAATCCGGAGCAATGTGCTTCAAGTAATTCAGATTTCTCAAAAGCCGCAAAATCTATTGCTTGGGATAGTGAAGCAATGATCATTGTCGAAGAGGTAAATGCAATGCCAAAAAAGATGGTTTATTCGATGCGTTATCGTAAAAGTGGCGTGAAAATAGCGGACTTGATGTATAGATTAGATGCAGGATGTGCAGGTATTACCTTGGTACCTGCGGCTCGAGTGGATTAGTCACACGCAGCATCTGAACATGCCCCTGCAGCAGGGTAGCCGGCTGATCTCGGGATTTGACGAAGTGCGGCCCACCACGGGCGCCCGTGGCTACGGCCGAACCGTCAGGGCCCCAGCTATGCGCAGGCGGTGAAGTTCGACCTGCGGTATCCGGGGCAGGTGTTTGATGAAGAGACGGGGCTGTCGTACAACCTGCACAGGTACTACGATGCGGCGACGGGTCGGTATATGCAGGCGGACCCGATCGGGTTGGAGGGTGGGTGGAATCGGTTTGGGTATGTGAGTGGAAATCCATTGAATTTCATTGATCCCGAAGGATTGGTATTTCTTGACCTAACGACGTTTGAAGGTGCAAAGCACAAAACCACTCTCGATCAAGCTGTGCAGGCAGGTGCGTGGACTAGGCTTGTCACCATGCCGGCAATAGCAGCTGCACTTTCACCTTCGACAGTAGGTTTGGCTGGTTCTGCCTTAACTCCCTCGTGTTCCTCTGCTGCGAACTGGTACATGCTAGGAGCTGACGCTGATGTTGCGTGGCTTAATCTCAGTCTTCGGGAGAAATTGCTTTATGAAATAGGTCAAAAAACCACGGCATCCTACGCGAAATACTCATCACTAGACCCAGTTGCTCGTGGTGCATCATTAGTTGCAGATATTGGATGGCGGCGGGCATTAACCCCTGAAATTGGAGGAATTGGTTTGGGACTTGGATCAACATTTGGTACGGGACCTACGCCTTTATTTAGATGGTTATTTCCAAGAATTATTGGTGGTGCAGGCTTGTCTTCGACGTTGACAAGTGATGGAGAGCAGTGCAGCTGCCGGAGGTGATTAGATGACGGGATTTACTATTTTCTATGGCTGTTTATATTTGTTTTTTGGAATTTGGATTTATAGAATATTTTCGCCTGCTTGGCCTTGGTGGGGTGCGAGTCTGATGGGGCTGATTTGTGTTGTTGCCTTGCATTTCTCTTTGGCTCTATTTGGGCATCTTTCGATGCTGCATCATCAATCAAAAAAGCGGAAAAAATTGGAGAAAGAAGAAAAATCATCAATTAACCCTGATTGAATCTTTCAAAAAAATCTGTAGCCTACGTCAGCTGCGATAGCCGTGGAGTACTCGAGTTGAATCTCCAACTTGGATACCGCCGCCCTTCGGGAACACGGCCGCTCCTCACCAACCAAGCCCTGTATGCCGAAGACGGCATAGGCAGCACCGTGCTGGGCCAGTACGCCAACCAGCGCAGCGCCAATAGCGCAGCGCCAGCAGGCCAGAGCGACAGCACGGAAATCATCTACCTGCCCACGGCCAGCGGCCCCATGCCTATTGCGGCAGAGATCAACGGGCGCCTGTACGCCATTCACACGGACCACCTGAACACCCCCAGGCGCGTGACCAACCAGCAGGGGCAGGTGGCCTGGCAATGGCTGATCTCAGGGTTTGGCGAAGTGCGGCCCACCACGGGCGACCGTGGCTACGGCCAGACCGTCAGCGGCCCCAGCTATGCGCAGGCGGTGAAGTTCGACCTGCGGTATCCGGGGCAGGTGTTTGATGAAGAGACGGGGCTGTCGTACAACCTGCATCGGTACTACGATGCGACGACGGGAAGATACATCCAGGCGGACCCGATCGGGCTGGAGGGTGGGTGGAATCGGTTTGGGTATGTAGCTAACAACCCGCTAAACGACGTGGACCCGCAAGGCCTGCACCCCGTGCTGGCAAGAATGCAAGGCCTGTACTACCGGTACGGTCCGGCGATCACGGAGTTCATTGCCGGGGCGTCGGGGGTCAACGGGGCGTTGGCATCGCCTGCGGCGATCAGCCCGCTGGTGGCGCAGATTCCGACGGGTGTTTCTAGGATGCTGCCGATTGCGCGGGGGATCTCTGGGGGTGTGGAGTCGGGGGCGTTTTGTGCAGCAAAAGGTGGAATACAAGAAACTGCCAAGATTGGAGACTTATTCGCAACTCATGGACAGACAATGAGTAATAGGCAGTTAGATAGATTGATTAAAGATATTCGGGTTAATGGAATATCTAATCCGTTGGTGGTGACTGCGCATGATGGGCGGTTGTATATTCTGGATGGTCATCATCGAGCGTTGGCGGCTCCTAGGGCTGGAGTTTTAGATGTTCCGATAAAAAGGGTGGATTTGCCATACGGTGCTTACAGAGGACCCGCAGATCTTGAATTCACATGGGGAGGTTATTAAAAATGGAACTAAGAAAAATCAATGAAATCATCATTTCTAGTAGAAATATTTTATTTAATAATAGGGTGAATGATACAGTTATTTCTTCATTGGAAGAGGTGTTGAGCTGCTGGCGAGAAATTGAGGTGGATAGTTCGCGTAATATATTGAAATACTGCATTGGTGAGGCTTTGCAGCAGATTAAACAATCTAAATTAACTAGTGCTGGGCGTGTGTTGAATTTAATTCATAACTTGCCTTTGTCATTGGAGGGTTTAAATAATTGGGATTTGGACTATTTTATCTCTATGGAACTGCCGAATTTTCTAGAGCATTTTGAAGAAATACATAATTCCAGAGATATCTCTCTTTATGTGTTTCAACAAATTTCCAATCAGTATTTCAACAGTGCTTTATTGAATAGATAGAATTCTTCTCTGAAAATCGATTGGATTTTAATGCTTGGCCAAGCCGCAGGAGCAGGAGCAGGAGCAGGAGCAGGAGCAGGAGCAGGTGCAGGTGGCTTGGCAATGGCTGATCTCAGGCTTTGGTGAAGTGCGGCCCACCACGGGCGCCTGGGGCTAAGGCCAGACGGTCAGCGGCTTCAGCTATGCGCAGACGACTAGGTTCGACCTGCGGTATCCGAGCTTTGACCGTTACAACAACTATCGTGCCTTGCCAAAAACGACCAGCACAACCGCTGCCCTCGTTTCGACTTGGGCAATGGTGTTCTTCATGATGCGGATGGCAGTGTCTTCATTGAAGCCTCCAGATCCGCAACCGATGAGGGGAAAGGCTACGGATTTGAAGCCGTGATCGTTGACAAGTTGCAGGGCCGAGTGGATGGACCTCTCAATGGAGAGTTCTGACGCCCTCCAAAGAAGATTGATGCCCGCCACGTGGATGATGCCTTTGAAAGGCAGTCTGCCGGCAGATGTCAGTACGGCATCGCCCAGAGGAATGGGGCCGGCCCGCGCAACCTCCAGGAATGGCTGCAGTCCCCCCTTGCGCTTGATTGCGCTGGACACGCCTTGGGGGATCAACAGCCACCAGGGAATGATGTTTCTATTCCATGAGTTGACGATGACTTCAACGTCCTGGTCCAGAAGGTCGCCGTTGACTATGCGGATATTCATTGAGTGAGGGGCGATGCTCGCAGGTGCGGAAACTGCACAGTATCTCGCGCCTCGCGTCACCCCAACGCTCACTTGTCTTGAGCCACCGCATGCCCTTTCTCCAGTCTGGTCACGGCCTCGCGGTAAGCCGGACTGGCACGCAGCTGCTGGTAACGCTCCAGGCCGCGCTGGTATTCGGTGGAGCGGACATCGATCTCGCGGTCCGAGACATAGGTGAGTCCGGCGCGGTGCCACATTTCCAGGTCGGCCAGCACCTGGGCGCGGCTGAGGTCGGTGGGGGCAGCAGTGGAGGAGGGCGCTGCGTCCTGGGCGAGGGCGGTGCCGGCCAGGCCCAGGCTGAGGGCGGCGAGGGCGATGAAGCGGGTGAAGTCGGAAGTGCGCATGGGGAACCTTTCAGGTGAAGCGAAGTGATGAGGGCTTCATGGTCCCGCTGCCGCCCTGGCCGGTACAGCCGTTTGCGACGCACTGCAGCATGGCGGGAGCCAATGGCTGTTGGGATTCGTGAAATGTCAGGAGGGCAGGCGCGGCCATCCGAGGAGCGCCGCCAGCCATGGAAATGCTTTGATCAGCCTGTGTGCGGCAGATTATTTCCGGTTGCTCCAATAAATCGGCATAAACATCTGTGAAATGGCTGGTGGAAGCATGAATCGGCAGCAAATTCCAGCGGCACAGGCCGACAATCGCCGCTCTCCATGTCTTCATCCATTCCACTTTCCCCCGCTGCCGTTTCGGCAGATTCCGTCTCCCGCAGTTCCGAGGCCTTTCGCGGCTTCAGGGATGCGATTCCCGTGATGCTGGGCTTCGTGCCCTTTGCCCTGGTGCTGGGCGCGCAGGCCGTGCAAAAGGGGCTGGCACCGCTGGAAGTTCCTCTCATGACCGGGATGAACTTCGGCGGCGGCTCGGAGTTCACGGCCATACGGCTGTGGACTTCGCCGCCGCATGTGCTGCTGATCGTCGCCATGTCCTTCCTGGTCAATTGCCGGCACATCCTGATGGGGGCGGCGCTGGCGCCGTATCTGCGCCATCTGCCCAGGCGCCGTGCGCTGCCGGCCCTGTTCTTCATGTGCGACGAAAGCTGGGCGCTGGCCCTGGCAGACGCGCAGCGCAGTGCCGCCCGGCGCGTGAGCCTGCCTTACTACATGGGCGTGTCGGCAGGCCTGTACATGGCCTGGGTGTCGTGCACGGCGGCCGGTGCCTTTCTGGGGCCGCGCATTGGCGACCTGGAGCAGTACGGCTTCGACATGGCGTTCACCGCCGTGTTTCTGGTGCTGCTGCGCGGCATGTGGAAGGGCGTCAGGCCTTGCCGGCCCTGGCTGGTGAGCCTGCTGACGGCGGCCCTGGTCTACAAGCTGGTGCCTGGCGCCTGGTATGTGGCGGCCGGCGCCGTTTCGGGCCTGGTCTGCGCGGCCTTGCTGGCGCCCAGGAGCTGAGCGATGGAAGCCACAACCTTGCTGACGCTGGTGCTCATGGCGTGCAGCACGTATTTCACGCGGGTGATCGGCTACCTGCTGCTGCGCGGGCGCACGCTGAGCCCGCGCATGCAGTACGTGATGGAAAGCCTGCCGGGCTGCGTGCTGATCTCGGTGATCGCCCCGGCGTTTGTGTCCGAGCGTCCGGCCGATCTGCTGGCCCTGGTGGTGACGCTGGTGGCGGCCAGCCGGCTGCCCATTCTGCCGACGGTGCTGATCGGCATTGCGTCGGCGGGTGCGCTGCGGCACTGGCTGGGGTGATGGCGGCCGGGGGTGGGGCGTTTTGGGCCTTCAGTTCGCCCGCCAGTGGTCGATATATGGGGCATGCAAGTCTCATCCTCCACCTCGGCTTCCGCCTCGGGAGCCGCTTCATCTTCCGGCGGCAATGACATCGCTGCGTTGCAGCGCAAGCTCAAGGAGCTGCAGCAGGCGCTCAAAGAAGTGGCCTCCGAGAACATCGACGCCAAGGCCAAGCAACAGAAGTCCAAGCTGCTGCAGACGCAGATCATGATGGTGCAAAACCAGATCGAGGCGCTGATGCGCGCCAGGCAGCAGGCCCAGATCGACAAGCAGCGCGAGCAGCAGCAGGCCGCCGAGAACCCATCGCAATCCCCATCGAAGGGCGGCAAGGCGCCCGGGCTGGGCGGCGTGGTCGACGTCTACGTCTGATCCAGTGAGATGGCCCGTGTTTTCACGGGCCGTTTTTCAAGGCATTCAATGTAACTTACATGAGAATGCTGTTCGGACTTTGAGAGGGTTGGCTCTGCAACACGGATGGGGAAGGGGGCTTGCCTGCGGGGCGGTAGCCGCGAGCGTCGCAACTCCTATGGAACTTATTGATTTTTGACTCTCAAGAAACCGGCGGTTGCTACCGATAAGGCAAGCAATGTGACTGCCTGGATGCGATAGCGATGGCCTATACCGATGGCGTCACGGGGACAGAGGGATCTGCGATGAAAAAACTCGGCGATGTGCGTATCGGTACCCGGCTTACCGGTGTTTTTCTTGTTCTGCTGATCTGCCTGATGGCCGTGGGCGCCGTCGGCGCAAGGGCGCTGGGCCATGTGTTCTCGGGCACGCAGACCATGTACCAGGACCGCGTGGTTCCGCTCAAGCAGCTCAAGCAGATTGCGGACGCCTACGCCGTCAACGTCATAGATACGGTCAACAAGGCGAATGCCGGCCTGATCACGGCGCAGGAGGCAGCGGCTAGCATTTCCGGCACGCTGCCCGCGATCGACGCGGCCTGGCGCAGCTATTCGTCCACACAGCTGACCTCGCAGGAGGCCGTGCTGGCCAGCCAGGCGCAGGCGCTGTTCGCACCTGCCAACCAGAGCATCGACCGGCTGCTGCAGCGGCTCAAGACGCTGGATGGAAAAAGGGCCGGCAGCCTGGACGAGTTCGATGGCGCGCTGTATGCCAGCGTAGACCCCATCAGCGCCAAGATCGGCGAACTGGTGGAGCTGCAGCTCAAGGCATCCGAGGATGTGTATGCGGACTCCCGCCAGGTCCTGGCGCAGTCGCAGATGCTGATCTACGGCTTTGTCGCGGCCGCTGTCATCCTCGCAGTGGCGCTGGGCTATGTGGTCACGCGCTCCATCACCGTTCCCCTGAAGTCCGCCGTGGAGGTGGCCCGGCACATCGAGCAGGGCGATCTGGCTTCCGAGATCCAGGCCACGGGGCGCGACGAAGTCGGCGACCTGCTGCGCTCCATGAGTGCCATGCGCGAATCGCTGGCCAGCATCGTTGGCGATGTGCGGCGCGGGGTGGAGTCGGTGACCACGGCATCCAGCCAGATCGCCGCAGGCAACCAGGACCTGAGCAGCCGCACCGAACACCAGGCCTCCAGCCTGCAGGAGACGGCGGCCTCCATGGAGCAGCTGGCAGGCAATGTGGGCCAGAGTTCGGAGAATGCGCGGCAGGCCAGCGCCCTGGCCGTGCGCGCCAAGGAGGTGGCGGGCGTGGGCGGCGGCGCTGTCGCCAGGGTCGTGGGCACCATGGACGAAATCTCGGCCAGCAGCGGAAAGATTGCCGAGATCACGGGCGTCATCGATTCCATCGCCTTCCAGACGAACATCCTGGCGCTCAACGCAGCGGTCGAGGCCGCGCGGGCGGGCGAGCAGGGCAGGGGGTTTGCCGTGGTGGCCGGGGAAGTGCGCTCCCTGGCCCAGCGCAGCGCCGCAGCGGCGCGTGAAATCAAGGCGCTGATCACGGCCTCCACCGAGACGGTGCGAATGGGCGGCAACCAGGTCCGGGAAGCCGGCAAGGCCATGGACGCCATCGAATCCCAGGTGCGCGAGGTGGCGTCGTTGATCGAGGCCATCTCGGCCGCCAGCGTGGAGCAAAGCGGCGGCCTGGGACAGATCAGCGAGGCGGTCTCCCAGATGGACCAGGTCACGCAGCAAAACGCTGCCCTGGTGGAAGAGTCTGCCGCCGCAGCTGCCAGCCTGGAGCGACAGGCCCGCGTGCTGGCCCAGGCGGTGGCCACGTTCAGGATCAGCGAGTTCAAGGAGATCGGCATGGCGCCCGCCGGCAGGGCATTGGCCGCTGCCTGAAGCGGGCAAGGCAAGAGCGCGGACAGGGCGCTCTTGCCTTCTTTTTGATCAATTCAATGTAACTTACATAAATCAATTTTCAAATCAGAAATAAGGAAAGCCGCCGTTTCCGGCGGCGGCTTGTCAAGGGCTGGGGATCACCCCGCGCTGTTGCGGCCTTGCCAGCGCTCGGCGGGCTTGGTGTACATGGCGGCAATCTGCGATTCAAACCGCGCCATGAGGTTGTTGCGCTTGAGCTTGAGGGTGGGCGTCATCAGCCCGTTCTCAATGGTCCAGGGCTCCAGTTCCAGGTGCACGGCACGGGGGACCGCATAGCGGGCAAAGCTGGCCACCTGTTTCTCGATGCGGGCCAGCGCTTCACGCTCGGCGGCGGCGTGGTTCAGGCTCTTGGGATCTTCGGGATCCAGGCCCAGGCGATGGGCCATGGCCTGCCATTCACCACGCTCGATGACGGCCACGGCGGCGATGAAGGGGCGGTCTTCGCCCACGACAAAGGCCTGGGTGAAGAACGGGTCGCCGGTGATGGCCAGCTCCAGGTCGGCCGGTGGAATCTTCTCGCCGGTGGAGGTGACGATGATTTCCTTGATGCGGCCCTGGATGCGCACGCGCCCATCCTCGATCACGGCCTGGTCGCCGGTGCGCAGCCAGCCGTCGGCTGTGAAGGTCTTGGCGGTGTCTTCGGGGCGTTGCCAGTAGCCCCGCATCACGCAGGGCCCGCGCACCTGCAGTTCCCGATTTTCGCCAATGCGCACTTCCACGCCCGGCAGGGCGCGGCCCACGGTGGCCGGGTGGTTGTCCTCCAGCGTGTTGGCGCAGACCACGGGCGAGGTCTCGGTCATTCCGTAGCCCTGGATCAGCGGCAGGCCCAGGCCGAGAAAACAGCGCGCAATCGTGGGCGACAGCGGCGCGCCACCGCTCACGGCCACGCGCACACGCCCGCCAAACTGGGCCAGCAGCGGCTTGGCCACCAGATGGCTGAGCACGGGCCAGGGCAGCCATTGCATCCAGCCCGGCACGTCGGGCTGGGGCGCCTGCGCATCGGCAATGCCTTGTGTTTCACAAAAGCGTTGCCAGCCCCTGGCCTGGGCCAGTTCGAACAGCTGGGCCTTGAGCGGTGCGCGCGCCAGCGCCTCCATGACCTTGGCGTGCACGCGCTCGTAGATGCGCGGCACGGAGACCAGCACCGTGGGACGCTGGGTCTTGAGATCCTCGGCCAGCTGGGCCACGGAGCGCGCATAGGCCACGCAGGCGCCCACGGCCATCGCCAGGTAGTAGCCTGCCGTGCGCTCGAAGGTGTGCGACAGCGGCAGGAAGGACAGGAAAACATCATCGCTGCGCGGCAGCAGCCGCTGCATCACGGCCTGTACGTTGGAGACCACGTTGCGGTGCGTGAGCATCACGCCCTTGGGCTTGCCCGTGGTGCCCGAGGTGTAGACGACGGCGGCCAGGTCCTCGGCAGAGGGAGGCGGGGGCAGGGGGACTGCGCCGCCCTCAGCCAGCCATTGGGCCAGCGGTTGCACGGGGATCTGGCGCAGGGCCTCCAGTGCAGCGGCATCGCCTTCGGTGTCAGGCTCTGCGGCCCGGGAAGCCGGCTTGGCCGATGCCACGACCACCTTGCGCAGCGCGGGCAGGGCCTGGCCCGTGGCGCAGATCTTGTCCCAGGTGGATTGCTGTGCCACGAACAGCATGGACACCTGGGCATTGGCCAGGATGTAGGCAATGCTGCCTGCGTTGTCTATGGAATGCAGGGGCACCGGCACATGGCCGCAGCGCAGGCTGGCCAGGTCGATGGACATGGCATCCAGCCCGTTGGGCAAAAGAATGGCAATGCGCGAGCCCGGTGCCAGCTCCTGCGCGGCCAGGGCCTGCGCCCACAGGGCCACGCGCTCGCCGGTCTGCGCCCAGTTCAGGGACTTCCAGCTGCGCGCATCCTCGTCATAGGCCCGATAGGCCTCGCCTGCGGGCGTCTGCTGCACGCGCAGGGCCAGCATTTCCACCAGGGTGGCGGCCGTGGCCATGCTGGCATCGCCAGGCAGGCTCATGGCCAGGGAAGGGGCGCGGGCTGGATCTTGGATGCTCATGCGAAGAGGTGCGGACCGAAGTGGATGGTGCCGCTGATGATAGCTGCCGGTTACCGCAGGCCCCGGCGTCAGCTTCGGACATGTGCGGAGTTGGCGGCGAGGTTTATGCTGCACTGCAGCGTTCTCGGGCGATGCGCCTGAAGCGAACCAGGAGCCGCATGCCCGCCTACGTCGCCACTGTTGCCCAGCCAGCCAGGGTTCAGATGAACCCGAGTTCAGGACGCTGCAGCCAGACCGTTCCTGAAGTGCTGACGCATGGCCTGCGCGGCGGCCGCGCCATCGCGGCGCAGCAGGGCCTGCATGACGGTCTCGTGCTCGGCCAGCGAGTCCTCGATGCGGCCCTGCTTGAACAGCGATTTGTGGCGGTTGAGCTTCATGACCTTGCGCAGGTCGGCCACCAGCTGGTTGCGCCAGCGGTTGTCGGCGATCTGCAGCAGCTGCATGTGAAAGCTCTCGTTGAGCTCGAAGAAGCGGTCTGCATCGCGCATCTGCGCCTTGAGTTCCTCATGGGTCTGCTGCAGGGCGGCAAGTTCCTCATCGCTGCCCGATTCGGCCACGACCTGCACGGCATCGGATTCCAGCAGGCTCAGCAGGTGATAGACATCGGCAATGTCCTTGGACGACACCTCGGTCACATAGGCGCCACGGCGCACCTTCATGGTGACCAGGCCTTCGGCGGCCAGCACCTTCAGCGCCTCGCGCAGCGGGGTGCGGCTGATGCCGTATTCCTCGGCAATCTTCAGTTCGTCGATCCAGTCACCAGGCGCCAGTTCGTGCGCGAAGATGCGCAGGCGCAGCTTCTCTGCCACCTGTTCGTAGAGCGCGCGGGGAGTGAGGGTGTTTGTCGACATGTGGCCCGGATTGTATCGGCAAAGATATTTTGAATGAATAATTATGAATGATGTAAACTGCGGCAGCTCTGGGGCATGCCCTCAAGGGCACCTGTCATTCACGAGCCTGAGAACATGAGACAAGACCATCCGACAGCGCAGAACGGCCAGGAATTCGCAACTGCCGACCTGCAGAAATGGGCCCAGGCTGCCGCCAAGGCCGCTCCAGGGGGCGACATCCAGGCATTGCACTGGACCACGCCCGACGGCATCGACGTCAAGCCGCTGTACACGGCGGCCGACACGGCGGATCTGCCCCATACGGATAGCCTGCCAGGCTTCGAGCCCTACATCCGCGGCCCGCAGGCCACCATGTACGCGGGCCGGCCCTGGACCATTCGCCAGTACGCGGGCTTTTCCACGGCCGAGGAATCCAATGCCTTCTACCGCAAGGCGCTGGCCGCCGGCGGGCAGGGCGTGTCGGTGGCTTTCGACCTGGCCACGCACCGGGGCTACGACAGCGACCATCCGCGTGTCACGGGCGACGTGGGCAAGGCCGGCGTGGCCATCGATTCGGTCGAGGACATGAAGGTGCTGTTCGACCAGATCCCGCTGGACAAGATCAGCGTGTCCATGACCATGAACGGCGCCGTGCTGCCCGTGCTGGCCGGCTACGTGGTGGCGGCCGAGGAGCAGGGCGTGGCCCAGGACCAGCTGTCGGGGACCATACAGAACGACATCCTCAAGGAGTTCATGGTCCGCAACACCTATATCTACCCGCCCCAGCCGTCGATGCGCATCATCGGCGACATCATCGAGTACACGAGCAAGAACATGCCCAAGTTCAACTCGATCTCGATCTCGGGCTATCACATGCAGGAGGCGGGCGCCAACCAGGCGCTGGAACTGGCCTTCACGCTGGCCGACGGCAAGGAGTACGTGAAGACCGCCACGGCCAAGGGCATGGATGTGGACGATTTCGCGGGCCGGCTGTCCTTCTTCTGGGCCATCGGCATGAATTTCTACCTGGAGATCGCCAAGATGCGCGCGGCCCGCCTGCTGTGGTGCCGCATCATGAAGGGCTTCGGCGCCAAGAAGGCCAAGAGCCTGATGCTGCGCACGCACTGCCAGACTTCCGGCTGGTCGCTGACCGAGCAGGACCCCTACAACAACGTGGTGCGCACCACCATCGAGGCCATGGCCGCCGTCTTCGGCGGCACGCAGAGCCTGCACACCAACAGCTTTGACGAAGCCATCGCGCTGCCCACCGAGTTCTCGGCCCGCATTGCGCGCAACACGCAGCTGATCATCCAGGAAGAGACCCACATCACCAATGTGATCGACCCCTGGGCCGGCAGCTACATGATGGAAAAGCTGACCCAGGACATGGCCGACGCCGCCTGGAAGATCATCGAGGAGGTCGAGGCCATGGGCGGCATGACCGCCGCCGTGGATTCGGGCTGGGCCAAGCTCAAGATCGAGGCCGCCGCCGCCGAGAAGCAGGCGCGCATCGACTCGGGCAAGGACGTTATCGTCGGCGTCAACAAGTACAAGCTGGCCAAGGAAGACGCCATCGACATCCTCGAGGTGGACAACGTCAAGGTGCGCGACAGCCAGATCGCGCGCCTGAACCAGATCAAGGCCAGCCGCGATGCCGCCAAGGTCGAGGCCGCCCTTCAGGCCCTGACCCAGGCCGCCCAAAGCGGCGAGGGCAACCTGCTGGACCTGTCCATCCAGGCCGTGCGCCTGCGCGCCACGGTGGGCGAGGTCTCGGATGCGCTGGAGAAGGTTTTCGGGCGCCACCGCGCCGATACGCAAAAGGTGACCGGCGTGTATGCAGCAGCCTACGACTCGGCCGAGGGCTGGGAAAAGCTCAAGGTCGAAATCGACGCATCGTCCGAACAGCTGGGCCGCCGCCCGCGCGTGATGATCGCCAAGCTCGGCCAGGACGGCCATGACCGCGGCGCCAAGGTGGTGGCCACGGCCTTTGCCGACCTGGGCTTCGACGTGGACATGGGCCCGCTGTTCCAGACGCCCGAGGAATGCGCGCGCCAGGCCATCGAGAACGACGTGCACGCCGTGGGCGTGTCCACGCTGGCGGCAGGCCACAAGACCCTGGTGCCGGCCATCATCGAGGAACTGCGCCGCCAGGGCGCGGACGACATCATCGTCTTCGTGGGCGGCGTGATTCCCGCGCAGGACTACGACTTCCTCTACAACGCCGGCGTCAAGGGCGTCTATGGCCCGGGCACACCCATCCCGGCCAGCGCCAAGGACGTGCTCGAGCAGATCCGCCAGGCCAACAGCCTCTGAGCCCGCCGCAGTGACTCCCGAGCAAATGCAAGACGGCATCCTGAACGGCAACCCTGCCGTTCAGCGCCGGGCGATGGCCAAGGCCATCACCCTTTTGGAATCCACGCGCACGGATCACCGCGCTGCGGCAGATGGGCTGCTCACGGCCCTGCTGCCGCATACGGGCGGATCTTTCCGCCTGGGCATCAGCGGCGTGCCGGGCGTGGGCAAGAGCACCTTCATCGAGACGCTGGGCCTGTTCCTGATTGGGCGCGGCCTTCGCGTGGCGGTGCTGGCCATCGACCCATCGTCCACCGTGTCGGGCGGCTCCATCCTGGGCGACAAGACGCGCATGGAGCAGTTGTCCGTTCATCCGGATGCCTACATCCGCCCCAGCCCCAGCAGCGGCACACTGGGCGGCGTGGCCGAGAAAACCCGCGAGGCCATGCTGGTCTGCGAGGCGGCTGGCTACGATGTGGTCATCGTCGAGACCGTGGGCGTGGGCCAGAGCGAGATCGCCGTGCAGGGCATGTGCGACATGTTCTGCCTGCTGCAACTGCCCAATGCGGGCGACGACCTGCAGGCCATCAAGAAGGGCGTGATGGAGCTGGCCGACCTGGTGGTCATCAACAAGGCCGACATCGACCCGCATGCCGCCACGCGCGCCCAGGCCCAGATCACCTCCAGCCTGCGCCTGCTGGGCATGCACGGCAACCCCGAGCATGCCCACCACGACGAGCGCCTTTGGCAGCCCCAGGTCATCACCATCAGCGCGCTCAAGAAGGAGGGCGTTGAAGGTTTCTGGGGTGCGGTGGAGGAATTCCGCCGCCTGCAGCAGGCCAACGGGCGCCTGGCGCTGCGCCGCGAACGCCAGGCGCTGTCCTGGATGTGGGAGCGCATCGACTCCGGCCTCAAGCAGGCCTTCCGGCAGCATCCGCAGGTGCGGGCGCTGCTGCCCCAGCTGCAGGCCGACGTGGCAGCAGGGCGCATCGCGGCCAGCACGGCCGCCAGAAATCTGCTGCAGGCGCAGGCAGGCCCCGTGGCGGCGCCGCAGTGACGGCCGACAAGACAAGACCAGACAAACCTTACCGTTAGACGTTAGAGGAATCGCAGCATGCAAGACATCCTGGATCAACTGGAGACAAAGCGCGAACAGGCCCGCCTGGGTGGCGGCCAAAAGCGCATAGATGCACAGCACAAGAAGGGCAAGCTCACGGCGCGAGAGCGCATCGAGCTGCTGCTGGACGACGGCACCTTCGAGGAATGGGACATGTTCGTCGAGCACCGCTGCACCGACTTCGGCATGGAAGACAGCAAGATCCCCGGCGACGGCGTGGTCACCGGCTACGGCATGATCAACGGCCGCCTGGTCTTCGTCTTCAGCCAGGACTTCACCGTCTTCGGCGGCGCGCTGTCCGAGACTCATGCCGAGAAGATCTGCAAGATCATGGACCAGGCCATGAAGGTCGGCGCGCCTGTGATCGGCCTCAACGACTCGGGCGGCGCCCGCATCCAGGAAGGCGTGGCCTCCCTGGGCGGCTATGCCGACGTGTTCCAGAAGAACGTGCTGGCCAGCGGCGTGGTGCCGCAGATCTCCATGATCATGGGCCCCTGCGCGGGCGGCGCCGTGTATTCGCCGGCCATGACGGACTTCATCTTCATGGTCAAGGACAGCAGCTACATGTTCGTCACCGGCCCCGAAGTAGTGAAGACCGTGACGCACGAGGAAGTCACGGCCGAGGAGCTGGGCGGCGCCATCACCCACACCACGCGCAGCGGCGTGGCCGACATGGCCTTCGACAACGATGTGGAGGCGCTGATGATGCTGCGCCGCCTCTACAACTACCTGCCGCTGAACAACCGCGAGAAGGCGCCCGTGCGCTACACCTCGGACCCCGTGGACCGCGCCGACAAGTCGCTGGACACCCTGGTGCCCGACAACGCCAACAAGCCCTACGACATGAAGGAGCTGATCCTGAAGACCGTGGACGACGGCGACTTCTTCGAGCTGCAGCCCGACTACGCCAAGAACATCATCACCGGCTTTGCGCGCATGGACGGGCAGACCGTGGGCATCGTCGCCAACCAGCCCCTGGTGCTGGCCGGCTGCCTGGACATCAAGAGCTCCATCAAGGCCGCGCGCTTCGTGCGTTTCTGCGATGCCTTCAACATCCCCGTGGTCACCTTCGTGGACGTGCCCGGCTTCATGCCCGGCACCAGCCAGGAGTACGGCGGCATCATCAAGCACGGCGCCAAGCTGCTGTACGCCTATGCCGAGGCCACGGTGCCCAAGATCACCGTCATCACTCGCAAGGCCTACGGCGGCGCCTATGACGTGATGGCCTCCAAGCACCTGCGCGGCGACGTCAACCTGGCCTGGCCCCATGCCGAGATCGCCGTGATGGGTGCCAAGGGCGCCGTGGAGATCATCTTCCGCGAGGACAAGAACGACCCCGCCAAGCTGGCAGCGCGCGAGGCCGAGTACAAGGCCCGTTTCGCCAACCCCTTCGTGGCAGGCGCGCGCGGCTTCATCGACGACGTGATCCAGCCGCATGAGACGCGCAAGCGCATCTGCCGCTCGCTGCAGATGCTCAAGAACAAGCAGCTGGAAAATCCGTGGCGCAAGCATGGAAACATCCCCTTGTGAAGCACCCCCTGAGCGGCTCCGCCTCTTCCCCCTCTCTAACTCGCTTCGCGAGGGAGGGGGACGACACCCTCGGTGCGGGGCGGCCCTTCCTCGGTGTCCCTCGCGTTGGTCGCGCCGGTTACTGACAGTGCTGGCGAAGCGCAAAACAGGGACAGCGAAGCTGACGACAGCTCCGGTTCCCATGATTTAGTTCCAAGAATGGGCTAAGAAGATGTTCAAGAAGATCCTGATTGCCAACCGCGGCGAGATTGCCTGCCGCGTCATCGCCACCGCCCGCAAGATGGGCATACAGACCGTGGCGGTGTACTCCGATGCGGACCGCGAGGCACGCCACGTCAAGCTGGCCGACGAGGCCGTGCACATCGGCGCCGCTCCCAGCCGCGAGTCCTACCTGCAGGCCGACCGCATCATTGCCGCCTGCAAGCAGACCGGCGCGCAGGCCGTGCACCCGGGCTATGGCTTCCTGTCCGAGAACGAGGCCTTCGCCCGGCGCGTGGAGGAAGAGGGCATCGCCTTCATCGGCCCCAAGCACGCGGCCATCGCGGCCATGGGCGACAAGATCGCCTCCAAGAAGCTGGCCGACAAGGCGGGCGTGAGCACCATCCCCGGCTACAACGATCCCATCGCCGGCCCCGAGGCCGCCGTGGAAATCGCCAAGGGCATTGGCTACCCCGTGATGATCAAGGCCAGCGCCGGCGGCGGCGGCAAGGGCCTGCGCGTGGCCTACAACGACAAGGAAGCCTTCGAGGGCTTTGCCAGCTGCAAGAACGAGGCACGCAACAGCTTCGGCGACGACCGCATCTTCATCGAGAAGTTCGTGCAGGAGCCGCGCCACATCGAGATCCAGGTGCTGGGCGACGGCCACGGCAACGTGATCTACCTGAACGAGCGCGAATGCTCCATCCAGCGCCGGCACCAGAAGGTGATCGAAGAGGCGCCGTCCCCCTTCATCAGCGACGCCACGCGCCGCGCCATGGGAGAGCAGGCCGTGGCCCTGGCCAAGGCCGTGGGCTACCAGAGCGCGGGCACGGTGGAGTTCGTGGTGGGCAAGGACCAGGATTTCTACTTCCTGGAAATGAACACCCGCCTGCAGGTGGAGCATCCGGTGACCGAGTGCATCACCGGCCTGGATCTGGTCGAGCAGATGATCCGCGTGGCCGCTGGCGAGAAGCTGGCCATCGCGCAGGAAGACGTCAAGCGCGATGGCTGGGCCATCGAGTGCCGCATCAACGCCGAGGACCCGTTCCGCAACTTCCTGCCGTCCACCGGCCGCCTGGTGCGCTTTTCGCCGCCCGAGCAGACCATGTGGCAGGCCGACACCGGCCACCTGCACGGCGTGCGCGTGGATACGGGCGTGTATGAAGGCGGCGAAATCCCGATGTTCTACGACTCGATGATCGCCAAGCTCATCGTGCACGGCAGCGACCGCAACGACGCCATCGCCAAGATGCGCGAGGCGCTCAACGCCTTCGTGATCCGGGGCATCAGCTCCAACATCCCGTTCCAGGCCGCGCTGCTGGCCCATCCCAAGTTCAAGAGCGGCGAGTTCAACACCGGCTTCATCGCCGAGCACTACGCCCACGGCTTCCACGCCGAGGATGTGCCGCACGGCGACCCCGACTTCCTGGTCGCCCTGGCAGGCCACATGAACCGCCGCTACCGCGCGCGCGCCGCCACCATCAGCGGCCAGATGCGCGGTCATGAGCTCAAGGTCTCGGCCGACTACTGCGTGGTCGTGCTGGGGGCCGATGGCAAGCACCAGTACCGCGAGGTGCAGGTTTCCGACTTCGACGCGGAAAGCCGCGCCAGCACCGTCACCGTGGACGGCAAGCCCTACACCTTCCGCAGCGAGACGCCGATGCGCGCCATGTGCGTGCAGGGCAGCTGCAACGGCAAGCCTTTCACGGCGCAGGTCGAGCGCGGCACGGCCAGGAACCCGCTGGCCCTGCGCGTCATCCACAACGGCACGCAGATCGACGCCCTGGTGCTGTCGCCGCGCGGCGGCGAACTGCACCGGCTCATGCCCTACAAGGCACCGCCGGACCTGTCCAGGTTCCTGCTGTCGCCCATGCCGGGCCTGCTGGTGGACGTGGCCGTGCAGCCGGGCCAGAAGGTGCAGGCCGGCGAAAAGCTGGCCGTGATCGAGGCCATGAAGATGGAAAACATCCTGTTCGCGTCGCAGGACGGTGTGGTCAGCAAGATCAGCGCCGGCAAGGGCGACTCGCTGGCCGTGGATGATGTGATCCTGGAATTCGAGTGATATCCGCGTGATTCCTGCGCAGCAGGCGTCGACCAGAGAAAAGGCCGGGCAGCAGACCCGGCCTTTTCATTTCCACTGTCGCTTCAACTGCTTTGCCGCACCACCAGCTCATAGCCCAGATCCAGGCTGTGCAATGGCAAGGCCTCGCCGCGCATCAATTGCAGCAGCATGCGCGCGCCTTCGGTTCCGATATGGCCGCGCGGCGTGCGGATGGTGGTCAGTGGCGGCACCATCTGGTCGCTGCCGGGCAGGTCGTTGAAGCCGGCGATGGCGATCTGCTGCGGCACGCGGATGCCGCGGCGCAGGGCTTCGAGCAGGGCGCCCTGGGCGATGTCATCGTTGCAGAAGAAGAGGGCATCGACGGATGGATCCAGCCGCAGGGCGGCGTCCAGCAGCTCGGCGCCCAGCGCCATCGAAGTGGGGCGGGGCCACAGCAGTTCCAGGGCCGGGTCGTGCAGGCCCGCGTCCTGCAGGGCCTGGCGGTAGCCAGAGGCGCGCTGCATCACGCGGGCATCGAGCTGGCCTGCGCAAAAGGCAATGCGCTTGTGCCCGCGCTCCATCAGATGCCGGGTGATGGCGGCTCCGGCTTCGGCCTGCGAAAACCCCACGCTGGGCGTGCCCGGCTCGCCGCCCAGCTCCATCAGGTGCACGCAGGGCACCTTGCTGGCCTGCACGAGTTCCCGCGCAGCGGGGCTGCGGTCAAAGCCGGTGAGCAGCAGGCCGGCAGGGCGCATGGGCAGGTAGGTGCGCAGCAGTTGCTCCTCTTCGGCCCGGTCATAGTGGGTCACGCCGATCAGCGCGTGGTAGCCGGCGGCGAACAGCACCTTGTGCACAGACTCGATCAGGTCCACGAACAAGGTGTTGGACAGCATGGGCACCAGCACCAGCACCTGGGCACTTTTCTGGGAGGCCAAAGCGCGCGCGGCAGGGTCGGGCACGTAGCCCATGCGCGCGGCGGCGGCGCGGATTTTCTCGACCAGGGCCGGGTCCACGCGCCGCTCGCCGCGCAGGGCGCGTGAGACCGTCATGGGGCTGACGCCGGCCGCCTGTGCCACATCGCTGAGCGTGATGCGTCCGCTGGCCCGCGAGGAGCGGGCGCGGCCCGTGGCGGGCAGGGCCGGGTCGCAAGGATCGGCGCAGGACGATTCTGGAGATGCAGGCGGAATCTGGCGGGCCAAGGGAATGTCCTAGGTCGGTGGCGAGAGGGTTGGAGATTATGATAGCGCTATCCCAATCATTCGAAGGCCCGCAGTCCTGCGTGTAAACCCGGACGAAGGCCTCTGAAGCACACCGAAATCCAAGGCAGACCCTGGTCTGCCAATTTTTGCAAGAACATGGATAGCGCTATCCCAACAACAACCGACGCCACCGCCGCAGGCAGCCGCCCACGGGCGCTGGTCGTCATGGGCGTTTCCGGCTGCGGCAAGTCGAGCGTGGGGCAGGCTCTGGCCGATGCCCTGGGCTGGACCCTGCACGAGGGCGATGCCCACCATGCCGAGGAAAGCATCCGCAAGATGCAGGCGGGCATCCCCCTGACCGACGACGACCGCAGCGGCTGGCTGGACCGGCTGGCACGGCTGCTGGCCCAGGCCATGCCGGGGCAGGGCGTGGTGCTGACCTGCTCGGCCCTCAAGCGCAAGTACCGTGACCGCCTGCGTGCCGCCGGCCCGGCCGGCGCCGTGGGCTTCGTTTTTCTGGACCTGGACTACGGCACGGCGTTGCAGCGCGTGCAGGAGCGCGCCGGCCACTTCTTCTCGCCCGAGCTGGTGGCCAACCAGTTCGCCACGCTGGAAAGCCCGGCAGGCGAGCGCGCCGTGCTGTCCGTGGACGCCACGCTGCCGCTGGCCGACATCGTGCACCGCGCACAGGACTGGCTGGTCCATCCGGCGCCGCAGGCCGCCCCTCTCTCCCAGAACCCATAACGCCAGGAGACAAAAACCATGCAATCCGATTCCCCCGCAGTCCGGCCCAAGCCGCGCCTGCAGCACTTTGCCGAGGTGCTGATGGTGCTGGCCCTGGCCGGCATGGTCATTGCCGTGTTCGTCAACGTGGTGCTGCGCTATGTGTTTCACACCAGCATCGTTTCCTATGAGGAAATCTCGCGCCTGCTCTTCGTCTGGCTGGTGGCCATTGGGGCCATCGTGGCCGCTTTCGAGGGCAGCCACCTGGGCTTCGACCTTGTGACATCCCGCGTGGGCCCTGGCGCGCGCAAGGTGTTGTTCTGGGTGTCGCAGGCGCTGGTCCTGGTCTGCATGGGCCTGCTGCTGTGGGGCTCATGGGCCCAGGTGCAGGCCGGGCTGAACAGCTACAGCACCGTGCTGGGCTACCCGCTGGCCCTGGGCGCTGCGGCCACCCTGGTGCTGGCCGTGGGCCTGCTGTTGGTGTCGCTGCGCGACCTGCGCCGCGGCGCGCCGGCAGAAAACCATGGCGAGACTTCGGTCGAGTAAGGAGCAGGCACCATGGTTGTGACCCTGATCTTTCTGGCCGTGCTGATCGGCGGCATGGTGATCGGCATGCCCATTGCCCAGGCGCTGGTGTTGACCGGCGTGGCGCTGATGTGGCATCTGGACTTCTTCGACTCGCAGCTGCTTGCGCAGAACCTGCAGGCCGGCTTCGACAACTTCCCGCTGCTGGCCGTGCCCTTCTTCATCCTGGCGGGTGAGCTGATGAACGCGGGTGGCCTGTCGCGCCGCATCATCGACCTGGCGCGCGCCTATGTGGGCCATATCCGTGGCGGCCTGGGCTACGTGGCCATTGGCGCCGCCGTGCTGCTGGCCTCGATGAGCGGCTCGGCCATTGCAGATACCGCCGCCCTGGCCACCATCTTGCTGCCCATGATGCGCGAGCAAAAGTACCCCGACAGCTACAGCGCGGGCCTGCTGGCCTCGGGCGGCATCATTGCGCCCATCATTCCGCCGTCCATGCCCTTCGTGATCTACGGCGTGACGACCAACACCTCGATCAGCAAGCTGTTCCTGTCGGGCGTGGTGCCGGGCCTGATCATGGGCGTCTTCCTGATCTTTGCCTGGTGGTCCATCGCCCGCAAGTTCGACCTGTCGCGCGGCGAGCGCATGGCCTGGGGCCCGCGTCTGAAGGCACTGGCCAAGAGCTTCTGGGCGATGATGATGCCGGTCATCATCCTGGGCGGCCTCAAGGGCGGCGTGTTCACACCCACCGAGGCGGCCGTGGTCGCAGCCGTCTACGCGCTGTTCGTGTCCATGGTGATCTACCGCGAGATGACATGGAGCCGTCTGTACGCCGTGTTCCTGGCCGCCGCCAAGACCACGGCCGTGGTCATGCTGCTGTGTGGCGCCGCCACGGTGACGGCCTACATGATCACCCTGGCCGACCTGCCCAACATGCTGGCCGACAGCTTCTCCGGCCTGCTGGGCAACCCCATGCTGTTCATGGCCACGATGATGCTGTTCCTGCTGGTGGTGGGCACGGCCATGGACCTGACGCCGACCATCCTGATCTTCGGCCCCGTGTGCGCGCCGCTGGCCGTCAAGGCGGGCATCGACCCCATCTACTTCGGCTTCATGTTCATCTACGTGGGCTGCATCGGCCTGATCACGCCGCCCGTGGGAACGGTGCAGAACGTGATTGCCGGCGTGGGCCGGCTGCGCATGGAGACCGTGATCAAGGGCACGAACCCGTTCCTGATGGTCTATGTGCTGCTTGCCGTGCTTTTCGTGATTTTTCCGCAAATCATCCTGGCCCCTCTGCGCTGGATGCACTGACCCCCCACTACAACCCAAGGAGATGAACATGCGTATTCCCTTTGCACTCGCCGGCCTGATGGCCGCCATCACCACGCTGGCCGCCACGGGCCAGGCCATGGCCCAGGACTTCAAGCCGCGCATCGTGCGCTTCGGCTACGGCCTGGTCGATGACTCCAACCAGGGCCGCGCGGCGCGCTTCTTTGCCAAGGAGGTCGAAAAGGCCACGGGCGGCAAGATGAAGGTGCGCGCCATCGGCAATGCCTCGCTGGGATCGGACACGCAGATGCAGCAGGCGCTGATCGGCGGTGCCCAGGAGATGATGGTCGGCTCCACCGCCACCCTGGTCGGCCTGTCGCCCGAGATGGCGGTCTGGGACACGCCGTTCCTGTTCAGCAGCACCAAGGAGGCCGACGCCGTGCTCGACGGCCCCGTGGGCGAGAAGGTCAAGGCCACGCTGGAGCCCAAGGGCATGGTGGGCCTGGTCTACTGGGAGAACGGTTTCCGCAACCTCACCAACAACAAGCGCCCCATCGCCAAGCTGGAAGATCTGGCCGACGTGAAGCTGCGCGTGATGCAGAACAACGTCTTCCTCGACAGCTTCAAGGCCCTGGGCGCCAACGCCGTGCCGCTGCCGTTCTCCGAACTGTTCACCGCGCTGGAAACCCGCGCCGTCGATGGCCAGGAAAACCCGTTCAACACCGTGCTGTCCAGCAAGTTCTACGAGGTGCAGAAGTACCTGACCATCTCCAACCACGTCTACAGCCCCTGGATCGTCACCGTCAGCAAGAAGTGGTGGGACACGCTGACACCGGCCGAGAAGAAGGTGCTGCAGGACGCCGCCGTCAAGAGCCGCGAGTTCGAGCGCAAGGACACGCGCGAGGAAGCGGCCAAGGCCCTGGCCGATATCAAGACCAAGGGCATGCAGGTCAACGAGCTGCCCGCCGCCGAGGTGGGACGCATGCGCGACAAGCTCGCCGCGGTCAATGCCGGCATTGCCAAGACCGTGGGCCAGGGTACCTGGGATGAGGTACAGGCCGCCGTCAAGCAGGCGCGCGCAGTGAAGTAAGCTTCGATTCAGGGCCGGACGCACCTGGGAGGGATGCCCCGGCCGACATCCACCACAAAGACAACGCGACACAGAGAAAACGCGCATCAGCGCATCCTCAGGACACCCCATGAGCACCATCCACCCCATCGTCGACCAGGTCACGCGCCGCATCCGCGAGCGCAGTGCCGAATCACGTGCCGCCTACCTGGAACAGGTGGACGCCATGGCCGCGCGCCCGCCCGGCGCGCAGTCCATGGGCTGTGCCAACGTGGCGCATGCCTTTGCGGGCATTCCAGGCGGCGACAGGATACGCATCGTGGAGGAGAAGGCGCCCAACGTCGCCATCGTCACCGCATACAACGACGTGCTGTCGGCCCACGCACCGCTGGCCCGCTATCCCGACATCCTCAAGGACGAGGCGCGCAGGCTGGGCGCCACGGCGCAGGTCGCCGGCGGCGTACCCGCCATGTGCGACGGCGTGACCCAGGGCGCGCCCGGCATGGAGCTGAGCCTGTTCAGCCGGGATGCCATTGCCATGGGCACGGCCATCGCGCTCTCGCACGACGTATTCGACGCTGCGCTGATGCTGGGCATCTGCGACAAGATCGTGCCGGGCCTCTTGATCGGCGCCCTGCATTTCGGGCACCTGCCCACGGTCTTCGTGCCGGCCGGACCCATGACCTCGGGCCTGTCCAACGGCGACAAGGCCAAGGTGCGCGAACAGGCCGCGCAGGGCCTGGTCGGCCGCAAGGAGCTGCTGGCCGCCGAATCGGCTGCCTACCATGGCGAAGGCACCTGCACCTTCTACGGCACGGCCAACAGCAACCAGATGCTGCTGGAGGCCATGGGCCTGCACGTGCCGGGCACGGCCTTCATCAACCCGGCCGACGGCGAGCGCGAACTGCTCACGCGCGAGGCCATGCGCAGCGTGCTGGCCATCACCAGGAACAAGCGCTTCGCCCCCATCGGCCGCGTGGTGGACGAGCGCTGCATCGTCAACGCCATGGTGGCCCTGCTGGCCACGGGCGGCTCCACCAACCACCTGATCCACTGGGTGGCGGTGGCGCGCGCTGCGGGCATCACCATCGACTGGAACGATTTTTCCGAGCTCTCGGGCGTGGTGCCGCTGCTGGCCCGCGTCTATCCCAATGGCAGCGCCGACGTGAACCAGTTCCAGGCCGCAGGCGGTCCGGGCTATGTGATCGGCCAGTTGCTCAAGGCCGGCCTCATGCATGGCGATGTGCTCACCGTGCGGCCCGATGGCCTGCAGGAGTTCGCGCGCATTCCGGCCGTGGACAACGGCCAGTTGGCCTGGCATGCGGCCGAAGTCTCCGGCGACCTGTCCGTGCTGCGCCCGGCCGATGCGCCCTTCAGCGCCACGGGCGGGCTCAAGCTGCTGTCCGGCAACCTGGGGCGCAGCGTGATCAAGGTCAGCGCCGTGCCCGAGGACCGCCATGTGGTCGAGGCGCCCGCGCGCGTCTTCGACTCTCAGGAAGCGCTGCAGCAGGCCTTCAAGGCCGGCGAACTGGACCGCGATGTCATCTGCGTAGTGCGCTGGCAGGGGCCGCGCGCCAATGGCATGCCCGAGCTGCACAAGCTCACTCCGCCCCTGGCCGTGCTGCAGGGCAAGGGCTACAAGGTGGCCCTGGTCACGGACGGCCGCATGAGCGGCGCCTCGGGCAAGGTGCCTGCCGCCATCCACGTCTCGCCCGAGGCCTGCGTGGGCGGGCCGCTGGCGCGCCTGCGCGATGGCGACCTGGTGCGCCTGGACGCCGTGGCCGGCACCCTGGCCGTGCTGGTCGATGAATCCGAATGGCAGCAACGCCTGGTGGCCACCATGCCCCGGGCGCTGCGCCAAGCCAATGGCCGGGGTTTCGGCCGCGAACTGTTTGCCGTATTCCGGCGCCACGCGCTCAGCGCAGAAGAGGGAGCTTGCACATGGATCAACGACTGACGGCCTTGGAGCTCATGCAGGACGCGCCGGTCATCCCGGTCATCGTTCTCAACGACCTCGCGCATGCCGTTCCCATGGCCCAGGCCCTGGTCGCGGGCGGCATCCGCGTGCTGGAAGTCACGCTGCGCACGCCCCAGGGCCTGGCCAGCATCGAGGCCATTGCACGCACCGTGCCCGAGGCCATCGTCGGCGCCGGCACCGTGCGCAGCGCAGCCGATGCGCGCGCCTGTGCCCATGCTGGCGCGCGCTTTGCCGTGAGCCCCGGCTACACCAGCGCACTGGGCCAGGCCTGCCAGGACCTGCAGTTGCCGCTGCTGCCCGGCGTGGCCACCAGCGGCGAGATCATGGCCGCCCAGGCCGACGGCTTCAACGAGCTGAAATTCTTCCCCGCCGTGCAGGCGGGCGGCACGGCCATGCTCAAGGCCTGGCAGGGTCCGTTCGGCGATGTGCGCTTTTGCCCCACGGGCGGCGTGTCGCCGGCCAATGCCCAGGAGTTCCTGGCCCTGAAGAATGTGGTCTGCGTGGGCGGCTCCTGGCTGGCGCCCACGGATGCGCTGGAGCAGGGCGACTGGAGCCGCATCACGGCGCTGGCCCGCCAGGCCAAGGCTCTGCGCAAAGCCTGACGAAAGGGCCGGTGGGACGCAGCGGGGCGCTGCGGCACAATCGTCGCCCTCCAGCCAGACGAGAAGCCAGACGAGAGGGCCGCCGCCATGATGAAGATCGACTCCACCACCGTGCAGCTCGTGCTGGCCATTGCCGAGGAGGGCAGCATCTCGCGCGCTGCCGACCGGCTGCAGCTGGCGGTGGCGGCGGCCTCGCGGCGGCTCAGTGATCTGGAGGCCCAGCTCGGCACGCGCCTGTTCAAGCGACAGCCCCATGGCGTGCAGGCCACCGAGCCCGGCCTCAAGCTGCTGGCCCATATCCGGCAGATCGGCAACCTGGTCGATCGCCTGGAGGGCGATGCCCAGGCCCTGGGCCGCGGCCGTGACGGCCGCATCATCATCGGCGCGCCCAAGTCGGCCATCCTGCAGTTCCTGGCCGCCGACATCGCGGCCACCCAGCGCCGCTATCCCCACATCACGCTGCAGGTGATGGAAGAAAACAGCCGCATCGTCCAGCAACTGCTGCGCGACAAGGTCATCGACATCGGCATCTTCGAGAAAACCAGCGGATTCGTGGACCTGCCGCGCGCCGACTACCGGCGCGACAGCCTGGTGCTGGTCTACAGCCGCAGGCATTTCAGCTTCGGCGACCAGCCCGTGGAGCTGGACCGGCTGCTGGAGTGCCGCATCGTCAGCCTGGGCCGGGGCTCGGCCATCCTGAATGCCCTGCGCCGTGCCCATCACAGCCGGGGCAGGGTGTTCCGCAATGATTTCACGGTCAGTGGCTTCGACACCATGCTGGCCCTGGTGCGCGAAGGCCTGGGCGTGGGCCTGATGCCGCCAGGCGTGCTGCGCAGCTTCCACCCCGGGCAGGAGCTGGGCTGGGCCGCGCTGGAAGGCGACTGGCACGAGCGCAGCTATGTGCTGTCCTTCATCGAAGGGCAGGCACAGCAACAGGCGTTGCACAACGTGGTGGCGGCGCTGCTGCATCCCGCCTCCGAGGCGAACTGAGAGCGTCACGGTTTCGCATATGGCGAAACCAGGCATGCGTTCCACAGGCTTGCGGCGAATCCGGCGCGCGGCGACAGTGGCTGCACAACAACGATGTGCAGGAGACAGACATGAGACGCCGCGACTTCATCGCGGCCGGCGCCGCCGCGCTGGCCGCTCCCTGGGCAGGGGCCTCGCCCCCGGGCTCCGACCTGCCCAAGGGCCCCGTCAAAATCCTGGTGGGCTGGGCGCCCGGTGGCGGCACCGATGTGTTCGCGCGCACGGTGCAGGAGGTGGTGGAGCTGTGCCGCAAAAGCCCCGGCAAGATCAGCTTCGGCTCGTCGGGCACGGGCTCGGTACAGCACCTGGCGGCCGAAATGTTCAACATGGCGGCCGGCGTCAAGAGCATCCACGTGCCCTACAAGGGCTCCGGCCCCATGCAGACCGACCTCATCGGCGGCCAGATCGACTTCAGCTTCGACACCATGACGGCCGCCACCGCCCAGGTGCGCGCCGGAAAAATGCACGGCATCGCCCAGACCCGCGTGAACCGTGCCAAGGGATTCCCGGCCATGCCCACCATGGACGAGCAGGGCTTCACGGGCTTTGATGCATCGAGCTGGTACGGCGTGGTGGGTCCGCGCGACATGTCCCGCGACCTGGCACTGCGCATCAATGCCGACATCAACCGCGTACTGGCCATGCCCGACGTGGTCAGCCGCTTCGACGGATACGGCGTGGAGGACGGCGGCGGCTCCGTGGACAAGTTCGCGGCCTTCATGGCTGCCGAATACAAGAAGTGGGGCGACGTGGTGCGCGCCGCAAAAGTGACCGAAGAAAGCTGAGGACCCGGCATGAGCAATTCCCCATCCAACCCGCAACAACTGCCCCTGCAAGGCATACGCGTGCTTGACGTCAGCCAGGTCATGGCCGGGCCCTTTGCCTGCATGCTGCTGGCCGACCTGGGAGCCGACGTGATCAAGGTCGAGCCGCCGGATACCGGCGACCAGACGCGCGGCGCCATGGGCTTCAAGATGAAGGGCCCGGACAGCATGGGCTTTCTGAACATGAACCGCAACAAGCGGTCGCTGACGCTGGACCTCAAGAGCGAAGAGGGGCGCGAGGCCTTCTACCAGCTGGCCGCGACGGCCGACGTCATCGTCGAGAACTACCGGCCCGGCGTGGTCCAGCGCCTGAAGATCGACTATGAAAGCATCCGCCGCATCAATCCGCGCATTGTCTATGTCAGCATCTCGGGCTTCGGCCAGAGCGGGCCCTGGGCCCAGCGGCCGGGGTTCGACCTCATGGCCCAGGCCATGTCGGGCGTGATGAGCGTCACCGGCTACAAGGGAGAGAAACCCGTCAAGGCCGGCGTGCCCGTGGCCGACATCGGTTGCGCACTGTTCGCCACCTACGGACTGCTGGCCGCCTACATCGGCGCGCAGAAGACAGGGCAGGGCCAGCACATAGACGCCTCGCTGTTCGACTCGGCCATGGCTTTCTCGATCTGGGACATGTCCGAATACTGGGGCACCGGCGTGCCGCCCGCGCCGCTGGGCACCAGCAACAAGATGAGCGCCCCCTACCAGGCCGTGAAGGCGCGCGACGGCTACTTCGTCATGGGCGCCACCAACCAGAAACTCTGGGCCAGGCTGTGCGCGCTGATCGAGCGCCCCGATCTGCTCGAGCACCCCGACTACGCCACCGTGGCGCTGCGCCTGAAGCACCGCGAGGCACTGATAGGGGAGCTGGAAGCGGAATTGGCCCACCACGACAGCGCCGACTGGGTGGACCGCATGCTGGAGGCCGGAATTCCCGCCGGCCCGCTGCTCACCTATCCGCAAGCCTTCGAGGGCGAGCATGGCCGGCACCGCGGCATGTGCATGGAGATCGACCACCCCATCGAGGGCAAGGTCAAGAACATCGGCTTTCCCGTCAAGATGCTGGGCACCCCCCAGCAGGTGCGCCGCCATCCGCCCCTGCTGGGCGAGCACAACGCGGAAATCATGGCCGAACTCCGTGCCCTGAAGGCCGCCGCATGAGCACCGCCCTGCATGAATCCGTGGCGCTGACCGTTCACGCCGGGGGCGCGGCCGAGATCCTCATCGACCGCCCCGAACGCCACAACGCCATGAGCATGCCCATGTACGAGGCCTTGCTCACGGCCCTGGAGCGCTGCCAGGCCGACTCGGCCATCCGCTGCGTGATGCTGCGCGGTGCGGGCGGCAAATCCTTCATCTCGGGCACGGACATCGCCTACTTCAAGGACTTCCATGACGGCCAGCAAGGCATTGCCTATGAAGCCTTCGTGGAGCGCGTGATCGACGCCGTGGAGCGCATCGCCGTGCCCACCATCGCCGTCATCGACGGCTGGGCAGTGGGCGGCGGCCTGGCCCTGGCCACGGCATGCGACTTTCGCATCTGCAGCACCGGCTCGCGCTTCGGTGCGCCGATTGCCAAGACGCTGTCCAACACGCTGTCGTCACGCAACATCGCCCGCCTGGTGGCCAGCCTGGGCGTGCCACGCGTCAAGCGCATGCTGCTGCTGGCGGACTACCTGTCAGCCGAGCAGGCCGAGGCCTGCGGGTTCGTGCATGCGGTGGTGCCGGCAGATCGGTTGCAGACCCAGGCACAGGCGCTGGCCGAGCAGCTCATGGCCTTGTCGGCAACCACCCAATCAGCAGTCAAGGAAAGCCTGCGGCGCATCGTGGTGGAGCAGCGGCTGGATGATGAGGATCTGGTGTCGGCGGTGTATGGGAGTGGGGAGTTTCGGGCGGGGGTGGCGGGATTCAACAGGCAATGATTTGAGCCAGCCTTGCCAGAATCTGGCGCAATCCTACAAATTGCTTGGCTAAACTCCACAGCCTGGAAAGAGGCGGTGGCTGCATTCTTGGCCTGAAAGAAAAGGCCGGTTGCTGCGCGTAGCCGCCCCTCAGATCAACGCAGCCCGAGAAATCCCATGCAAATCAAGAAATGCATTTCCGTCCTGCTGGCCAGCAGCTTCATCCTGCCGGTTCTGCCTGCGCATGCAGGCGAAGAGACGGTGCAGCTCATGTCCAATGGCCGCTACCAGACCTACAGCCTGCCCGACGACGCGCAGCAGGTCCAACTGGTCGAGACCTTGGCGGGCAACTGCAGCTACAACCAAAACTGGGGCTATGACCTGGGCCGCCGGGAGATGTGGGTCAAGGGTGGCTGCGGCGGGCGTTTCCGCATCCTGACCGGCCTGCCCCAGGGCGCGCAGGGCCAGGAAGGCGGAAGCGACAACACGGGCGCATGGATCGCCGGTGCCGCCGTGGCAGCCATTGCCGGCGCCGCCATTTTGGCGAACAAGCGCGACAAGGACCGCGAACGTGAACGCGACGAGCAATGGAACGATGACCACTATCCGGGCTACCCGGGCCATCAGCCCGGCTACCCGTCGTGGGGCGGACGGGAGGTGCGGGGCCAGAACGGCCTGTGCCTGGATGTGTCGGGCGGCCTGCGCCCGGGCAACGGCCTCATCGTGTACCACTGCAGCGGCGGTGAAAACCAGCGTTTCACGCTGACGCGTGATGGCGAGATGCGCGTGGGCGACCTGTGCCTGGACGTCGCCGACGGAAGCACGCGCAATGGCGCGCGCGTGATCGCCTGGCAATGCCGCAACCAGCCCAACCAGAAATGGGACTGGAGCCGTGGACAGATCCGCAGCCGGTTTGCCAACAAGTGCCTGGACATCGAAGGCGGCAATGCCCGGCCGGGCCAGCCCGTCATCGTGTGGTCCTGCGCCGGCGGCCCCAACCAGCGCTGGAACTGAGGACGCTTGTTGCACAAGCTCTCTGCCGCGCCCGGGCCAGTGCCCGGACGCAACGCCGTCGCGGGCATTCGGCGGCTGGGTCCCTTGCAGTGGCTGGGCCTGATCACTGGCGCCGTGCTGCTGGGCGATGCCGTGGTGCTGATGGCACGCGGCATGTTCAATCTGGGCGTGACGCTGCCAGCGGTGCTGGGCCTGTTGTTCATGGCGTGCAGCTTCTGGCGCGCGGCCATTGCGCGCAGGCTGCGTGCCAGTGCCTGGCTGCGGCGCGCCTGGTGGCTGGGCTGGGCGGCGTTGGCGATGTGGCTGGCCAGCCTGCTGCTGTTCTGGGCACATCTGCTGTCTGCTTCTTCCCGGCTGGCCCCTGACCAGCCGGTGCAGGCCATCGTGGTGCTGGGCAGCGCCACGCGTGAGGGACAACCGTCGCTGACGCTGGCCCAGCGGCTGGACCGCGCCGCCGAACTGGCTGCAAGCCAGCCCAAGGCGCTGGTGATCACCAGCGGCGGCGTGGACTTTGGGGAAAGCGAGAGCGAGGGCGCCGTCATGGCGCGCTATCTGCAGCAACGCCACGGCATTGCGCCAGAACGCCTGCTGATGGAGCAGCGCAGTACCAGCACGGCGCTGAACCTGGCGTGGAGCCTGCCCCTGCTGCAGGAGCGCGGCGTGGCCCCGGACGCGGCGATTGCCATCGTCACCAGCGATTTCCACACGCTGCGCGCGGGCTGGATCGCCGAGCGCAGCGGCTACGGCCAGGCCTTCACCGTGGGCGCGCCCACGCCGGCGACGATCCGCGCCAACGCCTGGCTGCGCGAGTACTTTGCGGTGATCAGCGGATGGGTGCTGGGGGAGTTCTGAGCCGCTGTGCGATGGGCTGCGGCCTTGCGGATTGGCTCCACAATGTGATTCTTCATACATCAACAGGAGCGAGACAGTGGCAAGCGAACAGCGTCCTTTCCGGGTTCTGGGCATACAGCAGGTGGCCATCGGCGGCACCGACAAGCAGCGCATGAAGCGCCTGTGGGTGGACATGCTGGGGCTGACCCAGACCGGCACCTTCCAGAGCGAGCGCGAGAACGTGGACGAAGACATCCTGGCCATGGGCCAGGGAGCGCACAAGGTGGAGGTGGACATCATGCAGCCGCTTGACATCGACAAGAAGCCTGCCGTCCACACCACGCCGCTGAACCATATCGGCCTGTGGATCGACGACCTGCCGCTGGCCGTGCAGTGGCTGACGGAGCAGGGCGTGCGCTTTGCGCCCGGCGGCATTCGCAAGGGCGCGGCCGGCTACGACATCTGTTTTCTGCACCCCAAGAGCAATGACGAGTTCCCGATTGCCGGCGAGGGCGTGCTGATCGAGCTGGTGCAGGCGCCGGCCGAGGTGATCGCCGCGCTGGGCTGAGGCGCCTCAGGCAAAAGGCTGTACGCGCCGCTGGACATGTTCCAGCAGCCACAGCTTTTTTCTGGCGCGCGTCATGGCCACGTACAGGCGGTTGCGCTCCAGAAAGGCCAGCGCGTGCGGGGCCGTCGCCGGAAAGCGGCCAGGCTCCATGAAGGGCAGGGCGACGTGGTCGTACTCCTTGCCCTTGGCTTCCTCGATGGTGCTGAGATGGAAGTCGAATCCGCGCTCGGCCCGCACGGCACGCTCGAAGCGCGTGGCCATGGCCGCCACCTGTGCCAGCATGTCGGGCACGGCCATGCCCGCCACGCAATCCATGAAAGCCTTCACGCGCTGACGCAATGCCGCCGTCTGGGCCTGAGACAGGGCCACGCCGGCAAACAGCCCCCAGACATCGGCCTGCTCCAGCAGGCCCTGCGCATCGGACTGCAGGGCCAGCGGCAGCTGCAGAAAGCTGCCGAAGGCTTTGAAGTTGCGTTGTCCGCCCTGCAGGCTCGATTGGTCGCTCAGGAAGCGCCAGATGATCTGCGGGTTGTGCAGCATCTCGCCTGCCATGCGCTGGGCCAGCGTGTGGCGGCTGGATGGGTCGGCCATGTCACCGCCTGCCACGCTGCCCTTGCCGTAGAACAGCGCACCTTCCACGAAGGCGGCCAGGATCTCGCTGCCCAGCACGCTGGTCTCGGCCTTCCAGGACAGCGCCTGCATGCCATGTGCATAGCAAAGGCCCAGCAGCAGGGCAATCTCGCGCTGCAGGTAAAAACGCTTGAAGCCGTAGAAGCTGGCGGACTTGCCGGCGCGGTGGATGGCCCATTCCAGCGCGCAGGCGTCCTGCTCGTGGCGCAGGATCACGGTCAGCGAGGGATTGCGCGCGCTGCCAGAAGGCGGCTCGCCCGGCGCAGCGGGTTCGGTGGCACGTGCCAGGCTGGCCTGGATCTGCAGCAACTGGTCAATGCACTCGCTGTCGGCGGAGTGCTGCAGCTGGTGCACGGTGCTGAAGCGCGTGGGCGCCGCTGTCAGGCCCACATTGAACAGCGCATTGACGGCCTTGGCCACTTGGGGGCCGAAGCGCCGCGACTGGGTCAGCGCCAGCGTGGCCGTGGCCTGGGGCAGGAAATCATCGAGCTGGTGCAGCTTGTCGCGGAACACGGACCAGGCCTGTGCCTCGATGTGCTGGTTGAAGTCGCCTGCGCCCAGAAAGGCGCAGCCGCTGGTTCCGACCAGGGCGCGCAGCACCTGCAGCGAGGCAGGGTCCAGGTCATGCATCTCGTCGAACACCACCAGGTCGTAGCGCGGCAGGTCCAGCGCCTGGCCCTGCAGGGCGTCGCTGGCCAGTGCATGGCTGCAGTCGCCTTCGGCGTAGTACAGAGGGTCGCCGCAGTGATCGATGCGGCGGCGCTCGTACTCGAAGAACAGGCAGGCCAGGCGGTAGTCGAGCAAATACTCCTCGCAGAAACTCGCCAGTCCCATGCCTTCCTCGGCCAGGCGCTGGGGCAGCAACGACTTCTTGGCGCTGAGGTTGAAGTCCCAGAAGGCGTCCAGATCCAGGTCGCCGGGCTGCTCGAACAAAGGGTCGGGCTGCCAGGCCAGCCGCTCGCACAGGGCGGCATGTGCCTCGCGCACACGGGCCTGCAGTGCCACGCGGTCGGCCAGAAAGCGGGCCGCAGGGTCGCGGCGGCGGATCTGCTGGGCCGCCCAGCGCTCCACCGTGGTGATCTGTACCTGGGGCGGCACTTCGCGCACCAGTTGCTTGAGCCGGTGGTGAAAGGCCGCCACGCCGGAGCGCGAATAGGCCAGCACCAGGATGCGCTGGGCCTGGCCGCTGCGGCAGGCCTGAACCACCTTGCAGGCCAACGTGGTCGTCTTGCCTACGCCCGCCAGCGCCGCCACGATGGCCGAACGTCCCTCATGCGCCAGGATGGCCTGCTGCTCGCGCGAGAGCAGCAGCGGCTTGCCGTGATCGGTAGGAAATTCCAGGGAGCGCAGGGACATGTGAGGGAAATCTGAGCAAAAGCGGCGAAAGCAGAGGGAAGCGGGTTCAGCCGCAGGCCGGCAGGGCTGAAAGCCGCTGTGGCGACGACGGCGGGCACCCATTGTGGTCGTTTTGGAGAGGCATCTGGCAGGTATTGGGAATCCGTTGCCGCGCCTGTCCACGCATCTTTTGAAGCGCTCATCGGACAATTGAGCGATGTTGAACGCCAATGGCCGCGTGCTTGCGGCAAGAAGAAGTCACCGAGAAGAACTTCTGCCAAAACATCCCCAACATCGCTCAAAAATAAGCGAAGTTCGCTTTTTTTGCAGGCCATGAAAATGGGGCAACTATTTTTGCCAAGGAGCCGGCTTTTTCATTCCCAAGGCTTTTTTTGCTCATCAGAATGAAAAGAGCAGACCCACAGAGGAGTTTTTGATGACCGCCTGCAGCACCACCCCGACGACTTCCGCCACCTCCGCACAGCCTGCGGCCGGCAGCCCCCTGCAATGGCATGCACGCCCCTCCAAAAGCGACACGCTGCCGTTTGAAGGCGCCTGGAGCGTGCAGGCAATCCAGGAACTGCTGGACAAGCCCTTCATGGACCTGATGTTCCAGGCCCAGAGCGTGCACCGCGAGCACTGGCCTGCGGGCGATATCGAACTGGCCACGCTGCTGTCGGTCAAGACCGGAGGCTGCCCCGAGAACTGCGGCTACTGCCCGCAGGCGGCCGAGTTCGACACCGGCGTCAAGGCAGAAAAGCTCATGAGCGTGGACGAAGTCACGCGCGCCGCCCAGGCGGCCAAGGATGCCGGCGCCACGCGCTTTTGCATGGGCGCAGCCTGGCGCGCGCCCAAGGACCGCGACATCGAGAAGATGAACGAGCTGATCGGCGCCGTGAAGGGCCTGGGAATGCAGACCTGCGCCACGCTGGGCATGCTCCAGCCGCACCAGGCGCAGTCGCTGCGCGAAGCGGGCCTGGACTACTACAACCACAACCTGGACACGGCGCCCGAGTACTACCAGGACGTGGTCAGCACGCGCCAGTACCAGGACCGCCTGGACACGCTCAAGGCCGTGCGCGGCGCAGGCATCAGTGTGTGCTGCGGCGGCATCATCGGCATGGGCGAGGCGCCCGTGCACCGCGCGGGCCTGATCGCCCAGCTGGCCAATCTCAATCCGCATCCCGAGTCGGTGCCCATCAACAGCCTGGTGCGCGTGCCCGGCACGCCGCTGGCGGACAGCGAGCCGGTCGATCCGCTGGACTTCGTGCGCGTGATCGCGGTGGCGCGCATCACCATGCCCACGGCGCGCGTACGCCTGTCGGCAGGCCGGCAGCAACTGGGCGACGCCGTGCAGGCCCTGTGCTTCATGGCCGGCGCCAATTCCATCTTCTACGGGGACAAGCTGCTGGTGACCGGCAACCCCGATGTGGAGGCCGACACCACGCTGCTGCGCAAGCTGGGCCTGAGCGGCACGCGGACCTCGGTACAGGAGTGAGCTTTTTGAGAGTTTGAGCTCTTTTGAGCCAGCGGCTCAGGATTGCGGCCGGCCGCTGCCTTGCGCGGCGGCGGCCGCATCGTCGTCGCCGGCATCGAGCAGCCGGGCCGCACGGTTGCTCAACGCGGAATCCGCACGGAAATAGCCCAGCACCGTATTGACGCTGCTGTGCCCCGTCAGCGCCATGGTGTCGGGCAGGGGCACGTTCTGGCGCCCGGCCTCGGTCACAAAGCCCGAGCGCAGGGAATGCGCCGAGAAATCTCCCTCCACGCCTGCCAGCGCACAGCGCTGCTTCACGATGTCGCGCACGGCCGCCGGCGACAGGGGCTCGCCCACATGGCCGCCCTTGCGGATGCGCCGGAAGATCGGCCCTTCCTGTATGGCGGCGGCACGCAGCCAATCGGCCAGCGCCTGGGCCGCGCGCCCGGTGACGGGCTTGTGGTTCTCGGGCGCGTCCCGTCCGGACTGGTTGGTCTTGGAGTGGGCCAGCGTGTAGATGAATTCCTGCGGCCCCACGGACCGCAGGTGGCGCATGTCGGCTCCGGCCACCTCCGAGCGGCGGCGCCCGCCGCTGGACCAGGCGAACAGCAGCAGGGCGCGGTCGCGGCGGCCGCGCAGGCTGTCGTCACAGGTGTCCAGCAATTGCTCCAGCAAGTCGCGCGTCAGCGCATCCTTCTTGGCGGGACCTTCACCGCGCCGCGCATAGGCCTTGCGCGTGCGCGACATCAGCTCGCGCACCGCACCGTCCTGGCAGGGGTTGGCCAGTCCATGCACCTGATGCGCCTTGGACAGCACCGCCATGCGGTGCACCAGCGTGTTGTGCGACAGGGGGCCTTCCCTGGCCTTGTATCCGGCCTCGACCAGGGCGCGGTCGATGTGCATCGGCATTTCACTGGCCAGGCCCGCGCCTGTCTGCCGCTGGGCATGGTCAATGATGAATTGCAGCACGCAGGGCACATCCAGCGGCAGCTGCATCTGCCGGTCAAACCGCAGCGCATGCCAGGCGGACCAGTAGCGCATGGCGCTTTGGTAGCTGTTTCTGGTGTTGGCGGATTCGCCCTCGTGCATCAGCTCGCGCACGGCCTGCCGGGCGGCAGGCTCCAGGCCGGCGGACGGCAGGGCGTTGCCTTCCTGGATGTCGTCCAGGGGCTGAGGTCGGGAGGTCAGCGAAAAAGGGCCGGTGCGCATCCATGGATTGTCGCCCGACGCCGCCCGGGCAATCCCTTGCGGGCCTGCAGCGATCGGCACGACGCAAAGTTCACTTTCCAGCGACCAAGAGCGGCCTTTTTGCGCCACAAATCCGTGTAATGTGCGCATCCATACTGTATGAAAATTTCATACGTAATATTTAATACATCTAACATATGATGTATTACATGAAGTTAAAATAACTCACGATAACAACCTCTTATCGTTGGTAATCTTGGAAATAGTTCACGATATGCAGAAAACATCCACCCGTGGCGTGCAGGAAGCCGATGTCTGGGCCGCGGCAGACGCCTTGATCGCCCAGGGCCTGCGGCCGACCATCGAGCGCGTGCGCCAGCACATTGGCCGGGGCTCGCCGAATACCGTCAGCCCCATGCTGGAGACCTGGTTTGCCACGCTGGGCCAGCGCCTGGGCGTGGCGGCAGGGCAGGGCGAACTGCTGCCGTCGTCGGTGCCCGATCCCGTTCAGCGCCTGGCGCAGCAGCTGTGGGACGCCGCCCAGGAAGAGGCCATGGAGGCCGCCCGCGCCGCCCTGCAATCCCGGGAGGAAGCGGCACAGGCCACGCAGGCCGAGCTGCAGGAGCAGCAGGAGCAAATGGCGCGGCGTGAGGCGTCCATGCAAGCGCAGAAAGAGGCCATGGACCAGGCCCTGCAAGTGGCCCAGGCCCAGTCGCAGGACTTGTCGCGCCGGCTGGATGAAATGCAGCAGCAACTGCAGGACCGCGACGAACGCCTGGAGGAAATGCGCGATGCGCTGGCCGAAGCGGCCCGCCAGCGCGAGGCGCTGCAGCAAAAGCATGGCGAGGAAATGCAGTTCGCCGCGCTGGAGCGCCAGCGCATGGCCGAGCAGTACGCGGGCAATGAGCGCCACATGCTCAATGAGGTGGATCGTGCGCGGCAGGAGCTGGCGGCCGCGCGCAAGGCCGCCACCGAGCAGGAGCGCAAGGCAGCGACCCGCCTTGCAGAGCTGCAAAGCCGCTATGAAAAGAGCGAGGAGGAGCAGCTGAGCCTGCATTCCCAGCTGCAGACCGCCCAGAATGCGGCCGCCCTGGCGCAGGAGCGTGCGGCGGACCTGCGCAGCCTGCTGGAGGCGCAGCAGCGATTGGCCGCTGGCGGTGCCTTGCCGGATGCCGGCGCGGGGCTTTCGCTGGGCCGGCGCGGCAGCCTGTCCGCGGCGCGCCGCTCCATGACGCGCCTCAAGGACAGGAGAGGCTAGGGCGCATCGCCCAGGCCAAGGTCAGGCCTTGGCGCGCGATTTGCCTTGGGGCGGCCGATGTCTGCGCATGGCCTGCGTGATGCTGTCTACCGTTCCACGCACATGCGCGCGCACTTCGCGCTCCATGCGATCCGGGTCACCGGCCTGCAGGCTGGCCACCAGTTGCTGGTGGTGCTCCTGCAACTTCGGCGAGGGCTCGTTGTTTTCCAGCCAGATCCGCATCAGCGGCTCGACCACCGAATGCAGGGCCGAGATCTGCTCGCACAGGCGCGGGGCTGCGCTGATGCGGCAAAAGCGCTCGTGAAAGCGCCGGTGCACCGTGATCCATTCCGACTGGTCACTCTCGCAACGCTTCATTTTCAAAAGCAGGTCCTGCAGGTCGTCCACATCCGCCTGGGTGCAGCACCTGGCGGCCATGGCTGCGGCCAGGCCTTCGAGCACGGCACGCATCTCGAAAACCTCGATGACCTCGCTCTCGGAAAGCTCCCGAACGATCGCGCCCCGGTTCGGCGGCATGACCAACAGGCCTTCCGCAGTCAGCCGGCGCAACGCCTCGCGGACCGGCATGCGGCTCATGCCGATGGAGTTGGCGATGTCATCGGCCACCAGCCTGTCGCCCGGCTTCAGCAGCCCCATGCGGATGCCATGAGAGAGGTGTTGGTAGGCCTCTTCGTGGGCGCTGGTCTGAGCCGCATCGGGCGAGGGGGTGGCAAGTGGCGGCATGTTGATGGTTCTTGGGTGGGCGGAGCCCGGTCGTCATTCTAGGTTTGGCTGTCAGGGTCCAGGGCGCACTCTGATGGTGCATTGTGTACGGCCAATCCAGGCATGGTGATTGCTTGGGTATCTTTGGAAAAATTGGATACAAAGATATCAGGATACGGTAACCTCGAGGATGCCATCGCGCCCCGCGTCGATGGCGCGGTCCGCTGCAAGCAGCGTTGACAGCCTCGGCCCCCATTCATTGCCCGAAATCCAAGTCCCAGCAACACAAGGAAGAAGAACCGTTATGCGTAATTTCCAGAATCCTGGCCGTTCCGTCGTCATGTCCACGCACGGCATGGTGGCAACCTCACACCCGGCCGCCACCCAGGCCGCTGTTCGCATCCTGGAGGCCGGCGGCACCGCCATGGATGCCGCCGTCGCGGCCTGTGCGGTCCAGTGCGTGGTGGAGCCTGGCTCCACCGGCATTGGAGGAGACTGCTTTGCGCTGTACAGCGAGAAGGGCTCCGACCGGATCACGGCCTACAGCGGCGCCGGCTGGGCACCCCAGGCCACCTCCCTGAAGGCCGTTCTTGCCTCGGGCGAGGAAAAGCAATTGCGCCGCCAGTCGCCCTACGTGGTCACGGTGCCTGGCGCCGTGGACGCCTGGGTCGCCTTGACGGAGCGGTTCGGCCGGCTGCCCATGGGTCGCCTTCTGGAAGATGCCATCCGCTTCGCCGAGCAGGGCTATGCCGTGGCGCCGCGCGCCGGCACCGACTGGGCCATGCACACGCAACTGCTGGCCGCCACCACCGCGCGCGACATCATGCTGGTCGATGGCCAGGCACCGGCCATCGGATCGGTTCACCGCCAGCCGCAGTTGGGCGCCACCTTGCGAAAAATCGCCGAGCAGGGCCGTGCCGGCTTCTACGAGGGGGAGGTCGCGCAGGACATCGTCTCCTATCTGCGCAGCCTCGGTGGCGTGCACACGCTTGAGGACTTCGCCACCTATCGTGGCGAGTTCGTGCAGCCGGTCAAGAGCAGGTTCCGAGACCATGTGGTGCACGAGTGCCCGCCTCCGGGCCAAGGCATCATTGCCCTGCTGCTGCTGAACATTCTGCAGGGCCTGGAGCCGGGCACGGACCCGCTCTCGCCCGAGCGGCTGAAGGCCGAGATCGATGCCACGCGCATGGCCTACCGCGTGCGGGATGCGCTGCTGGCCGATCCGCGCTTTGCCGATGTGGACATCGACTATCTGCTGTCGCAGGAGCTGGCCGCCCAGCTGCGCAACGGCGAGTTCCCGGAGCATTTCAAGACCCAGGCGACCAATGCGGCAGCGGAGCACAAGGACACGGTCTACATCTCGGTGGTGGACAAGGATCGCAACTGCGCCAGCTTCATCAACTCGATCTTCCACCCCTTCGGCTCCGGCCTGATGGCGCCCAAATCAGGCGTGCTGCTGCACAACCGGGGCCAGAGCTTTGAACTGGCTGAGGGCCACCCCAATTGCATCGGACCCGGCAAACGGCCCCTGCACACCATCATCCCCGGCATGACCACGAAGGATGGCCGCGTGGAGCTGGTGTTCGGCGTGATGGGCGGCCACTACCAAGCCATGGGCCATGCGCACTTTCTGTCCAAGGTGATCGACTACGGCTGCGACATCCAGGCCGCCAGCGATCTGCCGCGGCTGTTCCCCATTCCCGGCACCGACAAGGTGGAGGTCGAAAGCACCTTGCCGCAGCATGTCGCGCTGGCGTTGGAGCAGCAGGGCTACCAGTTGGTGGCGCCCGGCTATCCTGCCATCGGAGGCGCCCAGGCCATTCGGGTGGATTGGGACAACGGTGTGCTGCACGGCGCATCCGACCACCGCAAGGACGGCTGCGCCATGGGCGCCAACCGCTCCTGAGGGACTGCAGCCTGCGCGCTGGCTTCACGCTTCGCGACAGCGAAGGGGCCGGCGCGGCTTTCAGTGCGGATTTCAGTCGGCCTGGTTCGCCTGGAGGATGCCTGGAAGCGTGCGCAGGATGTGGGCGCGCATCAGGGCTTCCACCTTTGCGCCATCCCTGGCCTTCAATGCGCCTATGAGTTCTTCGTGCCTGTCGTGCACGTAGTCCGTCGATGGCTTGCCCTCCAGCCACACCCGCATCAGGGGCTCGGAGACCGAGTGCAGGGACGCGATCTGCCGCATCAGCTGGGGAGCGTCGGCAATGGTGCACAGGCGCTCGTGGAACTGGCGGTGCGCCGTGATCCATTCCGATGCATTCAGGCCGCTGCGGTGCATGCGCTGCAGCAATTGCTCCAGATCGTGGATGTCATTGGTGGTCACGTTCTCGGCCGCCAGGGTGGCCGCCAGGCCCTCCAGCACCGAACGCATGGCGAACACCTCGCGCACCTCTTTTTCGGTCAGCACCCGGACCACCGAGCCACGGTTGGGGCGGTTGACGATCAGCCCCTCCGTGGCAAGGCGGTTCAGCGCCTCGCGCACGGGCATGCGGCTGGTGCCAATTTCGGCCGCGATGTCATCCGGTGCCAGCCGCATGCCCGGGCGCAGTTCGCCCGTGCGTATGCCGCGCTTGATGTGTTGGTAGGCCTCTTCCTGTGCCGTGGCATGGACAGTGTCAAACGAGGCGCGTCGGTCGGTCAGCATGGTTTATCCGGTGTCTTTCGCCCAGGGCAGGGGCCCGCCGATTCTACGGGGACCTGCCTGCGCCTCCCGGACCCCGTTTGTGCCGGTTTCCACACAGCCATGCCTGTGCAGCTGATGGCAAGAGGCGGTTTTCCCTAAAGCTGGTTCGATTATTGCTTGCTAGTCTTCTGCATGATTGGATACAAATATCTAAATATCTATGCATTTCCCCCATGGCAGCCGGAACCTGTTCCTTCGCCATGCCTGCTCTCCAACCTGATGAAGACCATGCCTCTCCAAACGCTCCGCACTCCCCTGGCCACGGCCCTGCTGTCCGCCCTGGCCCTTGTTGCATCCGCTCAAGCCTCTGCCCAGGGGGCCGGCGCCTGGCCCAGCAAGCCCATTCGCATCGTCGTCCCCTTTCAGGCCGGGTCCGCCACGGATCTTTTGAGCCGGCAAGTGGGGGCCGGGCTGAGCACTTCGTTGGGCCAGCCCGTGCTGGTGGAAAACAAGCCGGGTGCCGCCGCCATGATCGGCAGCGACACCGCCGCCCGGGCCCCGGGCGACGGCTACACCCTGTTGATGAGCGGGCCGGCCTCCATGGTCACCAATCGTTTTCTGTACAAGAAGCTGAGCTACAACCCGGACGCCTTCGAGAAGGTGGCCATCGTGGCGGTCACGCCCAATGTGCTGCTGGCAAACCCGTCCCTGCCGTTCAGTACGCTGGCTGAGATGGTGGCCTATGCCAAGGCAAACCCCGGCAAGCTGACCTATGCCTCGTTCGGGGCCGGCACGACCTCGCACATGGCTGGCGAGTTCCTGCGCCAGGCCGCCGGCATCGACATAGTGCATGTGCCCTACAAGGGTGCGGCCGAGGCCATTCCGGCCTTGATATCGGGCCAGGTCTCCCTGTACTTCGACACCATCATGACCGCCTTGCCCCAGGTGAAGGCCGGCAAGCTGCGCGCCCTGGGCGTATCGACTGCGAGCCGCGCCGCCATGGCCCCGGACATCCCGACAATTGCCGAACAAGGCTATCCGGGCTTTGACATCGCCCCGTGGTACGGCATCGTGGCCAGCCACGGCACGCCGCCGGCCGTGGTCTCCCGGCTCAACACCGAGATCAACAAGCTGCTGAACACCCCTGAGTTCCGCGAGCGCCTGGTGGCCACCGGCGCCGAAGCCCGTGGCGGCAGCGTTGCCGACTTCGAGGCCTTCGTCAAAACCGAGGTCCCCCGCACGGAGAAGCTGGTGCGGCAGGCCGCAATCGCGCTGCAGTAACCGGACCGGCGCCGCCGGGGCAGGGCGGTGGGGCACGGCGGTGGGTTGCCTGCCGTGCGGCGCCGATTTCACCTATGCAGGGCGATGCTTCTGGACCGGGATGATTCGCTGTCCAGCCGAAAGCCTGCCACCACGTCCGCCAGTTGCGCGGCCTGCTGCTGCAGCGACTGCGCCGCGGCCGTGGCCTCTTCGACCAGGGCCGCGTTCTGCTGGGTGGACTGGTCCATCTGGCTGACGGCGGTCCCGATTTCGGCAATGCCCGTGCTCTGTTCCTGGCTGGCATTGCTGATCTCGGTGACGATGGCGGTCACGCGCTGCACGCTTTCCACCACCTTGCCCATGGTGGCGCCCGCGTCCTGCACCAGGCGGCTGCCGGCATCGACCTGGCCCACGGAGTCGTCGATCAGCGCCTTGATTTCCTTGGCGGCCGTGGCGCTGCGCTGGGCCAGGGTGCGCACCTCGGAGGCCACCACGGCAAAGCCGCGGCCCTGCTCACCGGCGCGGGCCGCTTCCACGGCGGCGTTCAGCGCCAGGATGTTGGTCTGGAAGGCTATGGAGTCGATCACGCCGATGATGTCGGCGATGCGGTGCGAGGATTGTTCGATGCCGCCCATGGTGCGCACCACCTGGTCCACGACCGTGCCGCCATGCGTGGCGATGTCGGAGGCGCTGCTGGCCAGTTGCCGCGCCTGGCGCGCATTCTCGGCGTTGTGCTGCACGGTGGCCGTTAGCTGCTCCATGGCGGCAGCGGTTTCCTCCAGCGAGCTGGCCTGCTGCTCGGTGCGTGCCGACAGGTCCTGGTTGCCGCTGGCGATTTCGGTGGAGGCATGGCGCACGGTCTCGGACGATTCCCGGATGCGCACCAGCACCGAGGCGATCTTGTCGGTGAAGTGGTTGAACGCGCGTGCGATCTGCGTCAGTTCATCGTTGCCTTGCACCGACAGGCGGCGCGTGAGATCGCCGTCACCCGAGGCGATGTCTTCCAGCGCATCGCGCACCACGGCCAGCCGGCGGGTGACGCGGGCGATGACGGCGCCCAGCAGCGCAATCGCCAGGATCAGCGAAATGGCAACGATGGCGCCCGACACCTTGAGCAGCGAACCCAGCGCGGACAGCGCCTCGTCGCGCTGCACGGCCACCACCAGTTGCCAGTTCGTGCCGGGCACGCCCTGGCCGTAGAGCAGGAAGTCCTTGCCACTGACGGCCGTGCGCATGCCCGTGCCCGCCTTGGGCAGGGCCTGGATGGCATCGGCACCCAACTGGGGCGAGAGCGCGGAGACGGGCTTGAGCGTGAGTGCCGGATCGGGATGGGTGACGATGGCGCCCGCCTCATCCACCAAGAAGGCAAAGCTGCCCGGCGTAGGCCGGATGGCGCCCACGGTGCGCACCACCGTGGTCAGCAGCACGTCGGTGCCGACCACGGCGACGGGATTGCCGGCCGGGCCCACGGGCTCGGCAAAGGTCACGCCCACTTCGGGCGGAGAGACAAACAGATAGGGCGCCGTCACGATGGGGCGGCCTTCCTTCAACGCCTGCCTGAACCAGGGGCGGGCCGTCACGTCGTAGTCGGCAGCCATCTCATTGAGGAAGAACATGCGCTTGTCGGTGTAGCCGAAGTAGGCATCCGAGAAGCCGCCGCCGTCGCGCAGAGCCTGGACCACGGCATGCGGCTCCGGCGTATCGACCGCCTGCGCCAGGGTATGGGTCAGCAGGCGCTTGGTCGCCACCCATTCGCCCAGCACCTGGGCCTGGGCGTTCACGAGCTGGCGGCTCTGGTCGTCGAGGGTGGACAGCACATGGCGCTGCACCGTGAGGAAGTTGGCAATGGCCAGGGCCAGCATGGCCACGGTGACGATGGCCACGCTGAGCGCGATGAGTCGCGCACGCAGGGACTGGAACATAGAAGAATTACTTATTGCAAGAAGATGCTACATACGTTAGCAAATTTTCTTGACAATACGCATTCTTGCAGGCGGTGCCCCCTGGCCGCCGAAGCCTATGCGGGAAATTCGCGCCCCTTCAGCGCTTCAGCGCTCCCCAGCCAGCAGCCTGCCCAGGGCCTCGTAGGCCGGCAGCGAGGTCGGGTCATTGGCCGCATTGCCAGCCACCGGGTGGGAGGCAAAGCGCGCAATCACCATCTGTGCCTTGGGATCGATGTAGACGGTCTGGCCATGCACGCCGCGCGCCGCGAAGGCGCCATGGGCGTCGTGCGTGACCCACCACATGTTGCGGTAGGTCCAGCCCGGCAGCAGCTTGTAGCCGGCCTTGGCAAAGGCCGCCGCATCGCCGCCCCGGCGGATGTCGTCCACGGCGGCTGCGGGAACGATCTGCTGGCCGTTGAACTGGCCCCGGTTGCGCAGCATCTCGCCAAAGCGCGCCAGGTCCCGCAGGCCCAGGTTCAGGCCGCCGCCTGCAAAGGGCGTGCCAGTGGAGTCCACCGACATGTAGGCATCCTGCTCGGCGCCCAAGCGGCTCCAGATGCGCTCGGACAGCAGATCGGCCACCGATTGGCCGCTCACGCGCGCCAGCACCCAGCCCAGCGCATCGGTATTGGCCGTGCGGTAGCCGAAGGCCTTGCCGTGCACGCCTTCGGGCTTCACGGTCTGCAGGAATTCGTAGTAGCTGCGCGGGCCGGTGTAGTCCTTGGCCTTGGGCAGCGGGTTGCCCGCTGCCGCGTGCGCCCAGACCTCGGCCTGGGGGTCCGCATAGTCTTCGCTGAAGCGTATGCCCGTGGTCATGTCCATGAGTTGGCGCACCGTGGCATTACCGAAGGCCGAGGCCGCCAGCTCGGGCACGTATTCCGACACGCGGCGCGAGGGGTCGAGCTGCCCCTCGGCAGCCAGCATGGCCGCCAGCGTGCCGACGAAGGACTTGGTCACCGACATGGCGCCGTGCTGGCCTTCGGGTTTGAGCACGCCGAAGTAGCGTTCATAGATCACGCGGCCCTTGTGCAGCACCACGATGCCGTCGGTGTAGTTGGCCTTGAGCGAATCGCGCCAGGTCATGGACTGGCTGGCACCCAATGGCGTGAAGCGCAGCTCGTCGATGTCTTCGCGCAGCGCCTGGGCCAGCGGCGCTGCAGGCGCCAGGCCGCGCGACACATTCACCGTGGGCATGAGCTGGCGAAAGTGCGAGACGCTCCAGCGCATGGCGGGAAACTGGAAATAGGAGCCGTCGTCGAAGCGCAGCATGCGGTCCGGCGGCGGCGGCGAGCCCACCATCCAGCCCAGCTTTGCGGGGTCGCTGGCATCGGCATCGGGGTAGGAGGGGGTCTTGGCTGCGGTGACCCCTGCCGTGGCTGTGGCGAACACAAGGCTGCCAGCCAGGGCACCGGCGAAATGTTTGAGCTGCATGCCAGCAACCATACTACGGTTGCCGCGGCGCCAAGATCCGCTGCCAAAGGATGGAAGCCGGCTTCCATCCCAGGCCGTGCGCCCAGTTGGCGCAAGCGCGACAAATGGCTTTCTCGTTGGACTAAGCTTCAAATAGTTTTTGAAAATCAAAGCCTGGCGAATGCCCATGAAAAGCCTGCAAGACCTGGATATCTTCGTGCGCACCGCAGACAGCGGCAGCCTTTCGGCCACGGCGCGCGCCCTGGACCTGACCCCGGCTGCGGCCAGCGCAGCGCTCAAGCGGCTGGAGGCAGAGCTGGGCGTGACCCTGTTCGTGCGCTCCACGCGCAGCCTGCGGCTCACGCAGGAGGGCGAGCTGTTTCTGGAGCACTGCCGCCCCGCGCTGGCCGGCCTGCGCCAGGTGCGCGACCAGTTGGCTGGCGGCCAGGCCGCTTTGCGCGGCACGCTGCAACTGGCCGCCCCCTCCGACCTGGGCCGCAATGTGCTCATGCCCTGGCTGGACGAGTTCCAGAGCCAGCACGCAGGCGTGGATCTGCGCCTGCACCTGTCCGACCGCGCGGCCAATGTCTACAGCGAGCCTGTGGACGCGGCATTTCGCTATGGCAGGCCGCAGGATTCCAGCCTGGTGGCCTTGCCGCTGTCGGACACGCACCGCCGCGTGCTCTGCGCCGCGCCCTCCTATCTGCAGCAGCGCGGCGCCCCCGCCACCCCCCACGACCTGGCCGGCCATGACTGCCTGTGCTTCATGCTGGGCGAGGAAGTGCACGACCGCTGGAGCTTCTGGCCGGCAGGGCAGGGGGCTGCCGTACCTGAGCCCGTCCATGTGCGGGTGCGCGGCCGCAATGTGGCCAATGACGGAGATGCCGTGCGGCGCTGGGCCGTGGCCGGGCGGGGGATTGCCTACAAGTCGTATTTCGACGTGGCCGAGGACCTGGCCCGGGGCCGCCTTCTTGCGCTGTGCACCGACTGGACGACCGAGTGCGTGCCCCTGTTCCTGGTCGCCCCCAGCCGCAGGCAGTTCACGCCGCTGGTGCGTGCGTTGCGGGATTTTGTGGCGGTGAGGCTGGCCGAGCTGGAGGCGGCACAGCCCTGAGACATCACGAAGCCCGCGTCCCCAGCTCCACAGGCCCGTGCACATGGTGCTCTGCGCAGACCTGCCGCGAGAGCACATGGGTTTCGATCACTTCGGCGGCATTCTCGGCCGTGAGCCGCCCGTACCAGACGCCGTCCGGATAGACGATGGCCAGCGGGCCATGGTTGCAGGGGTACTGGCAGCTGGTCTGCAGCAGGCGCAGCCTGGCACGCAGTTCGCTGCTGGCCTGCACTGCCTCGCCCAGGCTTTGCCAGACGGCCACGGCGCCCAGGGCGGTGCAGCGCGGTCCCGTGCAGACCAGGGCATGGTGCTGGTGGTCCGGCACCTGGGACCAGGCCTGGGGATCGTGCTGCCATTGGTCGCCTGCGGTCTCGGCAATATCGGGGGCCTGAAGGCCCTGGGCCATCTGCGACAGCAGCAGCGCGGGCATGGTCGCAGCGCCCAGCAGATGGTCGGCAAATCGCACCTGCACGCCCTGGTCCGGCAACTGCGAGCGCCAGCGCATGGCCAGCTTGTGCAGCCAGCGCAGCAGGGCAGGCTCGTCGGGCGAGAACAGGGGCAGCACGACGATGGAGCGCGCCGGCAGGCATTGCTGCAGCGCCTCGGGCAGCGAGGGTGCGGCCTTGTCCACGAACGATGTGACGACCTTGCAGGCCGGCTCCAGCGTCTGGCGCAAGGCATCGGCCAGTTCGATCAGGCTTTGGCGCGAGGCGGCGCCCGTGCCGCCGCGGCCCAGCACGATCACGGCATCGGGCCCGGGCGGGATGGATGTTTCAGAGGAGTTCATCGGGAATGAAGCTGATGCGCAGCCGGCCGGTGGCGGCATGGATGTCCACCTCGGCAGCCACGCCGTAGACCTGGCCGATGGTGGTAGGGGTCAGCACCTGGGCCGGTGTGCCATGGGCAACGATGCGGCCTTGTTCCATGAGATAGAGACGGTCGCAGTAGTGGGCGGCGATGTTGAGGTCGTGCAGGGCGACGATGCTGCTGATCTGCAGCCTGCGCACCAAGCCCATCAACTCCAGCTGATGGCGTATGTCCAGGTGGTTGGTGGGCTCGTCCAGCAGCATCAGCCTTGGTTGCTGGGCCAGCGCGCGGGCCACGAGCACGCGCTGCTTCTCGCCGCCGGAAAGGCTGGAAAAACGCCGCGCCTCCAGCGCCAGGGCATTCACCTGGGCCAGCGCCTGCCGCATGCAGGCGAGGTCCTCGGCGCTGTCGCCCGCCCAGGGGGACTGGTGGGGGATGCGGCCCATCATCACCGCCTCGCGCACGGTGAAGTCAAAGCTCTGCGGCGCCTCCTGCGCCAGGACCGAGACCTGGGCCGCGAACTCGCGCGCCGTCATATCCCGGATGTCACGCTGGTCCAGCAGCACGCAGCCCGCGTCGGGGCGCAGCACGCGGTAGAGCATGCGCAGCAGGGTGGATTTGCCGCTGCCGTTGGGGCCGATGAGCCCCACGCATTCGCCGCTGTGAAGGGCGAGGCTGGCCTGGTCCACGATGCGCCGGGCGTCGGCACGCCGGGCATCGGCACTCCAGCACAGGTCCTGGGCTTGCAGCTTCATGGGCCGCGCCCTCCCTGCACCGGCTGGCGCACCAGCATCCAGACGAAGAAGGGTCCGCCGATCAGCGAGGTGATCACGCCCACGGGCAGTTCCATGGGCGCAAAGGCCGTGCGCGCGACAAGATCCACCAGCACCAGCAGCAGGGCGCCGGCCAGGGCGGCCACGGGCAGCACGCGCCGGTGGTCCGTGCCCACCAGCATGCGCGCGGCGTGCGGCACGATCAGCCCCACAAAGCCGATGGCGCCGCTGACCGCCACCATGGTGCCCGTGAGCAGCGACACCGCCAGGAACAGTGCGCGCCGCAGCCGTGCCGTGTCCACGCCCAGCGTGGCGGCGGCCTCGTCACCGGCCAGCAGGGCGTTGAGCGGGCGCGTCTGCAGCCCCAGCCAGAGCATTCCCGCAGCCAGCACGGCGGCGGGAATGCCCAGTTCCTCCCACTGCGTGCCGGCCAGGCTGCCCAGCGTCCAGGTCAGCAGGGCATTGGCCAGGTCGCGCTGGCCCGATGACAGGGTGATCAGGCTGGTCACGCCCGCCAGCACATAGCCGATGGCCACGCCGCCCAGGATCAGCCGCGTGGCATGAATGCGGCCCTGGGAGCGCGCCAGCAGGTAGACGGCGACGGTGGCCGCCAGCGCCCCTGCAAAGGCCCCGGCCGTGAGGGCGTACATGCCGGCCGAGGCCAGCGCACCGAAGGCCAGCACGGCCACGGCGCCCACCGACGCACCCGAGGACACGCCCAGCAGATAGGGATCGGCCAGCGGATTGCGCACCATGGCCTGCATGATGGTGCCCACCACGGCAAGCCCCGCGCCCACCAGGGCCGCCAGCAGCACGCGCGGCATGCGGATCAGCCAGACGATCTGCTGGTGCTGCGGCGTGATGCCCTCCAGCGGCGGCGGCTGCATGCCCAGCACCTGCAGCAGCCGGCTCCAGGCAATGCGCCAGACCGTGCCGGCCGGCATGTCCACGGGCCCCCAGGTGATGGCCAGCGTCATCACCAGCAACAGGGCCGCGAACAGCAGCAGGCACCAGAGGCGGGCGGCGCCAGGGCGCCTGGGCCAGCGGGAGTCAGTTGGCCGCATGGCTGGGCGCCGGCATGCGGTCGGGGTGCAGGGCCTGCGCCAGGGCACGGGTCCGCGCAATATTGCGCGGGCCGGGCGTGGCCTCGGCATAGGTCATCACGAAGAACCGCTTTTCGCGGATGGCATCGACGCCGGCCAGCTCGGGCTTGGCCAGCAGGAAGTCGATCTTGCCCTGGGCATGGGGCTGGCCGTAGTCGATGATGACGATCCACTGCGGGTTGCGTTGCACCACGTCCTCCCAGTTGCCTGCGGGCCAGTTGCTGGGAATGTCGTCGAAGATGTTGCGCCCGCCCGCTTCCTCGATCATGGCCTGCGGCATGCCGTAGCGGCCCACGGTCACGGGGATGTCCTGGCCGCTGTCGTAGACGAAGACCGCAGGCCGCTGCCGCACGCCCTGCATGCGCTCGCGCAGGTCCTTCAGGTCGCGCTCCAGCCCCTGCGCCAGTTGCTCGGCATGGGCGTCGATGCGGAAGATGCGGCCCAGGTTGCGCAGGTCGGTCAGGCCGTCTTCCAGCGCCACCTGGCTGCGCGGCCCCACGCGGATGCACGATTCGGACAGCACATACGAGGCAATGCCGTGGCGCTGCAGCACCTCGGGCGTGACCTGGCCCTGGCGAAAACCATAGCTCCAGCCGCCGAAGACGAAGTCGGCCGAGGCGCCCAGGATGGCCTCCAGGTTCATCTCGCGCTCGGCCAGCCGCGGCACGCGGGCCAGCTGGGCCTGAAAGGCCGGGTCGATCTGCTTGGCCTGCGTGATACCGCTGTAGCCCACCAGCCGCTCGCCCAGGCCCAGGAAGAGAAACATCTCGGTGATGTTCACGTCATGGGTCACGGCGCGCAGCGGTGCATTGGCGTAGGTCACGGGGCTGCCGCAGACATTGACGGTCACGGCCGCCTGCGGTGCGGCAGCCGGTGCCGGCAGTTCACTGGTCGTGCCGGAATCGCTGCGCGAGCAGCCGGCCAGCAGCACGGCGGCGGCCAGGGCGGCTGTGCAAAGGCCGCGAAGGCGGTGGGAGCGCGCCATGGCCATCAGAACCGGATATGCGCCGCGATCTCGAAGCGGCGGCCTTGCCCGACCAGGAACTGGCTGCCGTAGCTCGATCCCACATAGACTCTGTCGGCCAGGTTGCGGCCGATCAGGCTCAGGGTGGTGCGCGGGTCCACCTGCCAGCTCAGCGCGGCGTCGGCCACGGTGTAGGCGGGCAGGTTCACGGTATTGGCGTTGTTGCCAAAGCGGTCACCCACGTAGCGCAGGCCCAGCGAGGCCTGCCAGGCGCCCACACGGTAGTGGCCCCAGAGGTTGGCCGTGGTCTTGGCCACGTTCTGCGGGCGGTTGCCGGCGCGGTTGCCGCCGGCCTCGATGAGCTTGTCGAACTGGGCATCCACATAGGACAGGTTGCCCTCCAGGCGCAGGGTGGGCGTGGCCTGGAAGTTGGCAGTGACCTCGGCGCCGCGCGAGGACTGGCTGCCGCCCTGGATGGAGATGGCCGGGCGGTCGGGGTCGCGCGTGATGATGTTGTCCTTCTTGATGTCGAACACGGCCAGCGTCCATTCGCCGCGCCCGCCTGCCACCTGCTGCTTGATGCCGATCTCGGCCTGGCGGCCCTTGCTCAGCTTGTAAGCCGTGTTGGCCAGGTTCAGCGACACCAGGCTGTTGACGGGATCATGGCCCGAGCTGATCTGCCCATAGACATGGGTGTCGCGGGCCAGCTCATAGGTCAGGCCCAGGCGCCAGGAGGTGGCGGCCAGCGTCTTGTTGAAATCCGTGCCGCCCACCAGGGAATGGCTGGCAAAGCTGTAGACATCGCGGCGCAGTCCGGCCATGGCCAGCCAGCGGTTGCTGATGCGCCAGGCATCCTCCAGGTACAGCGCATGCTGGGTCACGCCGGTTTCGGTCTTGGCCTTGGTGACATCGGGGCTGGCCCAGCTGCCATGCACGGGGTCCCAGGCCGAGACCGTGGACGAGCCGCCGTAGGGCGAGTTGTTGGACAGCCGCAGGTTGATGCGCGCGGCCTCCCAGCCCATGGCGATCTTGTGCGAGCCCCGGTTCACGTTCAGGCCCAGGCGATTGCCGGTCTGCTCCAGGTCGTGCAGGATTTCCAGGTAGTCGGAGCGGCCCACGGTCCAGGTGGCGGGGTTGAGCGCGTAGGCCTCGATGTTGCGCCAGTGGCGGTCCGACTGCACGTGGTACAGCTCGTTGCGCACCGTCAGCCAGTCATTGGCCTTCCATTGCACCTTGGCGCGCAGGCGCTCGTCGGCATAGCGCAGCACGCTGTCTTCTGCGTTGTAGTTGCGGTCGCGCAGGGACTCCACCACCTTGCCGTCCAGGCCAGGGGTGCCCCAGTAGCGGCTGGGCTTTTGCACGCTGCGGTCGGCAATCAGGTCGATCTGCAGGTCGCTCGTGGGCTCCAAGCGCAACGTGCTCATGAACTTGCCGTTGCGCGACTGGTCCAGGTCGCGCTCGCCCGCGCTGCGCGCGGTGTAGCTGTCGATGCGGTAGCTGGCATAGGCGCCCAGGGCGCCGGTCACGCCCAGGCCCACGCGCAGCGTGTCGTCCGTGCCCGCTCCCACCAGCACCTCGGCCGAGCTGGTGCGGCTGGGCTGCTTGCGGATGGCGTTGACGGTGGCGCCCATGGTGCCGCTGCCATACATCAGCGAGGCCGGGCCGCGCAGCACGTCGATGCGCTCGTAGCCCCAGCTGTCCCCGGGATAGGCCGTGGTGCCGGCGGCCACGCCCAGCACCATGCCGTCTTCGGCCACGCCCACGGAGTTCACGCCCGCAAAGCCACGGCTGCTGAAGGACAGGCCGCCGTTGCCCGGCGTGCTGCTGGAGGTCAGGCCCACGGTGCGCGTGACGGCGTCCACCAGGGCGTAGTCGCCGCGCTCCTGCATCTGCTCGGCAGAAACACCATCCACGCTGGCAGGCACTTCCTGGTTGGAGACGCCGGTATGGCTGGCCGAGCGCGCAGGCTGGGCCAATTGCTGGCCGATGCGTTCGGCCTGGCCGGTGACCTGCACTTCGGGCAGGACAGTCTGTGCCTGCACAGGAGCGGACAGGAAGGCGAAGGCCAGGGCCAGCGGGCTCAGCCGAAGGCAAAGGGAATCGGCAGCACGGGTGCTGGGAACGCAGGAAAGGGAGGAATGCATTTCGAACATCGGTCTTCGACCGCCTGATGCGAAAGCAAGGCACTGCCGCCTCTCCAGCCAGCGTGCAAGGATAGGGTGCAGGACATTGCCATCCGCACCCCGCAGACAGTCAAGAAAGCGCCCGCTCAGCGGGCGCGAAAAGCAGCAGGCCGGTCTCCGGGCTCACAAGCGGCGCAAGGAGATGCCTTGCGCCCAGCGCCCCGTCTTCCCAATCCACCCGCGAAAAGCTGCATGTTGCAGACCACGCCATGAACCAGTGACAGCCTGTCATCGCCCCTCCGCAGGGTTGCGGAGTCTGGCGGGACAGGCATGGAACGCCTTGACCTGTTTACCGTTGCGGGGGCAGCCAAGGCCTGTGCCGGCAGCGCAAAAAGCATTTGCTGGCAGTCACCTTGTTCCCGTTTCATCCCCATGGCTGGCATGTGGACACCTGTTGCACGGATGCCTTTGCAGGCGCGGCATTATAGCCAGCGGCCCGCGTCGGTAGCCTGCGGCGCGTCGTGCAGCAGCAGTTCCAGCCCCAGGCGCCCGCCCCGGTGAACGCGGCTGATGGCATGGCGCAGGTGCACGCGGTAAAAGCCTGCCGCACCGCGCACCGGGCGCGGCCCCGTGGCGATGATGGCCGCATCCCCCAGGCCCAGCGGCAGCACCATGGGGCGCGATTGCATGCGCGGTCGCTGCTCGGTCATCACGAACTCGCCGCCCTCGAAATCCTTGCCCGGCCGGGACAGCAGCAGCACCAGCTGCAGCGGGAACACCGCCGCTCCCTCGCTGTATGAGCGCAGCGGGGCATGGCCCGCCTGCGCCACATGCAGCAGGTGCGACTGCGGATGCATCTGGCCGCACTGGCGGCCCAGCTGCCCGAAGGCCTCGAACGAGGCGGGCAGGGCAGGCTGCATGTCCATTTGGGCACGCCAGCGATTGGCAATGGCAAGCAGGTGCCGGTACAGCACCGGGCGCCATGTGTCGAGGGAGGGCGGCAGGCCATTGCGCATGGCCGCCTCGCCGGCCAGGGCGCGGCTTTCATCCGCATTCAGCAGCCGTGGCAGCAGGCAATGGCCCTCTGCATCGAGCTGGGTGGCAATGCGGCCCCAGTCCAGGCCGGCGAAGCGATCACTGCTGTTCAGCCCATCCATGTCGCCCCCTCCATTCAACCCGCCTTGCGAAAAGTGAGATTGATGCGCCGCCCGCCCAGCAGCGGGTGAGGCTGGTCCTTGAGCGGCAACACGCCGTGGTGGCGCAGCCGATCCACGCCGCCCCAGACCACCACGTCGCCATGCTGCAACAACACCCTGGCCGTCCTGTCCGCGCGCGCAAGCCCTCCAAACAGAAATGTGGCCGGCATGCCCAGTGACACCGAGACGATGGGCGCGCCAAGGTCACGCTCGTCGCGGTCCTGGTGCAGGGACAGGCGGCTGCCGGGCAGGTACTGGTTGATCAGGCAGGCGTCGGGCGCGAAGCCCTCGAAGCCCGCAGCGGCGGCCGCTTCGCCCGCCAGCTGCGCAAACACGGCCGGCATGGCGGGCCAGGGCTGGCCGCTGACCGGGTCGATGGCGCTGTAGCGGTAGCCGCGCCGGTCGCTGGTCCAGCCCAGCGCGCCGCAGTTGGTCATGGCCACCGACATGGTGAAGCCGCCCGGCGTGACCAGATGGCGCAGCGGCGCCTGGGCCATGACGCCGTCCACCGCAGCCAGCAGTGGCGCCGCATGAGGCAGGGCATGGCCGCGCAGCACCACGGACTGGGGACCAATGGGTTCGATGCCCATGGGAGGTTCATCGGCAAAAAGATCCAGCGTGCTCATACCGGCCGTCCATCAAAGTGCGTCATATCAGAGTGCGTCATGAAAGATCAGCCCCACGGTATGGCGATGGCCGCTTCGGACGCGGCTGACGCCATGGCGCATGGCCGCGCGGCGGTAGCCTGAGCGCCGCCCCGGCACGGGCCGGTGGCGCACGGCCAGGACCAGCGCATCGCCCTGGTCCAGCGCCATCACATCGGCCCGTTGCCTGTCGCCATCTGCCTGGGTAATGACGAATTCGCCGCCCGCAAAGTCCTGCCCCGGCCGCGACAGCAGCAACACCACCTGCAGCGGAAACACATGCTCTCCATAGACATCCTGGTGCAGGCAGTTGTAGTCGCCCTCGCCGTATTGGAGGATCAGCGGCGTGGGCCGCAACTGGCCGTGCGCGTGGCAGCGCGCCAGGAAGTCCTGCAGCCGGTCCGGATAGCGCACATCCAGCCCCATGCGCTGGTTCCAGCGGTTGGCCACCGGCACCAGGCGGGAATACAGCTGTTCGCGCAGCCGCTGCAGCAGAGGTGGCAAGGGGTAGTCGAAATACCGGTATTCGCCACGCCCGAAACCGTGGCGGGCCATGACGATGCGGGAGCGAAAACCGTCTTCCCTGGTGTAGAGGGCCGCCAGGTCACGGCATTGCTGCGCGTCCAGCAGGCCGGGCAGCCGGGCACAGCCGTGCTCGTCGAGCTGGTGCTCCATCTGCGTCCATTGGCAGGGCGGGGCGGATTCGCAAGCTTCGTTGTCGAAAAGACGGAGGTTGTGCATGGCGGGCGCGGTTGGCGGTATGGGCGCTGTGGGCAATTGCCGCAGTCTAGGGCGCCGCAGCAGCGCCTGCATCCCGCTTCTTGCAGTGGACAGAATGTCAACCGGTGGGAGCGCCTGCCAGCCGCGTGCTGGACAGGCCTGGGAGGGCCGGCTGGCAGCTGCAATTGAACAATCGCGGCATTCCTGCAAACGCCTCAGGCCCGCCATGTCCAGCAACGTCCATCACCTCTATCTGTTCTTCGATACGCCCCTGCAGCTGCGCCGCGTGCAACTGATCTGCCAGTACCTGGCCCGGCAGTCCTGGGAGCAGGCCGAGCGCTGGATCCATGAGCTGGACCCCGCCCTGGACCGGTCCGCGCTGTGGGATGACGACTGGGCCAATGCCAGCGCCCTGGGCCACCCCCAGCACCTGGAGCTGGGCTTCGACACCCGCACCACGGCCGGCATGCCCTGGCGGCTGCTGGAGACCTTGTTCCAGCACGGCCTGCAGGCGGCGGTGCTGCATGTCTTCTATGACCAGGTGGGAGAGAGCGAGCGCTATCACTTCGATGCCGGCCAATGGGTCAGCCACCATGCCTGGCTGGCCCGCTACCCGGAGCGCCAGGTGCTGGTCGATCCCGACGCAGAGGTCTATCCGCGCCCGGGGCAGGAAGAGGGCAACGATGGCACCTCACTCAGCAATCCCGCCCAGCCCATGGCCATCAGGCAACTGCGCGAGCGTGACCAGGAACGCGATCGCCAGGCCCAGGAGTCCGTGCAGGCCCTGCTGGAGACCATGGCCAGCCTGCGCAAGAGCGGCGTGTCGCCGGTGGACGGCATCGCGGGCCTGTTCATGCTGCGGGCCGGCTTTCGCGGACTGTGCGAGGCCGTCGCGTTCACCGTGGTTGCCGCCCTGGCTTTCAGAGGCAAGGGTCTGTGGCTCTGGCTGGCCCTGGGATTGGTACTGGCGGTCGTGCTGCCGCTGTACCGGATGGCCAGTGCGCGGCGGGAGTTCGCGGGGCAGGGCGGCAGCGACCCGGCATCCTGAGACAATCCGCGCTCGGCAGAATGAAACAAATTGCACAAGATCCGGCAAAGTCCCAGGAGAGGGTGAACAGGATGTGGATACCGACCGTCGTCACGGCAGGATGGACATGCGCCATCAGGCGCCGTCTTTTTGAGCAGGGCCAATGCTGATGCAGCCCACCGCAATCGAGCAGGGCCCCGCCGTGGCAGCAGGCGTTCACGAGGATTTCGGCCATCTTCTGGGTCTGTACATGCGCCGCATCCGTGCCAGCGCTTCGGGGGTGGCCACCGAGATCGGGCTGAGCCGGGAAGCCGTCAACAACTGGAGGAATGGGGTTTCCCTGCCCAATCCGCGCTCGCGCGACCGGCTGGCCGCCTGCGCCCAGTATCTGCGGCTGACGGAGGCGGAGACCAATCGCCTGTTCTCCGCCGCCGGCTTTGCCACGCAGTTCCCGCTGCAGGCGCCAGCCGCTGGCGCCCAGCCTTTTGCCGGCTTCATGGACCGGCTTTTTGCCCAGCTGGCCCAGGCCTCGCCCTATGCCATCACCATGCTGCTGTCTCCCGCGCACTGGGGTCAGCCCCCGTTCCGTCAGGAATTGCTGCTGCGTGCCCGCGCCCAGTACGGCGCCGAGGCGGTACTGCACATCCAGCCGCCGTACAGCGTGAGCACGGCCCCGGCCGACTACTTTGCGGCCCTGGGCCGGCAGTGCGGGCTGGGCGAGGTGGGCTCGGACTATGAATTCGAGGCCCTGCTGGAAAAGCGCCTGCTGGCAGGCGGCCGCCTGTTCTGCCTGGTCAGCCGTTTCGAGCAAGGCACGGCCGCACTGCGCGAGACGCTGGCCGGCATCCTGCGCAGCCTCAGCGAAATGCACAGCGGCCGCCTGCACCTGCTGCTGTGCGGCAGCGAGGCGCTGGCCGACCTCAAGTACCGCAGCGGCGACCTGTCCCTGCTCAACATCGGCCAGGTGGCACACTGGCCCGACCCCACGCTGGAAGACCTGGCCCTGATGGCGCGCCAGCGCTGGCCGGCAACAGCCTGGCCGGCCGAGGTCATCGAGGCGCTGCAGGCCCTGACGGGCGGGCATCCCGCGCTCTTCGAGGAAGCGCTGCAATGGCTGGTGGAGCAGGGTGTGGGCATCGCTGCCGTGCACTCGCCACTGCTGCGCGCCCATCTGGTGGCCAGTGCGCGCCTGTGGCAGACCCTGCTGCCCCTGGCGCAGGAGCCGGCCGCACGCGATCAATTGCGAAGCCTGGTGGATGCGGCATCGCTGGGCCGTGCGCGGCCCTATCTGCAAGATGCCGTGCTGCGGCGCCTGTTCTGGGGCAACCTGCTGCAGGTGCGCGGAGCGGGCGAGGGCGCCTACCTGCACTGGCGCTGCGACATCGCCCGCGAAGCCGCAATGGCAGTGCTGCAGGCATGAGCGGCCCGGCCCGCCTTCTGCAGCTGCCCCGATCCTATTGGCGCGCCGCGCTGCTGGCCTTGTTCACGCTGTTCATAGGCACCGCCATACTTTTGCCCCGCTACAACCCCGTTACCCGCGGCAGTCTGCAGGGCGCGGAAAGTTCAGGGCGGGTCTGGAACGAAATCATCCTGTGGCGCCTGGCCCTGATGGAGCATGTGCGCCAGCATGAAAGCTGGCCGCAGGACATCGCCAGCGTGGCACCGGAGATTGCCGAGCCCCGCGTGCGCATGAGTTCGCCCAGGCCCTTCGTGCTGCAGGCGGACATCGTGCGCGACAGCCAGATGGGCGTGCTCTCAGGAACCCAGGTCCTGCTGCAGCTGAACATGCCCAGCCAGGACTGGAGCTGCCAGGGCGGCCAGCCACCCACCCCGCCACGCTATCTGCCGCTGAACTGCAGCCCCTCGCCAGGCCAGCCAGAGCACGAGCCCTTTGGCTGGCTGCGCAACATCATCTGGACCTGCGCCCTGGTCTTTGGTGGCCTGGCCCTGCTGTGGCTGGTCCGCCATCCGCTGATAGGCCCGGCGCAGCTCAAGCCCGGGCGCCTGCGCCGCAAGCCGTATCAGCATCTTCCCCAGCTGGACCGGCTGCTGCGGCTCACCGGCCGGCGGTCCGCCGTGCTGCGCGCCGCAGGCATACGCCCGCCCGACTGGCAGCGTGCCCTGCGCCTTGCCGGCGCCAGCCCCGCCGCCCGCGTGCGCGCCCTGGCCGAACGACTGTCGGCCACCTGCAAAACCGCCGAGGGCGAATGGCCCGTGCCCGGTGGCATGTTCGAATGGACGCTGCCGCCGGACCTGCCCATCGCCCTGGGCCGCTGCCTGGTCTATGCGCTGCCAGAGCAGCTGGAAGAACTGGAAGAGGGCGAACTCGTGCGCCAGCTGCGCCTGCTGCAGACCGGCGGCGACGTGGTGCTCATCGTGAGCCCGCACCATCCGCAGTCGCCCATGCCGCTGCTGCAGCGCCATGCCGAGGACCGCGCCAATCTGCACGCAGTGCTGGACAGCCCCGGTCAGACCGAATGGCTGATGGGCGGCGAGCCCGCGCAGGTGCTGCTGCGGCTGCTGGCCGCGCAGCTGCAGGTCACGCGCATCTCGCCCTACCAGACGCGCGGCGGCGTGACGCGCGAGGACGTGTTCTTCGGCCGCGAGCGCCTGCTGGCGCGCATACTCAACCGCGAACCGGCCAACTACCTGGTCGTGGGAGGGCGCCAGCTCGGCAAAAGCAGCCTGCTCAAGGCCGTGCAACGGCGCCTGCAGGAGCATCCGTCCATTGCCTGCCACTACCTCTCGCTGCGCGACCACCGCCTTACGCCGCGCCTGGCCACCCAGTTCGGCCTGCCCGTGGAGACACCGCTGGAGGCCATCATCGAACACCTGCAGTCGCAATCGCAGGGCAGGCGGCTGTACCTGCTGATCGACGAGGCCGACCTGTTCTTCCGCGACGAAGCCCGCAATGGCTACCCCCAGCTCAGCGCCTTGCGTGCGCTGAGCGAGGAGGGCCGTTGCTGGTTCATGCTGGCGGGATTCTGGGATCTCTATGCGGCAGCGTTGCTCGACTACCAGTCGCCGTTGCGCAACTTCGGCGACATCCTGGCCATCGGCGGCCTGGAGCCGTCCGCCTGCCAGGCACTGGCCACCGAGCCGCTGCGCAGGCTGCGCGTGGGCTACGCCAACGACGCCCTGGCCGAACGCCTGATCGAGGCCAGCGGCAGGCGGGCCAATCTGGTCGCCATCCTCTGCCAGGAATGCCTGCAAGCCCTGGGGCCCGACGAACGCGTGATCGAAGAGCGCCACCTGCGCCAGGCGCTGGAATCCCAGCCCGTACAGGATGCGCTGGTCGGCTGGGGCCGCCTGAGCACCGACGAACAGGCCTGCCGCCTGGACCGCATCGCAGTCTATCACACGGCCCAGCAAGGTCACACCAGCCTGACCGCGCTCGACGCCCTGGTCCAGGCCCACGGCGCCACCGGCCAGGCCCAGGCCTTGCGCCGATCCCTGGCCCGCCTGCAACTGGCCTACGTCCTGCGCCGCGATGAAACCCACGGCGTGCACGACGCACGCTACGTCTTCACCATCCCGCTGCTGCAACGCCAATTCGAACCGCAGGAGACGGAGTTGTTGTTGAGGCAGGAACTGGAGAGCCTGGGAAGAGGGTTGAACAGCTGAAAAAAAGAGGCGGAAGACAGGCAGGCCTGGTGCAGGAAGAGTGCCTTACCTGGGTTTGGACAGTGTTAATCGCAATTGTGATTTAACATAATATACATCGTATCTATCAGATGATAGCTAAAAAAAGTGAGCTTTGAAGCGGCTCACATCAGTAGCGGTCACTAACTCGATTGCTCTGAACGTTCCACAAACCCTCGTTGACGCACGGTTCGGACTCTATGGGCTGCGCTCCAAACTGTCAACCGTTTGAACTTTTACCCGAGCGCTGGATGGCTGCTCAGGCGCCTCCAGCGCTATGGTTTTAGCGTCCGCGGCCGAGTTGCTCGCCTCACACATCTCCGTGTACTCACGCACGGCCGCAGGACACACAAAAATCATCCCGCGCTTCGGCGAACGCAACGGCAACATGATCACCTGGTGAGGATGGCGCAAGGCATCCCAGACATGTCTGGCCTTGACCTGCCCGCCGGCATAGGCCAAGAAGACGTTCCACCGATACAGCGCCCGGTGCTGCCAAGGCCTCGACCTCCACAGCCCAAGGCGCTGGTCCGCATCCAGATCCACCTTCGGCTCCTGGTTTTTAGAAAGTGTGTTGAATCTCATAAACTGTTGATTGATATTGTCTTTTCGAAAATTCTCTAAACCATCTTGAGCGCAGGATTGCTCGGCGGGACGGGCTGAACCCATCGCCCAGGCTCGACCAGCACCACACATGACAGCCGGCCTTTGACATCGCCGCGTGAGTAAATCTCGAACGCAACGATGTTGGTGCGATTGGCTGCCGGCAAGTGCCAGCCGCACTTGATGACCTCCCGCTGCACCTTCGTGGCTAGCTCAGTTGGGCTTTCTGCCAGGTCAGCATGCTCCTGTGCGAACTTCTTGAAGATCAGCGGAGATACCAACGCCATGCCTTGCTCGACAAAATGCACAGCTGCCCCCGTTTCGTTGAACTTGATCTCACGATCGACCAAGCCCTGCTGGACCCACCGCATGAAGTCCATCGCCAGCTCGCTGGGCTCGTGCGCAGGCCTTTCCTGGCCCTCGATCCTGGGCAGCTGCTGCAAGAGCAATACAGGCTGGGGCTCGTCTGCACGGTGGGCCTGTGGCTCGGCCTTGGCCCTCACCACGACCGTGGGCAAGTCATCGAGCTCGTCGCTCAGGCTCCGAAATTCCGAAGCAACACTCGCGGCGCGCCGAGTGGGCGGCACAGGCGTTGGGGGCGTCGCGCTGGGCGCAGGCACTGCTGCAGTTTCGGATGAAAGGATCTGGGCGGTGGGTGGTACTGGAGGCTCTGGCGTAGCCAGGGCCGCGTCCAGGCCTGCGGCAGCTTCTGATGGTTGCTCGCGCACCGCACTGCCCTCCTCCCTGGCCCGCGCCGGCTTCGGCAGCCGTGGGCCTTTCTTCGGTCGCATCGCTGCTGCAGTTTCAGCCTCGTCGAGGAAGTCACTCTGGTCGAGTAGGTAGGCTGCCTCACCTGGATCAAAATCGATTGAAGATCCCGCCGCCGGCGGCGGCGCTGGTACTGCCGCATTCTCAGGTTGCCGAGCTGGACCAGGTTCAGCTGCCCGAACTGTTCCAGGCACTGTGGTTCCCTTGATCGCTGGGCCAGCTTCTGCTGGAGCCGTTGCAGGGGGCCGTCCGGGTGCAGGCGTTTCGCGGGGGCTCACTTGCGTTGCATCATTCTTTCGTGCCTGACGTGCTGTGCCAGCTTCGGATTTCACCGCAGGTGACTTTGCCGCAACAGATGGTGCTTTGAACGCAGGTTCACGCATGACTGCCGCAAGCTTCAATTCCTGCTTGCTGGGAGCCTTGGGCGCAACTGCAGCTGCAGGCGCGCGAACAGTGGCTGATAGTGCTGCAGCTTCGGGTGCATGTCCTGCCGCATCCTCCTTACCACCAGAACCTGCCGCAGGAATTTGCAGCTGCACGGCCTGCACCGAGGCCCCGCCCTCCCCGGCCTCATCCTTGCGTTTTTGCCGCAGGACCAATCTGCCTTGCATGGGCGCCGGATACTTGCTCTCGTGCGAAAACACCTTGGCCAAGGGAAATCGCAGCATGGCCAAGTCGTGCTCATAACCTCCTCGATCTGCCGCAGCTTGGGATGCTTCTCCCTGCACAGTCACATGCCAAATTGCCTGTCCGGTGGCCGGGTTCAGGTCGATGACGCCATAGTCCTGCCAGGTGTCGAATAGCCGATCGTTCTTCGAGTCCCCTGGTACAGCCTCATCGGGCTCATTGCGCTTGATCCATTCGCGCACCGAATCCGCCAAGCGTTTGGCCACGAACCAGATGGCCCCCTCAAACACCCACGCTGCGCCACCTGAGCGGTTCAGCGGCAGCTCGGTCCCGGCCTGCAGCATGCTGGTGATAGCCTGCATCAGCAAGTCGATCAACGGCTTGGACGTGGCGGTCGGGAAGCGGCCTTTGTGACCCGACAGCAGAGCGCGCTGCGTCGAGGCCTGGTCGGCTCGGCGCACCAGCTGAGCCACCAAGCTGTCGCGGTCCTGGCCGCTGAGATACTGCTCCAGGGCGTCCATGGCTGCAGGCGTCTGGGCCAGGAACACGAGTGCCGACTCTGGCGCAATGCGCGAAAGCAGCAGCTGCGCCAGTTTGCCGTGGGCGCTGTAGTCGCGCTGGCTCTTGGGCGTGAAATCGACCAGGTACTCGGCGGCCGCACGCTGGGCCGTGATCTGGACCAGACTGCCGCCTGCAGGTGTCCAGCGAATCGAATCCGCCATGCCGTCACAACGCCACTGGATACGTAGGTCGGTCATGGGCTTGGCGATGTCGTGCAGCAGCGCGGCGAAGAACACCACGTAGCTCCACTGGTCACGTTGCGCATCGATCTCCTCGATCTGGGAGCCACCGGGCAGCAACATGGCGTTGCGCCAGGTCAGGGCTGCCAGGACCATCTCGATGGTGTGTGAGAGCAGCCCACCTGCGTGGGCATGGTGGTGTGCCTCTGACGCAGGCATCAATTGCACGAACGCGGCATACCTATGGAGGGCCGGCAACAGATCCCGCTCCCAGACTTCGCGGCTCTGGTGCGACTGGCGCCACATGGCATCCACAGCCTTTTCTGCGCGCACGACTGCGAGTAGCTGTTCGGAGGTCAAAACCTGAAGCCAGCCTGGTTCGGTTCCTCCCACCGTAGGCATTGAATTTGACGAAGGTTCGGCGACTGACGAAGGCCCATTCTTGTCTTCTGCAGGCGGCAGCCTACGATGTTTTGACCAGGGCGACATAGCCAGCAGCCGTGCGGCAAGACTCTTCATCTTGCCCTCGAACATGTACGGCTATTGCACAGCTGCACGAGCTGCTGTATTGACGAGGGCAAAGAGCCCTGCCCTCGGGATGATGATCCTTGCTGTCCGAAAGATGACTTGGCATAGGCACTACAAGGTTGGAGACGGTCGATTGCCATGGCCGAGCACCATACGGACGATGCTCTTCCAAGTCATCCTGAAAACGTACGGTCAGGACCGTAGGTTTGATGCTTGACTTTTATGATTTTTATGGGTCTAAGTTTTGCCGTCCGCTTGGCGGAATGAGACTGAGAAATCGAGTTTCAGCAGCAAGACCAGCCCATCTCAGATGGCAGCAGCCCACTTCTCTCCATTAACCACCTCCGGTTTCATCTGCCACCTTAACAAGGTGTCATCGAAACCGGCAGCAGCCCATATCTCCCAGTCGCTTGCAGAACGCGAGGCACGCCGCCTGCTGATGCTCGGACAGTGACGCGCCTCTACGCGCAAGCTCTGCAACCACCACGAAATCCCTAAATTTTTTAGGTTCGCTACACTTCTTGGCCATGTGCCGTCGGTTTGCCTCCTTCTTCCTGATGCTCTGCGTATGCTGGCAGACGCTGGCATTTGCGGGCGCAGGGTTGTGGGTTGCCGATGGCGAAGAGGCAGAACATGCGCTGCTGCACTTCGAGAACGTGGCACATCACCATGAGCACCATGATGGCCACTTCCATCAGGACGATTCAGACGCGTCTGTCCAACACGCGCTAGGTGACGCCGGTTTGTTCTCACCAGCCCTGATGCCTTCTGGTGCTCCCGCGCTGGAGGGCTGTCCGTGTTCCGGCCCAGCGATGGCGACATATTTTGCTGCGCCTCCTCCTTTTCTTCAGGGCTTAGAACGCCCCCCCAAACACACCACCTGACACCTCGCAGTGCGCGTGGACGCTGCCGTTGGTAGCGCACGCGTCTTCGTTGTCGTTTGTGATGGCTTTGCGCCGGCTGCTTTGCAGCGTCCAGGCTGTCGCACATCTTGTCGGGAACATTGTGAAAAACACCTCATGGGTAGCTGTCTGCATCGTGGCAGGCAGCTCGCTCGGCTGTGCGGCACTGGCGCAGCCATATCCCAGCGTGCCATCGTCCATGGCTTCTGCCCCCCAGGGCCAGATCGTGACGTTGAAGCAGGCGCTGGAAGCTGCTTGGGCACGCTCCGTGGAAGCAGCATTCAGCAACGGGCAACACCAGATCGCCCGCGCAGACCACGCCGTCTCGCAAAGCTGGCTTTCCGGCGCCCCCGCGATGGCGGTATCCCAGCGCGAAGGCCGTGGCGCTGCCGCAAGCGGATCGCGGGAGAGCGAAATTGGCGTATTCCTGCCTCTTTGGAGGCAGGGCCAACGCCAGCAAAGCGGCGCCACAGCCGAGGTCCGTGGCGACTGGGCCCAGGCCAATGAACAAGCAGCAAAGCTGCGCCTGGCCGGCCAGTTGCGCGAAATCTTGGCCAAACTGTGGATGACCCGGGCAGAGCTGCAGCAGGCCCACAGTCAGGGCCAATTGCTGCAAGAGCTGGCGGCCGACGTAGACCGCCGGGTGAAAGCAGGAGACCTAGCCCCCACCGATGCCATGGCAGCACGGGCCGAACTGTTGGCCCAGCAAGCCCAAGTCGTCAATCTGCGGCAAGCCGAGCAGGCCCAAATGACCATGTGGCGTGTGATCACGGGCCTTCCGGCAGCGCCCGGGCCTGAACAGACCAGCACGGACGCAGTACCGACGACCTTGACGCAGCACCCCGAATGGAGGGAGGCCGACATGGCGGTGCAGCTTGCACAGGCGCGGGTCGCTCAAAGCGAATACCAGCGCGGCGCAGCCCCGGAGCTGGGGATCGGTGCGCGCCAAGACCGATCGGGTGGCGGCCAGGCCGCGCAAAACAGCGTGGCGATCTCGTTGCGAATCCCGTTGGGGACGAAGACCTACAGCCAACCGCAGGTGGCTGCTGCGCTCGCAGAGCATGCCGTGGCGCTGTCGGAGCAACAGCGCAAGCATTTGCTGCTGGAGGCCGACCTCCAGCTGGCACAGGCTGCAGTGCAACGCCAGCAGGGGTTGATGGATGGCGAGGTGGAGCGAGCAACCCTGCTGCGCGAACGCGCCTCTTTGTTGCGCACCTCCTTCCAGGCTGGGGAAACCGCACTGGCAGAGTTGCTGCGTGCCGTTTCCGCCGCAGCCCACGCAGAGTCCTCTGTGTCTCGCCAGCAAGCCACTCTTTATCAGGCACACGCACGCCTGCAACAAGCCCTCGGACAGCTTCCATGAACACACTGAACGCACGCATCTACCGCGCCGTTGCGGCTCTCACGCTCCTAGTGGCCGGCGCTATCAGTCCGGCATTTTCCGCCCCCGGCGCCCATGGCCCCAATGGCGAGCACCTGGACAGCAACGCCAGTACACAGTCCAGCGGCCAGCAATCCCCCAGCTTCGAGGCCAAGTCGGAGTTGTTCGAGCTGGTCGGGCGTCTCAGCGGTGGCGAGTTGTCGCTACTGATCGACCGCTATGACACCAATGCACCCGTACTGGGGGCAACAGTCGAGGTCGAAACTGGCTCCCTCAAGGCCACGGCCAAGCACCACGCCGACCTCGGTGACTACGCCATTGATGACGAGGCCTTCCTCAAAGCACTGGAAGCCCCGGGCGAGCATGGCCTAGTGATCACCATCGTCGCTGGAGAGGACAGCGACCTGCTTGACGGGGTGCTGCGCGTCAGCACCCAAGAGGCACCCCATGGTGACCACGACCATGGGCACGGCCCCATGTCCTGGACCCGGTGGGTGCTCCTTGCGCTCGTCCTGGTGGGCTTTGCCCTTCTGGCCCGCTGGTGGTTCACCTCGCGTACAGAAAAGAAAACCAACGAATCCAAGGGGGAAGCCGCATGAACTATCTCGGCCCTATCGCTATTTCTGCCGCATTGATGTTCTGCCAGTCCGCTTTTGCTGCACCGGGGGCCCATGGCCCCAACGGTGAGCACCTGGAGCAAACCACCAGCACCAACACCCGCGGGCTGTCGCGGTTGCCCGATGGCAGCGTGAATGTGCCAAAGCTGGCCCAGCGCCGCATGGGGGTACGCACCTTGATCGCGCCGGAGTCCGACGCCGCCTCGGCCGTGCAACTGCCCGCAAGGGTCACCACCGACCCCAATGCCAGCGGTCTGGTCCAGTCCACCTATGGTGGCCGCGTGGAGCCTGGCCCCAAGGGCCTGCCTGTGGCCGGACAAGCGGTGCGCCAAGGCGAGACCCTGGCCTGGGTTCGCTACAGCGCCGACCCTTATGCCCTGGCTGGCCAGCAAGCCCAGCGTGCAGAGCTGCAAGCCAACTTGAAACTGGCACAACAACGCTTGGTGCGCCTGCTGTCACTGGAGGGCTCCGTGCCCCGCAAAGAGATCGACGCGGCGCGCATCGACGTGCAATCGCTGGAGCAGCGCGAACGCAGTATCAGCACCAGCTTGGAAGGGCGTGAAGCCTTGCGGGCGCCCATCAGCGGGGTGATCGCCCATGCCGACCTGAAGGCTGGCCAGATCGTGGACAGCCGCGCGGTCCTGGTGGCAGTGGTTGATCCCGGCCGGCTGATGGTCGAGGCCAGCACGCCGGATGTGAGCCTGGGTGACCGGGTGCAGAGCGCCACTCTGGCAGGGATCGATGGCGTGGAACTGAAGCTTGTGGGAGCCGCCCGCGCGCTGCGCGACGGAGTGCTGCCCCTGACATTCCGTGCCAGCGCGGCTGCCGGCGCCATGCCTTTGGCCGTGGGCCAGACAGTCACGCTTGTGGCGAACTTGAAGGAGCGTCGCACTGGCATCGTGCTACCGGCCGCAGCCATCGTGCGCAGCCCTTCCAATGAATCCGTGGTCTGGATTAAGACGGGCGCCGAACGCTACATGCCCCAGCCCGTGCAGTTCCAGCCTCTGGACAGTGCGCGTGTGTTGGTGACCCAGGGCTTGGCGGCCGACAACCGCGTTGTGGTCCAGGGTGCCGCGCTGATTGCGCAGATTCGTTGAACGGAGTGCGCGAACCATGTTCAACTGGATCGTCAAGTACAGCCTGAACAACAGGCTCTTCGTGCTGGCGTTTGCCGCACTGCTGCTCGTCTACGGAGCGATGACTGCGTGGCGCACGCCCGTGGACGTGTTTCCCGATCTGAACAAGCCGCTGGTCACCGTGCTCACCGAAGCCGGTGGCATGGCGCCCGAGGAGGTCGAGCAACTGGTCAGTTTTCCCATCGAAACAGCCTTGAACGGCATGCCAGGAGTGACCCGTGTGCGCTCCACCTCGGGCGTAGGGCTGTCCATCGTCTATGCCGAGTTTGGCTGGGGAACCGACATCTACCGCAACCGCCAACTGGTGGCCGAGCGTCTGGCGCAGCTGAGAGGCCAACTGCCCGACGAGGTCACGCCCGTCATGGGCCCCGTGTCTTCGATCATGGGCGAGGTGATGCTGATTGCCTTGCCCCTGACCATCGGCCAGGGAGGCGCCTCCCCCATGGAGGCCCGGGAGTATGCGGATTTCGTGCTGCGCCCGCGCCTGCTGGGCATCCCCGGGGTGTCCCAGGTCATTCCCATCGGGGGCGATGTGCGGCAGCTGCGCGTGGAGCCCGACCCGGCCCGCATGGCCCAGCTCGGGGTCAGCCTTTCCCAGATCGAGCAGGCGCTGCGCGGCTACGCCGGCAACGCCGGGGGCGGCTTCATCGACATGAATAGCCGGGAGTACCTGATCCGCCATGTGGGCCGCACCAACAAGGTGGAAGATTTGCAGGGCATCGCTGTGGCCTGGAAGGACGGTCGCTCCATCCTGCTGCGTCAGGTGGCCGAGGTGCGGTTTGCCCCGGGGCTCAAGCGTGGCGATGCGGGCTACATGGGGGCCCCTGCCGTTATCGTGAGCGTACAGAAGCAGCCCGCTGCAGACACCGTTGCACTGACCACCCAGATTGAGCAGGCACTGGACGAACTCAAGCCTGGCCTGCCCAAGGGGCTGTCGGCACCCCAGGTACTGTTCCGCCAGGCCGACTTCATCCAGGCGTCCATCGGCAATGTAACCGAAGCCTTGCGGGACGGCGCCATCATGGTGGCCATCGTGCTGTTTGCGTTCCTTCTGTCGGCACGGACCACGCTGATCTCGCTGGTCGCCATCCCGCTGTCCCTGGCCGTGACGGCCCTGGTGTTCCGGCTGCTGGACCAGTCCATCAATGTCATGACCCTGGGTGGCCTTGCCATCGCCATTGGCGAACTGGTGGACGATGCCGTGGTGGATGTGGAAAACATCCTTCGCCGCTTGAAGGGAAACCGTGCCCTGACCCAGCCGCGCCCCTTGCTGGACGTGGTGCGCCAGGCCAGCGTGGAGGTGAGATCCGGCATTGTCTATGCCACGGTGATCGTGGTGCTGGTGTTCGTGCCCTTATTTGCCTTGCCGGGCATCGAAGGGCGGCTGTTTTCCCCCCTGGGCATCGCATACATCGTGTCCATCCTGGCCTCGATGCTGGTGTCCATGACCGTGACACCCGTGCTGTGCAGCTACCTGCTGCCGCGCATGAAGCGTCTGGATCATGGGGATAGCCCGCTGGTGGCCTGGCTCAAACGTGGTGACACCCGGCTGCTCGCCTGGTCGTTCCCACGCGCCAAGGCATTGATTGCTGCGGCTGTGGTCGCTGTGGTCGTCGCGGCCGCCAGCGTGCCGTTTTTCCCTCGGGCATTTCTGCCGGCCTTCAATGAGGGCTCACTGGTGCTGTCGCTGATGTTCAACCCGGGGACTTCGCTAGCTGAAGCCAACCGCATGGGATCTTTGGCAGAGACGCTGATAGGCGAAGTGCCCCATGTGACCAAGGTGGGCCGCCGTACTGGCCGTGCCGAACTGGACGAACATGCCGAAGGTGTGCACTCGGCAGAGATCGACGTGGACCTGCGCCGTGACGGCATTGCCGTGGACCGCGAAGAGGTCATGGCCCAGATCCGGGCCCAGCTGGCTTCGCTGCCCGCTCAGGTGGCCATAGGACAGCCGATCTCGCACCGCCTGGACCACTTATTGTCCGGGGTGCGGGCGCAGATCGCCCTGAAGATCTACGGCGATGACACCGACACCCTGCGTGGCCTGGCCGAGCAGATGCGCCAGAACCTGTCCGGCATTCCGGGCCTGGTAGACCTGACCATCGAAAAGCAGGTCCTGATCCCCCAGGTGGTGGTGCGACTGGACCAGCAGCGCCTGGCCCAGACAGGGCTGGCCCCCGGCGAGGCTATTCGCCTGCTGCAGGCCCTGACCGACGGTGCCCATGGTGCCCAGCTGGTGGATGGAGCCAAGCGCTATGAGCTTGTGCTGCGGCTGCCGGACGACAAGCGCGGCCCCCAGGATTTGGCACGCACTCTGGTGGACACTCCCGCTGGGCGGCTGCCCGTCTCCAGCTTCGCCACGGTCGAGGAAACCGATGGACCCAACCAGATCGGCCGCGAAAACGGCCGCCGGCGCATCGTGGTCTATGCCAATACCGATGGTTCGGACATGGGCCGAGTGGTCGCCGACATCCGCAAGGTCATTGCCAGCACCCAACTGCCGGCCGGTGGCTTTGTGAGCCTGGAAGGCCAGTTCCAGGCCCAGGAGCAGGCCACGCAACTGATCGTGGGGCTGTCCCTAGTCTCGCTGGCCATGATGTTCCTGATTCTGTACTCGCGCTACCGCTCGGCCGTGCTGGCGGCCATCATCATGGCCAACATCCCTCTGGCTTTGATCGGCAGCGTGGTTGCAATGTGGCTGGCCGGAGTCAGCCTGTCTGTGGCCGCCATGGTGGGCTTCATCACGCTGGCTGGCATCGCCACGCGCAACGGCATCCTGAAGATCAGCCACTACATCAACCTGTGCCGGCTGGAGGGGGAGTCCTTCACCACTGCCATGGTCGTGCGGGGTTCGCTGGAACGGCTCACCCCCGTGCTGATGACGGCCCTGGTCGCGGCCTTTGCCCTGACCCCCCTGCTGCTGGCAGGGGACGATCCGGGCAAGGAAATCCTGCATCCGGTGGCCGTGGTGATCTTTGGCGGGCTGATCAGCTCGACTTTGCTCGACACCTTGCTGACACCGCTGCTCTTCTGGCTGTTCGGCCGCAAGGCCACCGAACGCTTGCTGGCGGACACCGAAGACACAGGCACTGCCATTCCGGTCAACGAAGCCTTCTGACCGCACTTTCAAACGGGCTTCGCGGTGCCGCCCCAAGTGCACCGCAATCCAACTGGAGAATGTGATGAAGAAATTGAAGTCCTTGATGCAAACCACGGTGCTGGCCATGGGAATGGCAGTGATGGGGTCGGCATTCGCCCACGGCCCTGCCAAGGCCGAACACGGCGGCATCGTGCAGGTCGCCAACGATGTGGGTTTTGAGCTGGTGGCAGAAGCCGATGGCGCCACGATCTACCTGACGGACCATGGCCTGCCTATGTCCTCCACGGGCATTTCTGGCAAGATCACAGTCCTGCAAGGTACGCAGAAGGCAGAAGCCGCAATCAAGGCGGCTGGTGACAACAAGCTGCGTGCCGACGGCGTCAAGATCGCCAGCGGCGCCAAGATTGTGGCCGTGCTGGACAACGTGGAGGGAAAGACCGCCACCGTCCGCTTCGCCGTCAAGTGAGTCCGTCATGACAACAGGCGCTGCCTCTCATCTTCCAGCCATGCGTGGAGGGCTGCTGGCACTGCTGGCAGCCTTCTTGTTCGGCATCAGCACCCCTTTGGTCCAGAAACTGGGCCAGGGCATGGGGCCCTTCACCACAGCCGCTTTGCTTTATGTCGGAGCAGCCTTGGTCGGAGCGCTGTTGCGCAAGCCAGTGGAGCAGGAGGCGCGCGTGTTGCGCAGCGATGTGCCCAGGTTGATAGCCGTGGCTTTCTTTGGCGCGGTCATCGGTCCGGTCGCCATGGCCTGGGGCCTGCAGCGCACCAGCGGCACAGGCGCTTCGCTGATGCTCACCCTTGAGGCTTTGTTCACGGCCGTGCTGGCCTGGCGCCTGTACGGAGAAAGCATGGACCGCAGGGTGTGGCTGGCCGTGCTCTTGTTGCTGGCCGGAGGCATCACCCTGGTCGTTGACCAAGGCCAAAGCGGCAGCAGTCAGCTGCTGGGCCTGGTCGCTGTGATGGTCGCCACCGCGGCATGGGGCCTGGACAACACGCTGTCGCGTGCGCTGGCCGACCGTGACCCTGGCCAGGTTGTTTTGGCCAAGGCGGTGTTGGGTGTGACCGCAACGGTGATCCTGTCCCTGGTGGCAGGCGAGCCCATTCCCACGCTGGCGAGCGCACTGGGCATGATGCTGGTGGGCGCAACGGGGTACGGCCTGAGTCTGCGCTTTTACCTGCTGGCCCAGCGCGCATTTGGCGCGGCACGCACTGGTTCGGTCTTCGCCTTTGCGCCTTTCATCGGCGCCTTTGTGGCTTTTGCGCTCGGGGATCGGTCCGGCGGCTGGGGCTTGCTGGTCGGCGGTCTGTTGATGTTCGTCGGCATTGTTGTTCACTTGGCAGAAGCACATCACCACGAACATGAACATGCTGAGGTCGATCACGAACACGCGCATGTCCACGATGACGGCCACCATACACATACCCACGACCCCATGCCCATCGGAGCCCACAGCCACGCTCATAGCCATGAAGCGGTACGCCATGAGCACCCACATGTGCCTGATGTGCACCACACGCACAAGCACTGAATCAGTCACACATCGACTTGAAACGGTGCCGACCTGTGATGAGCTTCATGGTCTGCTGCATCTTCATCAGGAAGAATCGTTGGGCTAGAATTTCCATATCGGGAATGCAGCCTCCCGTCCCGCAAGGGTAGACGGTGTCTCGTCCAAGTGCTGGAAATCCTCTATGGAGCTTCTATGGACACCGCTTTGCCCAGCTCGGCCGATTCAGCCGCGCCGACCTCCCTTTCGCTCTCTGAAGCGCTTCGTTTCTGGCTGAAGCTCGGCTTTATCAGTTTTGGCGGGCCGGCTGGCCAAATTGCGCTGATGCACGAGGAGCTTGTGGATCGCCGCCGATGGATTTCGGAAAGGCGTTTCCTGCATGCTCTGAACTACTGCATGCTGCTGCCTGGCCCTGAAGCCCAACAGCTGGCCACCTACCTGGGCTGGCTACTGCACCGGACGTGGGGCGGTGTCCTGGCTGGCGCGCTCTTTGTCCTGCCCTCGCTTTTCATCATCATCGCTTTGGCTTGGCTCTACATGGCCCATGGCGATGTTCCCGTGGTGGCAGGCTTCTTCTATGGCATCAAACCTGCTGTAACCGCACTGGTGGCACAGGCAGCTTACCGGGTTGGCTCACGGTCTCTCAAGAATGGTTGGCATTGGAGCATCGCCGTTGCGGCCTTCGTGGCCATCTTTGCGCTGAATGCCCCGTTCCCGCTCATCGTCGTGGTGGCGGCGGCCGTCGGCTTTGTGGGAGGCAAACTGCGCCCGTCTGCATTCGACAGTGGCGCCGGTCACGAAAAAAGAGTGCAGCACCAGGGCATGAGGCCTGCACTCATCGACGACAACACCCCAGCACCGCCCCACGCCAAATTCTCCTGGCGCCGTTTCTGGCTGGTACTCGCAGTGTGTGTTGCCTTGTGGATCGTTGCCATCGCAAGCTTGGCTGTCTTGTACGGGCCGCAATCCACGTTGGTCCAGATGGGCTGGTTTTTTACTAAAGCGGCCCTGATGACTTTTGGGGGAGCTTACGCCGTGCTGCCCTATGTCTATCAGGGAGCAGTGGACCACTTCCAGTGGCTGACAGCTGTGCAGATGATGGACGGTCTGGCATTGGGCGAAACGACGCCAGGCCCGCTAATCATGGTCGTATCTTTCGTCGCCTTTGTCGGCGGCTGGACCAAGGCCATCTTTGGAACGGACTCGTTGCTTCTCGCGGGGACTATAGCCGCGACGGTGGTGACCTTCTTCACCTTCCTGCCGTCGTTCTTGTTCATCTTGCTTGGGGGACCTTTCATCGAATCCACCCACGGCAACCTGAAGTTCACTGCACCACTGGCCGGGATCACGGCGGCCGTAGTGGGTGTCATTGTGAACCTGGCAGTCTTTTTCGCCTACCACGTCATATGGCCGCACGGATTAGCGTCTGGCATCGATTGGCCCTCTGTCGCCATTGGCATCGCAGCTGCAATCGCATTGCTGCGCTTCAAGATCAATGTAATCCACGTCATCTTGGCCTCAGGGCTGATAGGGCTGCTTCTTAGGCTCTGGCCTTGACGGGTATTGCGACGTCGAGGCCAATGTTCGCCTTGGGTCGGCAGCCGCCCCCAGCGAGGAGCTGTTGCCGGCCAGAAGCAGATGACCGCTTGGGCGGAGACGCTCAAAACACCAGTGGCTTCAGTCGGCCAGTTCCAGCCGCTCATGATTGGCGCAGACCGGACGTCTGGCGGGCCGCTTCGCTCCAAGACCAGCCTAAGCGACAACGCGAACTACTCGGGCCACGCTCGCCAGCAGTTTCTTAGTTCGACAAAACCTACTGCCGGCATCCGACTCCACTTGCCTTACCGTGCTTCTTCAGGCCTTAGTGAGGCCTGCGGCGACGGTAGAGAACAGAGCGGTGTCCTTGGCCTTGTCCCGTCCATAATTCCCGCCGAGAACCGAATCGATGGCGTCGGCCGCCTTACCAAAGACCTTGGCCGCGTCTTTGTCATCCTTAAAAGCGGCGACCACCTTTTCGCAGTACTTCTCAAATTTGTTGGAATTCATGCGCTCAGCCGTTTCGCCCGCCACAATGACCCGAGCAATTGGAAGCAGGTGGTACTTGAAAGGTCGGTATTTCGTATCCAGCGCCTTGCGGCGAAAGAGAGACTCAAGACGATAGAGGGCCAACGCGCTAGCGTAGTAAGCGACCGGAGGGTGATCCGCAACGAAAATTTTCGACTCGATGGAGTTCAACAACGCTCCGTAGTATCGACTGGCCTGGTGAGGAAGCCCCAAGAACATCGAGGCGAATGCACGGATTTGGTTCGGAATGGTGACAATTCGAATTTTCTCGATGCCGGTTGTTGCGCGGAACTGCTGGGAGCGGCGCTCGTAGTAGAGCTTAGAATCCCCATCACCCGCCTCGTAGTAATCCTCCAGCGATTTCTGGAAGTCGGTCAAAGAGGTAAGTTCCTCTGGCTTGACTGTAGTCTGCCGGTTTGTGGCCTTGATGATCTTGTTCTTCACCGCCCCATCCTGAGAGACGATGAGCTTAAATGGGATTTGCACCCTTTCGAGCTTGTTCTGATTGCGGAAAAGCACGTTGCTCGTTTGACAACCATTAACAACTTGGTAGCCTTCGAGCGTAAATCGGTCACCTGTCTTCTGGATAGAATCTGCTACGACCGTAACGCCATTGTTCATCAGCACAAAGAGACGCCGTGACTCGTCCTCAAGCGTCTTTTCAATCTCCATATTGACGTCGTTGTCGCCTTGAAAGTCGCGCACGTTATCGTAAAACAGCCCCTTGAGCATATTGCCGGCGTCGTCTGATATGAGCTTCATGAACTCGTCAGACGGCAGGTAGCCAAGATAGGATTCTTGGATTCCAGGCAATTCAGGTAACGTGATTTTGCTGACGAACTCGATGGATTTAGAGAAACGGTTCTTAGCGTTCGAGTAAAGCCGCTGGAGAGCCTTCGCGTCGACGGGGACGAAATCGACAGAGCCGAAGATGTCGAGATCCATTAAACCGTCGCGCTCAACTTCTACTCTCTTGACTAACTTGGGATCGTCCTGCCACTTGCCTGTAGTGGCGTAGTAGATCTTCACGGTCGGATTGCCGCGCTTGAACAAGGCGCTTTGCCCATAGATGAACTTAATCAAACTCTCCTTATCCGCGATCCTGGGATTCCGGGGCATCGTCGACTTCGTCGACAAGAGATCTTTTAAACCAAAGAAGGTGTTCGATATTTCGTCGCCGGAAAAACCTCCGGACTTCGACTGACAAAAAATCAGGTTGGCTTCGATATATTTGTTTGCTGAAACCAAATCCATAACTTCCTGCTCGTCTAACACCAAGGTCCCGTTCACTATGACAGCTATACCATCGATGCCTAGATCGTCCGGACCGCCAGTATGCAAGTCCTCGACGTCGAACTCTTCTCCATACTCGTTCGAGATGGTGCAGTAGTTCACGAAATGCTCCAAGACGGCGGAGTCGTCCATCTTTTCGGTGAGAGATTCCTCGGCCTTGAAAGCGGCCACAAGGTTTTGGGTGACGAGATCCATGTTAAGCGCCCGAAATGATTGAACTGGGGGAGGGAGGAGTCGATGCCTACCAACGTCATATGCAACAAAATTATCGTCGAAGCCGAGCCTATTGGAGAAATTGCGGTCACGGCTTGGAAAAAATGACTTGGCCGAGCGGGTGTATTGTGCTACCGCTCCGCTCAGAAACCTGCCGGTGGCACGGGAGGACAGCGAGTGGCAGCAACGGGTCGATTGCTGGCCGACACGAACGACCGCTGATAGGACGCTCATGTTTGTCGCGCTGCCCGATCAAGTCTGCCGCCCGGCGACAGACCGCTCACAGTCTGAAGCCATCGCTTACAAGTCACCGGCAGCCGGCTGTGACAGCTTTCACCGGATTTTTGGCTGAAGAGCTTTCTTGCACTCCCTCACCCTGCAGGGCATTCCTGCTGCAGGAGTCCAGACAGAGAGCTCTTCACCGGCATGGCCTAGAGCCAGGAACTGCAGGAATGAGTGCTCGATAGGGTTCCAGCGAATACGCGGCCGCAGTCCGTCCATGCTCCAGTCGCAGCACACATGCACAAAGGGCTGAGCCACGATGGTGTGGACGATGCTGTGCCAGGTCGCATCTGCCAAGCCTTGCTGGGCCACTTCACCTCTCGGCTGATCAGCCACATGCCGCAGGAGAATCTGGCGCACAGACAGCACCGGATCGAAGTCCTCTTCGAGGTGCCGCTCCAGCCCTTCAAATCGGCCCAGCCAGCTGAGCAGCCGCGCGGTCCAGCTTTCCAAACCTAACTGCTGCAAGGACTCTATGACTGTGAAGATCGCACAGCCATGGTCCAGCGGATCACGCCCTAAGAACGGGTGCTCCTGGGAAGGGCGAACGGGCATGTGCTGGCTGCGAAGCGACGGTGTATCCATGGCCGCGCACGGTACATGGGATGCGTCGATGTAGTCAGCCGTAAATCGAACACTTCGCACCGCACGTTTTACGCTTGAAATCGAAATGCGTTTGTGTTATGGCATGTAACTGGGCTCCCATGCGGTCGGGACTATCTGCCTCATGGCTCTGGCCATGGGCCATTTTTGGATTGCTGCGCCGCCCCGGCGCAGCAATCCAGCCCCCTATCCCGTCAGAGCCCTTTCCCAGTACCAGTAAATCCTTTGCGGCTGCTCCTCAATTTTGAGGAGCAGCCGAGCCCTTTGGATAGGGCCTGTAAGCCGGTAGAAGTTTTTTTCCTGTAGCAAGCAGCCCTCTGCTTGCGGGCTGTTAAGCCATTTCAACACCTGCCCTTTTTTTACTTGCATGTCAAGCGTAAAACGTTCGGTATGCACCGCACGTTTTACGCTTGAGAGCAAGTGCACCAAATCCGAACATGCCGACCGGCGGACGCGAATGCGTTCTTTCCCCGGGCTGCATGTCTTCTCCTCCTCTTTCGTCATGCGGCCCGGGATTTTTCTTCTGGAGTTTCTCCCGCATGTCCCGGCACTCGCACCGATTTCTCATCGCTGGCATGGCATGGCTGGCGGCCGGCGTTTGCTACGCCAACGCGCCCCTGGTGGACGGCAATAAGCGCCTGCAACTCGGTCGCTACACCACAGCCGATGCGCAGCCCCAATTGGGCCTGAGCGAGCCTTTGGCGCTCGTAGCACAGATCACCTTTCCCCGGGAACAGGTCACGACCATTGGCGAGGCCATCGACTACACGTTGCTGCGCACTGGATATGCATTGGCCGACCAAACGGCGCTGTCTCCCGAAGCCCGGCGCTTTCTGGGACTTCCTTTGCCCGAGGCGCATCGCACCCTCGGTCCCTATTCCGTCCAGGACATGCTGGCTGTTCTGGTGGGCAAGGCCTGGACCTGGCAAACCGACCATGTCACGCGCCGCGTGTGGTTCGTCCTGGGAAATGCCGGCGGCGCACAGCCGCCGCGCCGACTCCAGCCCATCGTGTCTCCTGCCAAATCGGGTAAAGAGCAATGAGCGGGCAATTCCCACACACACCGGGGCGCCCTGTTGTGCCAGGCCTGGATTTCGCCCCCCACATCGGCGGGCTGGAGTGGATGCAAGACGTCGACGCGCGACAGGGCCCCGCTCCTGAAGCGCAGGATCGACCCGGCGCTGCTGCAGCCCCAGATCCTTCGACTGCTGCCACCTTGGCCCAGGCTGATGCGCCTGAGTTCGATGAGTCTTCAGCGCATCCGGCTCCCGCCAGGCCAGGCAAAAAATCCATCCTCAACTCTTCCACGGGAAGGCGCAGTTTGATTGCCGTGTCCCTGGCAGGGATCGCACTGCTGGGCTATCTCCAGTACGGACCATCCATCCGCCAGGTTCCCGATCTTCTTGGGACCAATCTGCCGACCGTGGGCACGATTGAGGCCAGCGGCCCGGACGAGATCCGTGCACCGATTGATCCACGATTGGGGGGGCTGGACCAACTGGGCATATCTGCGCTTGAAACCGCTACCGGCCCCGATGAGTTCGCCGTAGCTCAGCCATCGCAGCCACAGCAGCAGACGCCCGTCGCTTCTACCGCCGAGACGAGTGTTGGCGTGGCCCCCACTGTGCAGCCTCCTGCCGCTTCCTTTACTGCATCTGATCCGGAACTTGCCGCTCGCATGCAGCGCATGGAAGCGATGATGATTGAGTTGAGCCAGCAACTGGCCCGCATGCGTGAGCAGGATTCCAAAGCGCGAGCCACCGCTCCTACCGTGGTCCAGGCCGCACCCGCGACTGCAGGTGCAGTCGCTCCAGCCCAATCCTCTGCGCCTGCGGCCGCGCCGACCGCTACCGAACCACACACCGCCCGGCCCACAGCAGCAGCCCCGCGCGTGATGGTCAAGGCCCCGCCAGTCAGGGCCGCGACTTCGCGGCCTGCAGGACAGCAGAAGGCCGCTGCTTCCAAGGCATTGCCCGCCGAAAAGCCCGCAGCGCCCGCGCTCTCCGGCCAGTTGATCGCCGTCGATATGTGGAACGGCGAGCCCTCGGTCGTGGTGGCCTCGGGCATCCCAGGCGACCGCCGCATGCGTGTGCTGCGCCCTGGCGACGTGGTCAATGGCATGGCGCTCAAGTCCGCTGATCCCGTTTCGCGCACAGCTACCTTTGTGGCCCCAGGCAGCCCTGGCCTGACTCTCTCCGTGAGCCAGGGAGGTTGAGCATGCGAGCCGCTATTTGCCTCAGCGCGGGCTTTCTGCTGGCACAGGTGGCGTGCATGCCGGTGGTGGCCCAGGTGCGCACCACCCAGACCACCGAAGGCAGCTCCACAGCAGCAAACACCGCCCAGGCGCGCAGCCAAGCGGACGAAACCGACCGCCAGGTTCAGCAGATGTGGGGCCTGAACGCCGAAGAAATGCGCCGGGCCAAAGTGCTGGCCCTCGGGCCGCGGGCGAATTTCTCCGTCGAGAAGCTCTCGCCGCTGGAGATCCTGGGCATCCACGCGCGATCCGAAGCAGAGCGCAGGCAGTATGCCGAGCGCATGGCACGGATCTTCCGAGCGGACGTTGAGCGTTCAATTGCGTGGGAGCGCGAGATGCAGGCGGCCATGGCGCGGCTGTTCCCGAACGATCCCATGATCAGCTTCGATGGCATGCCCAAGGTGCATAGCTCGGTCGGCGCCGCCGACATGCTGGGCGTGCCACGCACGCAGATCATTGAGCCTCAATCGGCTGCCAGCACTCCGGTTCCAACGCGCGGAGCGCTTCGCCGATGAATCTCCGCGTCCTCTGTGCCCTGGTCCTGTGCTCAGCTGCAGCCGTTCCTGTACTCGCAGGCCTGCCAGTGCCGGAATCGCCCGCCAAGCTGGACGTGCTTCACGACAGCGGCCGCAGTGTGCCGTTCGCGCCCTACGTTGCCCAGCTCGTTGGCGATGCGGACGATCCTGGGATTCTCGACGGACTGCGCTTCCCGTTTGGCGCGCGCATCCTGCGTAACGGCGTGCTGGCACAGGAGGGCTTGCAAGTCTTCGACGGCGCCTGGATGACACAGCCGGTGTTTGTCCTGGCGGCCGATGAGCTTTCCATGCGCTGGCTCGCTCACAACAAGGACCAGCTGGTGCAGCTGCAGGCGGTTGGCATCGTGGTGCAGGCCGGCAGTCCCCTGGCCTTCAAGTCTCTGCAGCGGCTGGCCATGCCGCTTCGCCTGGCGCCGGAAACGGGCAGCTGGATGTCCGAGCAACTGGTCGCTGCAGGCGCCAATGCGTACCCGGTGCTGGTGCACTCCAACGGACGCGCGTACCAGATCCTGTTCCAAGAAATGTTCCAGCAAACGCCGAGGTCTCCCCAATGACAACCTGCGCTTGGAACGTTTCTGTAACGCGATGCTCCGCAACATGTTCCAGCCCTGCCACAGGAGGCAGCCATGAGTGAGGGGGTGATGGAAGGGCTGCTGCGGCCCCCGGTGGAAGCCTGGAGCGCTGCCACAGCCTTCGGGATTGCTGGCGTTGCTGCAGCTGCTCCATGGGCGCTGATGATGCCGCACTCATTGGGCGCCGTGACCGCTGCGATTGCGGCCGGTTTCGGATGCAAGCGCGCCCGCGAGGCCTATGCCATTTATGCGTACCAGCGCGGCCTGAAATTCACGAAGATGACCCGTGTGGCGCCACACCAGCTGCCTGGTACCAAGGACCACCTGTATCTCGGCGAAGGCTTCGCCTGGACCCAGCTGCATACGCAGCGCAAGCTGGACACCCAGGCCGTCAAGGTCCGGGAGTACGTCAAGCCCTCTCCTGCCGAGATGCGCCTGGCCAATGCCGGCGAGCAGGTTCGCAAATGGGCCGAGACCAAGACGGATAGCCTGCTTCGCCAACTCATTCGTCGTGCAGTGGATATCGGTGGACCAGCCAATCTATTTGCCTCGGGCGTGGATCTGGGCGGCTCACCCGTGCTGCATGGCGTGGGCGTTCAGGACGAAAAGCCTGTGCTGCTGCGCCAGGGCTCCCGTACCGGGCACATGCTGGTTCTGGGCACGACGCGCGTAGGCAAGACACGCCTGCTGGAATTGCTGTGCACACAGGACATCCACGCCGGCCACGTCACGATCGTGATCGACCCCAAGGGCGACGCCGAACTGATGCTGCGCATGCATGCCGAAGCGCGCCGCGCCGGCCGGGAAAAGAGCTTCTACCTGTTCCACCTGGGCTACCCAGACATCAGCGCGCGCTACAACGGCATCGGCAATTTTGCGCGCATCACCGAAGTCGCCGGCCGCGCCACCAACGCCCTGCCCTCTTCCGGAAACAGCGCTGCGTTCAAGGAGTTCTCCTGGCGCTTCACCAACATCGTGGCCCAGGCCCAGGTCGCGTTGGGCCGGATTCCGACCTATGAATCCCTGCTGAAAGACGTGACCGGCATTGATCCCCTGTTCATGGACTATGCCGCGATGTTCTACCGCGCCCAGGCCGCGCAGGGCCGGTACAAGAACTACCAGGAACGACTCGCTGAGATCCAAAAACTGCTCCCTGTCAAAGGAGCGATCCCGGTGTCTCGCAGCATGCAAGACCGCCCGCCCGAGATCCAGGCCATGTACGTGTGGATCAAGGAGTCCCAGCCGGATGACAAGGTGCTGCTGGGCCTTGCCGCGGCCGTCAGCTACGAGCGTTCTTTCTACGAGAAGATCATTGCCAGCCTCGGTCCGTTCCTGGAAAAGCTCACTTCGGGCGCCGTGGGCAAGCTCATCTCCCCCGACTACTTCGATCCAAACGACCAGCGGCCCATCTTCGACTGGATGACGGTCTTCCGGCAGGGCGGCATCGTCTACGCGGGACTGGACGCATTGTCCGACTCGGTGGTCTCCTCGGCCGTGGGCAACTCCATGCTGTCGGACCTGGTGAGCGTGGGCGGCCGGCTCTACAAAACCGGCCTCGATCCGCACGCCACCGAGGGCAAGCTCAAGCTGCCCAAGGTCTGCTGCCATTTCGATGAGGTGAACGAGATCGCCGGCCCTGAGTTCGTGCCCATGGTCAACAAGCTCGGTGGTTCAGGTTTCCAGATCACGGCCTACACGCAGTCCGTGTTCGACATCGAGGCCCGCGTGGGCGACAAAGCCAAGGCCGGGCAGATCCTGGACAACTTCAACCATCTCTGCATGCTGCGCGTGCGCTCGGCCGCGACGGCCAGCCTGCTGACCGACCAGGTGCCGCAGGTCAACGTGACGCACCTGACGCCAGTGTCCGGTGTCTCGGACACCGCTGCCACGGGCAACGGCGTGGACTTCACCAGTCGCAACGATGACATTGCAACCACAACGAAGGCGCCGCTGATCGAGCCCTCAGACATCCTGGAGCTACCCCAGGGCCAGGCCTTCGCGCTGCTGGAAGGCAACCGTCCATTCAAGATCCGCATCCCGCTGGCCGACACCACCAACGATCCGTTCGTCCCTAAATCCTTGAAGAACGTTGCCGAGGACATGAAGCGGAGATATCGGACCAGCGAGACCTGGGCAGCCGACACCGACTGGATGGGGCACAACCATCTGGGTATTGGCGGACATGAGCTCATCGGCACAGACCTGGCCAGCGGCGCCAAGAACGATTCCGAGTACACCGCCGCGCCAGGCGCGCAGTCCAGTGCACTGCGCAGCACCGGCGTGATCGACAGCATCGTGGGGCATCGCTGATGGCAACCGCGCAGCGCATGCCCACCAAGGCTCCAACGGTCGGTCCTGTGGACCTGGTGGTCAAGATCGCCTTCGGCCTGGTCAGCATCACGCTGACAAGCTGGCTGGTGGGCATGGTCATCGAGATCGGCGGCAGCATGTTTGTGTGGAAAGGCAAGGGCATACCGCACGCCCAGTCTGTGCTCCAGCAGGACCTGCAGTACATCGCTGTCGCACCACGCAGCGTGCTGGTGCCCGACACCGTGGGCTTTTCCCTGCAGCTACTGGGCTATGTTCGCTGGCCCTACGAAAAGCTCGGCGTTCTGCGCTGGTATCAGCGATCGCTCACCGACGAGCCCATGCAGGCCATGGCCAAGCTTTCTGCCCCTCTGCAGGCCGTGGGCGCAGCTACGCGCGTTGTCTCCAAGATCGCTGCCGAGTGGGCCGTGATCAGCATGCTCGTGGCCCAGGACGTGGTGCTGCGCCTGAGCATCGCGGCCTATGCCATGCCGGCATTCGTGCTCGCTTGCCTGATGGGCGTGATCGACGGCCTGGTGCGCCGTGACCGGCGCCGCTGGGTCGGCGGGCGCGAGTCCTCGTTCGTCTACCACCACAGCAAGCGATACACGCATTGGGCTCTCACGGGTGGGTTCAGCCTGTACCTCGCATGGCCTTTTCCCGGCTTCAACCCGGCCTACATGGTGCTGATCTTCACGGTCCTGGTGGCCGCTTCCCTGTCCACGACCGTGGGCGCTTTCAAGAAATACGCATGACTTTTCCGAAGGAGAAATTGATGAAATCCCCCCGCCCGCTTTTCGCCATCCTCGTGATCGGCATCCTGGCCACCACGGCATCGGCCTGGGCCACGGTGTCCGACGACGATCTGGAGCGTGAGCGCCTGGCGCGCATTGCCGCAGAGATCGAGCAGGTCCAGGTCATGGTGGGCCAGGCCGAGCAAAGCGCACCCACCGGCCAGCGCGTGAAGTTCCGCTACGACTGGCTGCAGCGCGATCTGGAAATGCTGCGCCAGGGAATCACCACCCACATCGACGCTCCCCGCCAACCTCGCCCCGTGGCACCGCTGCGCGGCGACTACCGGCAGTAATCAAGGGGTGAACCCATGTTTGGCGATATGAAAGCGGGATTCATGGACGCCTCGGGCGTTGATCCCGCGCGAATGAAGGTCGTTGTCATCACGCTGGTTTTTGGCGTGATTCTGGTTATTGCCGCATGGTTCGGGAAAATGATTTTGGAGGCCTATACCGATGGCGAGATTGAGCAGGATGATGCAATCGAATCGGTGATAACCGTGATTGTTATCGTCTGTGCAGTATTCGCATTAGTGGCCTGGCTTTAGTTTTTGCAACTACTTTTCTGTTTCAAGGATAGATGTTATGAAAAAATCGATTTTGTCCAAGGTGGCGCAAACCACTCTCCTGGTATCGGTGATGATTCACGAAAGCGTGTTTGCTGCTCTTCCCAACATTCCGACACCTCAAGGCGGCGGCATCGGGGGGGCACAGGTTCAGGACGGTGACTGGATGGGCCAGATGGGTGCCTACTTCAAGGCAGGCATTAGCATCCTCGCCCTTGTGCTCGCTGGTCTTTCGTTCATCAAAGTCATGGGTGGTGGCTTGCGAAAATGGAATGAATACTCGCGCGGCCAGGCCGAGTTTGCGGATCTCAAAGAATTCTTCATTGTGGGCGTCATTTTGATTGTCTTTATTGTGATGATGGCCAACTACGCACTCTCGGTACTCGCTTAAAGATACATGGCGGCTGAACAACAACCCCAAGAACGGCGAGGCGCGCCACTGACTGACCGAGTCAACGCGGAGCCCGCGATCATCAATGGCATGTCTGTAACGGAGGCGACGTATATTGGTGGAGCGTCTTTTGCTATCAGTATAGTTCTTGGGGTAGTCCTGTTTTTCTTGACAGGTTTCTGGCATTTCATCTTCGTACTGGGCATCGCCCTGCCGATGGTGACCATCTGGTATTCGTCCTTTTACCTGCAAAGCATTAAGCGCTCAAAGCCTGAGCGCTGGTATGTCCAGGCATTTCGCATCTACCTTGCCCGCAAGGGCATCGTCAAAAGCCAGTACATCACTCACCACGGCTATATGGAACTTGGCCGGAGAATCAATTCCGATCCATTCAGCCAAAAAAGCAAAGAAAAAGTATGAGCAGTGAAAAATATATGAACGCTCTGGAAATGGAGCGTCGGCACAGCCGTAGGCAAATGGCCAGCCAATTTGCGCTGCTTGTATTGGCCATATTCGCCGTCTGGTTTGCCTGGCGACAACCAAAAAGCGTTGACGTGCATCTGGCGCCTGATGTGCGCGCCGGTGACACCGTGCATGTCACAGGTGGTCATTCCCCCGTGCCGAAGCCCAATGTCTACGGTTTTGCCTACTACATCTGGCAGCAGATCAATCGCTGGCAGACCGATGGTGTCAAGGACTACGGGCAGCAAATTTTCAATATGCAGTATTACCTGACACCTCGGTGCCAGGCGCAATTGCAAGCCGATATGGAAACCCGCCAGGGCAAGGGCGAGTTGCGCAAGCGCACGCGCCAGATCACCGAAATCCCCGGCTTCCCTTATTCCGAGAACCGTGTGCTGAGCGAAGGCCCCGACGCCTGGACCGTGCTGCTGGACATGCAGGTCACAGAAACCTTCGGTGGCCAGGGCGTGAAGGATGTGTTCATCCGCTACCCGCTGCGCGTGGTGCGCTTCGACGTGGACCGAGAGCGCAACCCCTGGCGTCTGGCCCTGGACTGCTTTGGCGCCAACCGTCCAGCGCGCCTGAACCCCGCTGAGCTCAAGGCCGGCAACCCGGTGCAAGCGACCCTTGCGGCGCCGCGCCTGCCCAGCGTGATCTCCCCGTCCAGCCTGCCCCGCGACACCTCCGTCGATTGAACATGCAACATCGCCAACTCCTCGCATGCAGCCTGGCTGGCCTGCTGCTGCTCCAGCCCCTGCAGGGCGCTTTCGCCCAGCAAGTCGAACCGCTGAATGTGTCTGGTCCACCCCCTGACCTTGCCGGCGAGAAGACCAGCGTGACTGCCGGCCAGGCGGCTGAGGCCATCGACCTGGGCCAGGCCAGCTCACAAGGCGCCGGCAGCAACGTTGCCGGCATGAGCGTGCCTGCGCCCTTGGCAGCCGCAGCACGCGGCTCGATCGCGCGCAGCGCGGCTGCCCAGGCCACGCTGCGCCGCGTAGGCCCTGCCCCGCTCAGCGGCACTGCGTCTGGCCCTGCCGAGCGCACAGTGTTCGCCCGGGAGCCCGTGCGTGTGAACCTGACCGTGGGCCAAGAGCGCCTGGTCACGCTCCCCTCCGACGCCCTGCTGCATGTGCCTAGTGACATCTCGGCCGTGGCGCGCATCGAGTCGATCGGCGGCACGATCTACGTCACCGCGCTGGTGCCATTCGTGCCCATCCGCATCGTGGCCGAGCTCGTTGACAGCGGTCAGCAGATCCCCATGGACCTGGTGGCGGTCGCAGACAAGCCTGCCCGCGCAACGTCCTCCAAGGGCGAGCTGCAGGTGTCCGTGATCGAACCCGGCAGCGTGCCCAATCCTTCGCCCCGCTCTGCAGATGAGGTTACAGCTGCCGCTGCAGGCGCGGGCATCGACATGGTGCAGCTGACGCGCCACGCAGCACGCCAGCTGTATGCCCCTCGCCGCCTGGCCAACGCAGCACCTGGCGTCATGCAAGTGGCGGTGAGCACAGATCCTGTGCCGACCCTGCTGCGCGGCGCCAACGTGGACGCAGCCCCTGTCGGCCAGTGGAAGGGCGGCGCGCTGTACGTCACGGCAGTTCGCATCACCAACAAATCGCGCTTCGCGCTGGAGGTGCCGCTGGAGAGCGTGCGCGGCCGCTGGATTGCGGCGACGGCCCAGCACGGGCGGCTCGGCCCCGCCGGCTCCGACACCGACACCACGGCCATCTACGTGGTCTGCGAGCGGTCCTTCGAGTCGTGCCTGTAAGGGGAAATCATGGCAGTACCCAGAAACAAACTCATCCCCATCCTCGGGGCTCTGACGCTCGCGGGCGTGATCAGCATTTTCTTCATCGGTCGCAGCGCGCCACCAGCCGCCGCACCTATGGCTGCTGTGCCCTTGCCGGCCACGGCCGGTGCGGACGAAGACACGGCAGCCGAAACCTTGGCCACGGTGGCAGCAAGCAATCGAGAGCTCCGCACTGACATCCAGAAGGTGATCCAGGCCAACGAGCAGCTTGCGCGCGAGAACCGAGAAATGCAGCAGCGCATGACGATGAATGGAGCTCCTGCAGCAGCAAGTTCCTTGCCTTCAGCGCCTGCCACAACCACGGGTTCCGGCCAGCCTGGTAACGGCCCTGTCGATGTGATCGCCAATGCCTGGGGCAACGCCTCCGATGCCTTCGGCAACATCGGCGGCCCACGCCTTGCAGGTGCTTCGCAGCCGCCCCTTCAAGGCTCGTATGGCACTGGCGCCGGGTCCGCGTTCGACATGGGCTCCGGGTCGGGCTACGAAGTGCTTGCGCCCATGGGCTACACCAAGCAGACCAGCACGGCCAATGGCAAGTCCACCACGCGCTATGTGCGTGCGCCGGGAGCAGCTGAAGTGGCTCCCGGCCCTGCGGGCCAGGGTGGCTCTGCAACGCGCGCAGCGCAGGCTGCAGCTGCCGTCAAGCCCGAACCCGAGCCCTACTACACACTTCCCGAGAACTCGACTCTGGCAGGCGTAACGGCCATGACCAGCCTCATCGGCCGCGTGCCCGTGAACGGGCGCGTGACCGATCCCATGCAGTTCAAAGCCATGGTGGGCCGCGACAACCTGGCGGCCAATGGCTGGGAGCTGCCCGAGGACCTGGCCGGAATGATCATCACCGGCGTGGCCATCGGGGATATGGCCCTGTCCTGCACCGAGGGCAAGGTGCGCAGCATGACCTTCGTCTTCAACGACGGCGCCATTCGCACGGTGTCGGCACGCCGCAGCGGCTCATCGACCAGCGGCGGCCTGTCCTCGGCATCGAATGCCGATCTGGGCTTCATCAGCGATCTGCACGGCAACCCCTGCATCCAGGGCAAGTTCGTGACCAATGCGCCCACCTATCTCACCGACATCATCGGCGCCAAGGGCCTGGGTGTGGCCGCCGAGGCACTGGCTCAGGCCCAGACCACCACGCTCAACCGCGGCGACTCGACCTCGGCCTCGGTCACCGGCAACGCCGGCAGTTTCGCCCTTGGCCGCATGGGATCTGCCGCCACCGAAGAACTGACCCGCTGGCTCACCGAGCGCCTCAAGAGCAGCTTCGACGCGGTCGTGACGCCTTCCGGCGCCCAGTTGGTCGTCCACCTGGACCGCGAGATCCAGATCGATAAGCCCGCCAATCCACGCAAGGTCGTGCACCGCACGCAAGCCACCAATGCCCTGTCAGGAGCCCGCTATGGCCTCGAATAAGCTTTTTCCCATCGTCCGACTCCTGGCCTGCGCCCTGGCGGCGGCCACCCTCATCGGTTGTTCTGTCACCGGCCCGCGCGAATCGCCGCTCAAGGAAGTCACCAAGGACAGCCCCACGCTGCTGGACATCTACCGTGGCAAGAGCCTGCCCGGCCAGGCAGTCGCCCAGGGCGCCGAGCAGGGGTCCAGGCAGGCCTCGGCTAAGGAGACGGCACGCGACCGGCTGGAACGCGATTCCCAGGCCCGCCCCATCGCCCACGGCGACGGCGGCACGGCCCGCTATTGGTCGGCGTTGGAACCCATGCAGCAGCGCTTCGCTCGTGTGGCCAACCCCGACCTGGTGATGGTCGTCTACCCGCACCTGGCCCGGGGCAAATACCCGGTGCCGGGTTACGTGACCGTCTTCCCGATGTACGAATCCACCGAGTACGCCATGCCCGGTGAGTCCACCGAGGATCTGCAGCGCGGCCGCGCCGCGTTCAGTGGCCGCACCGGCAGCGGGGAGGCCCGCTGATGAACATCCTCGATCTGATTTTGGGTGGCAAGGCCAAGACCTCCCCCACCCCGTCCTCCTCCGCGTCCACGCCCACGCCCACGGCCGGCCAGGCAGCACGTGATGTGCCCGCTCCTGCAACTGAGCGCCCGATGACCGTGGGAGATCGCCAGCGCATGGCGCAGCGCCCGCCCTCCTTCACCGAGATGCTCCCCTATGTGACCTACTCGCCGGGCGAGCAGGTTTTCGTGATGCGCGACGGCGCCACCTGGGGCGCCATGTTCGAGCTCGATCCGGTGGCCACCGAGGCCCAGCCGCTGAGCTACCTGCAAGAGCGCTGCGACAAGGTGCGAGAAGCGATCACGGCCCTGCCCGAATCCGACACCACGCCCTGGATCGTGCAGTGGTTTGTCAATGACGACCGCAACATCGAGCAGCTGCAACAGCACCTCCATGACTACGTGCTGAGCCAGCACAAGGACAACCCGGCGCGGGGCCAGGATGTGATCAATTCCGAATACACCCAGTCGGTGCTGCAGGGGTTCCGCAAGCATTTGGAGCAGGCCTCGCGCCCCCAGGGCCTGTTTACGGACACGCAGGTCACAGGCCAGGTCTGGCGCGGCCAGCAACGGCGCGTGCGCTGCTGCATCTACCGCAAGTTCACCAGCGCAGCATCCGAGCCAGGCACACCCCAGCAGCAGATGGAATCCGTGGCCACGACCCTCATGGCCACCTTCAACGAAGCGGGCATCGCCGCCAGGCGTTGCGACGGCAAGGACTTCTACGAATGGCTCCTGCCCTTCTTCAACCGCGATGTGCCGTGGGCACCGACACCCGGCGAACTGATCAAGACCTACCCATACCCTGGTCCCAAGCCCGCCACCATGTTCGACTGGGACCTGGCCGAATCCCTGTCCCTGTCCCAGCCACGCACGGACCATGCCGGCGGCTACTTCGAGTTCGACGGCGTGCCTGTGAAGGCGCTGACGCTCCAGAACATGCGCAGCGAGCCCTCCATCGGGCATTTCTCGGCAGAAACACAGACGGGCAAGGAGTCCTTCGCCAGGTTCGACCGCCTGCCGGCCGGCTCCATGCTGTCGATGACCGTGGTGATCTCGCGCCAGGACCTGGTCGAGCAGCAGATCACGCGCATCCGCGACAAGTCGCGCGCCCACACGCCCCAGGCCATGGAGACACACGCCGAGTGCGAGCGTGTGCTGCATCACATGATCGGCAATCGGGACAAGCTTTTCCCGATGATGATGACGCTGTACCTCACCGGCCGCGACAAGGCCGAGTTGGACAAGGCCGTCACCGAGGCCAACGCACTGCTCGGACCTTCGGGCCTGCGCTTCATCGATCCCCGCCAGGACCTGGTGCCGCTGGACACGTTCATGCGCGCACTGCCGTTCAACTTCGATGTGGACTTCGACAAGAAGTACCTGAGCCGTTCTCGACTCACTTTTGCCAGCCACATCGCAGCGCTGATGCCGGTCTACGGCCGCTCGCGCGGCACGCCGCACCCAGGCTTCTGGTTCTGGAACCGGGGCGGCGAGCCGCTGTGGATCGATCCCCTGAACAAGCGTGACCGCAAGAAGAACGCCCACATGCTCACGCTCGGGCCGACCGGCGCGGGCAAGTCAGCCACGCTGAACTACCTGGCCATGATGACCATGGCCATCCACCGCCCACGAATGGTGATCGTGGATGCCGGCGAATCCTTCGATTTGCTGGTGGCCGACATGGCGGCCAAGGGGCTGAGCGTGCACCGCGTCACTCTCTCTCCTGACTGCAAGGAATCGCTGCCACCCTTCGTCCATGCATTCAAGCTGCTGGAAGACCAGGACATCATGGGCTCCTACCATGCCGCCGAGGAGCGCGCCCGTGCCTCGGCCGGCGTCCAGGTCGATGAGGCTGCTGATGGCTCTGCCCTGATGGCCTCCGTCGAAAACGCGCTCAGCACCCCTGCCCTGGCGCCGGCCCATCCGGCAGCGGCGGCGGCCGCAGAGACGGAGGAGGATGAGGAAGACGAAAAGCGCGACTTCATGGGCGAGATGCTGATTTCGGCCATCCTGATGATCACGGGTGGCGAAAAGGCCGAAGTCGATCGCATGTCGCGTGCTGACCGCTACCTGGTATCGCGCGCCATTATCCGGGCCGCTGTCCGGGCGAAATCGGAGCAACGCAAGCACCCTTTGACCCAGGATGTGGCGCTGGAGCTCGTGGACATGCAACGTGACGATTCACTGTCGCCCCAACGGCAGGCCCGGGCTGAAGACATGGGACAGGCCATGATGTCCTTCACCATGGGCCTGCGCGGCACGCTGTTCAATACCTATGGCGGCGACTGGCCCGATGCGGACGTGACGCTCGTGGAAATGGGCACTCTTACCAAGGACGGCTACGGCGATGCCCTGGCCCTGGCCTACTCCAGCCTGATCGACTCGGTGCAATCGCGCGGCGAGAAGTACCAGGCCGAGGGCCGGCCCCTGGTCAAGCTGACCGACGAGGGCCACTTGATCACCACGAATGAGTTGCTCGGACCCAAGCTGGCCAAGGCCACGAAGATGTGGCGCAAGCTCTCCATCTGGTTCTGGCTCGCCACCCAGAATTTGCGCGACTTCCCCGACTCCATGGAGCGCGTGCTCTCGATGTGCGAGTTCTGGATGCTGCTGACGATGGACAAGTCGGAGATCCAGGAAGTGGCGCGCTTCCGAAACCTCACCCCGGAGCAGCGGGCCATGATGGAGTCCGCGAAAAAGGAGCCGCCCAAGTACACCGAGGGCGTGCTGATCAGCGCGCTGGGCCAATGGCTGTTCCGCAATGTGCCACCGGCGCTGCCGATCGCCCTGGCCATGACCGAAGGCCATGAAAAAGCCCAGCGGCGCCGGATCATGGAAGAGCATGGCTGCACCATGGTCGAGGCCGCGTACAAGGTGGCCGAGCAGCTGGCGGAGGCGCGGGCATGAAGCAGATCCTTGCCATCGCCCTGTTCAGCATGGCTGCCGCCGGCGCCGCCGCACAGAGTCCCGCTGTGGTCACATCGGTCGAGGTGTTCGCCAACTCGGCCACCCATGTCCGGGCCCAGCAGAACACGCCCTACGCGCTGCGCGTTTTCCGGCTCGATGCCATGGCCCAGGTCAGCCAGCAGTTGAGCATCCGACTACCCATGGATGAGGCCCAGGCCAAGGCCTACATGCTGCAGCAGGAAGCGAACATCCGTGCCCGCTACAAGGACCAGATCACGAATGCTGCCAACGGCATGTCGCTGGCGATCCACTATCGCCTCGATCGCCTGCCGGCCATCGTCATCAACCGGAGCAACGTGATCTACGGGGTGGCCGACGTGGACCACGCCGTCGGTCTGTACCTTCAGTCGAAAGGCCAGCGATGAGCGCATCACGTTTGTCCCTCCGACCTGGCCGGCGCGCGCTTGCGACGTCGATTGCGGCTGCAGCCGCATCCCTGGCGATGTCCTTGGCGCCCACTCCAGCAAACGCCCTGACCACGCCGGGCCTGATCGTGCACACCGCCACGGCGGCCATGTCGTGCCTGAGCTACCAGGTCGAAGGCGTGTGTTTTTTCCTGCGCTGCAAGATCGCGGTCTGCTGGATCGAGACCAGCATGAAGATCAGCCACTACGTGCCCGACGTGGTGATCAGCACTTACAACGAGCCGCTGCGCCATCCCTGGACTGACCTGGGCACGCTCGTGGCCACCTCAGTCACTGCCGCCGGCTCCACCATCCTGGGCCGCGCGCTGGACTCGTCAGCTGGAGGCCTGGACACGCCTTCGGCAATGACCAACTACAAGAGCGCCGACGCCATCGGCAACCCGGCCGCGCAACTGGCCATGATGGTGTCGGGTGCGCCGGTCACATTGCCGAAGTCCCTGCCTATCCCAGGCATCAGCGAGCTCGCCAAGTTTCCTTCGCAGGAACTGCCGAACATCGGGCGCCAGTGGACGCAGGTGCCCCAGGAGATCGTCAACACTGTTGCCTCCGACGCCAAGAAGATGCTCGAAGTACCTGGCCAGCTGCTGGCCGGTCTGCAGAGCATCATGAAGACCATCGACGGCGTGCGCCAGGTCATCGAGATCGCAGAGACAGCGCAGCAGATCTCCGAGGCCGTGGGCACATTCCAGCAGATCGGCAGCATGGTCTCGGGGATGACGGGCGGCTCCATGCTGTTCTGCCCAGGGGGCTCATCCCCTTTCTACCTGCACATGCAGACCGAGCTCGATGCGCCTTTCTGGCGTGGCGTCTTGCCCGTCGAAATGCTGTACCCGCAGTCCTGGGTTCCTGGTCTGGGCGAAGTCGGCAATGGCTACACGCAAACCTGGGGCGCGACCTATCCGCGCACCGGCGAAATCATCCAGTCGCACCCCGTGAAGGCCTCGGCAGTGCTGGCTGAGCGTGTCGCATCGATCATCTACAAGTCGGCCCAGCCGCACGTCTACACCAAGGTCGAGCCGGGCAGCGGCTTCGTCTACTTCGGCAGCCATCCGCACCGCTGGCAAATGCTGCATCCCAACCCAGCATCCTCCTGCATCCAATTCGGCGCGAACGATTCGCTGTCGCTGACCACCTTCGGCGACGGCCAGACCGACCCGGCCGACGGCTACTCCTGGAATCTCTGGAAGCACTACGTGTGCTGCCAGCGGCGCGGCATCTACCTCTACTCCATTCCCTGAAGGAACTTCGATGACTGCATCATCTCGCCGGCAGCACAAGGCGCTGCAGGCCATCTCGTGTGTCGCCGTGGCCTGCGCGCTCACCGCCCTCAGCGTGCCAGCGCAAGCACAGCCCGTTTCGTCCTCCAGCCTGTACTACCGCATGGGCGGCGGCTCGCCCAGCGGCATGGCGCCCAACCGGGGCTCCCTGTCCACCCAGCTCAGCGCTGGCGTGCGGGCCAACTATTCCTGCGGCAAGTTCGACATCGGCATGTCCTGGTCCACGCTGATGAACAGCATCCAGAACCTCGGTGCCACGGTCGCCGGGGCTGTGCAGGCCGGCATCGCCGCCCTGCCCTTGTACTTCCTGCAGCGCGCCCAACCGGGCCTGTATCAGCTCTTTCAGAACTTCAGCCAGAAGGCGGATCTGCTTGTCGCCTCCTCGCTCAAGAGCTGCGAAGAGATGGAGTCGATGATCAAGTCCGGCAAGGACCCCTACGAGGATTACATCGCGTTGGCCAAGGGGGACGCCTGGAAGATCAAGGCCTCGCTGTCCGGCGACGTGGTGCAGGCCAAGGTGGACATCAATAAGAACGAGGAAGCGCAGAAAAAGGGCCTTGACTGGGTGTTTGGCGCCCGGGCCGGTGGCATCGGCACAGCACCGATCCAGCCCATCCGTGACCTGGCCGTGGCCGGCTACAACGTGACGATCAACAAGTCGGCCAGCACCATCGCCACGGCCAACTATGGCAGTTCCTCGCTGTCCTCAACGCGCCTGGTCCAGGCCTTCAAGGCCCCCGAGGATCTCGCCAAGTGGAGCACCGAGGTGCTGGGCGACCAGAAGATCTATCTCTGCACACAGGACGCCAGCTGCCCGAACCCCACAGCGACCGTCACCGCCACAGGCCTGGCGCCGAAGTACGAGCAGGAGCTTGAAGGCGTGCTGCCCACGATGCGGACCCTCTCCACGGCAGAAACTGCCAGCCAGGCAGACCTGGCGAAGGTCAGCGCACCGGGCATGGCCGTGAGCCCGCAACTCATGGATGCCGTGCGCAAGCTGCCTACGGATATGCGCTCGGTGGCCGTGAATCGCCTGTCCCAGGAAATAGCCATGCACAAGGTCATCGACAAGGCGCTGATCGCGCGCAACGCGCTGATCTCGGGCATGAGCCTGCCCCAGGCCACGGCTGCAAAGCAGGTGAACAACGAAGTGCAGCAGCGCATCGACCGGCTGACGCAGTACATCGACGACATGATGTTTGAGTTCCGCATCCGCAAGGAAATGACCGGCGACACAGCGCTGGCGATCATGCAAAACCAGCTGGCAGCTGGCGCGGCTGCAGCAGGCGCCGCCGGCGGCGGTCGTGCAGATCGGGCACCCCTGGTCGATGGCCATGTGGGAGCTCAGCGATGAACGAGGAATTTCGCAGCGACATTGACGTGCATGAACCGCCCGCCCCGAGCGCTCACCATTCGCCTTGGTGGCTGCGCGGCTGGGTTCCCTGGTTCCTTTGCGCGATAGGCCTGCTGGCCATCGCAACGCTGGTGTCCAGCGTGCTGATCCGCCTGGCTCCCACCCAGGTGCTGGAGCTCATGGCCTGGTTTCGCAACGCGTCCCGCCTGGGCGCCCTTGCGCAGGTCCTCCTGTGCGTGTGCATCATCGCTCGCTGGCGTCGCCTGGTGGCCTACGGCCGGCGCCGTGGCTTCGTCAGCAAGGCAGAGCACCGCGAGATCCTCCTGATGCGCTGGCGCGCGGCCGGCTTCCTGGCCCTCTATCTCATCGCCCTCCCCATTGGGCCTGGCAACCTTGGCCGGGCCGTGCTCGGCTGGTTCAACTGATCTCGGAGCGAATCATGCAGCTCGACAGCTATCTGGAGCTCTTCACGACCATGTACGGCTGGGCGTTCGCCAACTTGATCGGCGAGATCATCGTCGGCACCGGCCTGGTAGCCCTGCCCTTCGCGCTGATCGTCTTCCGCACCTGGCATGAAGCCAAGGACCGCGGGCAAGGCTTTGAAGGCGTGAGGTCTCTGCTGGAGTCCGTCCAGACCCGGATCATCACGGCCCTGTTCGTGATGTCCATGTGCTTTGCAACGACACCCATCACGTCGCTGCACAACGTCAACATGACCTATGTGCCCGCTCGTAGCTTCGATGGGTCGGAACCACAGCCAGTCTCGCTAAAGGGCGGCACCAGGTCGGGTTACGACACGGCCATGGCGGATGCCGTCAATGGCTCATTCAGCAAAGCTGGAAACCTGTCGTATGTGCCGCTGTGGTGGTACTCCACGATGGCCATCACCTCCGGCGTCAATGGTGCCTTCCGCGCCGGCCTGAGCAACGCAGGCCGCGACCTCCGCATGATCGAGGACATGGCCAGGATGGCGACCATCGAAGATCCAGGCCTGCTCTATGACCTGCAGCGCTTCTACTCGGAGTGCTTCATCCCCGCACGCAGCCAGTACCTGGCCATGGACAAGAGCAAGATCTCCCCGACCGGCAAAGCCCTGCTCGCCGAGGGCAGCGGCTATGGGCCAACCGATGTGGACTGGGTCGGCAGCCAGTTCTTCCGCACCGAGGCAGGCTTCTATCCGAACATGCGCTCCTACAACCCGGTGCCAGGCTGGGCGATCGATTTCTCGCGTGACGTGGAGTACATCCAGACGCCGGCACCTGAAGGCTCTCCAGAGCATGGCTACGTCAACCCAGATTGGGGGCGACCAACATGCACGCAATGGTGGGAGTCCGCGTCGACCGGCCTGCGCGATCGCCTGATCAACAACACCAGCACCTGGAAAAACCTGACCCAAAAGGTTCAGAACACGCTGACCTTCGCCAATGCGGACGAAGCAAAGGACAGCGTTGCGCGGCTGGGGTTTGAGAAGGCCAATCCCATATTCGTATCACCAGATCGGATCATTGGTGACGACTACGGTACTGCCACGAATATCGGCAGGTCCATCGTCGGGGCGGCGAGCACATTCGGTGTTGCAAACAAAGCTCTGGACGCGTCACTAATGATGATTCCTTTGCTCAATGCGCTACCGATGGTTCAGGCCTTGGTATTGATGGCACTCTACACGTTCTTGCCAACGATCGTGTTCCTCAGTGGATACGACTTGAAAATGATGATTTACGGAGCGATGGCCATCTTCACTGTGAAATTCTGGGCTGTGATGTGGTTTATTGCACGCTGGATAGATGCTCGGCTCATAGAGGCCATGTATCCTGGATTCTCTGGCTCTGCCATCATGCAAGAAATTACCCAAGTATTTAGTTCCGGGCAACCGCAGTTGTACAAACGGATGATTCTAAATATACTTTTAATGCTTCTTTTTCTAGGGTTGCCAGCAATTTGGACAATTATGATGGGGTGGCTTGGTTACAGGTTGGGCACAGATGGCGGCCTCCTAGGCGGAGCAACAAATATGGCTAGTGGTGCAGCAAGTTCAACTAAATCAGGCTCTTCTAAAATTTCTGCAAGGAGAAAATGAAGCTTTCAATCTTCATTGAAATAAACCATCTCGAAAGCGTCTATTTTTCCTTCATTGTATGCTTGCAAAGCAGTAGCTTCGTCAACAACCCCGTGGTCAAAGCGAGGATGGGCTGAAATGCCATCCTCACCAGCTGAGCCATCATCACTATTGATCATCGAAAAAAACGCATTGGCGATTCCGGAGAATACAGCGCCTGCAAGAATGAAGACAATTTTTCCTATGAGCTTCAGAGAGGCGATAAAAAATCGAAGAAAAAAACCAAACATGAGCGTCCTTAGAGTGTAGATCTGGATCACAGACATCGACGGTGCAGCACAAGGCCCAAACCCGACGCCTCATAAGGAGCGTTCCCCATGCGCTAGGTTGATCTGTCCTAGCCATCAAGCCACCGCTGATGTAAAGATCAATGGTTGACAGATCGTAACGCTTGCACGCGAACGTGTAAAGTTCTGTGCATCCTTCTTGTCCGCCGCTTTTGCGGCTCCCACACTTAACTATGCCGTCTACTCGTATGCTCCCTGCGGCTATCGCCGTCCTTATTTCTCTAACAGCGCCCGCAGGAGCGCAAGAAAAAAGTTCGTTGATCTGGACTCCCATGCGAACCGTGGTACTCAATAGTACAAATTTTCCATCTACTGGAACTGCTGAGGAGCAGCAGATTCTTAAGCAGCTTTGGTTCGAAGACCTTTCTCGGGTGCGTCGGAATGAGAGAGGTCTTTACCCTGTCTTTCTACTGATTGGTGATGTCCGCAAGGGGCCTAGACGCATCATTTTTAGCATGTTCTCCAGTGCGGGGTCAGAGCGTTGCGATCCGCCTGCCAACGGCGCGAGTTCCCACGATATCTACAGCGTATGCAATATGCGTGTTACGCCATGGCCTCAGAGCAACGGAAAACAAACTGATCTGCCTAATTATTGCGCCATTTTTGGCGAAAAACCCGAAATCGGCAGAATTGAATACTCGTTTGATCCGACGTTACAAACGATTAATTTCCGTACCGTACAGTACGGAAAGATCGTTCAAGAATGCAATAAAACATTAAAGCTTGGTTGAATAATCAAGCGCGCACCAAAGGGATTTCAGAAATTTCAGTTGTATATCTTGGAGTGCGGCGCTCTTGACGCATCTCCCAAGTTTTAGCTGGCTTCTGTTGCCCCGTGCTTGCGACGTGCACCGTACCCTTTCCAAATCTGCTATTAATCCTATCTACTGCACTCATCAATCTGCCTTGATCTCGGCCAGGTGCCTCCTCAAGTTGTAGTTCTGCCTGTACTGCATCGCTCCCAGTAATATCGAGCAAGATCACGCCAGCTTTGATTAGGTCAAAGCCTGGCTCAAAAATTGCACGCGCACCCGAAATGGCTGCTGAGACAATTTGCCGCGTGTCGGCTGTAGGTCGTAGTGGAATGACCGTAGAACGATTGAAGCGCGGCCCAGGCCGGTGCGGCGAAGTGTGCGCGAAAACCTGAAGCTGGCTGGCCAGACCATCCTGCAGTCGCAACTTCTCAGCTGCGCGGGTTGCATACTCACTCACAGCCTCAAGCAAAGGCTGCAACTCGCTCACCGGCCGGCCGAAAGATCGTGTGCAAGCGATCGTCTGTTTGGGCGCCGGCGCCAGGTCCAGTTCAATGCAGGCTTGACCTCGCAACTCGCGCACTGTGCGTTCCAACGTGACGCTCCAGCGTCGACGGATCATGGCCAAGTCAAGCTGCGCAAGATCCCAGGCCGAGAGCACGCCGACATCGGCCAGGTCAGCAGCAATGCGTCTGCCCACCCCCCACACGTCGGCTGCAGCGGTCGCACGCAACAACTGCTGTCGGCGTTCCGGAGACTGTTCTGCAAGGTTGCAGATCCTGGCCAGGTCGCCGGGATAGCTGCCCGGCTTGCGCTCCGCAGCCTTAGCGATTTGGTTTGCCAGTTTCGCCAGCGTTTTTGTATGGCCGATGCCCACACAGCATGGGATGCCCACCCACTGCAGGATGCGCTCCCGCACGGCTGCGGCCCGAAGGCTCAAGTCGCGTATCCCCTCCAGCCCACCGATGAAGGACTCGTCGATCGAGTAGATCTCCTGCGTGGGACCTAAGCCTGCAGCGATGCTCATCATCCGGTCGCTCATGTCTCCATAAAGCGCGAAGTTCGCGGAGAGCGCAACGAGCCCATGGGTGTGCTGGAGATGTCGGAACTCGAACCATGGCTGGCCCATGCTTACCCCGATGGCACGGGCTTCATTTGACCTGGCGATCGCGCATCCGTCATTGTTCGAGAGCACCACCACCGGCAGGCCCACCAGCGAGGGGCGGAACACCCTCTCGCACGAGACATAAAAATTGTTGCCGTCGATGAGCGCGAACATTGGACAACCTGCAGGTTATGCCCGAAAGCGCTTGATGCATGCGGTGACCACGCCCCAAATCACCAAGGTCTGACCGTCCCTGGGCACGATGTCTGGGTAAGTCGCATTCGCCGACTGCAGGCGGATGTTGCCCCCGGCACAGTGGAGCCGTTTGACCGTGAAATCATTGTCCACCACCCCAACAACGATGTGTCGATGCTGAGGTTTGATCGCTCGATCTACAAGGATCAGATCTCCGTCATCGATCCCGTCTTCGCACATTGATCTACCGGCAACACGCAGTAGAAAGGTCGCTTGTGGATGCGTGATGAGCGTGCTTGTGAGGTCAATTCGCTTGCCACCGAAGTCGGCGGCCGGCGACGGAAACCCCGCTCGGATGCAAGCATCGCCGGCGATAACGTAGCAGGCAGCCTCACTGAGCTGGACGGGCCGCTCTGGGGGGAGCAAGTGAGCGTTGGTCATGGGTTATACCGATACTGTAGTTATGTACAGTATACGCCGCAATGCCGAGATTCAACCCTTCTCCCCCATGGCAGCAACGACTGGAAGGCTGGGTAAAGCCTTGTTTGTATTGCACAATACAAATCATGATTGTCGCCAGTCCTGCCTCACCCATCGTTCTGCCAGCAACTGCACTGCCTCTGCGTGTCACGCCCACTCGTGCGGCCTACTCCGAGCTTCAGCAGGCCTACGAGCACTTCAACGAGCACCTGTTCGCAGACACCCTGCCCTATTGCCTGATCACGCTACAGCGGGAAAAGCGTACCTGCGGCTACTTCTCTGCGGCGCGCTTTGCGTCGCTGGATGGCAGCACCACGGACGAGATTGCGCTCAACCCCGCGTACTTCGCGGCCGTGCCGATCATCGAGACGCTGCAGACTTTAGTGCACGAGATGGCCCACTTGTGGCAGCACCACTTCGGCAAGCCAGGCCGGGCGCGCTACCACAATGAGGAGTGGGCAGCAAAGATGGAGGCGATCGGCTTGATGCCGTCATCCACAGGCCGGCCTGGAGGGAAGCGCACGGGCGACATGATGGCCGACTACGCCATCGTCGGCGGTCCGTTTCTTGCGGCCTGCGAGCAGCTGCTGACAGCGCGCTTTCAGCTCAGCTGGTATGACCGTTTTCCGGCCATTGAGCATGTGGTCACGGGCCAGTGGAGCATGGCCACCCAGATCCAGGGCATGGCCGGCACCACGCCTCCCATGGCCACCGTGCCGGCCCTGGCCGAGGCCGTGCGCCCCGTGGGCCAGTCCGTGGCCGCGCCCGATGGAGGCTCCGAGACCGTGCAGCCGCTGAACAAGTCCAATCGCGTCAAGTACAGCTGCACGGGCTGCGTGGACCGTATCAGTGTTTGGGGCAAAGCTGGTCTCAAGCTCGTCTGCGGCGATTGCCAGTCTGAGTTCGTCAGCCATTAGCCTTGTTGACGTGGATTGCCCCAGCGTAGAAATGGCTTGTATGCGGCACCACGAGGGTGGTGCCGATGGTGGAGCTCGTGGTCGTCAAGGCCATGCCTGGACACGTAGATCGCTGTGGTCTCCAGCTGCGCATGGCCCAGCAGCAGCTTGATGGTGTCGAGGGGTGCTCTGCCTTGGTAAAGATGCGTTGCAAATGCATGCCTGAAGCTGTGGGGCGATAGGTCCAGACCACACATTGACGAGTACCTGCGCACCATTCGCCATAGCTGGAGATAGCGGTAGTCGGGATAGTGCCCGCTGGACACGAAGAGACGCCTTGTCGAACGAGCAGCGTAGCCCCCAGCTCGAAGAATGTCTGAGCGGATTCGTTTGTACTGTGCAATCCAATCTAGCGCAGGCTCGCCCAGCACGACCAACCGCTCCTTCATCCCCTTTCCCATGATCTGCAGGCAGCGGCCCTGGACATACATGTCTTGGGGCAACCCCAGTAGCTCTGCCGCGCGAAGGCCTGCTCCATAAAGGAGCTCAAGGATTGCACGGTCGCGCACCCCCTCGGGCGTCTTCACATCGGGTCGGTCAAGAACGTTTTGGATCTGTGCGACGCTCGGCACTTCCGCTCGCGGCCGCGACAACACGCGTACCGGTAGCAAATAGGGGTCGACATCCATATGCACGATGAGCTCCGAGCGAGCCCATCCGTACAACCTGCGCAGGCACCATTGCTTTTTGCGGAAAGTGGCGGCTGATACAGAGGCTTTTGCGACTTGTAAATAGGACTGAATGTCCGAGGCCGGGAGGGTATCCCATGCGCGCCCTGTTTCTTGGATCGCCCACTTGTTGAACGCGCAGATCTCAACCTGCAGTGTTCTTCTCGTGGAATCAGCCCAGCCCTCTGCCAGGAATAGATCAGTCAGAAAATCTTCAAAACGGGAATCCCAGCCCTCGTGCAATCGGGAGGGCTCGCCCTGGTGCATCCAGGGGTCTTTTCTATCCATGCTGTCCTCAAGTGGCGGGCCAGCAGGGATGGCGGTGAGACCCGTACCAGCTGGCGAGACGCACACCTCGACGCGCCAAATTCTAGGTCAAATAAATATCCAAAAGTCAAGCGTAAAACGTGCGGTATGTATCGAACGTTTTACGCTGGAGTGTCTAGGGAGGGCTGCATACAGTGCGCCCATGCCTACCCACCCCCCTCATTTTTCGTGCGCACGCCTGGTACGCATGGCCTTGCCCGCTGCTGTTGCAGCGGCCTTCCTCACTGTCTGCACAACGTCTTTTGCTGAGGGTGTCTCAGACAAAGTCGCCGCTCAGTTGAAGGCAGCGATTTCCGCGAACACCGGCAACTCTGTCCGGGTAGACGAGATCGGTACCACGCCGCTGAAAGGCATCTTCGAGGTCATTTCGGAGGGGGAAGTATTTTACGTGGATGAAACAGGTCGTTACAGTTTTGTGGGCGGATCGATGATGGACCTGAAGCAGCGCGTGGACCTCACCGCACGGCTCCAAGACAAGCGAATGGCAATACCGTTCGATCAGCTGCCGCTCAAACACGCGATCAAGGAAGTCCATGGCAACGGCAGCCGCGTGATGGCTGTGTTTGAAGATCCAAACTGCCCCATCTGCAGGGTGTTCACGAAGTTCGTAGACCAGATCGATGACGTGACGGTCTACAGGTTCATGCTTCCGGTTATCAGCCCCCAGAGCCAGAACTTGGCGCGCATGGCGTGGTGCTCTCCAGACCGGGCCGGAGTGTGGCAGGCGATGATGAACGGCGCCCGGCCCAAACTGTCTGAGGCATGCAACGTCGACGGCCTGGTCGAAATCCTCCGCACTGGCGAGCGCTACCAGATCAACAACACCCCCACCGTGGTCTTGGCAAACGGGAAGCGGCTTGTGGGAGCCACCCCTCCCGAGCAATTCCTGGAAGAGCTAGAAAAAGGCGGGCGAGTTGGGGGGCGCAAATGAGGCTGTTGAGATTTGTTGCGGACTGGCGCAAACGCTCACCGCTCACGCTCGCCCTCGTCCCGGTAGTCGCGCTTGCGGCCATCGTCAGTGCGGCTGACATCGTCACAGCGATACAGAACTCACCGAATGCGAGTCCATGGCTCAAGCAGAACGCCCAGGCTGTCGCCAATCTTGCGATCAACGTCGAAAGCCGCGGAGATACCAGCGCATACAACGGCAGCTGCTGCTATGGCGTGCTGCAGATGAACAGGGCGAATATCCGTGAATACGCTGGTGTGACACCAGAGGAATATCGCCAACAGAGTCTCCAGCAGCAGATCGACTCGTGGTCGGCTTTGACAACAGACGCTATGAAATCCGGCGTGGTTCGCGATCTACTGGCCTTGGGTACTTTCGATGGTCGACCTGTGGATGGGAACCTGGTGCTGGCATGTGTTCAGCTGGGAATTGGCAACTGCCAACGGATGATCAATTCCGGTCGCTGCTCTGGATTCGCCGACAGCAACGGGACGACGATCTGTGGCATGGCGGATCGAATGGTCGGCGGCACAGGAACTTCGCCCGGTGGGAATGGTGGGACCGGTGGGGGAACCAATCCTGGCACGGGTGGAGGCAGCGGTGGTTGGAAGCCCATTCCCGAAGTGCCCGTTGCGCAAAGCCTCGAAGAAGGGTTTCGGCAGGCCTCGGGCCAGAGCATGGGCAACGTGCGCAAAACCATCCTTACCATCGGCATCGGCGCCACTGCGGTGATTGTGGGCTCAGCCTTGCTGGCCGTATGGCGCCGCTATGCGAAGGGTGGATTGGCGGTCGACCAGTTTTCACGCCATGCTTTGCAGGCCGGGCTCCTCCTTGCATTCATCGCGATTGCGATGACCGTCGCATGAGCAGGCTCCGAATAAGCAATCTGGCAGCGGCCCTTGGGCTCACCGCCCTCGTGTGCTTCGGGGCGCACGCCAGCACGCTCGACTGCCTGCGAGGCCACAAGACCAACGCGCATTGCCGGCAGATGCTCCAGAACTACTGGCAGCACGAACGAGCTATCACCGCCGTAGCGCTGCACTACGGTCTGGAGCCCGCTCTGCTCAAGGCACTGGTCGCCGTCGAGAGCCAATACAACGCCCAGGCACGTTCCCCGGCCAATGCCCGGGGCCTGGCACAGGTACTGCCTGACACCGCGCGAGGTGTTGGGCTGCAGGACGCCGAGAGCAACCTCTACAGCCCCGTACTGGGCCTTGCCGCCGGCGCCGCATATCTGAGAAAGATGTGGTTCGAGTTCAGGGACTGGCACCTGGCCCTGGCCGCATACAACGCCGGCCCGGGCGCCGTGCGCAAGCACAAGGGCATCCCGCCCTACCGCGAAACACAGCAGTACGTGCCCAAGGTGCTCGCGTTGTACCGCGAGTTCGCCCTTGCAGAAGCAGCAATGCGCTGAGCGCTGGAGAAGCCATGTTCCGAGGCAGCACACGTCCACTCACCAAGAGCGAAGTCCAGCGTATGGGGTTCGCCAACAACGCGCGTCAGCGCAAACGACAGCACCGCCGAGCAGCGAAGAGGCTGCTCAAAAGCGGTGGCTTTTTCAACGGCAACAGCATGCGCGGCACCACCTTCCACGCCGTGGCCATGTGGCATTTGGCCCAGGCCCGCGTGCTTGCGCAGCGTTGAGGCAAACAGGAATGAAGATGAAAAAACACATGCTCGGTGCATGCGCCACGGCCGTGGCCATGTCCGTCTCTTGGCCTGTGCTGGCCAACGGCCCAGCTGGCGGCAACGACTCGCGCGAAGCGCTGCTGCAGGCCCAGGTGGCTATTTCATGGCGCGCCCGGGTGTCCGAGTTCGGCCAGCTGATCGCCCAGCGCATAGGTGTGCCCTATCTCGAAATCTGTCCCACCGATCCGCAGCAGCTGGTGCATGTCGAACAGGGCGACACAGCGAGCATCGGCGATGCCCTGCGCTCTGTGAACCTGCAGCTGCAGCCTGGCCAGGTACTGGAGCTGGCCAGCACCGCTGCAGGCCTGCGGCTTGAGCTCGCCAGGACGAGCCCTCTGAGCCCGACCTCGTCGCCATGGGCCGCCGCCGGCGCAGCTGCGCCGTCAAGCACCGCCGGTTGCGATCAGGCCAGTGCCCAGGAACTGGCCGCGCGCCAGAGCCGTGCTGTCGCCTCGGTCCAGATCACTTCCTCTGCAGCAGGCGCGCAGGTGGCCACGCAACGCTACGTGCTGCGCGAAGGTCAGCCAGTGCACGAGCAGCTGCAGGGCTGGGCCCAGGCCGCTGGCTGGAAGCTCATCTGGTATCCGCGCGTGTCGTGGCAAGTCATTTCGAGCTCGGCCTTCAGCCACGAACTCGATGTCGCTGCGGCCGTCGAGGCCGTGGTCACGATCCTCCGGGCCGAGGGCAAGCAGGTCCTGCTGACGGTGGCGGCCGCCAACCAGGTCATGGAAGTCACGTCCACGGACATCACCGCAGAAAGCAAAGACGGCAATGAAGAATAAGCACCTCCCCCAGCGCCTGACATGTCTCGCCACGGCGATCAGCGTGCTGCTTCTGCAGGGCTGCACGACGATTCAGGAAGCCGAGAAGAACACTAAAGCGGCCAACGAGCAGGCGCGCCGGCTGTTGACCGAACGCACCCAGATAGCCGCGCCTGCAGGCGTCACTCGCTTGGCAGTGCCACGCATCGCCGGCAAGGAGATCCGGCTGCACAAGAGCCAGGCCCTACCGGCAATTTTCGAGAGCGAAATCGCCTACGCCACCCATGGCTCGCAAAAGCTCAGCGAAGTTCTGGAGGAGCTCGGGACGCGCATCGGCATCCCGATCGCAGCAACTGAAATCGTGGGCGCGCCAGGTGCTGACCTCGGCCAGCAAGGACAGGCCCAGGTTGCCGGCACCCGGGGCATCAATGGCTTCACGCAGGTCGAGCACAACGGATCGGTGAAAGCCTTGCTCAACGACCTGGCCCAGCGGAACCAGGCATCGTGGCGCTACGCCGGCTCGCGCAACGTGATCGAATTTTTCCGGTTCGAGACCCGCACTTACGACATGAACATTCCGGGCGGCGCCAAGGCGCTGGCGGCATCGATCAGCCTGTCTGCCACCGGCTCGGGTTCCAGCGGAGGGGGCAGCGCAGCAAGTGGTGGGTCGGGCGGTGCTGGAGGCAGTAGCGGCAGCGGCACGGTGTCAGTCACTCAGAACCAGCTCATCGACCCCTGGACATCGATCATGAGCTCGGTCCAGGCCATCCTCGGTATCCAGGCAGGAACCTCATCTCAGTCGCGCGGCGCGAATAGCAGTGCAGGTGGTTCGGGGGCCGGCGTCTCAGCCGGTGGAATTGGCGGGTCTGCAGGGGCAGGAGCCGGTTCATCGAACTCCAGGCTCGCGGTGGCTGGCCAAGACGGATTCGCTTCGGCTACACCGGAGCTCGGGATCGTGACGGTCACGGCCAGGCCGCACAGCCTGCAGCGCATCAGCACCTTGCTCAACTCGATCAACGCGCGCTACGCGCGCAACGTGATGATCGACCTGACCGTCTACAACGTCACGCTGGCCAAGGAGCAAGCCGCAGGCCTGTCGATGGACCTGGTCTACAAGCAGCTCAATGGCAATGGAGTGAGCCTTGGAGGCACGAGCCCGATCCAGCCGTCCAGCGGGCAGCCCGGGCGATTCACGGTCAGCTTCGCCGACGCAAATTCTCGGCTCAACGGCACCAAGATCATCGCCGAGGCGCTCAACACGGTCGGCAGCGTGGCCCTCTTCAAGAAGGGCCAATTCCTGGCCATCAACGGCCAGCCCTCGCCCTTCCAGGTGGTCCAGGACCGCGTCTACACGGCCACCCGCACGACCACGCAGACCGCCAACGTCGGTGCCCAGACGACCGAGCAGAAAACCACACTCACCACCGGCCTGACGGCCAACGTGGTGCCGCTGATCCTGGGCGACAACCGCATCCTGCTGCAGTACCAGTTTGAGCTTTCCTCCGTCACGAGCATGAACCCTGAAGTGGTCAATGGCGTGACCTCGTACTCGCCAGAAGTAGCGCGGCAGAGCATGCAGCAGCAGGCCTTCGTCAAGGACGGCGATGCCCTGGTGCTGTTTGGATTCGATTCCGGCAGCGAGGAAGTCAACGACCAGCTGTCGATCGCGGGCGCGAGCAAGCGCGGCCGCGGCGATCGAACGATGTCGGTGATCGTGATGCAGGTGTATGGAGGTCAGAAAAATGGCTGAGCAACGCAATGCCCCCAAGGGCAAGTTCATCGTCGCAGGCCTGCTGGCCGCTGCACTTGCCGTCCTTGCAGGCGCAGGCCTGGCACAGGAGAAGACCCCAGCCGACCTGGCTGCCGAGAACGAGGTGCAGCTGCAGCTGCTGCAGCAGCAGCGGCAGATCCGCGACATGCTGGGCACGGACCCGATCGTGGGCAGCCTCCCGACGGTCGTGTCGGTGATCATTCTCGATGGAAAGAAGACTGCCCGCCTGGCCCTGGCCAACGGAGCCGTGTTGACCTTCGCCGAAGGCGACGAGATCGCGGAGCGCATGACGCTGGCCAGCGTCGCACCGCGCAAGGTCCAGGTCCGGATTGAGCCCCTGCCCAACGCCAAGAGCAAGAAGCCAGTACCCATGACGCTGGCTTTCAAGGCCAGCAGTTCGCAGACCGGATCGTCGGCTCCTGGAATGTCCTGGCCAAGCCAAGGAGCCGCCGCCGGCATGCCGGCGGCGCCGCTGGCCATGCCTGCAGGGCTGGTCCAAGCGCAGCCCACCCTGCCCTCGCCCAGCTCGGCCATCTGGAATGGCCCAACTCCCAATCAAATGCCTACGCAAGCCGGCCAGCCGCCTGCGCAAAGCAATCAGTGAGGCGTCACAGATGCTAAAGCGCGCGTTCAAGAAGGCCAGGACTGAGCCGACTCTCTCCGAAAGTGAAATCGCAGCGGATTCAGTTCTGTCCTCCGGCTTTGATCAGAGCTCAACTCAAATATGGAAAATCGATGGCTATAAATTGGCTCTCGGTTTGACTTGGACAGAGGCAGATAATCTTAAGACAGCAAAACGGTTTGTCGGAAAAAATAATGCCTATCTGACTTTGAGCGTCAGTGGTCAGCTGAACGTGGCCAAGGGCTCGCCACAGACGGCAGGTTGCTTCGCCGGTGGAGCACTTGTCGCCAAGCTCCTGAACAATGCACTTGTCTTTCAGAAAATTGCAGAAGGAACCTTCTGGATATGTCTGATCAAGGATGGCCTTCCTCAGCCAACATTCGATCGAATTGTCTACGATACGGAAGAGGCAAAACAGGCATTTTCGACCGCAGCAGAATACATTCCACACGATGGCGTGATAGTCGGAGACACGATTAATGCCAGATATACCATTCATAAAATCATAGAGGCAGCTAAAGAACTCAAATCCGATGAGTTACAAGAATGTCGTCTGCGTAAAAATGGTCTTGATATAAGAAAGATTTTCGCTGCGACCCTCCTTCTGACGGCCGCTGCCGCAGGCTCGTATTTCATAGCGACCCAGCGAGAGAACCTGCGAAATGAAGAGCGTCGTTTGGCCGCACTGAAAGCATTGCTACAGAGCCAGCAAGAAAAGCGAGCCGAGGAGCAACGAATAGCCAATCTGATTCATCAATACCAAGAAAAAATTGCATCAGAGCAACGAAACTTCGGACTGCAAGGAGTCGCACTTTCGCAATGGCATGAGTGCGAGAAGATTCGCAAGTCGCTGCCATATACATCGATGGGCTATAAGCCAGCGATTCTGAAATGTGATTTTCAAGGGAAGAAAGCAACCGTTGAATGGTCACCCGCAAACTCCCATACACGCATTGCGGACCGCACAAAGCTGCCAGGCATCCTCGATCCAATGAACGCTGAAGGCCCTATCGTCTCCTATTTTCCACTTGCAACAAATTCGATAATCGGAGTTACCGCTGAGAAGGTAGATCCACGAGTCGTCAAGATGACGATACTGGATTGGGCAGCCCGTAATCTCAAGGCTCTCAAATTCTCGCAGGAAGAAGAAGTCACGCTACGACCTCCCGCAGAAATCAAAGGCATGGCAGGCGTTAGCGAGTACAGATTAGGAAAAAAAATCCAACTTCAGCTAAACACCGCCAGCAGCAGTGAGCTCTTGAGCATGCCTTGGGCAGTAGAAATACTAAATAAATATCCCATTAATGTCGAGCGCGTGATTTGGAATAATCCGGCAGCGGTGGGCGCACAAGTTAGCGCCTCCACAACGCTCTATATCCTGGAATAGGTCAAAAAATGGAACTCGGTATCACATTGAGAATGCCCGGGCGTCGGGGCGATAAACATCAAGATCAGCATGCAAAAGCCAAGGAAGCACTCCAGCTCAAGCAGAGGGATCTCAATGAAAAGCGTGCAGTGCTGGAGAGATACGCTGTCTCTGATGTACCAGCAGTTCCGGAAGGTGAGTACATCTATCTTCAAAAGCTCACACACCCGCTGGGTGAACAACATCTGGAACACTTCGCGGCGATACAGAGCAATATGCTGTTCGAGCAGAAGATAGCCGGCTTCGCGCTCAATCAGCCGCTCGCAGATTCCAAGAGCTCTAAAAGCCATCGTACCTATTTGCTGATGACTCCTGACATGTATCTGCAAAGCAGAGGCATGTTGGATGTTGCTCAGCGTCTGAAAGCAGACAACCATCTAAACATCTATCCATTGATCTCCACTTGGGAAATAATTCGGGCGGTCCACCACAACAACGCGCGCGAGATCAGCAGCTCGGATTCCGAACAAACGTCTACCCAGACGCGTGTGCGGCAATTGCTATTGGATGCTGCAAAATCTGGCGCATCAGATATCCATATCGAGGCACGAGAGAACAAAGCTGAGGTCTTGCTCCGTATTGACGGCCGACGTTACAAGATGGGAGACATCTCTCTGGCAACCGCTGAAGACTATGGTTCGGTACTCTTCAACTTTGAATCAACGGACATTGCCCGAAAAGGCTCCTGGACCAAACGGGAAATCAAGGACACGAATTTTGACGTGTGGGATGACCCCACGAAAAAGAACAAGCGTCTATTGACAGTGCGGTTCCACTCAACAGCCATTCATCCGGATAAATTCCAGTTAGTTTTGCGTCTGCTCAGGCCTGCCCACGTCGAAGGTGGTTTCAAGAAACTCAGCGACGTCGGATACTCCGACGCTCAGCGGGAACAAGTTGAGAAAATGCTCATCGGGGGCTCTGGCCTGGTCGTATTTGTCGGGCCAACCAACTCCGGAAAATCATCGTCTCTGCAAAGCTGCATACAGCAGCTCTACGAAAACCGTGGTCCAAATATCAAGGTATGCACGATTGAGTCTCCGGTGGAATATGAGATTCCCAACGCATGCCAGATGCCCGCCACAAAAGATACTTTCAACGTACTTTTGGAAGCCACGTTACGGCAGGACCCCGATGTGGTCATGGTCGGAGAAATCCGCGAAAGCCAAGCCGCAAAGACCGTAAAGGATCTGGTTCTTGCAGGGCACAAGATTCTGTCATCAATCCATGGCTATTCGGCGATGGCTGCGTTCTCTCGTCTTGAGCAACTGGGGGTAGATATTGACCTGATGACCATGCCTGGATTCATTTCCGGTTTTGTCTATCAAAGGCTATTACCTATTGTGTGCCCCGAATGTTCATTGCCACTTGATCTTGCTCGTGCGACCGGCATGATCAATGAGGGTCTTTTTAATCGCTTGACCTCTGTAAGTGACGATAAACACAATATTCGCTTCATCAACGAAGGCAGATATTTTCTCAACGCAGAGAACAAGTTAGATACAGGGTGCAAATGCGAAACATGCAATGGCACAGGTATCCTCGGAAGAACACCCATTGCAGAAATAATCATTCCCGATGAGAAGCTCTTAGGCTTCATCAAGAAAAAGGATGAAGCAGGAGCGCGTGATTACTGGCTCACCACGCTGGGTGAAAAAGTGGAGTATGGCCTCGGAGTCTCTGCACTTTCGCACGCGATTCAAAAAATGCGGCAGGGCCTCGTAGATCCGCGCGATGTGGAGCACAGTATTGGGATGCTCAGAAGGGATGGATTCTGATGAAGAAGATCAAAAGAATTCTGTTCCAAATCCGCCTCACCACGGATATCAGGGCCAAGCTATACGGCGCGCTCGCTTCCATGACAGGGCCTGCCGGTGGAATACCCCTCGGCGCAGCGCTCTCAGAGATGGAAGCAGAGTACCGCAAGCAAAAACATTTTCTCCATCCGTTGCTTCAAGAAGTGATGCGCAGGATGAAGGGCGGCGGAAGCAAAAGAGTCTCGCTTGAAGGCAGGGAGGCTCAAACCCTGAAGCTCGGAGACGTATTATTGGGATTAGTCCCGAATAATGAGGCCATGATTATTCGCAGTGGTGAAGAACAGGGAAATATCTCCTTGGGTTTGCTTCAAGCTGCGAAGTATGCGCGCAGTCAGTCCGAGATCATCAAAATCATACGGTCTGGTGTCTCGCGCGTTCTTTGGTATGCACTCATGATGTCCGTCATATATTACTACTTCTCTCTGGAGATTATCCCGCAAATGGAGCAAGCGGCTCCAAGGCACCGATGGACGCAAGCAGCCCAAAGTTTTGGATTTGTGGCAGATCACATCATTGCTTTCATTATTGGTTTCTTTCTATTTATTGCTTTCATTTATTGGGCGTTTAACTATCTCAAGAAAAATTTGACCGGGCCGGTGCGCAATTTCTTGGATAGAAACATCTGGCCGTTTACCACAGTCAGGTTGCTGAATTCATCTGCAACCTTGGGAAGCCTGAGCGGATTTCTCAGAACTGGTGTTCCGTTTAGAACAGCCGTGAACTCGATCTCCGAGGGCGCAGACAGATACATGGTAAGCAAGCTCGATCATATCAAGCGACTTACGCAACAAGGAAAACCCCCTCACGTTTCATTAACCTCATGCAATTTATTTCCGGAGGAGAACGCATGGATTATTAGTCTTTATGGAAGAACTAGCGATTTCGGGCAATCCCTGGATCACATCGCTAACGAGTTCTCTGAACTCTCGATTGAAAAAGCCAAAACAACCGCCATGGTGGCGGACATATTGGGAACACTTGCTATTGCAGGATCAATCTTATGGATCGCCGTGACCATGTACGGCATCGTCGGCACTCTTAAATAGATTTCACAGGCAACATATATGATCATTCACAACACCACTTCCAAGCCGCAAGCCTTTCAAGCAAAACTCCAGCGCGGTATGTCCATGATTGAAATGGCGGCCTGGACACTGCTGGCAGGCATCGTGGCCGCCATCGTGCTGAGTTCCCTGGGCGTCCTCAAAGGAGGCATCAATGCAGGAAATCTCGGCGAGAAGGCCCTGTATCTGGCCATGGACATCCAGAAGCACTGGAATCGTGCGAACGACTACACGAGTGTCACGGCCGCAGAAGTGGACAAGATTGGCATCGTCAAAAACCCCATCAAGTTCGACGCTGGCCAGCTGTATGACGGCTATGGCAACCAGATGGCCCTGAATGGCTCGCGCATCACGTTCGCAATGACGCTGGGCGGTACCGCAGCCCCCATGGACAAGGACGACTGTGCGAACCTGGTGGCCCGGCTGGAGCCAGTGGCCATGGCCATCCGCGTGGGGGCATCTGCAGCGGCCAACGCCGGCGTCATCTCGGGCGGCAACCTCTACAAGAACGGAGCCACCTTGGATCAAACGGGCCTGACCACGGGCTGCGCTGAAGCAGGCACCAAGATCGCCATCCAGGTCCGCTGAGCACTACGACAGAGAAGCACGATGCAAATGAGGACGACACCCCCCCGAGCCCTGCTCCACCTGGTCGCCCAGGCCTGCGCCGTCGCCGCCCTGGGCCTCAATACCAGTTATGCCTTGGCCGATGCTGTTTTTGTGACTCCGGGCTCTCTGTCGGGCTACACCTACTATCCTCCGGCCAAAGCAGGCGGTGGAAGCGGCTCCGGCAATGCCAGCGGCCGCGTGGAGACACTGCAGAAATGCTACGTGGCCATCAAATCGCCGGATGTGAGCTTCACGCTGCAGGCCGCGGAGTTCTACGGGCTGGAGAACATCCGGCTCTACTACAAAGCGGCTGGCGGCAATGGCGGCACAGGGACGAACGGAGGCGGTGGCGGTTCCACCGCCATCATTCTGAATGGCAGCACGGCGGCCATCGCCCCAGGGGGCAACGGTGGCCAGGAAGCTCCGGTGACGAAGGGAGACTTCCAGGTGGCGCCCGGTGACAGCGTGCGCATCGTCACTGGGGGCGGTGGCGGCTCGGGCTGGCCAGGAGTTTCAGGTGGCGGTGGTGGTGCTGGCTGGCGCGGCGGTGGAGCGGGCTCCAGCTATGCCCCAGGCCAAGGCGGCAGCGCGACACCAGGAGCTGGTGGCGGCGGGGCAAATCCTGGCACTTCCGGCAGCGGACACAACGGGGGAGTGAGCACATATCCAGATGGCAACAGCGCACCTATTGGAGATACCACGCGCAGCCCGGCTTTTTGGCAACGGCCCATTCATCAATGGGCAGAAAGCACGCCGGAATCAATGCGCCCTGCGAAGTGGTGGATGTATCTGGATGCACGGATTCCAGCAACACCTACACGCTCGGGCTCCAATGGATTGTCATTTCCTTTGGATATGAATGCGGAGGCCAGTGACAGCATGGTTCCTGGCTTTGGAGGTGCTTGGGGACGTGCTGGATCTCCTGCCCCACGCACCACTTGGGGCGGCAGCTGGGGCTATGAAGAAAGGCTCAATGGAACGCCCGTTCAAGCGTCAAACGACCAGCTGACAGTACCCAAATGCGGTGGCTACAACTGCTCTTTCACAACGAACTACTACCAACTATCGCATGTGGGAATTTATGCTGACCCCACAGATTTTCAGCTGACTCGAAAGCCGACTCTCAGATCGTATGAGTTCGGGAGTGACTACGAAGAAAAATCCAATTTGCCTGGACAAGTCGTTTTTATGTATAGCGCCGTAGAGTGCAGTCTCCTGAAATAAAATGAACATCGACGCCGTTACCGCAACAGACCTGAGCAGCCTCATTGGAAGCATTTCCGACCTGGGGGTATGCCTCACTGCACCTGAGAAAAGTATACAGTTTCCAGGTCCTCTACAGCTCAACCCCCTGCTGCGAGACTATGCCATCAGCCTTGCCAAAAGCTTTACAGAGCTGAAGCTCGAAGACGGAACCATTTCATTCCAAGGCAATAATTGGCGTGGTCACTTGGACTCAAGTGTTGTGGACGGGACTTGGATTCGCTTCCGGAAAATGCAATCTAGTGCGCCCACACTGGAGAGCTTGCCCACCAAGCTCTCTGAAGCGTCACAGCGATTCCTTCTTGACCAAAGACATTCATCAGGGGGGCTCATACTCATCAGCGGTCCAACAGGCAGTGGTAAAAGCACTACCGCTGCCGCCACTGTCGTATCCAGACTGATTGAATTCAGTGGATATGCTCACACAGTTGAAGAGCCCGTAGAACACCCGCTCAATGGCTGGCATGGACAAGGATATTGCACTCAAACCCAAGTGAAAGAGAACGGAAGTGGCTGCTGGGAAAAGGCACTTCAGGGAGTTCTGCGATCGCAAGCCGTTGGGACTCCATCCATGCTATTTATAGGAGAGATTCGTGAAGATGGAGCAGCAAGAGAGGCCCTGCGCGCAGCAGGAAACGGGTTCCTCGTCATAACGACCAGCTTTGCCTCTGATGTAGCTACAGCCGTCCAAAGCTTTAGCGACAGAATTGAGAAGGGGCAAATAGAGATGTTCTCTCAGTTGCTACGCGGCTTGCTGTTTCAGCGCCTTGAAAACAAACTTCTCCAAGTTCAGCTCTTAGAGAAAACATTGGTCGTACAGCAGCGTATTTCCCAGGGAAACTACTCAGGAATAAATGAAGAGGCGCAACGACAGGCGAATGCGCGACTGTATGCGTCTACACCTCCAACGATTGCAGCAGTTTCAGGCGGTAGAACAGTCACTGGCTCCATCGGTGGTTTTCGTTTACCTTGACTGCGAGTGATGAATGTGGATCTTCGTATACATTGCGTTCTTTTTGGCTGCAATACTCAGCTATGCGTCCTCGCAGGGAGATTCAGGTGCCTCAGAAATAAAGATAAGCGCTAGTGAAGAAATAAAGCAGTACAAAGCATTCATGACCGCTGCTGATCATTATTTTTCTGATAGTGACAGAATCGCTCTGAAGAGACTTTACTGGCGAGACATCAAGGTGAGTGCCCCTTCTGGAATGAACATGGCTGATATGCGCTCTTCCTGGTATGTGATCAAAGGCGAAGACGGTGCGTGGTCTGCTTGTACTGACATCAGCGAGGAAACCATGGCAAACATTGCTCAACTTTTTCCCGACGCAGAATCAGGACCGAAGATTCAAAAAAGAGAGAATTACTATGCCGTCGGAGATCAAGAAATCGCAGAGTCCGCCACTTTACTGTGCAGTATGTAGGAAAGAAAAAATGAAAAACCAACACAGAGGTGTAGCGCTGATCGAGATAGCTGTTGGATTGACGCTGCTTTCAATCATTCTGCTGGCAAGTTTTAGCCTATTATCAAAGGGCAACGAAGTAAGTAAGGCAAAGTCCATATCGAGCCACTGGACGCAATTCGCAATAGCTGCTGATGCACATTTCAACTCCAACAGAACGGCTTACATAGCAGCCATGACGGACGGAACAGATGCGGACAAGCTATGCAAGGTCAATGTGAACAGTGTGACCGGAGAAGGTGGAACCATCACATATGACCCGACTTTGCACAGATGCGCTGTGGATAGCAGCATGCTGAAATTCCATGCTGCTTTGCCAGCGACCACTAGTGATCTGAATCCATACAGGGAGCGTTGGGTTGCCATCTTCAAACTTGTATACGACCGTGAAGATCCACCAAAGCCCACTGGAGGAGTAGAAAGCTTCATCGTCTCGGCAACAGTAGATGGATCGGCTCCTATCGTTCTGGCTGATCCCAAGCTGTATGACAGCGCCTTAACAGCATCAGGATACACGCAAGGAAATGGTGGAGTCGTCCCAGATGC